>NZ_JAVMBW020000001.1:0-879095 GCF_031631895.2 Aequorivita marina
TAGGTTGTGCTGCCTACGCTATTAAGGGTTGGGCTGCTTACGGTGTTTCCGCCAGTTAATGCATCGTACCATACAACAGGATCTGTTGAGGTAATCGCTGCATTGGCATCCAACGTTTGCAATGGATCTTCTTGACATTCTGTGATATCTCCGCCACTAATAGGGGCATCGGGTGCATCCGTAATCGTTAGCGTTACCGCTGTTCTTGTTAAACTGTTACAGCCACCACTGATTGCAGTTTCGGCATAATAGGTTGTGCTGCCTACGCTATTAAGGGTTGGGCTGCTTACGGTGTTTCCGCCAGTTAATGCATCGTACCATACAACAGGATCTGTTGAGGTAATCGCTGCATTGGCATCCAACGTTTGCAATGGGTCTTCTTGACATTCTGTGATATCCCCACCACTTATAGGTGCTTCGGGTGCATCCGTAATCGTTAGCGTGACTGGGGTTCTTGTTAAACTAATACAACCATTACCATTTACGGAAGTCTCCGCATAGTATGTTACACTACCAACACTGTCCAAGGTAGGGTTTGACACAACTGTACCTCCTGTAGCTAAATTGTACCAAACAACTGTTTGACCTGAAGCTACCGTTGCGTTGGCAGTCAATGTTTGAATAGGACTCGCTTCACACTCAGTCTGATCGCCTCCGCTTACTGGTGGGTCTACAGCTACAGCTTGTGTTATAACAACTGTTTCCGAAGTAGTACAAACACCATCATCTACAGTAACTTCATAAGTACCGGCCGTAAGCCCAGATTGATCTTGAACTCCTTGCGTTAAACCACTTCCATCACTCGTTGTCCAATTATATGTATAGGAACCTGTTCCACCAGTGACAGATAAGTCTATAGAACCATTCGAATCTCCAAAACAAGTAACATCTTGTTTTGTAAAATTAGAATCTAAATCAGAATCGGTTACTGTTACCGGTTTAATAATTTCACAACCACTATCATTATCAATTGCTTTAATATAATAGGTTCCAGCCGTTGCAGCAGTTGGAGTCGTAAAAGGTATTGAGGCAGCCGCATCTTCCCAGTATGTATACGGTCCTGGCAGCGTACTTCCTGCTGTTACTGCAGGAGCAGTAATATCCGCAGTTTCCCCTAAACAAAGAGGAGCAGGATCTGTAATAGACAAGGCATTTGAGGTAAAACTTCTCGCTTTTAAAAAAACCCCCGCATCATAATTTTGATCAGAAGCATCAGCAATGGCCATTTTCATTTTGTATGTTGAGCCAGAGGTAAGACCAGTATACTCAGCTGTCAATATTACGGTTGCACCATCAAATTCAGTTGAAACATTTATGTTATTATTAGCATAATAAGCTGGATTGCTCGCTGGTACTGAGTTTCCACTAATATTTGAAGCAACGTATGGATGTATTGTATTGATAGTAATAGGATCACCATTAGGTAATTCTGCTAAATTAATCGCATTATTTTGATATCCTTGCCCACCAGCAATACCTGGACCACTTAAAAAGAAACCAAAAGCATCCTCATATTGCGTTCCACAATATTCTAAATATTCATCTGAGGCAAAAACAAATTGAAACTCAATTTTTGTTCCTATAGGTGTAAAATCAATTTCAAGCACTGCTGCATCCATCATAGTTCGCCCTGTAATAAGAGCTAAATCAGGATCACCCGCTGAGCCAAACATTTCATCGGAAATACCGTCCGAAATACTTGGCCCCCTAGCATTTCCAATTTTCCCGGTAGAAAGCAACAAGCCTTCTTCCATTGCAAAATTTTGAGCATTTCCTTCATTAAAGTAGCCTAATTGTCGTAATAAGGTTGTGCTACCAAAGTTATTTTGCCAACTCCCGCTACCATTATTATCATAATATCCAAATCTAACATTATCTATTGTAAGGCAAGTAGAGGCTAAAATATTTTCAACCAATTCTTTTGGTGTAGCCCCATATGTTGCATCATCATCTGGCACTAAAATACTATTACCGGTTCCTGGGCCTTCTGGATTATCTAAGCCCTTTACTTGATCTTTACCAAGAGTATAGCCAACCCTTTCCTTATGAATATCTTGCCCATAAGCAGAAATAGCAAGCAGCGTCATTAAAAAACAGATGAAAAACAGACGCCCTTGTTTAGCGTGAAACGTACGATTGTGCGAATTAGAAATCCGTAAAGTATTTACTTTCATATCTATAGGTATATAAAAATTTGCTTGGCCTTTTCGGGGAGAAAAGAACTAGACCAAGAGTTCAAAAAAAAATATAAATCAATTCAATACTAAAGACCTTCGGGGAGATAAGCCTTATAAAAAAATTCGTGTAGGTTAAATAAAAGTATAGACCTGGGGAGGGAGCGGTCAAAAACCGTTAGTTATTGTTATGATTAACGAATAACCAACTCGTTATTAATTGCTGTCAAAATTAACATTATTTTTTATAAATCATATACGTGTTTACACGTATATTTTAACACCTTAGTAAGGTGTTGATTTTTGTTTTAAGCGTAACAGTTAAAAATTTAGCAATAGCTGTAACATCAGCTAATATAAGGCTTTTTGGAGGATTACACCTCATATCTCATTAAATATAAACAAAAAACAGCAGGCCATACCCCACACAAATACAAGCTATTTCTCTTCAAGCAATCAATAAATAGTCTTAATTTTTTAACAAAAATAATTAGAAATAAATATCCAATTTTTAACTATTTACCAGCCCTGTAGTTTATTACTCCAATAACAAACTTTATCTTTGCAGACCTTATATAACAAAAAGTCTATGTCCTTACAAAAAGAAATAAACCGAAGAAGAACTTTCGGAATTATTGCCCACCCAGATGCCGGAAAAACAACCCTGACCGAAAAACTACTGCTTTTTGGGGGCGCGATTAATGAAGCTGGCGCCGTTAAAAACAATAAGGTAAAAAAAGGAGCTACCAGCGACTTTATGGAAATAGAGCGTCAGCGTGGTATCTCGGTTGCTACATCGGTTTTGGCTTTTGAATATGAAGGGGTGAAAATAAACATATTAGATACCCCAGGACACAAGGATTTTGCAGAAGACACCTTCCGTACCCTAACTGCTGTTGACAGTGTTATTGTAGTAATTGATGTTGCAAAAGGTGTTGAGGAACAGACCGTAAAACTAGTTGAAGTTTGTAGAATGCGAAACATCCCCATGATTGTTTTTATCAATAAACTAGACCGTGAAGGACGAGATGCATTTGAACTACTCGACGAAATTGAACAAAAATTACATTTAAGGGTTACGCCTTTAAGTTTCCCCATAGGAATGGGCTACGACTTCAAAGGAATTTACAACGTTTGGGAAAAAAATGTGAATCTTTTTAGTGGCGATAGCAGAAAGAACATAGAAGAGACCATAGAGATTGAAGATTTAAGCAACCCTGAACTTGACGACTTAATTGGCGAAAAAGCGGCCGATACGCTTAGAGAAGAATTGGAGCTTGTACTTGAGGTATACCCCGATTTTGACGGGAAAGAATATTTAGATGGTAAGCTACAGCCGGTATTTTTTGGCTCTGCCTTAAATAATTTTGGGGTTCGCGAGCTGTTGGATTGTTTTGTTGAAATAGCCCCTACGCCACGCCCTAAAGAAAGCAGTACGCGTTTGGTGAAACCAGATGAAAAGGATTTTACAGGTTTTGTTTTTAAAATTCACGCCAACATGGACCCCAAGCATCGCGACCGATTGGCTTTTGTAAAGATTGTTTCGGGCACTTTTGAACGAAACTCCCCATACCTTCACGTTCGCAATGGCAAGAAGATGAAGTTTAGCAGCCCCAATGCTTTCTTTGCTGAAAAGAAACAAATAGTAGATACCTCCTACCCTGGTGATATCGTTGGTTTACACGATACCGGAAACTTCAAAATTGGTGATACCCTTACCGAAGGGGAACAAATGCAATACCGAGGAATTCCGAGTTTCTCACCAGAACACTTTAAGTTTATTAACAATGCAGACCCAATGAAGAGCAAGCAGCTTGAAAAGGGAATTGACCAGTTAATGGATGAAGGGGTAGCACAGCTTTTTACCTTAGAACTAAACGGCCGGAAAGTAATTGGAACCGTTGGTGCGTTACAATTTGAAGTTATTCAATACCGCCTAGAACATGAGTATGGCGCTAGTTGTTCATACGAAAACTTAAATGTACACAAAGCTTGTTGGGTAGAAGCAAAAGACCCGAAAAGTGAAGAGTTTGCCGAATTCAAAAGAGTTAAGGCGAAGTTTCTAGCTAAGGACAAACGCGGTCAATTGGTATTCTTTGCCGATTCATCGTTTACCCTCCAAATGACACAGTCTAAATACCCAAATGTGAAATTGCACTTTGTAAGTGAATTTGAAAAAGCAAAGTAAGGATAACTGATGACAGTTAAAAAAACAATCTTTTTACTGTCAAGCTATAACCATAAACAAAAAAATCCAGCTTTATCAGCTGGATTTTTTTCTATGCTTCACCCGTAGGGCCAAAGTTTAAAGGAAGTGGCGGTTGCTCATAATCCTTTATTTCGCCATGGGCCTTTTCAAATCGTTTTACATTGTCATTCAATGCCTTCAGAAAACGCTTTGCGTGCTGTGGCGTCAAGATAATTCTAGACTTCACTTTACTTTTGGGAATTCCGGGCATAATAGTTACAAAATCCACTACAAATTCAGAAACAGAATGGTTGATAATAGCCAGGTTACTGTACGTGCCCTGCCCTACGCTCTCATCCAATTCAATGTTAATCTGTCCTTTTTTATTGGGGTCTTGTTTTTTTTGATCTGACATGTTTAAAAGATATGGTTGTGCTGATAGAGACGCACCGAAGCACGTCGCTACCACCACAATAAAATTAATTATAATTTACTTCTTGCTTTACGCGATTCATTTCCTCAAGCTCCTGTTTAGATCCCACAATTATAGAGTCATATACACGCATACCGGTTCCGGCAGGTATTTTATGGCCTACAATTACGTTTTCTTTCAAGCCTTCTAAGGTATCAACTTTACCGGCAACTGCCGCTTCGTTCAATACTTTGGTAGTTTCCTGGAAGGAAGCTGCCGAGATAAACGATTTAGTCTGTAACGAGGCTCTCGTAATACCCTGAAGTACCGGAGTTGCCGTTGCAGGAACCGCATCGCGCGCTTCTACAAGATCTTTATCACTTCTTCTCAATAGTGAGTTTTCGTCGCGAAGTTCGCGTGAAGAAAGAATTTGTCCTTCTTTCAGGTTTTCAGACTCTCCAGCGTTAGTGATAACTTTCATTCCGAAAATCTTATCGTTTTCTTCAATGAAGTCATCCTTATGTCCTAACTGATTTTCAAGGAAAGTAGTATCTCCTGGGTCTTGGATTCTAACTTTACGCATCATTTGGCGAACAACCACCTCAAAGTGCTTATCGTTAATCTTAACCCCTTGCAGACGGTAAACCTCTTGAACTTCATTTACAAGATATTGCTGTACTGCAGATGGGCCTTTAATACGAAGGATATCCTCCGGCGTAATGGAACCATCTGACAATGGCATACCTGCACGTACATAATCGTTTTCTTGAACTAAAATCTGACTTGATAATTTAACCAAATATTTTTTCAGTTCGCCCAATTTGGACTCTACGATAATCTCGCGGTTACCACGCTTAATTTTCCCGAAAGAAACCACACCATCAATCTCACTAACAACAGCAGGGTTTGATGGATTACGCGCTTCAAATAGCTCGGTAACACGTGGAAGACCTCCAGTAATATCACCTGCTTTTGCAGATTTACGAGGAATTTTCACAAGTACCTTTCCTATTTTAACCTTCTCCTTATCGTCCACCATAATGTGGGCCCCAACTGGTAAGTTGTAAGAACGTATTACTTCGTCTTTCTTACCTAGAATAAGCAAAGTAGGAATTCGTTTTTTATCTCTAGATTCAGAAATAACCTTTTCTTGGAAACCTGTTTGTTCATCAATTTCCACTTGGTAAGTCACCCCTTTAACGATGTTTTCGTATTTAATTTTTCCGGCAAATTCCGAAATAATAACCCCGTTATATGGATCCCAAGTACAGGCAACATCACCAGCTTTTAGAGTATCGCCATCATTTATATATAATGACGATCCATAAGGAATGTTGTTCGTGCTTAAGGTAATACCTGTTTTCTTGTCAACCAGTTTCAACTCAGAAGTACGAGAAATAACGATATCAACAGGTTTTCCTTCGTTGTCTTCTCCCTTAACGGTTTTAAGGTCTTCAATTTCTGCCTTACCATCAAATTTAACAACCAGTTTATTATCTTCAGAAATGTTTCCTGCAATACCACCCACGTGGAAGGTACGCAATGTAAGCTGTGTACCAGGCTCTCCAATAGATTGTGCTGCTACAACACCAACAGCTTCTCCACGCTGAACCATTTTATTGGTTGCAAGGTTTCTTCCGTAACACTGTGAACAGATTCCTTTTTTCGCTTCGCAAGTAAGTGCAGAACGAACTTCAATAGTATCTAACGGAGATTCCTCTATAGCGTCGGCAATTTCTTCTGAAATGTGAGCTCCAGCTTCTACTAATACCTCCTTGGTAAGCGGATCTACAACATCATTTAGTGCTATACGTCCAACAATTCTAGCTCCGAGTGTTTCAACAACCTCTTCGTTTTTCTTTAATGATGAAACCTCAATACCACGCAAGGTACCACAGTCAACTTCGTTGATAATAACATCTTGCGAAACATCAACCAATCTACGTGTTAGGTAACCCGCATCAGCCGTTTTAAGTGCCGTATCTGCAAGTCCTTTACGCGCACCGTGGGTAGAGATAAAGTATTCAAGAATTGAAAGCCCTTCCTTAAAGTTAGATAGAATTGGGTTTTCAATAATTTCGCCACCTCCAGTATTCGATTTTTTCGGTTTTGCCATCAATCCACGCATACCAGTAAGCTGGCGAATTTGTTCCTTAGAACCCCTCGCACCAGAATCAAGCATCATATACACTGAGTTAAACCCTTGCTTATCTTCGCGAATACGCTTCATAGAAAGCTCAGTAAGCTCTGCGTTGGTTGCAGTCCAAATATCAATTACTTGGTTGTAACGTTCATTATTGGTAATAAGCCCCATGTTGTAGCTATTGATTATGCCATCAACCTGTGTATTGGCATCATCAATCATTGTTTGCTTTTCCGGTGGAATAATAATATCACCTAAGCTAAATGATAGTCCGCCTTCATATGCAAACTTATAACCAAGTGTTTTAATTTCATCAAGGAAATCTGCTGTAGTCGGTACATTGGTAACCTTAAGAATTTTACCAATAATATCACGAAGTGTCTTTTTTGTCAATACTTCGTTTACGAAACCAGCTTCTTCTGGAACTTCCTCATTAAAGATTACTCTTCCTAAGGTTGTAGTGATAATTTGCATTACCAACTCGCCGTTCTCATTAAAATCTTTCGTTCGTATTTTAATTTCGGCATTAAGATCAACTTGCCCTTCGTTGTAGGCAATAATTGCTTCTTCAGCCGAATAGAACGTTAGTCCTTCTCCTTTAACTACATCATCACCAATACTTTTTTTCAGCTTGGTCATGTAGTAAAGACCTAGAACCATATCCTGTGAAGGTACTGCAACTGGCGAACCATTGGCAGGGTTAAGAATACTATGCGAAGCCAGCATTAACAACTGGCACTCTAGAATAGCCTCAGGCCCTAATGGTAAGTGCACCGCCATTTGATCGCCATCAAAATCGGCGTTAAATGCTGTACATACTAATGGGTGCAACTGAATTGCTTTCCCTTCAATTAATTTAGGTTGAAAAGCTTGGATCCCCAGTCTGTGCAGGGTAGGAGCCCGGTTAAGCATAACTGGGTGTCCTTTCAATACGTTTTCAAGAATATCCCAAACTACGGGTTCTTTTTTATCTATAATTTTCTTGGCAGATTTTACTGTTTTTACAATTCCTCTTTCAATCAATTTACGGATTACAAAAGGTTTGTAAAGTTCGGCAGCCATATCTTTTGGAAGACCACATTCAAACAGTTTCAATTCTGGTCCAACAACAATTACCGAACGTGCCGAATAATCTACTCGTTTACCAAGCAAGTTCTGACGGAAACGACCTTGTTTTCCTTTCAATGAATCTGAAAGTGATTTCAACGGGCGGTTGCTATCAGTTTTTACTGCTGAAGATTTACGTGTGTTATCAAGTAATGAATCTACCGATTCCTGAAGCATACGTTTCTCGTTACGTAGAATAACTTCAGGTGCCTTAATCTCCATCAATCGCTTTAAACGATTGTTACGGATAATTACACGGCGGTAAAGATCGTTCAAATCTGAAGTCGCAAATCGGCCACCATCTAACGGTACCAATGGACGAAGCTCTGGTGGAATCACCGGAACTACTTTCATAATCATCCATTCCGATTTGTTTTCGCGGTTTTTATTTGCATCGCGAAGTGCTTCAACTACCTGAAGACGTTTTAGTGCCTCAGTTTTTCGTTGTTTAGATGTTTCGTTATTTGCTTTGTGGCGAAGGTCATAAGAGAGTTGATCAAGATCAATTCTTTGAAGCAGCTCAATCAAGCACTCGGCTCCCATTTTGGCAATAAACTTATTTGGATCAGTATCTTCCAAATATTGGTTTTCCTGCGGAAGTGTATCCAAAACTGCAAGATATTCTTCTTCGGTAAGGAAATCTAGTTTATTAACCGTTTCTCCACCTTCATATTTTGCAATACCTGGCTGAATTACTACATAACGTTCGTAGTAAATTATCATGTCTAATTTCTTAGACGGCAAGCCTAGAAGGTATCCAATTTTGTTGGGAAGGCTTCGGAAGTACCAAATATGTGCAACTGGCACTACCAAGTTAATATGCCCAACGCGGTCGCGACGTACTTTCTTTTCAGTCACTTCCACACCACAACGGTCACATACTATACCTTTGTAGCGAATTCTTTTATATTTACCACAGGCACACTCATAGTCTTTTACAGGACCAAATATGCGCTCACAGAAAAGTCCGTCACGCTCTGGTTTGTGCGTACGGTAGTTTATTGTTTCAGGTTTTAATACTTCTCCGCGCGATTCGGCTAAAATAGCTTCAGGAGAAGATAAACCGATAGAAATTTTATTGAATTTCTGTACTGTTTTTTCTTTATTTCTGTTCATCATGTTTTAAATAAACTTTGTTGTTAAATGAGGGCTTTAGCACCTCGGAGGAAATGTTTAAGACCCCTGCCTTCGCAGGGGTTTTATTATTCCTCTAATCTAATATCAAGACCCAATCCTTTCAATTCGTGCATAAGTACGTTGAAAGATTCTGGTAATCCTGGTTCAGGCATGGTTTCACCTTTTACGATTGCCTCGTAGGTTTTAGCCCTTCCTATAACATCATCAGATTTAACAGTCAATATTTCTCTAAGCGTGCTAGATGCACCGTAAGCTTCCAAGGCCCAAACTTCCATCTCTCCAAAACGCTGCCCACCAAATTGTGCTTTACCACCAAGCGGTTGTTGCGTAATAAGGGAGTATGGCCCAATAGAACGCGCGTGCATTTTATCATCTACCATGTGGCCCAGTTTTAGCATATAGATTATACCTACGGTTGCAGGTTGATCAAAACGCTTTCCGGTTCCTCCATCATACAAGTGCGTATGCCCGTATCTTGGAATTCCAGCTTCATCGGTATATTCATTAATCTGGTCTATTACAGCGCCATCAAAAATAGGTGTCGCAAACTTGCGGTTCAGTTTTTGTCCGGCCCATCCTAGTACAGTTTCATAAATTTGACCAATATTCATTCGCGATGGTACCCCAAGTGGGTTCAACACGATGTCTACTGGCGTTCCATCTTCTAGGAACGGCATGTCTTCCTCACGCACAATACGTGCAACAATACCTTTGTTTCCGTGACGTCCAGCCATCTTGTCCCCTACTTTTAGCTTACGCTTTTTAGCAATATAAACTTTAGCGAGTTTCAAAATTCCGGATGGAAGCTCATCTCCAACAGAGATGGTAAACTTCTCACGGCGTAAACTTCCTTGTAGATCGTTCTCCTTAATTCTATAGTTGTGCATTAAATCTGCCACCAAACTATTGATTTTATCGTCAGTAGTCCAAGTACCGCCAACCAAGTGGGTGTAATCGTCAACAGAGTTAAGCATTTTTAACGTGAACTTTTTACCTTTAGGGAAAACCACTTCACCAAGGTCATTACTAATGCCCTGCGCAGTTTTACCACCTACAATTGTAAAAAGTTTTTCAACTAGAACATCTTGAAGTGAAACAAATTTTGCTTCAAATTTTGCCTCTAGTTCTGCAATGCTCTCCTTATCTCTGGCGCGCTTGCGTTTGTCTTTAATTGCTCGTGCAAATAACTTCTTATCAATTACAACCCCATTTAAGGATGGTGAAGCTTTTAACGAAGCGTCTTTTACATCGCCCGCCTTATCACCGAAGATAGCACGAAGCAGTTTTTCTTCTGGTGTAGGGTCACTTTCTCCTTTAGGTGTAATTTTCCCGATAAGGATATCGCCTGGTTTTACTTCGGCACCAATACGAATCATTCCGAATTCATCCAGATCTTTTGTTGCTTCTTCCGATACGTTTGGAATATCGTTTGTAAGTTCTTCGTTACCTAATTTGGTATCGCGAACTTCCAATGCGTATTCATCAACGTGGATAGAAGTAAAGATATCTTCACGAACTACTTTTTCAGAAATAACGATCGCATCCTCAAAGTTATACCCTTTCCAAGGCATAAAGGCAACTTTCATGTTCCGTCCAAGTGCCAGCTCTCCTTTTTCGGTAGCGTAACCTTGACAAAGAACCTGTCCTTTTTTAACCCTATCGCCCTTGCGTACAATTGGCTTCAAGTTAATGGAAGTTCCTTGATTCGTTTTTCTGAATTTTACTAATTGATATGTTTTTGAATCGCTATCAAAGCTTACCTTACGTTCATCATCAGTACGGTCGTACTTTATAGTAACTTCGTTTGCATCTACATATTCAACCACACCATCTCCTTCGGCATTAATAAGCACACGACTATCAGAAGCAACTTGTCTTTCCAATCCGGTTCCTACAATTGGCGAATCTGCAATCAATAAAGGTACAGCCTGACGCATCATGTTTGACCCCATCAATGCACGGTTGGCATCATCATGCTCCAAGAAAGGAATCAAGGAAGCTGATATGGATGCAATTTGGTTTGGTGCAACATCAGCATAGTTTAACACGGTTGGTTCAACTAGCGGGAAGTCACCTTCCATACGTGCAATAACCTTTTCTGCATCTATAGCGCCCTCATCAGTCAACGGAATGTTGGCCTGTGCAATATGCATGTCTTCTTCCTCTTCTGCAGAAAGGTAGATCGGTTCATTTTTAAAATCGATTTTCCCTTCGGAAACATTTCGGTATGGCGTTTCAATAAACCCAAGGTTATTCACCTTTGCATAAACCGAAAGTGAAGAAATCAAACCAATGTTTGGTCCTTCTGGCGTTTCAATAGGGCATAACCTTCCGTAGTGTGTATAATGCACATCACGAACCTCAAACCCGGCTCTTTCACGCGAAAGACCTCCTGGCCCAAGTGCTGAAAGACGACGCTTATGCGTAATCTCAGCCAATGGGTTTGTTTGATCCATAAACTGCGAAAGCTGGTTGGTACCAAAAAACGAGTTGATTACGGAAGACAAGGTCTTTGCGTTAATCAAATCTATAGGTGTAAACACCTCGTTGTCACGAACGTTCATACGCTCGCGAATGGTACGCGCCATACGGGCTAGACCAACGCCAAACTGTTGTGACAATTGCTCTCCTACAGTACGTACACGACGGTTACTAAGGTGATCAATATCATCAATTTCAGCTTTAGAATTGATAAGCTCTATTAAATATTTTACAATGGTAATGATATCTTCTTTGGTAAGCACCTGCTTATCCATTTCAATTTCAAGACCAAGTTTTTTGTTCATTCTATAACGCCCTACTTCCCCAAGATTATATCTTTGGTCACTAAAGAAGAGCTTATTAATAATACCACGTGCCGTTTCCTCATCTGGCGGCTCGGCATTACGCAATTGTCTGTAAATATGCTCTACCGCTTCTTTTTCAGAGTTGGTAGGGTCTTTTTGTAATGTATTGTGAATTATAGAGTAATCTGCCGTTACGTTTTCCTCTTTGTGAAGGAGTACAGTTTTAGAGCCAGAGTCAATGATTTCGTCTATATGTTCCTTTTCAAGAACGGTATCACGGTCTAAGATAATTTCGTTTCGTTCTATTGAAACAACCTCGCCGGTGTCTTCATCCACAAAATCTTCGTGCCATGTTTTCAGTACACGAGCAGCCAATTTACGGCCTATGTGTTTTTTAAGTCCTGTTTTGGTAGCTTTAACCTCTTCGGCAAGATCAAATATCTCAAGAATATCCTTATCTCTTTCAAACCCGATAGCTCGGAAAAGTGTAGTTACAGGTAATTTTTTCTTACGGTCTATATAAGCGTACATTACGCTATTGATGTCTGTGGCAAACTCAATCCAGGAACCTTTAAAAGGTATAACACGGGCAGAGTAAAGTTTTGTTCCATTTGCGTGGAAAGACTGGCCAAAGAAAACACCAGGAGAACGGTGAAGTTGCGAAACAACAACACGTTCTGCTCCATTGATGCAGAAGGTACCACTTGGCGTCATGTAAGGTATAGTGCCTAAATACACATCTTGCACGATAGTTTCAAAATCTTCGTGCTCTGCATCTGTACAGTACAGTTTCAACCTTGCTTTTAGAGGTACGCTATAAGTTAGGCCACGCTCAATACATTCCTGAATGGAATACCTAGGCGGATCTACGAAATAGTCTAAAAACTCTAAAACAAATTGGTTGCGAGTATCGGTAATGGGAAAATTTTCTAGAAAGGTTTTGTACAACCCTTCTTGGCCTCTTTCTTCTGACTTGGTTTCCAATTGGAAAAAATCCTGGAAGGATTTAATCTGAATGTCCAAAAAGTCCGGATAATCCGGCTTATTTTTTACAGAGGAAAAATTCAATCTTTCAGTTTGCGTTGCTGACATCTATGGACGGAATTTTAATTAAAAATGAAATTGTAAATCGTATAAAAAGGTATTAACCATTATATACGCAAAATGGTTTAGGCCTTATCCGACCCCGATAGCGATCGGGACGGAAGACCTAAACCTTAGTGTTTGGAACTCTGGTATCTTACTTAAGCTCAACCTCTGCTCCCGCTTCTTCTAGTTGTGCTTTTAAAGCTTCAGCTTCATCTTTAGCAATACCTTCCTTAATTGGAGAAGGTGCGTTATCAACTAATTCTTTTGCATCTTTAAGACCAGCACCAGTTAATTCCTTAACTAGTTTTACAACTGCTAGTTTAGAAGAACCTGCGCCAGTAAGAATTACGTCGAATTCTGATTGCTCTTCGGCTTCTTCACCACCACCAGCAGCACCACCAGCAACTGCTACAGCAGCAGCAGCAGGCTCAATGCCGTACTCGTCTTTTAATATTGTAGCTAACTCATTAACTTCTTTTACAGTTAAGTTAACCAATTGTTCTGCGAAATCTTTCAAATCTGCCATTTCTATCGTTTTTAAAAATAATTGTGTTTATATATATTAATTAGTGCATTGTTTGTACCACTCTGTCCCCCGAAAGGGTTTAGGTGGCAAATATTTTATCCTTCTTTTTCGGATAAGGTTTTAACAAGACCAGCAATTGTGCTACCACCACTCTTAAGTGCAGAGATAACATTTTTAGCAGGCGATTGCAACAACCCGACAATTTCTCCAACAAGCTCGTCTTTAGATTTAAGTTCAGCCAGGCTTTCCAATTGATTATCGCCAACGTAAATTGACTCTTGGATGTAGGCTCCCTTTAATAACGGCTTATCAGATTTTTTTCTGAATTCCTTAATAACTTTGGCAGGTGCGTTACCTGTTTCAGAAAACATCAAGGAAGTATTTCCCTTAAGGATTTCAGTCAATTCACCAAAGTCTTTATCAGAACTCTCCATTGCTTTTTTAAGCAAGGTGTTCTTAACTACTGCCAACTGTACACCCGCTTTAAAGCAAGCACGGCGTAGGTTAGTAGTTTTTCCTGCGTTAAGGCCTGAAATATCTGCCAAATAAATATTGGCATTATCAGACAACTGCGCAGTCAACGTTTCAATTACTTGTGATTTCTCTTCTCTAGTCATAATTTCCAGTTTTTACTGCTCAGTAAACCTTTTGGTATCTACTTCAACACTAGGGCTCATTGTACTAGACATAAAGATACTCTTTATGTAAATACCTTTTGCAGCCTGAGGCTTAAGTTTAACGAGGGTTGTTAATAATTCTCTTGCGTTCCCAGCAATTTTTTCAGCATCAAAAGAAGCTTTTCCTATTGCTGCATGAACAATACCAGTTTTATCAACCTTAAAGTCGATTTTACCAGCTTTTACATCTGAAACTGCTTTAGCAACGTCCATTGTTACTGTGCCCGTTTTTGGGTTTGGCATAAGCCCACGAGGACCTAATATACGCCCTAAAGGACCCAATTTACCCATAACGCTTGGCATAGTTACAATTACGTCAACATCTGTCCATCCTCCCTTTATTTTATCGAGGTACTCGTCAAGACCAACATAGTCTGCTCCAGCTTCTTGTGCCTCAGCCTCCTTATCTGGAGTTACCAAAGCCAAAACTTTTACGTCTTTACCTGTTCCGTGCGGAAGGGTAACAACGCCTCTAACCATTTGGTTCGCTTTACGTGGATCCACGTTTAGGCGTACCGCAAGGTCAATAGAAGCATCAAACTTTACGTTGGTGATTTCTTTTATTAAAGCAGAAGCTTCAGCTACGGTATAGGTTTTATCCTCTACCTTAAGTTTAGCTTCCTTTTGCTTTTTAGTTAATCGTGCCATTTTCTAGATTCTTTTTTCAGATTAAAAAGGTGCAGGACCTTTTACTTTAACTCCCATAGAACGTGCAGTACCTGCTACCATTTTCATGGCAGACTCTACGGTAAATGCATTAAGATCGGGCATTTTGTCTTCCGCGATTGCTTTAACTTGATCCCATGAGATACTGGCTACTTTTTTTGCGTGTGGTTCGCCTGAGCCTTTCTTTGCTTTAGCGGCTTCAAGGATCTGAACTGCAGCTGGTGGCGTTTTAATAACAAAATCAAATGATTTGTCCTTATATACCGTAATCGCAACTGGCAATACTTTTCCTTGTTTATCTTGGGTTCTAGCATTAAACTGCTTACAGAACTCCATGATATTGACACCGGCAGCACCAAGAGCAGGTCCAACTGGCGGTGATGGGTTAGCAGCACCTCCGCGAACTTGTAACTTAACTAATTTACTGACTTCTTTTGCCATTTTTCAATTTTTAATGCGGTCTTTCGAAAGTGGAAGCCTTAGAAAAACCTATTTAGGCGTAACAATTAAACTTTTTCAACTTGCATATAACTTAATTCCAATGGTGTTTTTCTTCCGAAAATTTTCACCATAACTTCAAGCTTGCGTTTTTCTTCATTTATTTTTTCAACGGTTCCGTTAAATCCATTAAACGGACCATCAATAACTTTTATAGTTTCACCAATTACGAATGGAATGTTCACACTGTCATCTTTTACTGACAGTTCATCAACCTTACCTAACATTCGGTTTACTTCAGATTGTCTAAGCGGCACAGGATCTCCTCCTTTTACCTCTCCTAAAAAGCCGATAACTCCATTAATAGATTTAATGATGTGAGGAACTTCTCCTCCTAAATTAGCTTTAATCATGATGTAACCAGGAAAGTAAACACGTTCCTTATTAACTTTTTTTCCGTTTCGTATTTGGATTACTTTTTCGGTAGGAACCAACACCTCTTCAATATAGTCTTCAAGCTCTAATCGCTTTATATCGCTTTCAATATAAGACTTTATCTTGTTCTCCTGCCCGCTTACTGAACGGACTACATACCACTTTTTTGTTTTTGAAGTTTCGGCCATTTCTTAAGACTTAATCCAATCAAAATATAAGGCTACAACTTTACTGAAGACCGTATCAACGCCCCAAACAGTCAAAGCCAACAAAATAGAGAAAACCGCAACCACTACAGTAAGTCGCTGCGCTTCTGACCAAGTAGTCCATGTAACGTGATTCCTAAGCTCTTTATAAGATTCTGTAATATAATTTACCATTCTGCAGTAGTATTAATGTTTTTCCTTTCAAGGAAGGAGTTTCCAACTTTCAGGAACATAGCACGGGTTGAGAGACTCGAACTCACGACACCTGGTTTTGGAGACCAGTGCTCTACCAACTGAGCTAAACCCGTAAATAAATATTTTCACTTTACTCCTCGTGCTCCACCATCCCGATAACTATCGGGAGAGCTAAACCCGTAAATAAATATTTTCACTTTACTCCTCGTGCTCTACCATCCCGATAACTAAACCCGTAAATAAATATTTATTTTCGGCAACTCATTCATATTCAAAAAAATACAAACGTGTTTTGAAATAAAACCTTACAAATTTAAACCCTTAGTAGTGCAAAACATGATTAAAAAGCCAAGGTATCCACCGCAGTGGACACCTTTTGACTCTTTATTATAAGATTATTAATCTAACAATTCAGTAACTTGACCTGCACCTACGGTACGTCCACCTTCACGGATAGCGAAACGAAGACCTACATTCATTGCAATTGGTTGTAGCAATTCTACAGTAATTGTCAAGTTATCACCAGGCATTACCATTTCAACACCATCTGGAAGGTTAATTGTTCCAGTTACATCAGTAGTACGAACGTAGAACTGAGGACGGTAGTTGTTGTGGAATGGCGTGTGACGCCCACCTTCTTCTTTTTTAAGAATATAAACCTCAGCTTTAAACTTAGCGTGTGGCGTTACAGATCCAGGCTTAGTAATTACCATACCTCTAGAGATCTGTGTTTTTTCAATACCTCTCAACAAAATACCAGCGTTATCTCCAGCTTCACCTCTATCTAGGATCTGACGGAACATTTCAATACCAGTAATAGTTGAGTTTAATTTTTCAGCACCCATCCCGATAATTTCAACTGGATCTCCAGTTTTAGCAACACCGGTTTCTATACGACCCGTAGCAACAGTACCACGACCAGTAATAGAGAATACATCTTCAATAGGCATCAAGAAAGGCTTATCAGTATCACGTACTGGCTCTTCAATCCATGCATCAACCTCATCCATTAGTTTAAGTAGTGCATCAACCCACTTTTGCTCACCATTAAGTGCTCCTAAAGCAGAACCTTGAACAACAGGACCATTGTCACCATCATACTCGTAAAAGCTAAGAAGGTCACGAATTTCCATTTCAACCAACTCTAAAAGCTCCTCATCATCAACCAAGTCAACTTTGTTCATAAACACAACGATCCTAGGAATACCAACCTGGCGACCTAGCAAGATGTGCTCACGTGTTTGTGGCATAGGACCATCTGTAGCAGCAACCACAAGAATAGCACCGTCCATTTGCGCAGCACCAGTTACCATGTTCTTTACGTAATCCGCGTGACCAGGACAGTCAACGTGTGCGTAGTGACGATTAGCAGTTTGGTATTCTACGTGAGAAGAGTTAATTGTAATCCCTCTTTCTTTTTCTTCTGGCGCATTATCAATTTGATCAAATGATGTCGCGGCAGAGTGCCCTGCATCAGCCAATACTTTAGTAATAGCTGCAGTCGTGGTTGTTTTTCCGTGATCTACGTGTCCAATTGTACCAATATTCAAGTGTGGTTTTGACCGATCGAATTTTTCTTTTGCCATTTTGTATTAATTTTAATCTTAGTTATATATTAGTGATCTATTGTATTAACAACTTGAGCCAATGACGAATCCCGAAAAAATATCGGGACAAATGCACTGACTTTTGAGCCAATGATGGGAATTGAACCCATGACCTCTTCCTTACCAAGGAAACGCTCTACCCCTGAGCTACATCGGCCTATTTTAGTTAGCCCCTCGACTGCGCTCAGGGGTGACAGTTCCAGGCCTCAAGCTGCTCGTTATTCCAAAAATAACGTAACTATTGACCAATAACTTTAGAGCGGGAGACCGGGTTCGAACCGGCGACATTCAGCTTGGAAGGCTGACGCTCTACCAACTGAGCTACTCCCGCATTATACTCTTTTTATACCTATCACGACGCTCTACCATCCCGATAACTATCGGGAGAGCTACTCCCGCATTATACTCTTTTTATACCTATCGCGACGCTCTACCATCTCGATAACTATCGGGAGAGCACCCCCCGTAATTTTTCAAATAAATTCCAATCTCGATAGCTATCGAGTCAAACCCCAAACTCTAGAGAATTTAAAAGTTATTTTAGAACTTAATCAAAGTGTTTTCAATATTGTAAAGAACAGTTTTCAAATTCAGAGCCAATTCTTTAATAACTTGGTTTTCAAATTTGAGATTCTTGCTTTCGCAAAAATGTTGTGGGGAGAGCAGGATTCGAACCTGCGAAGACGTAGTCAGCAGATTTACAGTCTGCCCTCGTTGGCCGCTTGAGTATCTCCCCAAATCTTCTGAAACTTCAACTCCGAAAATCATTCGGTAGAAATTTCAAAATTCAATGTTTTTAAGAACTATCCCCAAAACCACTGCTTGGGATTCCTGCATTCGCAGAAATTAAGAGCCGATAGAGGGACTCGAACCCACGACCTGCTGATTACAAATCAGCTGCTCTAGCCAGCTGAGCTACATCGGCTTTTTTCTTTTATTAGATCATTTCCAACCCATAAAAAAAGCCCGCTATTTCTAACGGACTGCAAATGTAGAGAATTTATTTTCTCCACAAAACTTTTTTTAAAAAAAAATATCACAAATATGCTTTTTGTTTCTGTTTATGCTTTTTAAGTTGTCGTTCTAGAGTCTTTACAACTGCGTCTATCGCCTCTTCAAAAGTCTTTGCTTCTTTCTTCACCATTACCTCATCGCCAGGAATGCTAAGCAGGATTTCAACTATTTTATTTTCCTTCTCGCTCGTTTTCTGGACTTTTAAAAAAACATCTGCAAAAATTATCTTATCATAAAACTGTTCCAACTTAGACAATCTATTTTGAAGAAATTCCATCAACTCATCCTTAGCCGTAAAATTAGGAGCTTGTACATTTACTTTCATATGTATAGTTTTTAAAATTATGTAATGTGTAATACGTAATTTTACGCCATAAGCTATTCTCTATTGATTACGGGGATGTGAGCCTTTATGCACTTGCTTCAACTTAGCTATACTGTTTTGCGTATAAACCTGCGTAGAAGCAAGACTGGAATGCCCCAGAAGCTCTTTTACCGAGTTAATGTCTGCACCTTCGTTTAAAAGGTGTGTTGCAAAAGAATGCCGCAACATATGCGGGCTCTTCTTCACCTTTTCGGATGCGTTACTAAAGTAAGTATTTATAATGCGATAGACAAGATTTTCATATATTTTAACCCCTTTTGCCGTTAAAAACAAATAAGCCGCATCACTTATATGCTCCAATTGATCGCGCATAGGCATATACGCCTCAAGAGTTTCAAGCACGCTTGGCAGCAACGGAATAATACGCTCCTTCTTCCTTTTACCCAATACTTTGATTGTTTTTTGCGCAAATGAAACATCGTTTAACCGCACATTTATTAACTCTGCCCGCCTAATACCGGTAGTGTAAAACAACTCCACCATTAAAAGATTCCGCAAGCCTTCAAAACTATTTTCTGTTTCTAGAAGTTCCGTAACGCTACTAATTTCATGTTCAGAAAAAGGGACTTGAATTTTTTTAGAAGTCTTTAAGGCTTTGTGTTTCGCCAAGGGATTAACCGAAATCTGCTTTGTCTTTAAAAGAAACTTATAATAGGTGTTTAAGGAAGAAACTTTTCGGTTTACACTCCTGTTCGAAATTCCCGAATCTACCAAAGATACAATCCAACTTCTTACAATAGCATAATTGATGTTTACAATATTAGCATCCTGAAACTCATCAGCAGCAAAAGCAGCAAACACCTCCAAGTCTCTTACATACGCAGTGACCGTGTGCGGCGAGTACTTTTTTTCGAGTTGAAGATAATCTGTGAATGCTTGGAAGACCATGAGGTTCTTGTTTCTGGTTTCTAATACAAAATAACCTAATAACTCAACAACCCAATAGATTTTAACCAAAAAAAATCCGCTGGAAAAAAATTCCAACGGATTTGTATGTATAAAATTTCTGCCTAAGCAGTTATTTACTAGATATCTTCTTGATCTCTAAGATTCTGAATGTATTGCGCTTTTTGCATTTGCGCTCTTTTCTTAACAGATGGCTTCTTAAAAGCTTGTCTTGCACGCAACTGACGCATCGTTCCGGTACGATCAAATTTACGCTTAAAACGTTTTAGCGCTCTATCGATATTTTCTCCGTCTTTAACTGGTATAATTAACATAGTGTCATCACCTCCTCTCTTTAGGGCGGCAAAGATATGAAAAGTTATCAGTTATGAGTTATGAGTTATGAGTTTTTTTTAAAAATTACATCAGTGTCCGATTAAAAGAGTGAGAAAATTTGTTGAGTCACAGATAATAGGCCATTAGAATATTTTTTATTTAATGACAGCATGCTATTATACTTAGCATCAAAATTTATCAATTAAAAAGTATGTTTAATCAATTTTATCTAGTTTTCAATCTATTAAAAAGCAAGTCTTACGTCTTATGTATTTCAGCGCAGCGGTCTTATATCTTAGTCGGACACGACTAATTGAATTACTCTTTAAACAATGTAGCTCGTTTAGAAAGGTCTAGTATAAGCTTTTCCTCTTCTTTGCTCTCTAACAAAACATTATAATTTTTCCAAAAAGCCGCGTTGTAGGGCTTGCTCAAAAAGATATCTGCAGACCAATTATTGTCCTGAAGCTCTTGACTGATTTGTTCTGGATCTAGTATTAAATCATTAAAAAGAATTTCCTGAACGGTATAATAATACTGTTCTCCCTTATCAAAACCAGGCTCCGATTCAGTTTTTGTCCTATCTGAAGACCTATCGCCAATGTTTACCAGCTTAGGGGTTTCGTAATAAATATAACTAGGATACATTTTACCATCGTACTCCCTGTAGGTTAGTATTAAATTATGGAGGTTTTGGGTATCATATAGACTTTTGCTTCTTTTTTTCTGAACATCAGAACCCGCGATTAAATTGTACTCCACTTTTTTAATAGCGTAATTATCATAATAAATATAAATCCACCCTTTTGGCTCAAAGCCTTCGTTATAAATACCAGGCGTATTTAAACCTACAAAGCTATCGCCTTTTTGTATCTTGATTTTATAGAGTTTTCTTCCATTGTCAACCAAAATGGTATCTAAATGAAACTGATGTTTCTCCAAGACATTTTTTCCGAACAAGGATCCAGTACTATTACTGTTTCGCACTAGATTCAACTTACCTTGAAAAAGATTGTCCAAACCGTTCACCCTTCTGTCATTCCATTTTATAGCGTCTATCAAGGCCTCAGTTTTTACGGAATTCCTATTGCTATTTTCACTATTTAAACCTTTACTCTTTAGGTAGGCCGAATAGGTAAACAGACTGTCAATATCTCTTAAGTCATAACTTTTCCGCGTTTCATCTACATTTATTTTTAGATTATCCTTAGCACCGGCGGCATAACTGGAATCGTATAATGTAATGGCGCTTTCTACAAGCCACTTGTACTCTTTCTTATTGCGTTCTTTATGGCGTAAAAACCCTTTTTGAAGGTATGGTTCCTCGGGCAAATTACTCGGCAGTTTCTCAATAGCGCGTTGAACAATTCCATTTCCCGTTGTGGGGCGTTGATCTGCAACTATTACCACCTCATCTAAGGAAGCGATGTCTTCTTCCAAAAAAATATCAGGTCCATTTTCAAAATCAGCAATTACCACATTATAGCTTTTGTAGCCTATAGACGAAATTACCAAGGTATCGTCCAAATGTCTTTGGGGCACATTTAATACAAAATTTCCATCGGCATTACTAATGGAGCCTATGGTAGTGTTCTTAATATACACACTAGCGCTTTCAATAGGCTGGAAGGTTGCGAAGTCTGCTACCTTACCCTTTAGTTCGGTTTGGGCGATGCTCGTGCCGCCTATAAAAATAAGTATTAGTATGAAAAGATTTTTTAAGCGAAGTTGACTCATTTCCTTAATTTATTGATTTGTAAAACATATTAAGTCGGAAATACAATTTAACACGGAAACTGAATCAATAAAAAGTATATACGCCTTATTTCTTTGAGAGCTCCTCGGTTAAGACTTTTTTATAATCTATTTCTGGGTCAGTTTTAATTACCTCTCTAAGAATTTGAATTCTAAATAAAAGATGGTTTGGTCGAATTTTCTTCCTATTTCCAGTATGCAGTTTGAAGTATTTCTCTACCATTTCCGCGAGGCGCTGCCCCTATTTTCTTTAGCGTACTCCTTTGCACTTTGTATTACCCCCTTTTCAATGGTGAATGTTAGTATTGGTACTCCTCTTTTTATTTCAAAAATACGTGTTTGCTTTTATATATACAAAACGTGTAAAGCGATGACCTGAACTAAGCTAAAACTGACCGGTTACTTTAAGATCTTAAAACCAAATCCTAACTTTAGACCCAATTAAAATAGTTTTGCTGTAAATTCATGCAACGTGAATATGCAACAATTAATCTAACACCAAAGATGGTAAAATCAGATGATCGCAATGTTATTTTCAAAATCTATTATAAAGATAATTATTTGGCTATTATAGAACTAGCTTAAAGTGAAAATCGCATCTTAAACATTACTTGAGATGGACGAAGCTGATAATCGGTTTCCACGTAACTGAAAGCGTCAGCACTTACGACGCGATACTTTCTTGAGTTTAAAATATTATTCCACTGTATCTCAAAATCGATATTTTTCTGTTTCCAGATATATCGCCACACTAGATCGATAAAAACATTCTTGGTATTTTCACTAAATAATATGCTGTGCATGTATTCCGACTTTAAACTAAAATAAAGCATTTCTTTCGGATGTAAATTAATCTGAGCGGCATGGATCTGATATTGAAGGGTTCGGTTTGGATTTTCTTGAATTTTATTTTTGGAAAACAAAAAATCCACTTTATAATTAACGTTGAACCAGTTTGTGAAATTCATATCCAGCTTTCCGCCAATACCCCAATTCTGAATTTTAATATCGGTCAGCTCTGTATTGAGAATCTGTTCAAAATCTTGCGAACTATAGTTGGCGTTAAGGGTAACACTTGTTTTTATCACATTGAAATATTTACTGAAACGGCTCGAGAAATTATTGCTTATCCTCGTATTATCAAGACGAATTGCTTGAATTTCACTCGATCCACTCTCCAAAATTTTTGTATTGTAAATTAAATTATTGTCAGTAGTCGTATATGTGTAAAACAAATTCCAGAATAAAGATTCTATCGAATTTCGATAGAAAACGCCTCCAGTGAAGTCCTGATTTAAAGTTTCGGACAACGGGGCATCAACACGGATTAAACTCTTATAATCCTTTAAAATAAATCCGTAGTGCAATTGGTCGATCGTGCCAAATTTTTTTCCAGAACCAATGGATGCATTCAATTTCCAAAAGGTATTCACATCATAGATTATCGAAAACCGAGGGTCAAAGGTAAGTTTTTGTGACTTTTGTGATTTTTGCAATGATTCATCTTCAATAGTATGGGAATGTAGATTTAAGGGAGTCTCCAACCGCAAGCGCCATCTTTCTTTTTTATATTGAGTTTGCAAGTATAAGTATGTTTTGGAACGTTTCCAATACAAACTATTGGAATAATACTGATCTAAGCTTAGGTTTTCAGAAGTAGCAAGTTTGCTTTCTAAATATTGATTTTCAAACTGAAATCCAATTTTAGGCGAAAAACTGAAATCCCCCCATCCTTTAGTAAATCCGATGGAATTTTTGGTGTAAAAGCCACCCAAGTCTATTTTCTGCAAGGCTTCGTCATAGAAATTACCTTGATTCAACAAATCGTTGAATTGTCCTGGGTTTACGGTTAATGTTTGAGGCGTTTGGTCTATCTCAAAATAGGAGCTAAATTTCAACAGTTGTTTTTTCCATGGAAAAAAAGCTTTAAACCTATTGGATATTTTAAAGTACGGATTATCAAGGTTTTGGGCTATCATTTCATCATTGCGGTAGACAACTCCTGTTTGACTGTCCCAAAAGCCATGAAATTGCAAGCTATTTTTTAGGTAACCGCTTTTTGTGTTTTTTTGAAGGCTTAAATTAGCCTCCAAGGAATTGATATAAAGCTGATTGTCCTGAACCTCTAGAAGGGCAATCGTATCTGTAGGCAAAAAATGTCGTGTTTTGGAAAGTCCATTTTGTTTTTGATAATCGTTAAGATACGAAAAGTTAAAGCGTAATTCATAATCGCTTTTTAGCTTTTGTAAAAAATTTGCGGTGAACAAATGGCTGTTGTTATCCAACCATCGTTTTTTAGCAAAATTGGGAGGATTAAGTTGCTGTATGCCCAGCCAATCTTTTTTTTCTGAATTATCCTCCATTTGATCCATCAAATCTTCAACGGTCAACGTTTTTAGCTGAGTGCCAATATCGTTCCCCGTATTGTTGGTTTGATAGGAGGTGAGTACTTGTCTCTTTTTACTGAACAACATTGGACTAAGATTGACATCCCAGAGAAAAGGTGCCATACCAGATGCAACTTCGGCTTGCCCCGTAATAGTATAACTGTTCTTAAGTTTTATGTTAATCGCTGCTCTTTCGGAAAACTCCAAGCTATCCAATATTTTTATAGGCTGGTGGTTTTCCAAAATTTGGACTCGGGAAACTTCTTTTGCAGGAAGATTCTTATTGGCAAGGTTATATTTTCCTGCCAATAAGTCTAGTCCCTCAATATAATATTTATTTATAGGTTTTCCTTCATACAAAACTCTTCCATCGTTTAGGACCTCGATACCTGGCATACGTTTTAAAACATCCGAGATTGATCGGTCTTGTTCTTTAACAAAAGTATTCACTGAGTAATTTAAAGTATCTCCTTTACGAGTAATAGGATATGCCTTAAGAATAGCTTCCTTTAATTCGATTTGTGATTCTTGTAACACAAAATTCTGGAGATGGGTTTGGTTAGAAAGTATTTTGGATATCTTTTTATATCCCAAACTCTGCACGTTGATGACCAATTCTTTTTCTGTGGATGAAACGATTATTCTGTACTTTCCCTTGTCATCCGAAATATCATAAGCTATCGCTCTGTCACTACCTATTTCGAAAATAGTAATACTTGCGCCAAAAATGGGTTTTTCTTTATTACTGATTAATGCTCCACTTATCACGGTTTGTGAAAAGGAGACATTCAGAAACAAAATCGCAATTGAGAAAACTACTATTTGTTTCATTTTTCTTTATGAGTTAAAGATGATTGTGTTTTTTATGATTTATTCAACTCAATACACAATTTCCATTTCGTTGTTTCTAGTTCTCCTTACACTTTCTTTAACCTTTGTTGCATTGTCCTCATCAAATGTAAAGCCTCTTTGATCCATTTGATTTATAATATCCCTTTTAAAATTATTCAAGCCTTTGTAAAATTCTTCTTTAGTGGTTTCTGGAATATTATTTCTGTCAAAAGTAAATTTATCGTCACTCTTTTCAAGTGTTAAGAACTCAAATACATATTGCTTCCTTGAATCTTGAATTTCAAGTATCAATCCAGGAAGACCTTTAAATTTATAAGGTCCATCCGAAATTGGAACCTCACTCGTATACCACGCCGTATAATCTCTACCTCCATAGGTAGTGGTTGCCCTTTGGCATAAATAATTACCTATATGCTTGGTTTCATTAGAAAGTTTCCATTTCATCTTTTCATTATCCTCGTAGGTAAATTTATCAGTAAAGATTTTATCCAGCACAAGAGTTTCTTCTGGAGTTTTATAAATTATATAGGAAATTTTCGTTTTTTTTCTCAATGATAAGGTTAAGTTAACTGCTCTTTGCGGATCATCGTCATATTTATTTGAAACAGCTTTAACAAGTGAATCATTGTAACTCACATATTGACTTTGGAATAGCGATGAACCGTTACCAATAAACAACTCCATGGGCTCTTCTCTCAGGCTTGCAATATCTGTGGAGTCTTGCTGATATGTCAATAAGTACAATATCTTATATTTTGCATTAATGCTCTTAGCATCCTGTGCACTGATCACACCAAACGTCAAGATTGCCAAAACTATTAGTATTTTATCTCTCATTTGATACTCTATTTATAATGTAAAAGCAGAGGTTTTTAGGCTCTGCTTTTATTAACTAATTTCAGCTCTTAAATTCAGCAAAGCCAATCTTCTAAATCCATAGCCGCAAATATCAAACCTTCAGTAGTTGAAGCACAAACTGTACCGTAAATACCACAAGAAGTTTCTACAGAAATGCAAGTCCACGTTCCTAACGCAACAATCGGAGACATTGATGTAGACAATTCAACTTTCACTAAACCACTGACATCTCCATAGTTTTCAACTTTAGGATTTAATTTTTCATTTAATTCTGGTAATGAATTTGTGCTGGAAAAACCATAGGAGGTAACTAAAAAGCAAGCTAGGAAAAATAATGACTTTCTTATAATTTATTAGATTAAAGGTTAAATTTATTATTTACAACATCAAAAATACCCCCCCCCGATACATAGGAAACAAACTTATAATGTTAAAGTTTTAAATTTAATGACAAATAAATAAGCAGCTTTAAAAAAACTGGTATTTAAGGGCTAAATGGAATTAAATATGTTGCATACCAATCTTGCTAATCGCTTGTTTTTAAGGCATAGGTAAGAACACAAAAAGATGCTACAAAACAAAGGTATTACTAAATCTATGAACTAAAAACTCCTCTTTAAGATACTTGGACGGATCCCGAATTATTTATCAAAAACCTGACACCCCTAAACCTCCACAAGAGTTCAAAAAACACGTATTTCAGAATACCCGAAATAGGTTCTTTATGAAGCGACAATTCACATTTTAAAACATACCTCTAACCACAAAAAAATATCCCCATCTGCATAAAATCATACAGATGGGGATACATATTTAATTAGAGATTTTTAAAATCTAATTTTTCACCACTCTAAAGGTTTTCTGATTGCCGTCAATAGTGACTTTCATCAAATAAACTCCAGTTTGTAATTGGTCAGTAGCCAAGTTTGATTCTAGAGCATTTGGTTGCTCTTGAATAACTATTTGACCAACTAGGTTATACACTTCAACTTGTTCAATTGGTGTATTCGCCTTCAAACTCAACTGATCTTCAACTGGGTTTGGATAGAAAGTGAAACTGCTAAACACCTGAGAACCTATTCCTAAAAGTCGCTCGGCATCTGCCTCAGTAATCACATCAACAGTGAAGTCTATTGCTTCTCCATCGCCGTTACCTTCAGCTAGCGGATGATCTATCATACTGTTTCGGATTCTAGCTTGGTATGTACCAGGGGCTATACCTTCCCATGCCATTGGCACTTCTGTAACACCAGGTTCTCCGTTTGGAACTCCACCGCCCCAGATAACATCATTGCTCCAGATAATTTGTTCACCTGAATCAAAACATCCATCTTGGTTAAAGTCTATCCATACTGAATAGTAGTACTGATCGCTGTTTCCAGCAGGACCACTACTCACGGTATAAGCACCTTGTAATCCAGGATAAACAGTAACCGTAGGATTGGTAACAACCTTATATCCATCAGGTGACATGCTATTAGAGGTGTAGGTGAAATCGAAATCTGGGTTACCAGCATCAATTCCAATTCCTGCAATATCAATGTTTGAAATATAAACATCAGAATTGGCCGCATCGTCATTGAAAGGATCATCGCAAGGTAACGGCTGTTCACAAGTAACAGAAATGGTGAAGCTTCCAGCAGAAACACTCCAGTCGTATGTTCTAACTAAGATTGTTTCATCTGCAGTGGCCGTGAAAGTAATAGTTTCTTCATCTCCTGCTGAGAAACCATTATCGGCACAGTCAATTTCAACTAAGGTGGCACATTCACCACTGTAAATTGCAAGTACGGCATCATAGTCAGCACCTTGCACAGTAATGGTATATTCCGTTCCTGCTGTTACGTCAAGGCTGTAAAACACATCTTCTAGCGAACCAGTAGCACAAGTAGGACTTTCAAGACCACTCTCAGTAGCGCCAACAGTAGTTCCAGCAACTGAATCGTCGCATGAAAGTGCTATTGCACCAGAGCAGTCATCATTATCAGGTCCAGTTGGCTCACATATTTCAGGAGAATCAACGGATGCTGAAACACTACAACCATCATCTTGAACACCTACAGCAGTTAAACTAACATCAGTACCAACTGTAAATGGTCCAAGAACTTCAGAGGAATCAGCATCTACAACAACTGGATCATTATTATTTGCAGTTACGTTGTATGTGTCATTCCCAGATCCACCAGAAAGAGTTACATATACATAGTATTCGCCACCTGCTTCGATACATCCTTGAATTGGTTCACCCACATCATCTGAAGCATAAGCACTCATTTCTGGAGCAGTACATCCTGAAGCAGAAACATTCACCGTGTAGTCTTCCGCTTGTCCCCAGCTAGTACCTGTACAGGAATCAACTGGATAAGTAGAACCGAATTTTTTTACTACGCGCATTCTGGTTGGCCCTTCTAGTGCTCCGGAAGGAACCGTAATATCTGCAGTGGCTTGTTGCCCATCTGTACCAGTAGAACCTTGGATAGTACCAATGTCATAACGCTCATCCGCGCCATCTAAGCTACCGTCCTGGTTCCAATCAATAAATACGGTAAAACTATTAGTAAAACCTCCACCCGTATTACCTTCTAAGGCAACTGAATAGGTTTCCCCTGCTTCCATATTACCTACAATAGCGGTAAAATCTTCATGAGCAGGAGATCCATCTATAACCTCACTACTTCTATTATCAATATCGGCAACATTTACCAATGTAATTGGCTCTACCGTAGAAAAGTCAATAGCGCAGTATGGGTCTGGAAAGCCACCACCGCCAGCAACTTCTCCAACAACATTCATTACTAAATGCATATCGGGAAATCCTATATCTACTGCATCTGTTGGGGTAAATATATCACATTCCTCGGCTTGTATCCAAGAAACTCCCGTTTGTCCATCTGCATTAGAACCTTGAAACCATGAAACAGTAGCACCCGCATCAATCTTAAGCTCATAAATCATTATTTCCCCAGCTGGAATGGTAGCTGTAATTGGAACAGAAACAACTGTTCCCGCATCTGCAACTCCAGAAACATAAGAAGCTGTTCCTTGCAAAGTCGCACTCCCAGGATAGCCACTTGGAAACGCAGTTGAAGTAGAATAGATATTAATTGTAAGGTTTGTTGGTCCTCCACTATTCTCTACTCCAAATTCGGCGCTAGTAACATTAAATTCGTCTGTTATACCGAAATCGGCTGCCAGGTTAAAATCTCTGAAAAGGCTATTTTCCACCGGAATAGTACCCGAATTACAAGTTACAGAGTTGTTTGCGACAATGTTTTGGGTAGCACTATGAGTTATTACCACAGGTGCCAAATTATTAGTTGTTTGATCTTGATTGTTTTGATACTCTCTGGATGCTGTACCTGGTGGTGGATTCTGCACCGTAATTCCAGATTGACCAGAGGATGAAAGTGACGACTGTCCTAGAACAATGGGTATCGTCCAGAACATACTTAAAATCGATAGTAAAATAATTTTTTTCATAATAGTTATTGTTTTAATGGTTAGAAAATAATTTTCCGTCTTAACGATTCAATTTTTCATATAAACGGAACTAAATATATTCATAAAATACTGTTTTACAAAATATTAACACAAAATAATCAACCAAATAGAGTTTTTCTTACGTAAAATAAAGTGTTATGGGGTGAAAAATTAAATAATCAGCAATCTTTTAAATACGCTAATCTCTCTTTCTACAAAAGCTTTTATAATTTATGCTGAAACATTGCTATAGCCTCGGGTTTTCGCTTCTGACTGCCAGGCACATACCACGCTAAAGAACAGCATCAGTTTCGGCATAGTGCTCTTAGCCGGGAATTATCGAAAGGCTAAAAATTTAAACTTAGTTTTAGTTTTTATAAGTAAATTGATTAGTTAGTTAGGTTGAAGATTTTATTCACATCCGTACGAGAACCTCAACTTCTCCCCTTCTTTTTTTCTGAACAATTAAATCGTATTCAATCCTTTTAATGGCGTAATTGTTATAATCAATCATTAACGCCCAACAAAGACGAACGACCGTTAAATGACTTAACACCCACGATTTTATAGCGCTTTCTTCCGTTGTCAATTAAAATGGTTTGTAAATGAAGTAACAACACACGATTTACTTATATCCACAAAAAAATATCCCCATCTGCATAAAATCATGCAGATGGGGATACATATTTAATTAGAGATTTTTAAAATCTAATTTTTCACCACTCTAAAGGTTTTCTGATTGCCGTCAATAGTGACTTTCATCAAATAAACTCCAGCTTGTAATTGGTCAGTAGCCAAGTTTGTTTCTAGAGCATTTGGTTGCCCTTGAATAACTATTTGACCGATTAGGTTATACACTTCAACTTGTTCAATTGGTGTATTCGCCTTCAAACTCAACTGATCTTCAACTGGGTTTGGATAGAAAGTGAAACTGTTAAACACCTGAGAACCTATTCCTAAAAGTCGCTCGGCATCTGCCTCAGTAATCACTTCAATAGTGAAGTCTATTGCTTCTCCATCGCCGTTACCTTCAGCTAGCGGATGGTCTATCATACTGTTTCGGATTCTAGCTTGGTATGTACCAGGAGCATAAGTATCCCATGCCATTGGAACTTCTGTAACACCAGGTGCTCCATTTGGAATTCCACCGCCCCAGATAACATCATTGCTCGTGATAATTAACTCATCGTCAGCTTCCACAAAACATCCATCTTGGTTAAGGTCTACCCATACTGAATAGTAGTACTGATCGCTGTTTCCAGCAGGACCACTACTCACGGTATAAGAACCTTGTAATCCAGGATAAACAGTAACCGTAGGATCGGTAACAACCTTATATCCATCAGGTGACATACTATTAGAGGTGTAGGTAAAATCGAAATCTGGGTTACCTATATCAATTCCAATTCCTGCAATATCAATGTTTGAAATATATACGTCAGAATTGGCCGCATCGTCATTGAAAGGATCATCGCAAGGATCTGGGTCGGCTTCATCCGTAGTAAACGGAGTACCTCCAAACCAATCGCTTAAAGCATCACTAGAACAAACAGTTCGAACATACACCCAATAGTCTGTGGCTGCATCTAAACCAGTTGCGGTATAAGAAGGATCGGTAAAAACTTCGTCTATCATTCCGTCATCTGGACTTTGGCCTGCAGTAGTGATTGAAACCTCCCAATGGTCATCTGCTGCATTAGCTGGTGTCCAAGAGATATCTGCACTGTTTTCAGTAACGGCATCAATTGTTGTACTCGATGGCGCTAAACAATCTGCTTCCTCCGAAGTAAAAGATATACTTGCCCAATCACTGTTTATGTCATCGCAAATAGCTCTTACATATACATCATACTCAGTGCCAGGATCAGTACCCACACCGTATGAGGTAGAACCTCCAGTAGTAAATAGACTACCACCTGGATCACCAGGACTGTATGGAGAAACTCCCCAAGCAATCTCATAGTCAGCAGCATTTCCTGACCAAGAAACCGTAGAAAATGTAGGACTTGCCACATCAACTGCAAGGTTGGTGGGTGCGTCGCACGCGTTACAAGTTTCATTATTACTCGTCACGGACAAGTTAAACGTGCCAACACTGCCACTAAATCCATCAACTTGCACATAATAAGTTTCTCCTGGTGTATACTCACCACAAGCGAGTTCAATTTTAGAAAATAGAGATACTCCCCCATCCTCATCACAAGCTAGAACGTTGCCACCACAATCATCTAAAACCTGTATTTGCGTATCAGCGAGAGAGGACCCTGGGATTGATGATGTTTCAATCGTCAAATCACCATCGGCAGGGGCGACAAAACTAAACCATACATCGTTTTGAACTTCATCTCCTACGAATGCACAGTCCATTGCTGGCCCGTCGGGCGTAGCAGCTGTATTGTCACCCATTACGCCGTCAGTTCCTAATGGAACAGGCATAGCATTGGCACAATCGTCGTTATCTGGCGGTGTTGCCAGTGTTGTAAAGGCAACGGGGCCAGCCCAGTCACTTACGCCATCGTCTCCACCAAATGCACCACAATCCGCACGAACATACACCTCGTAAGCTGTATTTTCAGTTAGATTATCCAGAATTAGTCCAGGGAGCACTTCTGGATGCGTTGGAGTACTACTTTCATCTGGAGCAGGTTCCCCTGCTTCCACAAGATAAACATCACTTTGGTCAGCGTTGGCAGTCCAGGTAAACACTGCACTATTTTCTGTGATATCATTAACAGCTAAGTCAAATGGCTCTGGGCACGTAACAGGGTCAGCACAGTCAATATCAATGGTGATGTCACCTGTTGTAGTACTACTTGAACTCCAATGAGCCACATACACATAATACATTTCACCTTCAGTACTTGCTTCTATGGTATATGTTTCAGTACCGTTAGAAAGAGCATCGTCTATACATTCAATGTTTGTCAAGTCACCACAAGCGCCAGAGTTGATGGACATTTTGTGGTCAAAATCGGCTGATGAATTAACCGTAATATCACCTCCTGTTCCTTCAAAAGAGAACCATAAGCCTGCATCACCCATTGAACAAGTTGTTGTATTAGTGGCTGTGCTACCAATAGAAGTGTAAGTCACTGGATCTGCATTGCACTCTACAGCAATAGCATCATCACAAGAGGCGCCTGGACCGGGAACGATACAAGTTAAACTAACAGTTATGTCACCTTCATCGTCTGAAGAAAAATAAGGTCGAACCCGGTAATAATAGGTTCCTGCTTCGCTTACTTCAAAATTTTCTGGACTATCTTGACAAGCACCTACTTCTGTAAGGTTGTTGCAATCATCGGCTTCAAAAAGTTGCACGACGGCATCAAAAGACGAAGTTTCCGCAATAGTATATTGCTGTGAACCATCTGAAGTGAAAGTAAACCAGACATCTGCAGATCCACTCCCGAAGCAGTCATCACCCATAGAAGATGTTGCACCAACTAAGGATTGTGTAATCTCATCACCACAGGCTATTTCAGTGGCCGTACAGGCTTCGTCGTTGGTAGCTACAGGAACGCCTTCACACTCACAGTTTTCTGTTACTACATCGTTCACAGTATTTGGATCGCCGTCGTCACAAGGGTCACCGATGTTTAACTCAAGGTTTGGGCAGTCAAATTCTGTTGCTGTAACACTTAAAGTATAAGGGGTAGTTTGTGGTGATGCATACGTAGAAATTACGATATAATAAGTTTCATTGGCTTCAACCAGAAGTCCATCAACCTCCAAATCTAACGTGGATGATGAGTTTGTATGCCCACCAACGGTACTTTCAAAAGGACCACATCCAGTAAATACAAAAACACCGGCCCAAGAACCGTGATCTGTTACGGATATATCAACAATCCCATTAGCGGTTGGCGTATAAGAATACACCACGTCATCTCCGCCTAGATAGTTACTACTGGGATTCCCAACGGCGTCAGGAGCAAGGGGTGGCATATCAGTCGATGAATAATCATCTTCATAATTAGATGTATCGTCTGTAGTAGCATAAGGTAAAGAACCTATTTCAATAGGAGCTTCGCATACCATTCCGTCTGGAGGAATGACTCCTTCACACTCACAGTCTTGCGTTACTACATCGTTTATTGTGTTTGGATCGCCGTCATCACAAGGGTCACCGATGTTTAACTCAAGGTTTGGGCAGTCCCATGCCACGCCGCTGAGAACTTCAAATGTATAGTCCTCAAATTCACCATAGGTAAAACCTGTTTCACATGGATCTACATCACCAGATGTACTGAGCCAATGGCTAACGATTCTCATACGAGTTGATCCTTCCAGTGCAGATGCGGGCACTGAAAAAGAACCTGTTTGAGTGCTTAAGTAACCGCTCGAAGTAAATGCCACCTCGTCAGTTGTATTAAAAATTTCGTCTTGGTTCCAGTCAACCCAGATTCTGAATCCAGCAGTTCCACCTTCGATATTGGCTTCGAAATTAATCACTCCACCTGGTCCTTGTGATACAGTCATAGCAGTAAAATCACCGTAGCCACTCGGGGAGAAACCAGAGGATTCATTAGTTACATTTTGATCACCCCCTGTAGTGGTGAAGCTATTGATATATCGATCTGAGTTCGTGGCTTCTGGAGTACAATACTGCTGCGCTTCTGCCTGCCAAGCAAAAGCCACGCCAAAGAACAGCAGCAGCGTAAGCACCGTGCTCTTCGGCAGGAATTGCCGAAAGATTGAAAATTTAGTTTTAGTTTTGGTTTTCATAAAAAATGGTTATTTAGTTATGTTGAAGATTTCATCCACACAGGAACGGGAACTTCAACTTCCTCCCTTATTTAGTTTTTAAAAAATTATGTTGTAAATCACTTTCACGTACCAAGAACTCGGTAGCTGAGAAGTTAATTGGGAAACCTAAGAATATCATAAATCACCTAATAATTGGGGCAAAAGTTAAGACTTTCGTAAATATAGCATAAATATTCATAAAAATAGTATAAATTTTATGAATTACCCATAAACTCCAGAATGAAGGAAAACTGGATTAAAAATGTTTTAAGCGCGAAACCTAAAGAAGCTAGGTATGATTAGTTGGATGTGGTAGTAAGTATAAAAAATAAAAGGAACCCAAATTAATGAGTTCCTTTTTAATGTTTTACTTATGTAAGTTCCAAAGAAGGTAGAAACGCTATAAAGCCTGTTTGAAAAAATTGTTTAAAATATTTTGAATATTAAGTACTGTATAAAACACGAATTGTGGAGCAAATATTTGTTACAAGAAAGCCGCAAAATAGCGGTAAATAACCAGCTTAAAGTAAGTTCAAAGCTTGGGATAGAGAAAAAAATAAGGCAGCTACATTGTAACTGCCTTATTCTCTTTTTCTTCAATGTGCATTTGGGTGCAAATCGAAATGAATTTCTCCAAAATGCTCAAAAATTATTTAGGTCGCCGGTTTATACGAAACCCCTTCTATGACCATTTTAGAAATGATCTCTCTAAGAATCTCCGAAGTTCCGCCGCCTATTGGGCCTAATCTGCTATCACGCATTAAACGTGCTAATGGGTAATCTTCCATATAGCCATAACCGCCCAAAAACTGTAGGCATTCTGTCATGACCTCATCGGCTACCTTGGTAGATATAAGTTTGCTCATTGTGGCTTCTTTCACTACGTATTCGCCATCGTTTAATCGTTTGGCGGTAACATAATTAAAAGTTTTACTAACCTCCACCTCACTTGCTAACTGCGCTACTCGATGTCGCAACGCCTGAAATTTTGAGATACTCTTGCCAAAGGCAAAGCGATCTTTCATATACTGTATGGTATATTCTAAGGCAAACTCACTGCGGGCATGGGCATTGACGCCCATAATAAGACGCTCCAATGCAAAGTGCTGCATGATATACGGAAAGCCCTTATTCTCCTCTCCCATTAAATTAGTTACAGGAATCTCAACATTGTCAAAAGCAATTTCGCCGGTATCGCTCGCGCGCCAGCCCAATTTATCTAGTTTGGTTGCAGACACGCCTTTTGTATCTCTATCAACTACAAAAATACTGATGCCCTTATTGCCCAATTCGGGAGCTGTTTTTGCGGCAACAATTAGATAGTCGCTATACAGCCCATTTGTAATAAAGGTTTTTGATCCGTTTAAAACATAGGTATCGCCTTTTTTTACAGCAGTTGTACGCATACCAGAAACATCACTTCCGCCAAAGGGTTCGGTTATACACAAGCAACCAATCTTTTCGCCCGTGATACTCGGTGCCAAGTATTTTTCCTTTTGCTCGTGGTTTGCTTCCTTTTTAAGATGCGTCATCGCCAAATACGCGTGTGCCCACATAGCAGCTGCAAAACCACCACTGTTTATCTTTTGAAGCTCTTCCAAAAAGATTACCGTATAGAAAAGATCGAGATCCAAACCTCCATATTCTTCCGATTGATAAATTCCGAAGTACCCCATCTCACCGAATTTTTCCCAAATAAAACGTTCAATATCTCCAGTTTTTTCCCACTTTTCAATATGCGGAACTACTTCCTTTTGAAGAAAATCTTGGAAACTCTTTCTGAAAAATTCGTGTTCCTCTGTAAAATACATTTTATCCATACTTCTTATCTAATCTATTATTTTTAACTGTTTTCTCGCTATTATTTATAGCTAATCTATTCGCAAATATAGCTGAATTAGCTGTAACTTTCTTTCTGTCATTCCCTCAATTTTTTCAAGTGCTTGCAAGTCGGATATTTTTTCACGAAGAATTCGGAACTCCCAAATTTTCTTTGCCATATTAAAAGAAACCCCCGGAATTGTTGAAATATCGGAAGCTGAAGCAGTGTTTATATTCATTTTGATAATTTCTTTGGGTGTTTTAACCGTGAAGATATTTAAGGTGCGCGCCACAACTTCCGGCTTTAACCCATACACTTGATACAACTGCGTATCACTGGAAAATCCACCTAGTTTTTCACGATACGAAACAACGCGTTTACTAAGCGCTTCGCCTATACCACTTATTTGTTGTAGTTGTGCTTCGGATGCTTTATTAAGGTCTATTTTTTGGCTAAATGACTTTTCCACAAAACCTTTTTCCGTCTTGTAAGCGTTATAATCCGTTTTCGGTTTCGGATTGCTCACCCATTCGGGGAATTTAAAGTACGGACTTATTTCAGCTAATAACGAATCTGAAACCCTGGTCACTTTTTGAAAATCTGCAGCTGAATTAACCCAGTTTCCTTTCTTTCTATATTCATGCAAACGGTTAATTTCTTCATTAGTCATTCCGAGAGTATAACCTTTGTAATCTGTAATAAAATTAGGATTAAACGGGTATTTCTTGGGTTTTCTGTTTTCAACTTCCGCTAGCCGAAGAGAATCCAGTTCCTTCTGAACCGCAATAATTTCAGGAGAAGCAGCATCAAAAGTATTTTCTTTAGATCGTGCTGTCAGGGAAGAAAAATCAAAAAACCAATACACGTTAAGCAAACCAATGATGAGTAGCAACAAAAGCAAAATCCCACTTCGTTGCTGTTTGTTGAACGTGAAGTGGGATTTTAATTCCATAAGGTTTTCGCTTTATAAATGTTTAGACATATCTTCCATACCTTCATCAATGGCTTCGTGTTTTGTTTTGATAGCCTCCATATATCGTTTCAATTCTTTTCTAACCACCGGTGTTAACAGAACAACCCCGATAATATTAGGTACCACCATCGCGAAGATCATGGCATCAGAGAAGTTAATAACAGACCCGAGGCTAATTACAGATCCAATCCAGATAAAGATACAAAATAAGAGCTTATAAACCAGCTCGGTAACTTTTCCTCTTCCAAAGAGATAGACCCAACCCTGCATTCCGTAGTACGACCAAGAAATCATGGTTGAAAAAGCAAACATAATAACAGCAATAGTAAGCACTATTGAAAAGTGGGGTATCACACTGTCAAAAGCCGAAGCAGTAAGCTCCACTCCTTCCGTAACCTCTACCCCATATTGGATAATATTATTGTCAAAATTAGTAATCACAATTACCAAAGCGGTCATGGTACAGATAACTACGGTATCAATAAACGGCTCCAAAAGTGCTACAATACCTTCAGAAGCAGGATATTTTGTACGAACTGCCGAGTGGGCAATTGCAGCCGAACCAACACCAGCTTCGTTTGAGAATGCACCACGGCGAATTCCTTGAATCAGCACACCTACCAATCCTCCAGCAATACCAAGACCTGTAAAGGCACCTTCAAAAATTAAGGAGAAAGCATCGCCAATGTGATTGTAGTTGGCTATTAAAATAATAAGGGCACCTAAGACGTAGATACCCGCCATAAAGGGAACAATTTTCTCGGTAACTTTCGCAATACGCTTAATGCCGCCAATAATCACTACAGCAACAACAATGGCCATTACAATACCAAACCAAATTGCCGCACTGGTTTCTTGAAGTTCAAACAACTGGACAAACTGGGCTGCCGCTTGATTGGCTTGAAACATGTTTCCGCCACCAAAAGAGCCACCAATAACAAAAATAGCAAAAACAACGGCCAGTATTTTACCTAAACCGCCCATTCCTTTTTCGGCCAAACCTTTTTTAAGATAATACATGGGGCCGCCATAAACAGTACCGTCGGGTCCTACATCACGAAATTTTACACCCAAGGTACATTCTGCAAACTTAGAGGCCATCCCCAGTAAACCGGCCACAATCATCCAAAAAGTTGCTCCTGGCCCCCCGATGGAAAGCGCTACGGCAACACCTGCAATATTACCCAAACCAACCGTAGCAGAAAGCGCAGCGGTTAAAGCTTGAAAGTGCGAAACCTCACCATCAGCACTGTCATCGCGAATGGTTTCGGCAATATTCTCTTGTTCGTTTGGGGTTACATCTCCATAAAGTGTATCTGCTCCGTGTTTTTCAATATCCTCATATTTTCCACTAACCACTTTTAACGCAGTTACAAACCCTGTGAAGTTTATCAGCTTAAAATATATGGTGAAATAGGTTGCTCCACCAACTAAAACAATAAGCACCCAAGGAATTTGGAAGGTTTCAGAAAATGGTATTTCATAAAAAATACCATCGACAAACCAGCCGGTGTATTTTTTAAATACGGCGTCTATCTCTTGAGAGGCGGTATTTTCTTGTGCAAAAGTGAAAAAGGGAATTAAAATTGAAAGTAGCGAAGGAAGATATTTCTTCATAGTGGATTTTTAAGATGAAACTATTTTATCATATAAAACAAAGCAAGATGCTTAAAAAAAATCAAAATTTCAAAGATTTCAAAGGGAACTTGTTAACGATTCCTTAATTTTAATTCAAGTTTGTATGATTTCAAGTTTAATGAATACCCTAAAACCAACTGACTATTTCGGATAAAATTCCTTTTTTTGAACTCTTATAGGTCGAAGACGGAAGTGCGTTTGGTGTTTACCAAATCTTTTAATTTAAGGAGAAATGCCATCGTAAGATAAACGGCAAAGCCAACACCCAAGGTTGCAAAAGACACATAAATAAAGAACAAGCGAACACTTTTGGCTCGCATTCCCAATCTATCGGCTAAGCGCGAAGACACGTAAAAACCTCGTTTCTCTAGATAATAACGCAAGGAATATATGGCTTGTAACATAGCTGCAAAATACAATATTTAATACGTATTATCAAGTTTCTGAAAAACTTCAGTTCGGTGAATTTCACTTTAGTTGTTTTTCAATCCAGAACCTACAATTGCGTTCCCTATGGCACATTGCAAACATTTATTCTTATCGCAATACTCATTTTTTAATTGAAGTAGTGCTTGACTTTGGGCTGCGTTGAAAGCAACTTTTTTTAACGAGTTAAACTTTTTTACAATAGTATTTTTTTCTGAAGAAATACTGGAGGCTAGTCTTAAAATCTCTTCTGAAACATCTTTGCCTTGTTGCACCGCATGGGTGAATTTTACCGGAAGTATTGTATTGATTATAAGCAAGTCTATAAATTGTTTGGTAAGCCGTTTCTTTCGCTTCGTTGAAGAAACACCGAAGTTATAATGCGTATCCCAATATGCGCTTGCCGAAATATTAAAAATCGCATAAAAATCTTGAACGTCGTTGATAGCGATTACTCTGGAAAATAAGTTTTTTGTTTTATAATAAAGCATGGCCAATTGCGCCAAACGGATAGATGGAAAATTTGGCGGACGCAGCCTAAAAAACTTTGGAGCAATTACTCCTTCCTTGCGTAGGTTAAATTTATGCTTTAAAAACTCGTAATTTGCTTGTAACTGCTTAAAGTAAGCATCTTCTGTTTCTCCTTCTAGCAAGCCAGACTGCCCCAAAAACAAGGCTTCCAAGTCTTTTTGCCCGTGGCTGCACTTTACAACTACCGAAAAATCAACCGATTTAGCAATACTGAAAAAAGACTCGGCATTCACTTTTAATCCGAAGTTTTTACACAACATTCTAAACAGCAGGGCTTCCCAATGATTGTTTGAACTTTTTAATTCCTTTAGAAGAAAAACTTCCTTTTGTTGAAGCCGTTCAAAGTACAGTCGCTCCAACCAATTTTGAATCGTAAAGTCAGGAACAGCGGCAAAATCCCGCTCGCAGTTAATCCACTTCCTTTCTTTGGAGAATAAGTTTTGATATTGGTATAAGGTGTTTTTTGGAACATGTTTTTTTATGACAAAGGTGGGAATTACGGTTCCATCTTTTCTAAAAATCTCGGCATCGTGCTGCCAAACTACATGGAGAATTACATTATCATAGGCAGCATCTGTTTCGTGACCATGAGCATACCAATCTGAAGACTTTAAATGAATTTCAACGTTTCCGGCCCATAACTGTCCACCAACAGCAATTTGGGAATTAAAAAAATCTGGTCCCGAATTGAGGTTGTGATGCCCTGGGTTTTGAATGTGCAGACTTTCATTATTCGACGTAAAAAATTCACCCACATCAAATTTCTGAAATTTCCACACATAGTGTAGAAAATCCTCTCTCATTTGAAAAATTTTAAGGGGAGTATGCTATAAAGATACGGAAAATTACACTTCCTGCGGCTCTTTCTTTTCTCTTTTGTCTTGACTGTCAGTGCGTTTACCTTTCTCTTCCGGAATGGTATCGACAAACAAAATACGGTTCCATTTGTAAAGTCTGCGGGTAAGCAGTACATAACGGAAAATACCAACAGCCAAAAAAATAACGCAAACTACCAACGCGATATAACCAAGCCAATGAATATTATCAAAATCCTTAAGCTGCAGAATACCAATTCCGCCAATAAGCAGATAAAGTGACGATCTAATATAAGAAAGCAAGGTACGCTCATTGGCCAACTTAGTGCGTTCTAGCGCCAATATCTCGTTGGTGTTTGCCGGCACTGGCTTGGTACGTAAAAACCTAAATAACTTTTGAGCTTCGTTTTTCATAATATATGGTACACATGACCTCTCACTAGAATTAAAAACAGAACCACCTGACCAACAGTAAGTATAAGGCTTGTTTTTAAACCTCTTGATAAAAAAAGGCAGGTTCCATTGGGAACCTTAGATTGATAGGTTTAATATACAAATATAAAGTGAAAAAGCCGAACCTGAGGAATTTAGAGCTTCATTTAAAATTAGTCGTGTCCGATTAAAGTGTAAGATACTTCAGCATGCTCAGTAATCACCGCTAAAAGAAGTAAACCCCTCACTCGCTTCCTCTAGGGATTGCAAACTTTAACTAACATGAGTCAAAGTAACACCACGAATAACACTTATATACACTAATTCAATCTTTACTTGAAAATGATGATGCAAGCGGGAGGCTCTAAATTTCACGAACCTGCCTGCTGGCAGGCAGGTGGAACAGACTTCCAGCCTGTTTTGAAATCCATATAAAATCAATACAGGTTTGTTGGCCTAGACTTTTTAAACGTCGTCTTCCACAAAACCGTGTTCCTGCATCCAGTCGTCATTATACATTTTACCCACATAACGGCTACCATGATCGTGAAAAAGCACCACAACCACATCATCTTTTGTGAATTTATCTTTTAGTTGAAGTAATCCTTTTATCGCCGCGCCTGCAGAGTTCCCCAAAAAGAAACCTTCCATTTTGGCAAGTTTTTGGGTGTAGATTGCGGCATCTTTATCGGTTACTTTTGTAAACCCATCGATTACGCTGAAGTCAACATTTTTCGGAAGAATATCTTCCCCAATGCCTTCTGTGATATACGGATAGATTTCGTTTTCATCAAAAACACCGGTTTCGTGATATTTTTTAAAAACACTGCCGTAGGTATCAATTCCCCATACTTTTACGTCAGGGTTTTGTTCTTTTAAGTATTTACCAACACCACTAATGGTGCCTCCAGTACCAACGCCTACCACAAAATGGGTTACCTTTCCATCAGTCTGTTTCCAGATTTCGGGACCGGTGCTTTCGTAATGCGCTTTTGTATTGCTCGGGTTGTCGTATTGGTTTACGTACCAACTATTTGGCGTTTCTTCTGAAAGTCTTTTGGAAACGGAGTAATAACTTCGCGGGTCTTCAGGAGCTACATCTGTTGGGCAAACTACTACCTCACTTCCCACGGCTCTTAAAATATCTATTTTTTCCTTGCTCTGCTTATCGCTGATAACGCAAACCATTTTATAGCCTTTTACAATTGCGGCAAGGGCAAGACCCATTCCGGTATTTCCAGAAGTTCCTTCAATGATCGTTCCTCCGGGTTTTAGTCGGCCATCTGCTTCTGCATCCTCGATCATTGTTAAGGCCATCCGGTCTTTTACCGAGTTGCCGGGGTTAAAGGTTTCGTATTTGGCAAGTACCAAAGCGGGAATATCCCCAATTATTTTATTGATTTTTACCATAGGCGTATTGCCGATGGTTTCCAAGATATTTTCTGCGTATTCCATAGATTTTTTTAGAAAAAACTCCTGCAAATAAAGCATGGAAGTTTGATGGCAAAGGTACAATTTATTGCTGAAAAGAAAAGACCTCACAGATTTTTGAAACCTGTGAGGTCTGGTTAAGAATCAATACTTTTCAAATAAAAATGAGTATTTATTTTACAATGGTAAAATAAGGGGCGCTACCATCCGCAACATCCCACATTAATTCATCGTTGTACCAAATTTTAATGGCTCTTGTTTGGTTATCCGTTCTATAGATTTCAGATTTAATAGTGTCCCTGTCCGTTTCACTCCAATCTATATAGGTAATTGGGTATTCTGCATCGCCTTCATAATTAACAAATGTTGTATAAACATAAGTTCCATCCTCCCCCTGAAACAGAACATCATCCACACCTGAGCGTTGTTCTTCGTCATTTATTAGATGGTAAACTTTAATGGCACTTTCTTTATACGAGTTTGGATTATCGGGGTCTAGCAGATCATCACCTGCGGCATTGGTTAATGCTATATTGACATCTAAGGAAATAATGGTGCAACCACAATCATCATCTGTGCTGCAACCAACTACAGTAAGGAGCAAAATAAGTGCTGATAAGATTGGTTTCATATTTTATGGAGGTTTCAATTAAATTCTGACACAAATGAAAAAAAAAAACGATTATAAGAATATTTATCTGTTAAAGTTTTAAGATGACAGCATCTTTTTTTAGAGTTGGAACTTTACAGCGTGAAAATTGCTTCGCTCCACTCATAATTAGTCAAACCGAATGGCCTTCACGGGAGAAATTTTCGCAATTATAAAAGAAGGGATCAAAAGCATTAAAAGGCAAAGCAGAAAAGTACCTGCGTTCAAAATTAAAATATAGTCCCAATGCAAATAAACGGGTGCTTCGTTTACATAATAGGTGTCCGGATCTAACTTAAAAACCTTCCCGTATTTCTGGATCAGCATTAAACCAATCCCGATCACATTTCCCCAGAAAAGTCCCACACCAATTAAGTACATGGCGTTGTAGAGAAAGACTTTCCGAATGCTCCAATCGCTACTACCAAGGGCTTTTAATATTCCTATCATCTGTGTGCGCTCCAAGATCAAGACCAAAAGTGCGGTAATCATATTTATTCCGGCAACGAGAATCATAATACCAATAATCATCGCTACGTTGAAGTCAAAAAGGTCTATCCATTCAAAAATAGAAGCGTATTTATTGCGAATTGTTTGAGTGTCCAACGTACTTTCGGTTTCGTTGTAAACCGCATTGCCAATGGGAACAATATCGTCAAAATCATCAACAAAAACTTCAAAAGAACCTATCTGGTCATCGTCCCATTTATTTAAGCGCTGAATGTGGCGGATATCGGTAAGAATAAACTGTTCATCAAACTGCTGAAACCCGCTGTTATAAATTCCAACAATATCGAAACCACGACTACGCGGGGTTTTAGAAACTTCATCGTTCAAAAAGAAGGTAGTTACTCTATCTCCCAGCTTCAAATGAAGCCGTTTTGCCAGATATTCTGAAATTAGTATTTCGCTATTCAAGTCTTCCTTAAAATTGGGCAATTTTCCTTCCACCAGGAAATCCTGAAAATACGTCCAATCATAATCGTCACCCACGCCTTTTACGACCACGCCTTCAAAATCGGTTTCGGTACGAATAACGCCTCCTTTAGAAGCGGTAATTTGCACGTGTTTTATACCATCCACGTTTTTAAACTCCGGGTAAAAATCTTGGTTTTTTGAAATAGGGTTCTGCGAATCGTTGGAAAAATTGGTATCGAAGTTGGAAATTATAATATCGCCATTAAAGGCAGAAACTTTTTCGCGAATCTTTTTTTGAAGCCCAACGCTTGTGGCTATGGAAACTAGCATCATAATTATACCAAGTGCGATTGCAGTAATTGCAATTTTTATAATCGGTGCCGAAATACTACTTTTATAGTCCTTGGAAGCGATGATGCGCCGGGCGATGAAAAATTCGAAATTCACTGAGAATATATGGGCTTAACTTTTTTCAAAAATACATTAATCTTAACGCTTTTAGTATGTTTTTCTTGTACAAGTCAAAATAAAAAACAAGTAGAAAAGACAGGATCCGTAGAAATAAGCATGGAGAATGTAAAATATGAAAATGATAAAATTACCATTGGAGCTAACAGGTTTTCAGAATATCATAGTCTATTAAAGGGAAAACAGATCGGGATTGTTGCCAACCAGACGTCAATGGTTGCTGACATCGCTGATGAAGAATATCAAACCTCACCTCAGCACACCCTTTATATGGAATTTCACATAGTAGATCATCTTATAAAGAACGGTATTTCAGTTAAAAAAGTATTTGCACCGGAACACGGTTTTCGAGGAACCGCTGATGCAGGGGAACATGTAAAAGACGGCATTGATGCAAAAACTGGTGTTCCATTGATTTCACTTTATGGCAGCAATAAAAAACCATCCAAAGAACAATTAGAAGGAATTGACGTAATGGTTTTTGATATTCAAGATGTGGGTGCGCGTTTTTACACCTACATTTCTACCTTACATTACGTTATGGAAGCTTGTGCCGAAGCGGGAATCCCAGTAATCGTTCTGGATCGCCCAAACCCCAACGGACATTATATTGACGGCCCTATTTTGGAAAAAGAAAATCAGAGTTTTGTAGGCATGCACCCCGTTCCAATTGTACACGGAATGACGATAGGCGAATATGCCAAAATGATTAATGGCGAAGGCTGGCTAAAAAATAATATACAATGTGAATTGAAGGTGATTGAAATGCAAGACTATACCCACCAAACGCCATATTCGCTCCCCATAAAACCATCACCCAATTTACCAAACAACAAATCCATCAACCTCTACCCTAGCCTTTGCTTTTTTGAAGGTTCTTTTGTTAATGCTGGCCGCGGAACCGATATGCAGTTTCAGGTGTTTGGGGCACCGAGTCTGCCAGCTTCGGAATATACTTTTGAATATACGCCGCAATCAAACGATGGGGCAAAACACCCGAAATTCAAGAACGAACTTTGTCATGGAAAAGATCTTCGGAAGGAACCGCGTTTAAGTGAGATTAATCTGGAATGGTTAATTGATGCCTATAACGCCAACGAAAACTTGCCTGTCGGTAAGGCAGGAAAGAAGGATTTTTTCAATTCATTTTTTGTGAAACTTGCTGGAACTAAGAACTTACAACAGCAAATTGAAGACGGAATGTCTGCGGAAGAAATTCGCGATTCTTGGAAAGAGGGACTCAGGAGTTTTGAGAAGATTAGAGCGCATTACTTGCTTTATCCTTAATGAAAGTAGCAGTAGACAGACTCCTATAGATTGACAATTTCCATTTCTACACCTTAGTTTTCTAAAAAAGAATTAGAACAACTTTAGATCTCACCTATTTCTCTCTGTGGTCTCTGTGACTTTGTGGTAAAAATAACCACGGAGGCACAGAGAATACAGAGAGCTCTATCACTTCTGCCTACTGCAACTGAAAACTGCTACTTATTCAACCTTCGTTTCATCTCTTCTACAATATTGAAAGCCGCTGGACAAATAGCGACATTTTTCATCGTCAGGCTTGATATTTGCTGAAACTTTTTTCGGTCTGTATGCGGGAATTCGCTACAAGCTTTTGGACGAACATCATAAATGCTGCAATAATTATCAGCTCCCAAAAACGTACAGGGAACACTTTGCAACACATAATCATTATCTTCATCTACTCTTAAATAAGCCTCAATAAATTGTTGCGGCTTCATCCGTAAATGCTTTGAAATACGTTCAATATCTTTATTGGTAAAAAGCGGACCCGTAGTTTTACAACAATTGGCACAAGTTAAGCAGTCTGTTCTTTCAAATTCATCCTCGTGCAATTCCTGCATCAAAGTGTCTAAATGCTTTGGCGGTTTCTTCTTCAGCTTTGCGAAAAACTTTTTGTTTTCCTTTTTGGCTTCCTTTGCTTTTTGCGGGAGTTGTTTTAAGGTGTTTTCCATTTTTAGTTCTCTCTGTGCTGCCTGTGTTTTAGTGGTAAAATAAAACCACGGAGAGACAGAGGCCACAGAGGTTCTATTTTTTAGCTTTTAAAATCATTAGTGTCCGATTAAAAGAGTGAGAAAATTTGTTGAGTCAAAGATAATAGGCAATTAGAATATTTTTATTTAATGACAGCATGCTATTATACTTAGCATCAAAATTTATCAATTAAAAAGTATGTTTTTTTTAATCATAGAATACGCAGCGGTCTTATATCTTAGTCGGACACGGCTAACTTAAAATATTAATTTTCTCAAGAAGATACAAAACTACTATGATAGACGCGCTTTTACTTCTTTTCGTTGTAATAATATTCTAAAAACTTCAGTAAATAATCACAAGCGTATTAAAGTTCAGTGTTGAAAGCTACTAAAAAAAACGTCTCCGTAAAGAAGAAAACAATACTTTCGCATTGAAGTATTTTGCTTATTCACAAAACTATGACAGACATCATTGGCACCGCATTATTGGACTTTCACCAGGGGAAGTATTCCGAAGATATAATTACCGAAACCAATATTTCGGAAGAAGACGAATTATCACTACCCTATCTTTTTAGAAGCTTTAAAACAATGCCAAAAATTGAACAAACGGCATTACAAACCGCAAAAGGAAAAACCCTGGACGTAGGTTGTGGGGCTGGCAGTCATTCGCTTTATCTTCAGAAAAAAGGTCTTGAAGTAATGGCAATTGACACCTCACAAGGCGCCATAGAAGTATGTAAACTTCGCGGAGTAAAAAACGCAAAAAATATCGATTTACTTCAATTGAAAGATGAAAAATTTGATTCTATTCTGTTATTGATGAACGGAACCGGGATTTTTCAAAACCTAGAAAACACTTCAAAATACCTGAAACACTTGAAGTCTCTACTTAAGCCAAATGGTCAAATTTTAATTGATTCAAGCGATTTACAATATATGTACGACGCTACCGAAGAAGGCGGAATACTGGTTCCCGCAGATCGGTATTATGGCGAATTGGAATTTACCATGCGTTATAAAAACCTGGAAAGTGAGTCTTTTGAGTGGTTGTATCTAGATGAAAGAACTTTTGAAAATATTTGTAACCTGAACAACCTCAGTTTTGAGGTAATTTCCCGTGGTGATAACTTTGATTATTTGGCGCAGATTACGTTGATCAAATAAGAGTTTACAAATTCTTCAAAATCCCCTCTGCGATCGCTGTGCCTTCGCGGTTAAATTTCGCACTCCAAAGTCACAGAGCGCGCAACGTTTTACTCTAATTCATAAACTACCTCACCATTAACAATGGTTGCCACTACTTTTGTATTTGGTAATTCGGCCTCATCAACTTCCATAATATCTTTGTCAAGAACTGTGAAGTCAGCAAATTTCCCGACTTCAATACTTCCTTTTTCATTTTCTTCAAAATTCGAAAAAGCGGCCCAAATCGTCATTCCTCGCAAGGCTTCTTCCCGAGTAAGTGCATCTTTCATTTGAAAACCACCTTCTGGATAGTTTTTTAAATCTTTCCGCGCCACGGCAGCATAAAAAGTGTACATAGGGTTTACTTGTTCTACCGGAAAATCGGTTCCAAGCGCTACCAATCCAGACTTATCTAAGAGTCCTTTGTAGGCGTAAGCGCCCTTCATTCTTTCGGCTCCTATTCTATCTTCGGCCCAATACATATCGCTTGTAGCGTGCGTTGGCTGTACCGAAGGAAGTATGTTGTGATTATCTGAAAAATAAGCAAACCCTTCTGGTGGAATTATCTGTGCGTGCTCCACTCTCCAGCGTTGATCTGTTTTTCCTTCTAAAGCTTCGTCATAAACTCTTAAAACGGCAATATTTGCAGAGTCTCCAATTGCGTGACTGTTCATCTGAAATTCTGAAGCAGCTAACTTTTTAGCTAAAATATTCAAATCTTCTTCAGTTGTTATCATCGCCCCATAATGGTTGTGTTTATCGCTATAGGGCTTGCGCATTGCAGCACCACGCGAACCTAAAGCACCATCTGTATACACCTTAAAAGAACGCACATTCAGTCTGTCTGTTTTATAGGTGCCATTTTGCAGGTAATGATCCACATTTTCAGGGCTATTGCTAACCATGGCATACATTCTTAACTTAAACTTGTCCTGTTTTTGAAGCGTATCGATAAGTTCGATGATATTTCTATCCAGACCTGCATCATCAACCGTGGTCAACCCGTACTTAAACGCGATTTCTTGGGCGTCTAATAAAGCTTGGGTAGATACTTCGGCCGTAGTTGGCGGCAGTGTTTTGTTAACCAGTTCCATTGGGCTGTCTATCAATACTCCCGTTGGTTCGCCGTTTTCAAGAAGCACTTCGCCTCCATCCATTTTTGTATCTGCGGTAATTCCGGCTAATTCTAAAGCCTTTGAATTTACCAATAAGGCATGGCCATCAATTCTTCGCAAGGCAACCGGGGTATCTGGAAACAAGGAATCTAATCTTGATTTGGTAGGAAATTTTTTGTCGTCCCATTTATTTTGGTCCCATCCGCGCCCAACAATATAGGGCTGGTGTTTTTCTTCTTGAAAGGCCACAACTTTACCTAAAACCTCATCAAAACTAGTTGTACCTACCAGATCTACGTTTTGAAGTCCAAGCCCCAGGCCATATAAATGTGCGTGGGCATCAATTAAACCGGGAACTACCGTATTCTCTTTGGCATCATAGGTTTTCTTTATTTCATATTTGAGTTCCAGTTCTGGCTTAAGCCCAATTTCTAGAATCTTTCCATCTTTTACGATTAGTGCATTGGCAGTGCCGAAATCTTTATCGACTAAATAAATCTTAGCATTTTTAATTAATAAGTCTGCTGGGATTTTATCTGGCGCACAGGAAGCTATTGAAGCAACAAGAAGTAGCAGGAGTAGTTTTTTCATCATTGGTCAGTTAAAAGTTTTAGCTCGGGTTCAATTTTTAGAATAATCAATATTAGCGATTTCCTTTTGAAAATCCGAAGGAGTTAAAATTTTTGCAGATTTGAAAGGGTTATGAAGCAATAAATCCTTATCCCCAGTCACTAGGTAATCAGCATTAGAAAAAGCGATCAAGTCTAGTAAAAAATTATCCTTAGGATCTCGATTTATAAAGTGGATCGGTTCAATTTGAGTGTTATGACCAATGGTTTCCATAAATTCTAATAGTTCAATCACATTCTTCTCAGGAAAATATTTGCGCAAGCTAGCGCGTTGCGTTACACGTTTTATTTCAGCAAGCAATTGTTCGGTATAAATTAGCTTAATATCACCACGTGTAATTAATTTTTTTATACCTGCTAGTCGTTTCCCTATTAGAAAACTAATCCAAACATTTGTGTCAAAAATAACCTTAACGCTTTTTTTCGTCATAAATATCCTGTCTCACTTTTTCAACCTCAGCCGTTATGGTCTCCAACGGAAGTTCGTCGGTTTTAAAAACCTCAAGCAACTTTGACAATTTTGAATCAATTACTTCCTTTTCCAATTCCTTCGACAGTTTTATCATTTCCTTTTTTGGCAAACTTTTTACCAAAGTGAGAATCTGGTCGAATGTAACTTCTATTTGTAGCGCAGTTTTCATTGTGTCTATTTTTTCAAAGTTACTTAAAATTTTGACAGCATTACCAATCAAACTTATAAGTAGCCCCAGCCAAACCTTGAATTCCCTGTACGGGATAATCCATCCATTTCTGGTAATTATCGCCAAAAAGATTGCTTCCTTTTACGAAAACTGAAAGCCGATCTGTAAATCTATATCCAAAGCTTAAATTGGCATCCACATAGCCATCTAAGGTTACCGTTTGTAGGTCTGTATTACCAAACGGAAAGTCGGAGGTTAACAAGTCTTTACGTTCACCCACATAGAATATAGAAGCCCCGCCGTATAACTTTTCGGTGATGTTGAAATTTGAAAACAATGAAGCTTTTAACGCTGGAAGGTTCCAGGCTTCATCTTGAAAATCTGTACTATAATTATAGTAGTTGGCATTAATCCCTAATGTAAATATATCGGAAACTTCCACTTTCAATTCCCCAAAAAATGCCAATGTATTTACATCGTCATAAACCACATTAAAAGAGTTTCCAAAGTCGTACCCCTTAAAACTTGTATTGTATGTTTTTAGCACATTTCTCTGAAACAAGGCTTTATTTTCATCCTTTCCATAAGAAATTCGAGCATTATAAGCCACGGCATTAGAAAGCATTCCCTTAATTCCTCCGAAAGCTTCGTATAGTTTTTTTGTAGGTGAAATATTTAAGGTAGGTGAAATAAATGGGTTTTCTTCCTTAAAGTTATAAAAGCTATTCTGCTTTAGGCCACCATCTGCACCACCATAAACAATTGCACTTTCATCTAGTAAACGATACGAAACATTAAGTTTTGGATATAATGAGAAGTCAGTTTCACTGTTTTCAGCATCAACACTAACATAGCCCGAAACCCCCAAAGAAACAGTAAGATCATCATTTACAAAAGTGATAGAGGGTGACAAGCCAGCATTCAAATAACTGTATTTTATATCAGATAAATTTTGATAGTCTCTCTTAAAGCTTCCGAGTAAATAATCAATATCAGCATCTATTTTTAAGGATAGACTTTCTAATGGAAATGAAAACTCCGGTTTAAACTTTACATTAAATTCCGAAGAAGAAAATGCATCGCCCAAGTATCTAACATTAGCAGTTGCTCTGTTAAAAAATGAATCATCTAAAGCAATGCTTCCGCCAAGATACCCGCTAAAATACGTTTGTAAAGGGTCAATGTTATTAATGTCCGCTTCAGGTATAAAAAGCACGTCATCATTAGGCAACCCATACCAATTATAGGTTTGGTGTTCCACCCCAGCTTCAAAACGATAAGTTACGTCTCTTTGCCTACTGGTATAATTTGCATCAAGGCTGGTATCGTAATATTTATTGTCCAGTTTCACGTCTTTGATATCACCTTGTGAGGAGTTGTGCCTAAGAAAAAAACCAACATTATCGGTACGGCTGATTTCAAAATTGCTATACAACTCACCTAAAATCGAGGTATAATTGCCAAATCCTAAAGTAGCGTAATTATCGTAGCGTTTAATAGGCTTCGTTTTTTCAACAGTTGTAGCCTTTCCTTTGGCAGGCGTAAATGTTGACGCCACCGGAACAGAAAATATACTGTATTTCACTTCCTTTTTTGGAGTAGTGAGCGAGTCGTTTAACGTGGCCGTCTCCTTTACCTTAAAGGCATCAGAAATTGTTGGAGTATATGGTTTAACAATATTGACCACTTCAGGATCGAGTTCCTTTTCTTGTGAAAAAGCTGAAAAATGAAATAGCAACAAGGCCGGAATTGAAAATAAAACTATTTGTTTTATGGACATATTTTCAAAGTTTAATTTTAGAGTTTTTGAATTATTTCTCTGTGCCCTCCGTGTCTTTGTGGTAAAATAACACCACAGAGGGCACAGAGTTTTTTAGTTTTCGGTTTCTACAGAGGAGTTTGTTTTTGCCTCAGCATTTTTAATGATTGCCAATTCGGCTTTTGCCTCTTCTACAACTTCAGGGAAATCTGGAAAGTTTTTGGTTACACTTTCCAAAATATAGGTTGCTTGATAGGCATCGTTTAGCGCATAAAAGTTTTTTGCCATTAGCACCAAACCTTTGGCACCATATAATTTATAACCCGAATAATCTTTTGCCAATTTTTGCACAGAAACATTTGAGCCCTTATAATCCTTTTCCTTATTCTTAAAGTAAGCGTTGTAGTAAAGTGCTTCTGCCGCGAGTTCTCCGGCGGCAATTTTTTGCACTTCGGCGTATGCAGATTTTGCTTTTGACTCGTTATTAGTCTTCATTGCTGAACGCGCAATAATTATCTGTGCATCACTTTTTATTGCATTGTCAATTTTTGAATTCTGAAGTACTTTTTCGGCATAACCAACTGCTTCTCCGTATCGTTTTAACTCATAAGAAGCCTTCATGCTATTGGTCTGGGCAAAGATGATGTTTTGCGGAAAATCTGCTTCTGCTTCCAATCGCTGTAAATAGGACAGTGCGCTTTTGTACTCTTTTTTTCCAAGATACAGCTCAGATATTCGTGCTAAAGCCTGCTCGGTAAATTCGCTGCGTTCTCGATTTACAACATATTTATAATGCGGAATGGCACGTTCGTCTTTTTCATCGCCAAAATAAATCTGCCCCAAGTAAAAATGTGCCTGCATGGCGTGAAGCCCATTTGGAAATTGGTTTAAATACTCCTCAAAACGACCTTTAGCCTGAGCTTTTTTGTTTTCCAAATAAGGTTGTTCGGCCGCGAGGTATGCCGCGTCGTCAAGTTCGGTATCGCCCACTTTTACATAATCTAAAGACTGTACCCAGCGTGCATATTCATCAACATTTCCTTGGTCTATAAAAATAATTTTTGCCGACGAAACCGCTTGCAAAGCTTCCGGTGTTGACGGGAAATCTTTTGCCACCTGCTTAAAAATTGACAAAGCTTCATTGCTTTTACCCGTATTATCAAGAATCAGTGCTTTTTTTAATAAGGCTTTTGAGACAAAACTACTATTCGGTATATCCCGAATTAATTCGTTGTAAGCAGAAACGCCTTGGTCTGGTTTGCCCTGCGCCACATAGGTGTTCCCCAGTTCATACAAAGCGTCATCACGATAAGGCGATTTTGAATATTTTTTCACAAATGCTATTAACTCTTCAGTTTTCTTTTCGCTTCTGTCCACAAAACCATAGCTAATTGCCTTTTGAAACTCAGCATAATCAGTATTGCCCAAGGCAATAGCTTCGTTATAATTTTCCATGGCAGGCCAATATTGGCTGGTTACAAAATAGCTATCGCCCAAACGCAAATAAGCATCATTTTTACGGGCTTTATTTGCAGCTGCCATACCTACATAGGTTTTAAAGTTTGAAATAGCTTCGCTATAGTTTTTAAGTTTGAAATGGTTGTAACCTAAATTATAGGTCAATTTTTTGTATTCCGAAGTATTTTTTGCTTCTGGAGACTGCTGAAATTTAGAATAGCCCGCCAAGGATTTTTCGTAATTGGAAAGTTGAAAATCACTTTCGGCCTGCCAATATAAAGCACGTGCCTTTAAGTTTTCACGCTGCGGTTCTTTTAAGCTTTTACCAAAAAGTGAAATCGCTTTCTTGTAATCGCCTTCGTTATAAAGTTCGATTCCTCTGTAAAACGCAACCTTTTGATACGCCGCCTTGTCTGCAAAATTTTTGTTGTTTTCCAACAGATCCAATGCTTCCTTATAATTTTTTGAAGTGATATAACTATCAATCAACAGCTTTTTAAGGTCGTCATTACTAGAGTTATTCGGGTATTTTTCAAGAAAGGAAAGTATAACTTGTGGCGTACTTTTGTAACTGTTCCCAATTTCATAACTCAATTTGGCATAGTTAAGGTAGGCGTCTTCCTGAATTTCGGCACTAAAATCCATTTCGGAAGCATTTTTAAAAGCATTTAAAGCTTCCTGTTTTTTGTTCTGTTTTAAATAGCTTTCGGCAAGGTGGTAATACGCATTTTGGGCTACGGCATTTTTTCCGTCCACAATTTTATTAAACTCGCCAATCGCATTTTCAAAATCATTTTGTTGATAATAGGCATATCCCAACTGGTAGTAATCTGTATTGTTCCATTTACCGCGCGAACCTTTATAGTCTTTTAAATACGGTACAGCTTCGCCATATTGACCAAGGTTAAAATAGCTTTCCCCAATAATTTTTGAAAGCTGGCTTTTTTCCTGCGGGCTGGATTTAGCGAACTGCTCTCTCCCCATGTCTATGGCTTTCTGGAAATTGCCAAGCTTAAAATTCATATCTGCTTGGTAATAGCTAAGATCTTCAGAGTAGCGCTCCTCCCCCTTTACCTGTTCAAATTGCTCGTTGGCTTCATCATAATCATCCCCTTCATAGGCAATAAAACCCAAATAATATTTTGCCTGCGAGCCGTATTTCTGCGAAGTTGAAACCCTATTAAAATATTGCTTAGCCTCGTTATATCGCTTCGCCTTAAAATACACATAGCCGTTGTTAAAGTTGAACTTTTCCTGCTCGTTTCGGCTTAAACTGGACTGATCTACCTTGTCATACCAATTTTTGGAATGTGCATATTTACCATTTTCAAAATAGTAATTTGCCACATCTAGATAAGCGGAATTCCGTTTGGTGCTTGTAGGGTAATTCGTTACAAAATCTTCCATTAATTGATCGGCATTCTGCTGATTGAGTCGCACGGCAGCATTGGCGATATAATAGGCACAATCGCTTTGTACAGTTTCATCGTTGCTATTGTTTTTAACTTTATCAAAAAGACTTTGGGCAGCTAAATATTGTTGGTTATTGTAAAGCTCCAAGGCCTGATTATACTCAGCTAAAGGGTTGGTAAAAGCTGCTGTTTGTTGCGAAAACGACGAAAATGAAAGCGATGCGAAAATCGAAAAGACAAGAAAATTCTTAATCATTAGTTACAGTTTTTAAGCTGATTCAAACTATTTTTTAAACTTGGGCAAAAACTAAAAATTTTGTATTCACAGAAAGTCTCGTTCTGAAATAACCAGCACCGTTATGGGGCGGCAAAAAGACAAAAGTGGATACAATTAATAATTTTTCGGCAAATGTAAGAAGGTTAAACCAGTTCTATGCGTAGCTTTTTGCGATACTGTAATATTTAAGGTTTAATTAACGATTGCTTTCTATGGAAGAATTTCCTGTGGTTATAACGGTGAATCTTTGCATTAAGTATATAATCTATTCAGAGTATTCTACAATTTTTATTAAGCTTAAAAAAATTACTGTATTTTTATAAACTCAAAATATTTGAATCCATTAACCCATATCCATGAAGCAGTTCTTATTATTTACACTCGTACTTTTTTCAGTTTCAGCCACCGCTCAACGGAATCCGTTTAAAAATCTCACGGAAAAAAATGGCAAGATAGGGATTGGCACCTCCAACCCAGACGAATTACTTACCGTAAAAGGGAAAATACATACCCAAGAAGTATTGGTGGACCTCAATGGAGCAGTGGCCCCAGATTATGTTTTTGAAAAGCATTTTACCGGTACTTCGGAAGCAATGCCAGATTATGATTTAATTTCTTTAGAAGAATTAGAGGCTTTTTTAAAAGAAAACAATCACTTGCCTAAACTGCCCTCGGCACAACAAATGCAGGAAGAAGGTTTGTCGTTAAAACAGATGAACTTAATCTTATTGGAGAAAATCGAAGAGCTTACCCTGTACACCATCCAACAACAAAAAGAAATAGAAATACTGAAGGAAAAAATCTCCAGCAAATAAACAAGTAACAATATTCAGTTGGAGTTGGTTATATTTCACGTTATTTTTGCCCCTCGGCTCCGCTCGGGAGCTTTAAATTCATAACCCGTAACTCTGAACTCATAACTCATAACTCATAACTTAAAAAATGTCCAATCACGTATTACAATTAAAAGACGCCGCCATTTATCAAGGCGAAAATTTAATACTTTCTGATGTTTCCGTTTCTGTGGACAAAGGGGAGTTTGTGTATCTAATAGGAAAAACCGGAACAGGGAAAAGTAGCTTTATGAAAACCCTTTACGGCGATCTTCCATTACAGGAAGGCTCGGGAAACATTGTAGGTTATGATTTGGCGACCCTAAAAGAAAAAGAAATCCCTTTTTTAAGGCGAAAGCTAGGCGTTGTTTTTCAAGATTTTAAACTTTTAAACGATCGTACCGTCCATAATAATCTGCGCTTTGTACTTACGGCTACGGGCTGGAAAGACAAATCGGCCATGGAAAATAAAATAAATGAGGTGTTGGACAAAGTTGCAATGAAAACCAAGGCTTTTAAATATCCATACCAACTTTCGGGCGGAGAACAACAGCGCGTTGCTATTGCCCGGGCCCTTTTAAATGATCCGGAACTTATCCTTGCAGATGAACCCACTGGAAACTTAGACCCACAAACCAGTGTAGAAGTAATGGAAGTGCTTAGGGAAATAAACAAAAACGGAAATACAATCTTGATGGCAACTCATGATTATGCCTTATTGTTAAAATATCCTTCCAAAACCTTAAAGTGCGACGAGAACCAGATTTTTGAAGTGGTTCAGAAAACGGTTTAGTAGAATTGGGAGTGAGTAGTTTTTAGAGGATAGAAATTCAGTGTTCAGTGTTCAGTGTTCAGTGTCTAAATCTAAAAAAAACACTGATTCAAATCGGTCTAATTTCTTTGGTCATTCGAAGCCTTTGGATCTTTCGAAATATTCCAGATGAAAAATATAGAAAAGCTACACATTGCCGTTGGCTTCAACAACAATATCTAATTCCAAATATTTTAGATAAAAGTTCGAAAAACCTCCTTATTGCCGTTGGCTTCAGCCAATGGAAAATAAAGCAGCAAGAAAAAGGCTTTAGCCGCATTAAAGCAAACTGAAGAATGTGGCTAAAGCCTAAAAAGCAGCTCTATCAGAAGACCGTCAGCTGAAGCAGACGGCAATAAGCTAAAGAAGAAAGCAATAGACTGAAGCAGAACACATAAGCTATTGACTTCAGTCAACCTAAATCTAACAGTAATATCAAACTCCAATTATTTCAGATAAAAAGTTGAAAAAACTTCTTCATTGCCGTTGGCTTCAGCCAATGGAAAGTAAAGCAGCAAGAAAAAGGCTTTAGCCGCATTAAAGCAAACTGAAGAATGTGGCTAAAGCCTAAAAAGCAGCTCTATCTAAAGACCGTCAGCTAAAGCAGACGGCAATAAGCTAAAGCAGACGGCAATAGGCTGAAGCAGAACACATAGCTATTGACTTCAGTCAACCTAAATCTAACAGTAATATCAAACTCCAAATATTTTAGAAAAAAATTCGAAAAAACTTCTTCATTGCCGTTGGCTTCAGCCAATGGAAAATAAAGCAGCAAGAAAAAGGCTTTAGCCGCATTAAAGCAAACTGAAGAATGTGGCTAAAGCCTAAAAAGCAGCTCTATCTAGAGCCGTCAGCTGAAGCAGACGGCAATAGGCTGAAGCAGAAGGCAACAAGCTAAAGAAGACGGCAATAAGCTAAAGCAGACGGCAATTGGCTAAATGAAAATATAAGCTGCTTAAACAGGATGCAATTGGCTATAAGGAAAAACAGGATGTGCAAGTAAAATAGCATGTGATAAAACAGAACACATTGCGTTTGGCGATGGGGCGAGTTGGCGAAGGCAGTGGCAGTAGAAAAATAAAAAACGTAACTTGGAAAACCGGTAGTTCTGACTTTAAAAGTTCAGGGGCCTTCGATAGAAACATCTTAGATAAAGTGTCCGAACTCAAAACATCTCTTTCTTTTAATCCTTCAATATACTTGGATCGCGGAGTTGTAATTCGCATTCTTTTTTGAGGGATGGATCAATTTTTAAGTGAATTTTTCCTGTAGCATTGGGTTTTAAAACCGTATTTTCTGCAATTCTGATTTGCTTTTTTGATGTTAGCTTTAGATCAACGGCATCTGTAAACTCTTGGTTTCGCATTAAAATTTCAGAAATTGCCGTCAGCTTTAAATCCCACCGACTGAAACGCTGGTTTTCAATTTTAACTGGAGATCTTTCCGCAAACATATCAAAAACCATTTCTACAGCTCGGCCTGTGTTGAGCATTCCAGCGCCGTACATTCCCGCGTAAGGTTTATTGGGTTCTATATGATCAATGTTGGTGGAGGTAAGCTTAATAATGGTTTCTACTTCTTCCGCCGGCAAACATGGATAGAGTGAAAACATTAGGGCCACAGTACCTGAAATCAACGGAGCAACCCCAGAGGTCTGGTTGTATTTGCTAACATCTACTTTATCGTTCAGTGCTAGTTCGCCATACCTAAAAATACCGGTAGCTGGCCCCAGAATATCTATCTCTTTATTTAAATTTGAAATACTTATGGGATAGTGGCGTGTAACCTTGGTAGTATCATTATCTTTAAAACCAGCATTTATAGCCAAATAATATCGTATTTGATTGGCATAATATAACCCCTTGTCTTCTTCAATTTTAATATTCTCCCAAACGTTTTCATACCGATGTTGTACCGAGGAAACCGAAATAACCTTATCATACGAAGCAGGATAATACGGCACCTTTCCTTTTGTTTCTGAAAAAGCAGGGTTATGGCCTATCGCAACAACCACAGTGCCATTGTCCATCATTTCATAAATGGCCTGTTGCGCTGTTTCGTAATATTTTCGGGTTCCCCAACTGCAATTAATCACCTTTACACCCATTTCAGAAAGTTCAACAAGCTGTTCCAAGGTATTGAAGTGCCTATAATTGGTAGCGTAAATACTACAATCATAACATATACCGGGAATTCCATAGGCATTATCCCCCTGCCCCGCAGCCGATTCGCCTACGGAATACCCATGGCCTTTTGCTAAATGCGAGGTTTGTATAATCTTACTTTTACCTTTAAACTCAATGTCGTTTGTATCGATGGTTCCATCTGAAAGGCCAATAATAACATCGCGTGAGCCGGTGGTATAATACCAGGCTTTTGGCACGTTCATAACATCTAAATAATCTAGGTTTACTTGGGCGCCAAGGTTTTCACCAATGGTACTGGTAAGCCCATAATCATTGGGTTCAAATATCTTTTTATCTTCCTCAGCAATCAATTCGCCGAACTCAAATATATTGGAGACATTTTGTAATAAATCCGTCATTAACGCCTTCTTATCTGCGACAACAAAAAAAGTTTTTTTAAGGTTTTCCTTTCTGGCGTTTTTCCATGTTTTCTTAAAAATTTTGACCTTGTAGTTTCTTAAGGCTGCTTTCAGTCTAGCATCGTTTCCCGAATACACTAAATAATCACCATTCTTTTTAAAGGAAGGCACAAAGGCAGTATCGCGCGCTCGTAGATAAAACCAGGCTTCTTCTTGGGCCATACCCGAAAAGGAAAAAAGAAAGCAAAAACAGAGTGAGAATAAGAGTCGCATATTGATAGTTTTTATATATTCGATTTAAACCAAAAGGTTCAAAATATTCGTTTTATGGTAATGAATTCAACAATTTCTCGGCATTGGCTTTATTGTCAAACAAGGCTTTTAATTTTGGCCTCGGCTTTACATTATCCTGTTCCATACACCTATTTAAAGCCGTTACCATAGCGCTCCAATCATTAGCTACTTCAACCTCAGCTTTATAATTAGCATCAAAGAGCATCGCATCATTAAGTACAATGTGCCCAGAGGTTTGAATGGCATGAACTAATTTCAGTTTTACGCCCGTATCTTGATTGGTATAAAGTATATGGCATCGTGCACGGCAAATTAGACCTGTCATTTCTTCTTGTGAAGGATTTGGAATTAGATGCACCATCTTACTTGCGGCTACGGCATTACTAACTTTCTGGGATGGCGATCTACCCGCTACAATAACCTTATGCTTTACCCCTGGGAAAACGTTTTTAAGCAAGGCAGTTAGTGCATTACTATTTTCCGCTACCGCTAAATTTCCATGAAACAATATATAGTTTTCTTTTTCGGAAATCATCGGGTAAGCTTGATGAAAAGCAGGAACATAGGTAGTTTTTTGATACCGTTTAAAATAAGTGGAATCTTGTGTTGAAAGCGCAGCAATTATATTTGCCTTTTCTAAAATAGGCTCAAACGATTTAAGTTTTTTTGCTTCAGACCAATAATAGAATCGCTTTAGTAAGTTTGAAGTATTTTTATACAAACCTCTGTAATAATCGTGTTCCACATTATGGGTTCGCGCTATTTTAAAGTGATTTTTAAGCAATGGGTGATCTAAAAAAGCACAAGTGTGTAATCCCTCAAATAGAATTGGTGCCGGATTTTTAGCCAAGGTTTCCAGCAGAAGTTTGTTTTCCCTAGACTTTACGATAAAGGGTTTTGCTGAAAGAAAGGCCAAAAGCCCCATATTTCTCTTATACTGAAAAACTGCATTACATATTTTGGTCAGCGGTTCAATATTTTTTCGTTTACCATAGTTAAAAAAATGTAAATCGACTTTAATTCCTAGCGCGTGCAATGCTTCTATTTTGTAATAAACATCTATTGCCCCACCATAATCGGGTGGATTTGGATTATCAAACGCAACAATTTGAATGGATTTGCTCAAGATTTTTATAAAAAGAAATTATAGATTCTAAAAAAGACACTAGTAAACATCAAATATACGCATTAGCCTATTTGCATAAAATTTGTAGGCCTTCGTTTTTCGTTTGATAGTGATTAGGATTGAAAATTTAAAAAGATTTTTGCTAAATTTTCAATACCTTGCGGATTGAACCATTCAAGGCAAAATGACTTATTTTTCAGTAGTTATAGCTGTTTTCAACAAAGAAAAATACATAGCTGATACTTTAAAAAGTGTCCTGGCGCAGACTTATCAAAATTTTGAAATCGTTATTTTAAACGATGGCTCAACCGATACTAGTGAGGCCGAAATACTAAAGTTTAAAGATCCAAGAATTCGTTATTTTTCAAAGGAAAACCAAGGTGCCGGCGCAGCGCGAAATTTTGTGATAAAGCAGGCAAAACATGATTATATCGCTCTCTTGGACGCCGATGACTCCTGGTTGCCATTATACTTGGAGGAGCAGGCTAAATTAATTTCAGATTTTCCTAAAGAAAACGTATTCGCCACCGCCATAGATATTCAAAAGGGAAAAAAAATATACCCTTCAGCGTATTCCGTGCCAAACTTAAAGCCAAATGAGGCGCGAACTGTTAATTTTTACGAGGCAAGCTGCTTAAATTCCATTCTTACCAGCAGTAGTACGGTAGTGCATAAAGATGTATTTGCAAAAGTTGGGTATTACAACCCATCGATCAAAAGTGGGCAAGACACCGATTTATGGATACGCATAGGTTTGGAATACCCAGTTGTTTTTTTAAATAAAACATGCGCAATCTATAAATATGCCGTGGCTAGCCTTTCCAATTCACGGTTAAAAACTTCAGATAAAGCTTCGTATGAAAAGTATGAGGTTTACGAAAAAAACAACCTGGCGCTTAAAAAATTCTTAGATTTAAATAGGTACTCGCTGTGTATTGTAGCTAAAATGGAAGGAAACAAGGCGGTTTTTCAGCAGAACTATCAAAAAATAAATCTGGAAAATCTTACTAAAAAGCAGCAATTCTTGCTTAAGCAAAACAAAATAACTTTAAAATATCTATTAAAAACCAAGGAAGGTCTGGAGAAGGTCGGTATAAAGCTAGGCACCTTTAAATAGCTTAAAATCTTCATATTCGCGGATGTAATCGTCTTCGTTGTATTCCTCACTTACCAAAGAAAGACACACCGCGCCTGAGGAAAAACTTTCGAGTTCTCGCCATATACCATTTGGAATTAACAGACCTCGGTCTGGTCTGTTTAAGGTAATTGTTCTTCGTTTTATTCCGTTGTCCAAAACCACATCAAAGCTTCCGCTGAGGGCAATTAAAAACTGTTGTAACTCTTTATGTGCGTGGCCGCCACGTGTTGAGGAACTGGGCACATCGTATAAATAATAAACCCGTTTTATGGTAAAAGGTAAAAAATCTTTTTCCACAACAGAAAGATTTCCGCGACCATCGGGATCGCTTATTTTATGAATTTCCTTCAGTTCTATTTTATCGAGATCAACGTATTGCATCTTGTAAAGTTTGATTCCATTTTTTAGATATAGCCTGCATTGAAAACTTTTCAACGGAGGACTTTGTATGCTGCTTTAGGGTTTGATAAAGCACTTCATTAAAACATATTTCTCGCAGTGCCTTGGCAAATAAAGATAAACTTCCTTCGGCTATCAACAACCCATTTACGTTATGTTGTATAATTTCTGAAGGACCAGATATTATATCTAATGAAACAACTGGCGTTCCCAAAGATAGCGATTCAACCAAAACCATTGGAAAACCTTCGTATTTACTCGTAAGTGTAACACAATGTGCGTTTTTAATTATCTCAAAAGGACTTTTTGTAAAGGGTAAGAACAGTATGTTTCCTGAACATTCTTTAGAGGCTGCCAGAGCCTGAAGCATTTCTTTATCTTGACCAGCCCCTAATATGGCAAGGTAGATATCGTTTTTCCAAACCTTTGACTCGGAAAAAGCTTCAATTAAGAAAGACACATTTTTAACAGCATCATCTAATCTACCGTAGGAAAGAATATACTTTTTGTTTTTGAGTATTTGGGGTAGTTCTGAAGCATCTTCGCCCCATGATGGATCAAAAGCATTATGGATTGTTACCGAGTTTTCAATTCCTTCTTTTCTTAAAACCTCATCTTCAATATACTGCGAAACAGCAACATTTAGTAGGTTACGGCTACAGATTTTTGAGAAAGCCTCTGGATTTTCAGTTAGGTATCTAGATTTTTTCGAATTGTGAGCTACGTAAACTACGTTAAACCCATTATAGAGCCACTTCGCATAAAAAAGTTCTCTCTTGTAATTATTTTTAGGCCTATGATCAATAATTACATCAAAAGCTTCCGCCTTTAAATACTTCTTGAATTTTCGAAAACGAAGTAAGCGCTTTATCAAGGTATCATTTTCCGACTTGAATTTTCCCAAGTTAAACATCTTTCCGCTAAAGGGATAATCAATTTCATCATTTAAAACAACCAAATGAACTTCGTGCCCCTTCCCCTCCAACATCTGTGAAAGCATGGCACAAGAACGTTCCAAACCACCGGTGGCAAGCGAAATGGAAACCAAGCATACTTTCAATTTCTTTTCGGTTGGCATCGTTATTTATTATGTATTTTTGATTGCATAAGACAAAGATAGGTTTATAAGCAAACTTTCATTCCAAGGAGCGCGAAAATTAACCATAAAGTTACCTAGGCTAAACCGCAAAACAGGAAAAAGTATTTGTCTTCATAATAGCAAAAAACAAGTAATGAGAATACTTTTGGTGGGTGAATACAGCAGGCTGCATAATTCGTTAAAAGAAGGACTCCAGACATTGGGTCACGACGTAGTGTTGGTTTCTTCGGGTGATTCCTTTAAGGGGTTTCCATCAGATATTCTATTAAAACGCAAATATGAAACTGGAGTCGCAAAAAAAATAAAGGTTGGTATCTTCAAGGTTTTTGGGGTTGATATCACTTCGCTTTCTTTAAAAAATCAATTTTTTCAGCATAAAGATGCTTTTAAAAATATTGATGTTGTACAATTGATCAATGAAAGTCCCCTCGGAATTATACCAAAATACGAAAAAGAAATAATTTCATATTTAAAGAAGAACAACCAAAAGGTGTTTTTGCTATCCTGTGGCACAGACTACACCAGCGTCAAATACGCCATTGACAAAAAATTGCGTTACTCCATTTTCAGCCCCCTGTTTGAAAACAAAGTTTCTAAAAAAGACCTCGCGCCACCACTAAAATACCTAAAACCTGAATATAAAAACCTACACGATTTTGTATTTGAAATAATGGAAGGTGTAATCGCTTCAGATCTAGATTACGATATTCCGCTAACCGGAAACAAGAAGTATTTGGGATTAATTCCGAATCCTATAAATACGGAAAAACTGGAATTTAAATCTTTTTCTTCTAAAGGTGCTCCCGAAAAAATCATCATTTTTCACGGAATAAATAGAGCAAATTATTTTAAAAAAGGCAACGATTATTTTGAAGCTGCTCTAAAAATAATAGCGGAAAAATATGCTTCAAAAGTTGACGTAATTACCGTAGAAAACATTCCCTATTCGGAGTATATCGAAAAATATAATTCCGCACATATTCTACTAGACCAAGTGCTTTCGTACGATCAAGGCTATAACGCTTTAGAAGCTATGGCAAAAGGGAAAGTGGTTTTTACCGGTGCTGAAAAGGAATTTTTAGAACGTTATGATCTCACAGAAGACGAAGTGTGTATTAACGCCCTACCCAATGTTGATTATTTGTATAAAAAGCTGGAGCACTTAATTTTAAATCCCACAGAAATCACCACTATCTCAAAGAATGCGCGAGATTTTATTGAACGGGAACACGACTATAGAAGCGTTGCCAAAAAATACGTAACGGCTTGGGAAGCTTCTGGAAAAAAAGATTGACTAGAAAGGTAGGTCAATTAATTCTGGATCAATAAAATCTTTGGAATAGGGCGTTTCCAAATAACTGAGCGGTGGTTTCTGAAATTTCAGGATATCTTCCCGTTCAATGCCATAAACGCTCCAATAGTTTGAAAGCAGTTGCGCAAAAATATTTTCATCCCAAAATCCAAAAATAGGTTTGCCATCGATTTCTTCAATAGGTATTGCCTCAACGGTAACCCCATCGTCGTTGTTTTCTATTTTATGTTCTGCCTTGTATTGCAGTATGTAATCTGAATAGTGAAAGCGCGCATATAGCTCTTCAAACTGTACCGGATGTAGCACATGACCTTTCATTTTTTCGAGAACCTCATTTTGACTTTCACCTATTATTCCGTTATCTTGTAAACAGGCGATAAACCCAAATCCGTTAACTCCAAAAGAAAACATCAAGTTTATTGCATCATCGCGATAGCTAAAGATATCTGCTGAGTATTTTAGTGGAAATACGACAATGCTCCAAGGTTTTTTCCCAACGAAAGACACTGGTTCTACTATAGATTGTAGCATGAGGTGAAATTTACCAAAACGATTTCTAAGCGCTGGGGAAAGTGAGAACTCCTCTCCTTTTCTTAAAAGCCGGTCTCTTTCATAGCGCATTTCGTAATAAAGAAGGCCATAAACCATTCTTCCCGTCCACTGAAAAAGCAATTCTTCATCAAGGGCTGCCATCCCTTCGTATCCCTTGTTGTAAGCGGCTTGCATTTTCACATCTAGATCTTCGAAAGCTTTTTTAACTTCTGGAGAGCAAGGTAATTCAAGATCTGTATAAACGTATTTTTTGGTTTTATCCATCATTTCAATACGCTCGTCACCAAATTTAAAATGATCCATTAACCACTCTGGAAAAACGGACATCTTTTCAGTAGTCAACACACCGGTTAGAAAGCAAAAATGATCATCGAAGATTAAATCCTGGTACGGATTAAAAAGCATTTGCGCCATAACTATTTACAAATTTTAGCTCGGGATATTTTTTTGCAAATATAGCTATAAACTCTTGTTTAGCTCAATCAATCTGCACATAGATTAGGCTAGAAATAAGAGAATTAATTTTTGTTCAAAAAACTATAATTTTAGTGCAATCATTCCGTAGAAACACGTTGTTTTTTAAAGTAACGCATCACAAGAAACAGCACCACAACAAAGTAAATAATGTATCTAAAGAAGTGTGCCATTACTACGCCCTCCATTCCATAGATACCTGCTAAATAATACGAAAAAGCGTAGAAAAGACCCAACGAAAGTATTTCAGAAAATATAAAATTGCGAACCATTTTTTTAGCTAAAAATTGGTATCCCAATACAATGGCCGCCAGGCGTACAAAATCTCCCATTAGCTGCCATTTAAAAAGTGGTGCCATTGCATCAAATTCAGGATATATAATTTGGATTACATAGTCCCGTAAAAAATAAATGAGCAGCATCCCTACGCCAAACAAAGGCAACAAGGTTTTATAAATGTTTAGCAACTCCGCTTTAAAATCGGTTTTTGTGTGTATGGCGGCAAACTTTGGAAGTACGTAAAGGGTGAAAATAGCACTTGAAAAGACCATATAGTTTTTAGAAATATTGGTCATGGCTGTCCAGATTCCAGCATCTACAATATTGATTCTATTCTGGATCATTACTCGAATATCTATTTCTACATAATTCAACAAAACAGTTGAGAAGAAGGACATCAATGAAAAGGCCAATAAACTTTTAGCCATTGGCACTTTAAACCGAAGTTTTGAAAACTGAACGTACTCCCGCAATACCTTTATAAACATAAAGAGTAAAACCGCAAGTTGGATTACTGGGGTTATGGCAATGGCGATAAGGGCACCATCAATATTATTGGTAAGTAGCAGCACCACCGTTAATATTGAACTAAAAATATAACTGAATAGGTCTATTCCAGCCAGTTTTTTATAGCGTGAAAGTCCATTTATAATACCGTTAAAAACCCTTGAAATTGATATAAATGGCACTATAACGGCTAATAGTTTAATTAAATAAACATATTCCGTTGTTTCAAAAATAGTCTCGCCAAAGTAGTCTGCTCCAAAAAACAATACGGAAGAAACTAAGACAGTTCCTGAAACCGTAAAGACAAAGGCGGAGGAAAACAACTTTTGTAGCTGCTCCTCGTCTTCCTTATACTCTGCAACATACTTTACAATACCACTAAAAATACCAACCGAGGTAAATGAATTGAGCATCGCCAACAGGTTTCGCAAGGAGCCTATTTTAGCAATTCCTGCTTCCCCGACAAGCTCAGCCAACAAACGCTGGATGAAAAGTGAAATAAACAATCTAACCGCAATAACGCCAGCATTTAAAGAAGTCATCTTTAAAAGTAAATTGCCTTTTATAAACTGTGGAATTTTCAAGTTAGCAGATGGGGTTTAAATTTCAGGTATATTATAAAATTCTGATGTTTTTCCTAGGTTTTGCTCAATAGCCATTTAAAACCTCAATTACCATTTTCACATCGGCGTCGGCCATTACCGGACTCATCGGAATGCTTATAATTTCCTCGTGAATTTGTTCCGTAATTGGAAAGCTTAAATGCGAAAACTCCGAAAGTGCCTGTTGTTGGTGCGGCGGGATTGGGTAATGAATTAAATGCCCCACTCCATTTCGGTCTAGATAATCTATAAAGTCAAGCCTATTTTTCACACGAACTACAAACAAGTGGAATACATGGTTCTCGCTTCCGTCGTACTTTGGAGGCGCTATTTTTTTATTGTTAATTTTAGAAAGATACTGTTTTGCAATTGCTCTTCTACGTTCATTATCACGGTCTAGCTGTATAATTTTTATATTTAAAATCGAAGCTTGTAACTCATCGAGCCTCGAGTTGAATCCCAACACCTCATTTACATATTTTGAAGAGGTGCCGTAATTCCGAAGCTTTTTAATTACATCGGCCAGTTGATCGTCATTTGTGGTAACCGCTCCCCCATCGCCTAAAGCACCTAGGTTTTTGGTGGGATAAAAACTGAAGCCAGCAGCATCACCAAGATTACCAGCTCGCTTGCCCGCTTTGTTTTTTGCGCCGTGGGCCTGGGCAGCGTCTTCAATGATGAGTAAATTATTTTCTTTGGCAACAGCTAAAATATCTTCCATCGGCGAAAGTTCTCCATACAAATGTACCGGCATGATCGCCTTAATTTTTCCTCTCCGTTCAGTCGGCAGGTTTGAGATTAAGGTTTGAAGTGCTTTGATATCGAAATTATAGGTGTCTAAATCTGCTTCAACCAAAATTGGTTTTAAGCCTGCTTGTTTTATGGCTAAAATTGTAGCGATATAGGTATTTGAAGCTACCAAAACGGCATCACCATTTTTCAGTTTTCCCAACACTTTGTAACCTTCTAAAATGAGTCGTAACGCATCCAGACCATTTCCCACGCCAATACAATGCTTTACATCGCAAAATCGTGAAAAATTGGCTTCAAACAATTTTACTTGGTTTCCCAAAATGTAATACCCCGAGTCCAAAAACTGCTGAAATCCATTTTGAAATTCACTTTCAAAACGTTTATTGATTGCCTTTAAGTCTAAAAACGGAATCATATAAAAAGCTTGTTTAATAGGTTATGGTTTTCTGTTTTTACTTCATAAAAATCATGAACGATGCTCCTACCACCAAAGCCTTCTTTCCAATACAGAAGCCCCTTGTTTATCTTCATGCCCTGTGCCTCATTGCTAATGCCGAAATCAAAATATTTTTTATGCGTAAAAGTTTCCAACAAATGTTTAAACAGGAAGTCTAAACCGCCTGTTTTCCGCCCTTCGTCATTGGCAGAAATGTATTGTGCATGTGCTACTGTTGAAGTTTCAAAGACCGTAGCGCCAGCAACAATGGTGTCATTTTTATACACGTTGAATTGCTTAATATTATCAGGAAATCGCGATTGCAACAACCTAATTTCTTCTGAGGAATGAACAGGTTTTTCATCGTGGGTCTGTTTTAAATTTGGCACTAAAACTGCTTCCCAAAATGGCTCAAAATTGGATTCTTCACGAACCTGCAATTCATTTTTTACTCCTTTTTTTATTCCGCGCAACCTATTAGAAGAGCTTATCTTTAACGGATTTTCATTATAAACACAGCTTGTAATATCTCTTCTATAAAGATTAGCCTTTACAGTAAACAAGAGGTAATCAATTTCATCACTTGGCAATTGATTATAAATTTTAGGGAGCAGTTTCAGTTTTAAGGCTTTTACACCCTCATTTTCCAAATAGACCAACAAGCTTTTAAAAATATGGTAGGTTTCTTCAAAAGTTGTTTTTTTACCTAAAACCAACCCTCCGTAGCTTAAGCCTTGATGCGAATGCAATTCCGTTTCCAAAATATTTGCGGGAAGCACTGCAACCAATTTCGTCTTTTTATAAACAAGCAAGGAATAGTCCGTAAACCTATGGGAATGGTAGTCCATAAAATCACGTTGGAACAAAAATGTACTGTTCTTAGCTTCCTTTACAAACGTGTTCCAAGTAGTTTTTAGTGCTTTTTGATATTTTTCTACTGTGTAGTTATCCAAATTGGTCAGGTTTCTGTTTCGTTTAAATTCACTTTTCCGGAGTCGTCTATCACAGGACGAACCGATTTCCAAAATACTCCATTCTCAAGGTTATAACTGGAATCGTCTTCCAAATATTTCAAATATTCAGGGTTTTCGCTTAAAACGGAAAATAAAACACGAAAAATATTCACGTTGCTTTTTAGTTTGGCGTCCATGCCATTCTCTAGGTTTCCATTCCATTTTATAGCCGTCAAGGTAGAATATATAGAATGTATTTTATCTGGGTCTGTTGTGCCAAACATTTCGGGATAGCTACCTAGGCCAACCCAACCGCCATGATCTGCCGAAATAATAACGATTGCATCTGGATCGCGTTCAGAAATGTAATTTACCGTATTTTCTAACCATACGTTTACCCGCTTTATTTTATCAATATACGTATCTCGCTCTTCCTCTTTAGAGGCTGAAAAGTGAACGTGGTGTGGCAATAGTTTTTCAACAAAATAAAACCGCGGCCCCACGCTGTTCACGGTATCCATAGCAGCTTTTAAATCGTTAAAAACAACCTTTTTTACATTGTTATCATTACTAAAATACGGAATTTCCTGTGGACTTATATTATAGTAATCAAAGGTTTGCTCTGGACGATTTTGCTGAAAATATTCATCCTGAACGATAAAGAAGTTTTTGTACCCATTATTCCTTAAAGTCCTAATGGCGCTATTATTTCCGGCAATTATATCGCGTGCATTGGGCATATCAATAGATGGAAAAAGCACTTGGCCAAAACGGTGTTGCTTCATGGCAAACATAGAAGAATTTGACGTAAGACTCGCAGGATAATTACTTCTGAAGTTATCATAAACCTTAAACCCATTATTTTCCAACCACCCGTAAAAAGGATTATTGAAGTTATATAGATCACTAGTCATGAGTTTCTCTGCCACGTATCCATCGGGTTGGATTACATAAATATTAGGAGTTTTTTTAAATTTTGCGGTTTCTATGGCATCGGGCAATTGGGTCCATCCCATATTTTGCTCATGCTCCACTATTTTTATGATGCAGTTTAAAGTTGGAAGAATACTCATCAAAAGAATTATCACCAACAGTTTTTTAAGGTGTGCGTGTAATTTCCAAGCTGCTAAAACCGAAATAATTAGCAAGCCTAAAAGCAATTTCTTTTTAATGGTTAAATACATTGCCTGCGACATAAGCGTGGCAACTGTCATAATAATCAACACAAAAAGAATCTGCATTTTGTATTTTGACAAGGCTTCGGAATATTTTAAAACCAAAGAGGCCAGTGAAAACACGACTATTGGAATTCCTATAAAAAACAGAAAGAAAAACCCGAGATGCTCCCACGAATTGATTGCAGAAAAATTATTCGAGAAGTAAAAAACAAAGGGGTAAAAACCACATATCAGTCCAGTTATCCCCGGATTCACCGGTTGTTTAAAATATTTTTGAAAGAAGTTATCCATTCAGACCCAAGTAAAATTTTAAAGATGATTTTTCTTTAAATCGCATCAATTTTCCAAAAGTAGTATAAAAAACCTCGAGTTATGTAGTTTTTATATAAACTTGGGGCTATCTATTGTGAATGTAGAATCTTTAAAGCTTATTCCTATTTAGGGCTGGAAATAGGTGTTCTTAATTTTATTGATAAGATAAATCCAAGACTAAGATTTCAGCCTATGAAAGCGTATCTCTTTTTAATCTCAAAGAGCTTTGCGCTTTAACAAGTACAACAATCGTTTTGTTCCTTTTATAGTCTCTTTTTTCTCAATGCTGAAATATTGAAGGTAGCCCTTTTCAAACTCAGTCTCATTGTAAAAATCGAAATGCTCAATAAACTCCCGCTTGCGAACCAGTAAGGATTCTGCCCAAGAATCTTCACGTTTTGGAAATTCAATAATTAAGTTTTTGGAAAAGGCAGCAAAAAAGGAAGCTGATTTTTCAAAGGGAACATTCCCAGAAAGCGTGATATGGTGAATGAGGGCCAAAGCCATGGTAACATCTGGTGCATACCCGGTTAAACGGTCTAGCAATGAATTCCGTTCGGTATTGTTAAAACCAATGCCGGGAGCGGGCTGCAGTACATCGCACACAAAAGGCAGCATGTTGGTTTCCTTATTCTGTTGCAGTTGTTTGTAATTAAAATCTACGGCATTACTGTCAATATCGGTTACAATAACATGTGGTACACTGTCTAAAACCGTACGGGCAAATGTACCGTCGTTCCCGCCAACATCAATAAGTTTTTGAGGAGCTAATGGTTTTACCCATTGTTTTACCAGTTCTTTTTTAGCTTCAAAAGCAGCTTCGTTATAATTTGTTTTGCTGTAATAATCACCCCATTCGCTAGATTCTTTTAGCGACAAGCCCTTAATGAAACCATAAAGACTATCGAGGATGTTTTCCTGCGCTTTTCTTGAAAGATTCGCAATCTTAGCTTCGGCTTTATAGTCGTCACTGTGCTTGCGTTCCATCTTTGCCAACAAATGAATATTGGTATAGATTACCGAACTCAGTTTTGTGAGCGATGGCAATAGGGAGGAAATAAGCTTCACAGGAATCCCGTCAATATGCGTCTGCATCATTTTAAAGACTTCCGTTCCGTGGTATTTTGCAAGAACAAGAGGGCCTAAAAAATGGGTAATAAATTGTTTGTAAGCGCGCCAGGGAGTATTTTCCACATAAAAATCGAACGAAAGACTATCGATAAACACAGGTTTCCCTTTGTGAAAAGTAATATTATAAGCAGAGGCATCTTTCAGAATAAAACCTTTTGAAAGTGCGTATTTTTGAATTTTTAAGGTGTGTAATGCAGCGTGTTTATACTGCTCAAAACTCCATTCATACGGGTTTGTAATAAAAGGAATTTCTTCGGGCGTAATAGTTATCTGTTCAGCAGTGTTAGAGGTTTCCTTATGCGGAATTAGTAGCCCGTTGGCAATAAGGTTTTTGAAAAAACCACTTTCTTTTAGTCTGTTATACTGCGGAAAATAAATGGGGTTGATGGCCCTACGAAGGGTTTTACCATCATAAAACATGTAACCAGAAGGATCTCGGAAGGAGGCCTGATGTACCTCAGTTTTGTTTGTCATCTTTATCGGTGTCTTGCTCTTCAACGTCAATTGAATCGTAAGTATCTTCATTCTCTTTTACCAGTCCGAAAAAAGATTTCACCTTATACAGCACTCCTTTTGAAAACAGCAATACGGCTGCAGCACCAGCAACAACTGCTTGCACTATCATTGCTCCTATTCCTGGATCGAAATAAAGAAAATTCATACCTGTTAGTTTATTATTAAGCTTGTCAAATAGACGACCACAAATTAACTAAAAACCGCGGAGTTTATTGAGTTAAAGCCCAATTATCTTTTATTTGATAATTTAGACGTATTGACATAAGACGAAGTTTAATTTTAAAAACACTTATTTCGTGCTTAGCCTTCGTCTTATGCCTTTTGTCTAAAAAACCTTAAATCTTATTTCGTTTCCTATCGGTTTCCTTCAAATATATTTTACGAAGTCGTAAGTGCTTTGGCGTTACTTCCACGTATTCATCTTTTTGAAGATACTCCAATGATTCTTCCAATGAAAACTTAACTGCAGGAATAATTTTCGCTTTGTCATCTGCACCCGAAGAACGAACGTTAGACATCTTTTTGGTCTTGGTAATATTCACCGTCATATCATCTTGACGCGAGTTTTCACCAATTACCTGTCCTTCGTAAATATCTTCTCCCGGATCAACAAAAAACTTGCCGCGATCCTGTAGTTTATCAATGGAATATGGAATTGCAGTACCTGTTTCCATAGATACCAAACTTCCGTTTTGTCTTTCAGGAATACCTCCTTTCATGGGTTGGTATTCTAGGAAACGGTGCGTCATGATCGCCTCACCTGCTGTAGCGGTAAGCAATTGGTTTCGCAAACCGATAATTCCGCGCGATGGAATAGCAAATTTACAAACCATACGTTCGCCTTTGCCTTCCATACTCAACATTTCTCCTTTACGAATGGTCACCATATTAATTGCGGTACCACTAACGGTTTCAGGTAAATCTATGGTCATTTCTTCCACAGGCTCACACTTAACGCCATCAATCTCTTTAATGATTACTTGTGGCTGCCCAATTTGAAGTTCATAACCTTCGCGACGCATGGTTTCAATTAGAACCGAAAGGTGCAACACCCCACGGCCAAAGACCATAAATTTATCGGCACTGTCCGTTGGCTGCATGCGCAAAGCCAAGTTTTTTTCCAATTCTTTTTCCAGGCGCTCCTTAATATGACGAGAAGTAACAAACTTTCCATCTTTTCCGAAGAACGGAGAATCGTTTATGGTGAAGAGCATACTCATGGTAGGCTCATCAATAGATATTGTTTTTAAGGCTTCTGGGTTTTCAACATCGGCAACGGTATCGCCAATTTCAAAACCTTCCAGACCTACTAAGGCACATATATCGCCAGCATGAACTTCAGAAACCTTTTTACGGCCCATCCCCTCAAACGTATGTAATTCCTTAATTCTAGATTTTATAATCGCTCCGTCTCTTTTTACCAAAGCAATCTGCATTCCCTCTTTTAAAACTCCTCTTTGCAAACGGCCAATGGCGATTCTTCCTGTAAAAGATGAAAAGTCTAGAGAAGTTATAAGCATTTGAAGGCTTCCTTCCTCCACTTTAGGCGAAGGTATATGCTCAAGAACCATATCTAGCAATGGCTCAAGGCTATCTGTTGGATTTTTCCAATCGTCGCTCATCCATCCTTGTTTTGCAGAACCGTAAACAGCTGGAAAATCAAGTTGCCATTCCTCAGCACCCAATTCAAACATTAAATCAAAAACAGCCTCATGCACCTCATCTGGGGTACAGTTTTCCTTATCTACTTTATTTACAACAACACAAGGTTTTAGACCTAAATCGATTGCTTTTTGAAGTACAAATCGCGTTTGTGGCATAGGGCCTTCAAAAGCATCTACCAATAGCAAAACACCATCGGCCATATTCAATACACGTTCTACTTCGCCACCAAAATCGGCGTGACCAGGTGTATCGATAATATTTATTTTTGTGTCTTTATACATAACCGAAACGTTCTTTGAGGTAATGGTAATCCCTCTTTCACGTTCCAGATCATTGTTGTCAAGTATAAGGTCTCCAGACTGTTCGTTATCACGAAAAAGACTGCAGTGGTGCATAATTTTATCAACCAAGGTGGTTTTACCGTGGTCAACGTGGGCAATAATAGCTATGTTTTTGATATTCATAAGGAAACTCCTTTTTTTGGAGGGTGCAAAAGTAGTGTTTCTAAGTGGATTACATATTAAAGTTATCATTTTATTTTGATCTAAAAAATTGAAACTGTTCACAAAACACGAAATAGAATACTTGAACCGTAAAATAACTATCTTTACACTGCTAAAAATAAAGTATGACACTAGACCTAATCCCAAAAATCAAACACACAGACTCCAATAACTTTTTCCTTTTGGCTGGCCCTTGCGCCATTGAAAGCGAAGAAATGGCGATGCAAATTGCCGAAAAGATTGTCGAAATTACCAACAAGCTCGAAATCCCTTTCATTTTTAAAGGAAGTTTTAAAAAGGCTAACCGTAGCCGAATTGATAGTTTCACAGGGATTGGTGACGAAAAAGCTTTGAAAATCCTTCGGAAAGTTTCGGAAACCTTTGATGTTCCCACGGTAACCGATATTCACGAAGTAAGCGATGCTGCTATGGCGGCGGAATACGTGGATGTTTTACAAATTCCAGCATTCTTAGTACGGCAAACAGATTTAGTAGTTGCCGCCGCCAAAACGGGGAAAGTGGTAAACCTAAAAAAAGGTCAATTTATGAGTCCCGAAAGCATGAAACACGCCGTTACTAAGGTTACCGACTGTAACAACCAACAGGTAGTAATTACAGATAGAGGTACCATGTTTGGGTATCAAGATATGCTGGTAGATTTTAGAGGAATCCCAACCATGAGGCAGTATGCACCTGTGGTGCTGGACGTTACTCACAGCTTACAACAACCCAACCAAAGCGCTGGCGTTACGGGGGGAAGACCCGAAATGATTTCAACCATTGCTCGCGCGGGAATTGCAACGGGAGCCGACGGTATTTTTATTGAAACCCATTTTGATCCCGCCAATGCAAAGAGTGATGGCGCCAACATGCTCAACTTAAATCTACTTGAAAAATTATTAACCGATCTCGTGGCCATTCGGAAAACAATCAATGGGTTATAGGTCTTTCGGCACCGTTAAAAATTATACGCACTACAAAACCCTGTAAGATTCTATAATTAATAGAAGAAGATAGCTTGAAGTGGTTTGAGTTTTTTTATCTAATAGGTAATGAGATGATTTTATATAACATATACTCAAAGTAACCTGTAAATAAAGTGGCCTAGTATCAAAAGATGCTAGGCCACTTTGGCTAAAAACAAATTTTTATAAAAAGAAATTTTAGATAATTGGATAAAAATCACTGCTTCTATCTAAGATACAAGCATTTACTTTTTTTCAGTCATTAAATTCTCTAATAATAAGTACAGTAAATATCGAATAAAACATCAAGCAAATCAAGAGGAAAAAACCCGAATTTACCTTAGGCTTTTTCCTACTTCTTTTCCCATAAATAAGAGAAAGCCGCTCCAAACGGAACAGCTTTCATTCTTGATTGCATCATTAACTCCCCAATTAACTTGCAACTTCAAAAATGTAAAGAACCCTTAAAATAAACAAGAGGAAAAACCCTGTTTTAAAAAAGGGGTTTTTCCCCTTTTAACCGATTATCATAAAATTTAAAGTAATTGAAACCAATAAAAAAGGGCTGCCATTTTAACGACAACCCTCTTAAACAAATTACTAGTTATTAACTCCCCAATTAATTAGTAGTACAACAAAGATGACAATTATACAGAGGTCATACAAGAGGAAAAATCCGTATATTCAATGGGGATTTTACCTATTTTGGCGGTGGTTTTGCGTTATTAACTTGAATTTACGTTAAACAACGCCCTGATTCCACCTTAAACAAAGCTACAATTCATAATTTCCTTATTTATATGATACTTAATTAATTATTTTCTAATTAAAGTTATTTATTCTATTTTGCAACTAACACCCCATATCTGCCAACAATATGCCTCTTAGAAACCTTGTACTGCTTCTTTTTATTTTAGCCATTACTATATCCTATTCGCAGTCTACGCGTTTTGACACATTTGGGAAGCCTACCCAAGCCGAGTACAAACTAAATAATTACAAACCGAAACCTGATGCTGCTGGCGTAATACTTTATGAATCGGGGAATTATTACGTTGCGTCAATTGTTAAAAAAGCAACAATAAGATTAGTACGAGAAGTGCATAGAAAAATAAAAGTACTGAACGCTAAAAAATTTGATTTTGCTACCGTTGAGATTCCCTATAAAGGAGGAAGGTTTTCTCCAGAGGAAATATTAGATTATAAAGCTGTAACCCATAACGGAGCTTTACAAAATTTTGTTCCCGAAGAAGCATTCTTTGAAATAGAACAACCTGGCAACGGAAAGGCTCTAAAGTTTACTTTTCCAAATATACAAGACGGAAGTATTTTGGAGTATAGATATACCATTGTCAGTTCTTATTTCTATGATATTGAAGGATGGGAGTTTCAACATAAATTGCCAACTGTTTACAGCTTATTTCAAACCGTTTTACCTGCAAATTTTAAATACAACCACATTCTCTATGGCAATAAAAAATTAAGCATAAGAAATTCCTCCATTAAACCGAAGGCATTTGTTTTACCATCAAATACCGGTCATGTAGATTCCGAAACCAACATATTTGCAATGCAGAATATTCCCTCTTTTACTGAAGAAGAATACATGCTTTCACGCCAAAACTATATTTCGCGCATTGTTTACGAACCACTCGAAATTGAAACTTTCCATGGCTATGAACAGGTTTACACTAGAAGTTGGGACGATGTAGATGATCGTTTTAAGAACAGAAGAGATTTTGGAGAGCAGCTTAAAAAGAAAAGTTATTTTAGAAGAAAACTACCTAATTCTATCTTGGATATAGAAGATGAATTAGAACGAGCAAAGGCTGTTTATCGCTTTATTCAAAATAATTATATCTGGAATGGCAGGTACTTCAATTACGGCATTAAAGTAAAAGACGTCTTTGACGAAAAACTGGGAAGCGTAACAGCTATTAACCTTTCCTTGGTCAATGCACTCAAAGCCGCAAAACTAGATGCAAAATCGGTAATTTTATCTACCCGAAATAACGGATTACCAACCGAACATTATCCGGTACTCTCTAACTTTAATTACGTACTCGCAGTGTTGCTTATAGACAATGAGGAAATTTTACTAGATGCCACTGACAAGCAAGCGCCATTTGCAATTATTCCCTTTCGCGCCTTAAACGTCCAAGCTCGCGTATTAGATTTCAAAAAAGGCAGTTATTGGATGGATATTAAACCTTTTGAACAAAACATTCAATATATGAATGCAAAAATTGCAGCTGAAGCCCAAGGGCAATTTAGCGGAAAGGTTAACCAGATGAACTCAGGTTATATAGCACTTAATAAACGAAATATCATTGAGGAAAAAACCCTTCAACAGTATAAGAAAGCCCATGAAAAAACCAAAGCTGGTATAGAAATTAATGACTACCAACTTGAAGACCTCAACACCATAGAAAAGCCGCTCAAGGAAAGCTACAATATTACAATAACACCAGAAGTGGTAGGCGATAAAGTAATTTTATACCCCTTCTTTAATAAAACATATATTGCTGAGAATCCTTTTAAACTGAAAGAACGAAGCTATCCAATGGATTTTGGCTTTCCGTTTACAAACACCTATTTAGTTTCCATAGACCTCGGCAATGCTTATAAAGTTGAACAACTCCCTAAAAGCAGAAGTATTAAACTCCCTAATAACGACGGTGAATGTACCGTAGCATATACCGCCAAAGACAATCAAATAAACATTCGTTTTAATATGAAATTGGCTTCGTATCACTTTCAACCAGACGCTTATCAATCTTTAAAGAAATTTTTTGGCAGCATGGTAAGTATGTTGAAAGAAGAACCTATCACCCTAAAAAAACTTTAATATGCGTTTAAAAATCCTATTCTCTCTAAGCTTTTTCTTCCTTGTATTCTGTAGCCATTCACAAGTAAAACCTCATGCTTTTGGCGAACCATTTCCCGAAGAATTTGCCATGAGGCAATACGCTAAAGATTCAACGGCAACAGGCGTAATTTTATATGAAAGAGGAAATTATAGTTTTGATGCCGCCGACGGATATATTAGGCTTATTAAAGACGTACACCGCAAAATAAAAGTGTTCGATTCCAAGAATTTTGATTACGCAAGTTTTGAAATTCCGTATTATCGCGAAAAAGAAGTACAAGAAAACATAAGAAACCTTACCGCAATCACCCACAATGGCAAATCGCAGACTTATGTTGCCGATAATGCCTTTTTTGATATAAAAGAAGGTCCAAACTACTCCATTAAAAAGTTTACATTTCCCAATATACAGGATGGTAGCATTCTGGAGTACACCTACCGGCTTGAAACGCCATATTTTTTTAATTTGCGCGGATGGGCGTTTATGAACGACCTACCAACACTATACTCTGAGCTCCATACAGAAATACCCGGAAATTACACCTACAACCGAACCCTTTTTGGCGACCGGAAACTAGATATAAACGAGGCCGAAATAAAACTTTCGTGCTTCCATCTTCCAGGCTATAAAGTACCGGGAGACTGCGAATCGGCTACCTACGCAATGAAGGATGTACCAGCTTTTGAAGAAGAAAAGTATATGCTTTCCAAATACAATTATATTCCCGCTATGAAGTTTGAGATAAGAGACATCCTCAAGATAGACGAAACCAGAGAAGCCTATTCACGAACATGGAAAGACGTTGATAAAACATTTCGGTATGACAAGGACTTTGGAGGTCAACTTAAACACACAAAATTCTTTCAGCAAGAGCTTCCAACTTCAATCAGTTCCATTACAGATGATCTAGAACGAGCCAAGGCAGTTTATTATTTTATCCAAGAAAGGATGTCGTGGAATAAACAATCTAATCTTCTTAATGATAATCGTGTTAAGAGCGCTTTCGAAAATAAACGTGGAAACAGTGTTGAAATTAATCTAGGCCTGATCAACGCTTTGGAGGCTAGCGGACTTGAAGCTAAAATAATGCTCGTTGCAACTCGAGACAAAGCCATGCCAACTAAACAGTACCCAGTAAGAACAGATTTTAATTATGCCCTAGTGCGTTTAAAAGTAAACAATAAAATCTATTTATTGGATGCCACTAATAAATATACGCCTTTCGGAGTGCTTCCCTTACGCACCTTAAATAAGGAGGGACGGGTTTTGGATTTCAAAAAAGGTAGTTATTGGGAACCCATAACCCCAATTTCAAAAAACATGCATTATGTAAACATGCAACTATCTGCCAATGCTTCAGGATTATTTTCAGGGAAAGTAAACGAAGCTTCCACAGGCTACATTTCAGTAGTTCAACGGCAAATGAATAATGATTTTATAAAAGAAGAAATAATTAAAAGAAAGCAAAGCAGAAATGAGGGCTTGGAAGTTTCAAACCTCACGGTAGAAAATGAAAAAAACTTAGACAAAGCCTATAAAGAAACGTATCAGGTTTCACTTCATGAACAGCCCGTTGTGGATAAGTTATTTCTCTATCCATTTTTAATGGAAACATTTTTTTCTGAAAATCCGTTTCTTAAGAACAAAAGGCATTATCCAATAGATTTTGGGTTTCCTGTACTAAACAATTACCTAGTTTCAATAGATTTAAAAGATCAATACGTAGTTGAAGAAGTACCAAACAATAAAATCCTGAAACTTCCGGAAAATGACGGTGAGCTTTCTGTGGTCTATGATGTTTCTGGAACCAAGGTAAACATTAGATTAAGTGTAAAGCTAAACAACTACCACTTTCCGCCTGAAGCCTATAAATCATTACAAGAGTTTTTCGGTGCGTTAATAAAGATTCAGTCTGAAGAGCCTATCAGGCTAAAGAAAGTTTAACATAAAAAATCAAGTATCTCGATTTTTTTCTTGAATCCTTCTAATTATAGCGGTAGCTGTCCGCCTAGGCACAAAGCGAGGCAACTTAGAGAGAAACTTGTTGATTTTACCTGGTATGGCAACCACTTTTCCCTTTTGCATTGCTTCATATCCATATTTTGCAACTTTTTGAGGACAGGCAACATTAAAGTTAATTTTGTTATTGGAAGAAGCTGTTCCATTTGAAACTACTTCCTGAAAACACGTGTTGGTTTGCCCCGGACATAAGCAGGTAACGGTTACCCCAGAACCTTTAAGCTCGTTGGCAATGGCTTCAGAAAAAGAGAGAATATATGCTTTTGAAGCGTAGTATAATGACATCAGTGGCCCCGGTTGAAACGCCGCTAGCGACGACATATTCAATATTTTTCCGTTTCCGCGAGCAACCATTCCTTTTAAAACCAATTTGGTTAAATGGGTAGTGGTGATTACATGCAAGTTTAGCATATCCATTTCGCGTTGCCAATCGGTGTCGTTAAAGCTTCCAAAAACTCCAAACCCCGCGTTGTTTATTAGCACATCAATGGGTTTGTCTTCAATAGCCTCAAATATTTGATCGGCCACATTGCTCCTACTTAAGTCTTTAACGATTAACTGTATATTTGAATGATATTGGGCAGCAATTTCATCGCTGGCCTGCTGTAGTTTTTCGGCATCTACATCTGCTAAAATTAGGTCGTAGCCATCTTCCGCCAAAAGCTTGGTTAATTCAAGACCAAGACCTGATGCCGCTCCCGTTACCAACCCGATTTTTTGCTTAGCTTCAATAACTTTAGCTGTTTAATATTAGACTGTAATTTCTACAAAATCCTTTAAATACGCAAACCTCGGCGTTAATTTGCCTTCTGCTGTAGTAATTTGAGCACGTTTTAATACGCTGTTTTTATCGTCATTAAAAAATGCCGGAATCACGTTTTCCAGAAACATTTCGCCAAAGCCTTTACTGGCATCTTTAGGCAGTTCGCATGGCAGATTGTCCACAGCCATTACTGTTATTGCCCCTGGTGCATCAAAGTTGGTTTCCGTTTCGGTTTTTGGATCGTATCCGTAAAAAGGATCGGCAATGGTAGATGCTCGAAGTGTACTTGCCACAGGGCCATCAACATCGCAAGAGATATCTACTACCAAGTTTATTTTAAAATCTGAACTTTTTGCGTCTTCTCTGGTAAAAAGGTATGGCGCGCCATTGCCGTAAAAGTGACCTGTAAAAAAGGCGTCACTCACTTTGGCATATTTCATAAAGTCACTTTCATAGCCAGAAGGATCCTTATAAAACTCCTGCTTACTAAAAGCACGGCCATCCTTACGTTTGTTGTATTCTGAAACATCTATCAGACAATACACCGGTTCGTTAAATGATTTTTCTGAAAGATATTCTTCGTCGGTTACTTCGCGTATTTTTAAATGGTCTATTATCTCTTTTGCCCCGCGCGTAACTTTCCCGGTACCGGACAGAACTATTTTTATATTCGGAATTTCAATCTTATCCAATTCAGCTTTTACCGCTGCTAAATCGGGTAGGTTTTCAACTTTTGGCAGCTCAAACAAATTGTCGCGTAAGCCCAAGGCTCTAAAACCATTATAAGCTCCAACCAAGCCTGCATAATAACCAAAGCCAATTAAGCGCTTATTATTCCTGTTGACGATGGTTTCATGGTCAAACATTTCAATGTTTTTATCCAACATAGCCACCAACAAATTTCTATTGTAAGGCTGCTTTTTAATAGTGTGACTAAAGTAGAAATATTTTTTATTCGGAATTAGCGCGGCAATCGGCACTTCTTTCACCCCAAGCATAACATCAGCCTCAGAGACATCTTCCATCACTTCAAAACCCGCATTGCGATACGCCTCATCCGGAAATATTCGAATATCTGAAGCTTCCACGATAATTCTAGCGTCTGGAAATTTCTTTACGACTTCCTGGCATTTTTCGGGTGAAAAAACGACGCGACGATCTGGCGGAGTTTTACGTTCTTTTATGATGGCAAATGTTATAGGCATATGGTATGATTTTTGTTCCAATGTAGAATGGAATAATTAAGGAGGTCAAATATAAGGTTTTTCTTGTATCTTTGCAGTCCGAAAATTAGTTTCTGGTTGGGTTTAAGTGATTTGATTATAAAAAAAATGACGATTTACTAGCGACTACCAACTAACGACTAAAGACCATAACGGGGCCGACTGGTTTTGACAGCGGGTCTAATTGTATTGTAAGCATGCCGAGCGCTGGGATACAGCTCGTAAATATCATATTTCACACTTTTTAAACGGCGAGAATAACTACGCCCTAGCTGCATAATCTGAATCATAGTAGGATGTGCCTCGGCCCACAAGGTGGGCAAGCAGGAAGTCACTCAACGGCCTTGGTTTACGGCGGTTGACTCAGTGGCTTCGTAAAAGTAAACCTAGCAAGTGTAGGGCTTTGATGCACTTGTAAATGCCGATAGCTATCGGCACAAATGAAGATAAGGAGTGCGTTGGTAGTTTTCGACCGGCAATCTCACTAAAATCCAATTGAAAACTAAGCATGTAGAAAGCGGTATAGTTGCGCGTTTGGACGGGAGTTCGAATCTCCCCGGCTCCACTGATCACATAAAAAGCCACGCCATTAGGCGTGGTTTTGTTGTTTTATGGAATTGCTGAGCTTGCTCAAAGCAATGGAATAAAAGAATAAAACGAGGACGCAGTCCGTGGCTTTCTATTTGCAGGACTGGTGCCACTGGAGATCACATTTTCTGTAATCTCCCCGGCTCCACTGATCACTTAGAAAGCCACGCCATTAGGCGTGGTTTTGTTGTTTTATGGAATTGCTGAGCTTGCTCAAAGCAATGGAATAAAAGAATAAAACGAGGACGCAGTCCGTGGCTTTTCATTTGCAGGACTGGTGCCAATGGAGATCACATTTCTGTAATCTCCCCGGCTCCACTGATCACTTAGAAAGCCACGCCATTAGGCGTGGTTTTGTTGTTTTATGGAATTGCTGAGCTTGCTCAAAGCAATGAAATAAAAGAATAAAACGAGGACGCAGTCCGTGGCTTTTCATTTGCAGGACTGGTGCCAATGGGAACCACTTTTTCTGGCGATTACACGGCTTTATCTTAGCTCGCCACAACACTTAATCAGCTGCGATAGCGAACCTTTTCATCTACAGCTTATTTATCAATTCCAGGAAACATTAACCCAATTTCGACCCTAAACATCAGGCAGTTAATCTAATTATTTGTATTTTTTAATTATGCGACATTTAAACGTATATCTTATACAATTCACTTTTATCTCCTTACTATTCGTTTTGTTTGGCTGCTCAAACAAAAAAGAGAAGAAAAAACAGGAGTCAAAAATGACCACCATTACCGTTACGGCAACTGCCTATAATTCTGTTGAGCGCCAAACCAAAAAGGGTAATCCTTCCTTGGCGGCTTGGGGCGATATTCTGGAACCCGGCGAACGCGCCATAGCTGTTTCTCGCGACCTGATTAAGCTAGGGTTAGACCACAACGAAGAAGTTGAAATAAATAACCTACCAGGCACTTACATTGTAAAAGACAAAATGAACAAACGTTGGACGAAAAAAATAGATATTTATATGGGGCTCGATGAAGATGCCGCACGCCAATGGGGCAAACAAACTGTAGAGATTCAATTCAACAAAAAGAACCGCCCCTTCGACAAGTTTTCGAAGCAAGCCGATGAAAATAATTAACAATATAATAGCATCCAATAGATAAACACTTTCACTTAATCCCCTCTAAATTAGCTGTTCAAACGCATGCTATACTTTCGGATAGAACTTTGTAGCTGCTTCAAGTAGGCTTCAGCTACACTAAACTGAGCACACAGCTAATTTTTAAATTGAAAAACTTGAAAACCAATTACTATTTTTAGTAAATTTGCGGTATGGGAGTAGGTGCATTAGCAATTGGAACAGGTCTTTTATTCTTGGCTATTTTTATTATTTCTGAGCTTCAAGAAAGACTTTAAAATCCATTTATCATTCAATAAAAAACTTTTGGAACACTTTGTCCAACAGGTCTTTTACGTCTTATTTTTTAAGGATTCACGCTACGCAAACTACCTTTAAACTGCTTAGTGTCAACAAAACAGAGTCTGAATTCTATTCCAATCCTTTCCTAGTTTCTTACCAGATGTCGAGGTAGCTGCATTTACACAATTCACATATTGCCCACTGCTTGGACAAAAAAAGGCCCATCAAAATGATGAGCCACATTATAAAGTGTACTATCAATTTAATCAGTCATCGGATTTTCACGTGCCCATTCTCGGTAGGCTTCAAATTGCGCTTCATCTAAAATATTGCTTAAAATTCGGTCTTGATATTCCACTTTTTCAAAGTTGTTCATAGATTGGTTCCGATTGCTTCTTTTCCAAGCGCCCGTTGATCGTTTCCACTCATTTTCAAAACGTTTTATTTGAGCCTCATCCATATTCAAGGTTGAATACATTTCCTGCATTCGCGCCTTATTACGTTCCTCATTGTTTCGAACAGCTTCAGAGTCAGTTACATTGTCCGAAGAAAAATCTGGAGCATTCGTGGTTTTTGTCCTTCCTTTGGAAATACCTTGGTTAGACCTGCCTCGGTTATTTTCAACTTTAGCGGTTTTTGCGTCTGTAGAGGTTGGTTCTTTTGTAGGGCCACATGCCGTTAATACCGCCAAAAAGCTAATTACTAAAAGTGTTTGTAGGGTTTTCATAATTTATAGAATTTAGAATTGTTCCCACTAATTTACAACACTCCTCGCACCCCTTTATCCTATTTAAGAAAACATTGTAGTTCTTAAACTAATTTTGAAGCAAGTTCAAATCGTATTGCAAATCATATAAAACCACCTCAATGCGTCTGAACAAAAACTGAAATATCGTTACTTCAATTTTCACCCTTCTGTTCCGCACATATCTTTAAAAAGGCTTTTACCGAAGCTGGATTTTTATACCCTTGTTCTTCCGAGAGCGACTCAAAATTCCTTTTTTCAAATTTTCAGTGTTATCTCTTACTTTTTTGAACACCCTTTTCAGTAAACCCAACACACATAGAGGTTCTGAAGTATCCACACCTATTTAACTGGGAGTTTCTATTGATACATTCTCAAACGCCCAAAAGCCATTAAAATGTATATTTTACTTTTACTCCACCAAACCAACTTCTTGGTCTTCCGGGATAATAAAATCGAGGTTCTGCGTTCCCGAATCCAATGGCATTTATCAATACAGACGCCGCATATTTTTTGTCAGTAAGGTTATTGATTCCAGTATTTATTTCCAAAGAAAGTATTTTAAGGATTTCTGTTTTATATGAAACTTTCGCATTAAAAACCGTATATTTTTCCGAATACAGCGCATTGGCATCGTTTAGCGGAATATCACCTATATGAAGAAAATTGGCGTTCATTACAAGGTTTTTATAACCAAGATTAATTCCACCACTGGCTTTCTTATTAGGCACCCCAGTGAGCTGGTTGCCTGAATAATCCTGCTCTCCTTCCACAAAATCAATGAATTCATGATCGGTTATCTCGGTATTCAAATAGGCTCCAAAATGCAGGTGTTTATTTAACGACTGTTTAAATGAAAGCCGCATTTCCAAGCCTTTGTGTTCGGTTTTTCCAGCATTTCTACCAATGTATTGATCATCGCCCACACGTTTTGCAACTAACAAATCCGTTATGTCTAAAAGGTATGCATTCAACTGTAAATGGAGTTTTCTGTTAAATAGAAAAAGTTCACTCCCCAATTCATAATTAAACCCTTTTTCAGGACCTAACTCTGGGTTTATTACTCCTCCTGGAGTCAGTGTTTCCTCCATGGAGGGATAGTTAAAGCCGCGACTAAAATTAAAATACGCGCTAATGTTTCCTTTGAATTGGTACAGCAGATTTAGATTTGGAGCCAGAATGGGGTCAAAACTTCGCTTGGCACTCTTATCGTTTTCACCTTGATTAAACTCATCAAAAAACCGGTAATTAGTTTTATTGAAGTTTAAGCCAAACTGTCCCGTAAACTTGGAAGTGAAAGGAATTTCAATTGTGGCAAACACATTTAAATTATCTCTTCGTTCTATATTATCGCTAAGCAAACTCCCTTCTAGACTGCCATTGCTATTGTTTTCTTTATAGAGATTTTCGATAGTTTTCCAGTTGTACTTATCCTTATACACCTCTCCACCGAAGCTGAAATTGGCAGTGTTTTTCAGAAATAGAAAATCTTTAATAAAAACCGTTCGGGCGCCATACCCATTGGTGAATTCATCGAGAATATTAAACGGTCGTGGCTCGTAATGATCCAAATAGGTGTAAAAAATACTGCTCGTATTTCTAAACTTTGAGGAAAAAAGATGCGTAAAGCTTAGCCCGGTCAAAATCTGTTTATTGTTTTCAAAGCCTTGGGCTTCTCTCCAAGTAAAGGCCGCTTGGGTAGGATCTTCGTCAAAGGCTGTTTTGCTAATGGAACTGGGAATCTGAGCAAAATAATCCAGATAATTCACCAAAAGTGAGACCTCATTTTTAGAATTAAATTGATAATTAGCGGTGAGCAGTAAGGATTTTCTGTTGTATTTATTGTTCTCGCGAAAGCCGTCGGTTTTTAGGTAATCGTAGTTGAGATTAAGCGAGAATTTTTCTGTGGCAGTAGCAGTTGAAATTGAATTCTTTATCATTCCGAAGGAGCCAAGAGTTAAGTTACTTTTTAAAAAGGATTCTCCAACAACCGCCTTTTTTGAGTTTAGCAAAAGCGTGCCGCCCAAATTACTGCCATATTGCGTTGCTTTGGGACCTTTTATAACTTCAAGTGTTTCCAGATTCTCAGGGTCGAACATATCTATTTGCGTCTCGCCGATGCCGTCAGTGATAGGAATGCCGTTAAAATAAGCGCGAACCTTATTGGTACCGTAAAGCGTCCGGGAGCCAACCCCACGAATTGTAATTCTATTGGTGTTAATAGCACCATTATGAATAAAAACTCCCGGCGTTTCGTTGATTGCCGAAACGAGATCGATTGGATTAAATTCATCAAATTTCTCTGCAGTTATTTTTTCAAGAGGAATTAGAAACTCAGGAGCAGATCTAACCAGCGTATCGATTATTTTTTTTGATACGAGTTCCACTTCTTCCAGATTTTCTAGTTTTGACAAGAGCGTTAATTTAAACCTGGCATGATTCTTATCCATTTCAACGTTTTCTACATAAAATTTGGGGTGCTCCAGCCTTAAATTAATTGGAAATTCAAAAGCCGGCGGAAGTAGAAAAACCCCTTCATTATCAGTTTCAGTGATTTTTTCCGAATTGAAATAAACAGAAACCCCACTGATTGCAATGTTATCACTTCCGAAAACAAAGCCTCTAATTTTCTGAGCGCTTAAATTATTGATAAAAACGAAGAAGAGCAGTGAGAGTGTTATCTTAGGAAGTATATTCCTCATTATTTTACCTTATTTGATAGAAGAAATTTTTCTGTGTTAAACTTCCACTCGCAAATTAGCGAATGCAAAAGAAACGAATTCAGTTGGATTGTAAAACTGAAGAACCATACGCCACCCTTTCCGTCCGCTCAAAAATGATTTCGACCTTTAAAATAAAATACGTACAGCGGACACCTTCCCCTGAAATAAGGAAGGAGCACTTCCACATGTGGTAAAAATAGAAGGCTAATTCGCAATAAAATAGTTTAGAGCTTTGGGATGATGCTGATAAATAATCTCGAGCTTCGCTCGGTTATCCATCCGCACCGATTTTTGATAATCTCCGTGATCGGCTATCAACTTTTCAACGCGATAGGTAAAGGTTTCCAAAGTATTTAGAGCTCTAAATAAATAGTTAAGGCTTTCTATAGAATACACTGAAGATTCCTCATCTAACTCAACTGGATTTTTACCGTGCATCGCCATATTTCGCAAGCTATTAACCAAAGTTGATTCATAGATTTTTTTACCATTTAGCTCAATCTGTTCATATTCGAATAAATGATTCGATTGAGAGTCATTTCCAAATTCTAAAAGATCCTTTAGATCAAACATCTGAAATTCACCCAATTGGTTTAATTCATCTTTTCGTTTTTCCAATCGGTGTAGGCGACCTTCATAATATCTTCTCGAGTATTCATTTTTTCCTGCTCGGTATTTAAAGTAATCGAGCATATCCCCATTTCTAAAGTTTTTTAGGAAAAGATATTGCCGCATGTTCCTTTCAAAAGTAAGCACATCATCCTGAATAGCATGTAATACCTGTGTTTGATTATAATCTGAAAAATGAACCGTACCTGTTAAAACTTCACCCTTAAAAACAAACAAAACATTATTGGTGTCTGCATCAAATTTTTTAATTAGAGAGTCTTCAAAAATTCTATCTCCAGCTTTTAACCGATTTTCAGGCTTAATTACTTTCCTTTTAAAATGGCCGTTTTCCAGTTCATAATAATGCTCAGAATCATAATCTGGCATATTATCAAAATTCAGTGACTCGCATATATTAAGACAGGCTTTTTCAACTTCTTTATCGTAATAAAGAATACCAGGCTGCGCAATGTCTCCGAAGTTTAGCTTAAGGTGTTTCATGATTTTTTATAATTCTTAAATAGTCGTGTCCGACTAAGATATAAGACCGCTGCGCTGAAAGACATAAGACGTAAGACTTGCTTTTTAATAGATTGAAAACTAGATAAAATTGATTAAACATACTTTTTAATTGATAAATTTTGATGCTAAGTTTGATAGCATGCTGTCATTAAATAAAAAATATTCTAATTGCCTATTATCTGTGACTCAACAAATTTTCTCACTCTTTTAATCGGACACTAATGATTCATAAACTCAAAACTAGTTATTTAAATCTTGGTAGATTATTTTGAATTACTAAAAGCTTCATAAAGGTTTATAGTATTAAACTGACTTAAATCCTCAGTCGTTCGTTTTTGATAACGTAATACAAGTTCTCTACAATAAACCTTTCTTAGTATACTTCGATTAAACTCAAGCGCTTGTCGTCCGGGTTTCTTAGGTTTAAAAATCTACCAAACCTCTCCCATTTTCCCCCTAATTCCAACAATAATTCTGCTCTTTTTTTAAAAGAAGAAACGAATACGAAACAAGAAAAACTTCACCTACTAACAAATGAAACTAAAGCCTAATCCTTTCACTGTCAATTGTAATAATCTCAATATTTAATAATTACTTTCAGAAATTAATACAATACTTCTTTGTATTTTATTAAAAGATTCGTACATTTCGGTTAAAATTGTCTTAAATACAATTAATGAATAGAGGAATTATTTTATAAAACAGCTTTCCAATAGATTTATTCAGGAAAAGATTGACGCCCTAATAGTGAAAGAATAAGTGTGTAACGAAAGCAGAAAATGTTTCGAAACTTATAATTAAAACTAAATAATATGTGTGGCAATAGTATTTTAAAGAACAAAAAACAGCTCTATCTTATCAGTGTTCTGTTTACATTATTTTTTATTGGAATCTCTACGCCTTGGGACTTTGGATTCACCTTTTTTGCGGATTCCTTAGCTGCCTGGTATGTCCATTATATTCTAGGTGCTATTCTGGGGGGTTATGTAATGTGGGCATTTGTACGTGCTTTAGTCATGTTGCTCAGCCACGAGAGACATCATATAGAAGGCTGCCATGGTTGATCCAAGAGAACAAAAAGCGCGGAAGATAGCAATCTGGATTATTGGGGTGATGATCATTGTCTGGACAGTATTAGGAGTTCTCTCTTTTGTAGATTCCGAAGATCGAGTACGCCCCCAAACTACAGCAGTCACTTTTTCTGACCAAAATGCGCTACAGGGTAAGCAGGTATGGCAAACTTACAACTGTATGGACTGTCATACAATTGTTGGGAATGGCGCTTACTTCGCCCCTGATCTCACAAATATATATGACGACGCTGGCCCTGCATATCTATTGGCGTATCTCGGTTCTCCAGCCAGTTATCCCTCTGAAGGATTAGTAAACATCCAACTGCAACAACTTATTAAAAGTGGAGAAAGCGAGGTTACCGATTTGTCTGACTACTATTCAAAATATCTGAAAGCCGAAAGTAGAGTAAAAGAAAGAGGGGGAACCGATGCCTTGATGCCCAATTTACCCTTTACAAAAGATGAGATCAATGCCTTGATTGCCTTTTTTAAATATACGTCTGACCTAAACACAGCCGGTTGGCCTCCTGAAGTTAGAGCGAGAGAATCTGTAATAGAGGAGACGAAAAGGAAGTTGGAAAAAAAGAGCGGGATTATTTTAGCTGGAAACACTGAAGAGCCGACAAATTTAGAAAATGCACTTCCTGGTTCTCCAAGGGGAAATGGAATAAGAGTAGCCAAGGATATGGGATGTATAGCATGTCACTCAACAGACGGAACAGTCGTGATTGGACCGAGCTGGAAGGGGCTATATGGATCGACAGTCTTATTAGAGGAAGGTAAAAAGGCCGTCGCTGATGAAGACTACTTAAGACGTTCAATTCTACAACCCGATGAAGAGCTTGTCGATGGGTTCCAAAAAGGATTAATGCCTTCGTATGAAGGAGCTATTTCCAATGAGGATCTTTCAGATTTAATTGAATATCTAAAATCATTAAACTAAAAAGATTTTACAATGAAAATCCGTTATCAAACACAACGCTTAGCCTATCCCTTTTTTATAAGCATGATGCTATTTTTTGGGCTTCAAGTAATATTGGGTCTCTTATTGTCACTTGTACAGTTGGAGCCAACGCTACTTCAGGATATTTTAAATTTTAATATTATCCGGGCACTCCACTTAAACTTAGCCGTTGTTTGGATTGTAACAGGTTTTATTGGCACCTTACTGTTTATAGGCCCCTTATTAGGTAAAAAAGAAATAAAAGCAACTTGGCTTGTTAAATTTTTACTCATCGCCTTATGGATTATTGTTATATGGTCATGTATTACCTTACCCCTCGCACAAACCGGAACTGGGTGGTGGATTGGAAACACCCCCATGCTGCAACAAGGAAAAGAATATCTTGAAGGAGGAAGGATTACTGGCATTCTCCTGCTAGTTGGCTTCAGTATTTTCACCTATCTCACGCTCGCTGTATTTCCAAAAAAGGTAAAAACCTGGAATGAAATGCATTGGGGCCTTGCAGTAGGTGTTGTAGGCTTGTCCACCGTTTGGATATTTGCTTTAATCTCTTCAGAAAATCTTGATTTAGAAGAGTATTTCCGTTGGTATGTAGTTCACTATTGGGTGGAAGCTGTTTGGGAAATTATTCATATCACAGTCATTGGGTTTCTTCTCTATAAACTTTTTGGCGCCGACGAAGAAGAGGTTGGTTTTGCCGTTTTCTGGGGCGTGAGTTTGGTTATTCTAAGCGGACTTATAGGAAATTCGCATCACTACTTTTGGATAGGCACCCCTGCTTTCTGGCAATTCTGGGGTTCACTCTTTAGCGCCCTCGAACCTTTACCGCTTATTTTCTGTATTTGGCACGTATTCTTAGATGAAAAACATGGCGTGAAACCAATTAAGAATAAACCTGCCTTCTATTTCATCTTTGGCTCTGCTCTTTTTGAAATGGTCGGTGCTGGAATCTTAGGCTTTACAATGACCCTTGCCTACGTTAATATTTGGGAACACGGAACTTGGATTACGGGATCTCACGGGCACATGGCACTTTTTGGAGCTTTTGGATTTTTGGTTATAGGTGCAGCTTACGAGGCAGTTAGAATTATTAAAGGTATTGATCGATTTAATGAAAAGTTATCAAAATTAGGCTTTTGGCTGTTATTTCTCGGAATTCTTGGAATCGTTGCCAGCTTTGCTTTTGGAGGTACCAAGCAAATTTACATTTATAGAACTTTAGGCCTTGATTGGTGGGGACATCACATAAGACCCGCAATGGCCGAAGCTCGCGTTTTCTTGGTTCTATTTGCTTTTGTTTTCACAATTGGTACTATTCTAGTGATATACGACCTGTTCACCTTAAAACAGCGATCGATGCCCGAAAGAGAAGTGAAAGCATCAAATACAAAGTTAGTAGCTCCTAAAGAAATTAGTGGTTGGCGCAAAGCGATGACCCGATTCGAATTTTTAAAATGGCTGCTTTTAATTTGGGGAATGGGCTTTATAATTACTGGTGGGCTGTTCACTTTTGGGTTAACCACCGTGAGGTTGGGCGATCCTACAATCCCCTACATATTATCCGCAATTGGTTATTCAGGTTTACTGATATTAACGCTCATTTTTGCCGTTCGGTTTTTAAATGCTTTTGAAGAACGTCAAAAATTACTACAACTTATCAGTCAATTTCCAGAGACTAATTTGCAAATAATCGATTTAAGAGAATTAACCAAAAGTGATGATGAAATTGATAACCTGCTTATAAACACATTTAATTCCATCAACTATGGGGAAGCATTTACACTGATGTCAAAAGAGGATTTAAGTACACAACACCTCTTATTATACGATGCATTAGGCCCAGGATTTATTTGGGAAACTATAGAAGATGGCCCAGATCTTTGGAAGGCTAAGATTGGAAAAGTAAATTAATTGTTGTTTGTCTGTTATGGTCTAAACTTTACCTTATAAATGCTTACCTAAAAGGTTTGTTATATGTACAGTAACACCACTAATTCAGCCGTAGTAATCACTACTGAATACTGCTATTGAACACTTATTTCAATTTAGCCCAAGCAGCTACCAGACCCTCAGCAAATTGTCTAATACCTTCCTTATCCTTTTCGTCGGGTGTGAGATTGATTTTTAGTATCTCTGCTCCACGGATGGCACCGGTTTTTTCAAATTGTTTATCAAAATCATCAACAGCCGGGCAGAATTTTTCATAGATTAAATCTCCAGATCCCAAAACACCAAAAATTTTTTCCCTCAAGTTTACCTCTTCCAGATCATAGTAGAAATCTTCAGCTTCTTCTGGCAAAGCACCATCAGAGCCATACGTATAGGTAGCCATTACGCAGATGTCATAATTGATAAACTCTTTGGGGTACAACTCTGTACATTCTTCTACGAGTACATTCACACTAAGCGCGCGAAGATTTTCCGCTAAAAGTTCAGCTATCCCCGCGGTAGTACCCGTTAAACTCGCGTAAACAATCAATGCTGTGGCCATCTTTTTTGTTTTTGATATCTTCTAATCTTCACGGCAATAAACAAAATTAATAAAACTGAAAAGCATTCGCGAAATTATAGGTCACTAAAATACCTGAAAACCGACTCGGAGTTCCAAATACGAAACACCAAAATCCAAACAACAAATTCTAAATATAGAAAAGCCTCTATGTTCCTCTCCCTACTTCCAGGAAGAGGTACCCGAAGGATGGGGTAGGTGCTTTTTCAGGAACGGGTAGTTACCATAACAAAACATGAATTTAAAAAAATATCCTGTTGCATTGCCAGCCAATTTTTAGTTAATTTTGATGTATGAAGTGGCATCTTAAATTTAAAATTTCGCGGATGGCAGTGGGTGCTTTTGTGAGTATCCTGCTTATTGTTATCGTTTTTATATTAATACGCTTCATAGGAGCCCCCAATAAGCTTTTTACCAAAGGCAATAAAACTAACGAGACCTCGACCAAGATAGGTTTGTTGTTAGATTCTGCCCATGTTGTTTTAAACCACAACCCTACGAAAGCCAAGGAGTTGATTAAGGAAGGCAACGCATTGGTTATTAAAAATGGAGTGGACTCCCTACTGCCCAAAATCCATTATGCTCAAGGGGAGCTTGCCATTCAACAATCTAATTATCCCAAGGCCCTACAACATTTTTTGGATGCGAAAAGAACCCTTGAAGAAAATCCGTCTAAAAACGAAAACACACAAATTGCGTATGCCCAAACTTTAAATCAGCTAAGCCGGGTTTATTTTAGCTTAGAACGAACCGATAAGGCTCTAGAATATCTACAACATAGTCTATCGATATACAAATCTATGAATCGGAAAGAGGATGTGGCAAACACCCTTAGAAACATGGGTGGCATCTATTTTAAGGAGCAAAAATTTGAAAAAGCTCTGGATGCGTATGAGCGGGTATTGGAATATTATGAAAAAACAGGTAAACAGGAAGGTATCCAAGTGCTGTACTCTAATCTTGGTGCGGTAAATCTTATATTAGAAAGACCAGATAAAAGCATCGTATATCTCAATAAGGCGGAAGAGAAAATTCGCGACTCCTTTGCCATTAATACCAAAAGCCAGAAGCTTTCAAAAGAGCTTTCAAAAGTACTTTACAACAAGGCGTGCTATTTTTATGAGGTGAACGAAACCGATTTATATTCAGAATATTTAATAAAGTCCATAAAGGCATTAGACACTTTTTACGCTCCAGCTGAAGCACATGATCCGCTGTTAAATTTACATGAAGTTTATTATAAAGATGCAGCCTACGAAAAAGCTTATAAAACGCTTTTAAAGTTTCAGGAAGTACGTGACACTCTTTACAACATTGAAAGTAATAAGCAAATTGCAGAATTAGAGGTTCAACATGAACTTTTTCGTGAACAACAGGCTTATGAACGGGAAAAAAGAAAAACAGAACGTCAGTACTGGATGGCACTGGCAGGACTTATGTTGATACTATTACTTGTCTTGACATTCTTAAACCGACAAAAAGTTAAGATTATAAATGCAGAAGAAGAAAGGAAGCGATTGGCCGAAAACAAAAAACAACTAGAGTCGCACATAGACACCCAAAAGGAGGTCCTTTCGCAAAAGGAAGGGGAAGTGCGCCGTTTGGCGTCTCAAATTGTGGAAAAGAACGAAAATATTTTAAGCCTTGAAGAACAGATGGAACAAATAAATACTTCGGCCCGAAAACACCTTAACCAACAAAAAATCAACGATCTAATTAAAAACACCCGCGAAAGCCAAGATCTAGAAACCGATAGAAAACAACTTTTATTAAGCCTGGAGCAGAGTTCGGCATTAATGTTTGAAAAATTGGACAGCGATTACAAGGGGCTAACAGACCGGCAGAAGCATTTGGCGGCCTTGGTAAAGTATGGGTTTACAGCCAAGGAAATTTCGGTGCTTTTTAATATTTCACACAAATCGGTGCAGACAGCAAAGTACAGGTTAAAAAAGGTTTTAAAGCTACCGAGCAGTCAGGATCTAGAAGTTTTTTTAAAGGCCTACTAAGCCGATTCTTTATAAAACACAGCACACCTCTCTTCTATTACCGCAATAGGAAAAGCCGCTTGATACAAAGTCAAAGCGGCTTTTTGCATTAGGAAGGTTTGTAAATAGAATTGTGGATTCCTAATACTACTTTTTGAATATTTAAAAATATTAAACCAAGTTAACGATATGGCTGAATGCATTTAAATCTGCGCTTGCAAATTCAAAATTGTATCGAAGCCATGGTTCTGCTATTGGTTAATAATAATCTTTTTTACGGCCACGCCATTGGCAGTAGAAATTCGTATAATGTACAAGCCTGATTGGTATTGGCTCAAATCCAGTTCGGCATTTTGCGAGGCAACATCAAAACTTCCAAGCATTTGTCCATTTATATTGCTAAGGCTTATGTGTTCTATTGCTTCGGGAGAATTAATAAACACCTTTCCTTTTGCGGGGTTAGGATAAACGGAAATTAATGACTCCATAGCATTGGAACCGATTCCTGCGGTAAAATCGTCGGTAAGAAACTCAACGATTACAATATCATTGCTGGTAATATTTCCTTGGGTGTACGCCAACGGATCATCGGAAATTACTCCAGAAGACATCCCTTCATTTGTGCTTGCTTGGGTAAATAACATCATCCGGCTGTCTGATCTTTTTACGAAACCAGAATTCCATCCAAAGTCATCACCACCGTATAAAGTGGACCATTCCAATTCTTTTTCGGTGTTAAAAACTGCCCAAAACATCACCCGAACATCAGGAAGTGAGGTGGTCTGGTTAAAAGCACCGTCCAATACCTTAATCGGAAAATCTTGGGAAGCCGTAGCACCACCCAACCACATATTTCCTTGTTCGTCAAAATCAATAGCAGTTGCTAAATCTGCCTTTTCACCACCATAATAAGTAGCCCAATCTATGTTGCTATTAGCGTCAAACCGAACTATAAAAGCATCAGTAAGATAAAAAACTACAGGATTATTTAATTCATCTGAAAAGTAAGCACCTGGCAGTTCCGTGGTTGGCATATCTGGCGATTCAGTTTCTCCCACCACATAAAAATTGCCATCGGCATCCCATTGCATCGTTCTGGCTTGTTCATATTTAGTACCGCCAAAAAAGGTGGACCAAATCAAGGCACCAGCTTCATCAAACTCCATGATTACAGCTTGGGTTTCGTCAGCGTTATCAAAAACAGCGCTGTTATATGCACCTGCCTTTTCAACAATAGGAAAATCATGAGAATCGGTATTCCCCACAATCATCAGGTTTCCGTTTGGCGACATGTCCATTGCCGACATCTGATCGGCACCAGCACCGCCGTAATAAGTGGACCACACCAACTGATCGCTTTCATCCAACTGAAACAAAACACCTTCGTTCAAACCACCATTGTTGGTAGCTTCATTATATGCGCCACTTTTTTCCACTATTGGGAAATCTGTAGAACTAGAAAAACCCATAAAGTAAACCTGATCGTTATCGTCCATAGCAATATCACGAATATAATCAAAGCTATTCCCGCCAATAAAAGTGGACCACAACAGGGTGCCCTCGTTATCTATCTTGGAAATAAACCCGCTGTTAACACCTTCAAAAGTGGACTGGTTGAAGGCGCCGGGTTGTTCCAAAATTGGAAAGTCGGCAGAAGGTACCGCGCCCGTAAAATACACCTCATCACCCGCAGGGGTAACGGCTATTCCACCATCGGCATCGTCATTACCTGTACCGCCAAACATGGCAGACCATTGCAAAGCACCGTGGGTATCAAATTTTACAACAAAAAGATCGTACCGCCCCATATTAGTCCCCGTACCAATAATACCGGGCAGTGTCGCGGAGCGCGTTTTTCCATAAATATATAGATTGTCATCGCCATCAACAGCCATGTCGGTTGCGTAATCTGTACTTGTTCCCCCATAATTAGTTGACCAAATTATTACCGGAGGATCAATGGTAAGCTCCTTTTCAGTGTCGTAACCAGCTAGGTTAAAGCTAATTTCATTGTCGTTCAGATTATATGAAGATTCCACCACGTTGTTCTTAGCTATTTGATAAGAGAATAAACTGCCTTCTCGTATGTTGCCAAGTTCCGTAATAATATCAATTTGCGTATTGTCTGCATTTAAAGCCACATTCGCGCCTTTGTAGTTCATTTTTATAACTGCCGGGTTAGCCCCAGGTTTTAAAACGAAGTCATACTTTAAGGTATATTGCCCCGCATCGTCTGTATATAAAACCCAATCAACACCAGGATAAACCTCCTTTATGATAATTTTTCTAAAGGTTTTCACATCCTTAATTCCTTCGGGGTTTGCAGCGTTATAATACTTTCTTTTTGGTGTAATTACTTCTTCAGAAGCAACAATGTTAGTTTTGGATATTGTAGCTCCCGTAAGCAACATATCTGTCCTGTTGTAGGCGAGCCCTTCAAGATTGGAATTGGTTTTATTTGCTGTGTTTCTTTCTAATGAAGACTTTGGTCTTAAAGAATCCCAAAAAACATAGCTTATTCCCGTAGTAGTTATTAAAACATCCTTATGGGCCGTAGAAAACACATATAACACATTAGATACTTGGTTGCCATATTCATCGGTAACCTGACCCTTATTTTCGGTAAATCCCGGTTGATTTTCATTTAAATAAGATGCTGGATCTGGTTGCGGGTTTGTGGCATTTACCACACCTACAAAACATAGCAAGAAAATACTATAAAGTACGTAACGTGTTTTCATAAATTTAAAATTAAGAAGTTATAATCTGGGTACAATTTACAAATGAATTGCGGCTTTATCTGAATTTCACCTACCACTTACGTACTACACAACATCATAATTAGCTGATTATGAATAACATTACGAGTTTTTATAAAACACTTAAACATTTAGAAGCGACAGAGACCTATAACATATTGAAGTAGTTTTTTAGGAAGATTTAACTAGTAAAAACTGGCAATTAGCTTCAGTTTCACACTCTGGAAAAACAAAAACCCCCTAAAAAAGAATAGATTTTATTCCTTCCGAAGCCAACCCAAAACCTTAGCATGTTCAATTTTCCATTTGCCGTCTTTTTTAATCAAATTGTAGCGTTCACGTGACGGATCAGAAGCTCCTGGATTTTGCTGGATTATTTCAATCTGATTTGTATTGACCTTAGAGATTATGGCCACATGACCATATTTATTGAAAATTGTTTTATCATATACCAACAAATCATTCACTTTAGGTTTTAAACTACTTGGATTAGTATATTGAATAAGGTTCCGGTGTTTTACCATTTTTCCATCGGCAAGACCCTTTACAAAAAAATCTTTTGCATGGCCATAACTATCTGGCATTTTATGGTCTAAATGCTCGTAATAATAACGCTTCACAAATTCTACGCATTGGTATTTAAGTCCGAGGTTATATCCATCTGCAGTAGTATTTCTTCCTGAAACATTACCAACCGAATTATTGTAATACACATAAACTCCATTAAGGCTATCCACCTTATCTCCTACTTCCATAGATTTCATCTTCCATTTGCGAAGTATCCGATCGCAAGAAGTTAGGCTCGAGACTCCAAACAGTATAAGAAAGGAAAACAGAAGGCGTTTTTTAATCATAATAGGGCATTAAAAGTAGTGGAAAATAACCAAAAGGCGAACCGAGGTCCTAAGCTACGATAATTTTCGCTTTAACTTCCAAAGCCTATATTTCAAAACCAGCGCAATAAAGGGTAATCCAATCATCAGCATTGGGAAAAGCACGCAAAAGAAAAAGAAGTTTACTTCGTAATAAGATGTTCCAGTTAGGTTTGCCAAGTTTATAGTGAAATCAGTGCAATAGGCATAAATACTACTCCCTATATTAATGAGCAACTTCAAAAGCGAATTAAGACCTTCCATACGTCTGTTTTTTAAGGTTTCTGATTTCAATACTATAGTCAATAACCTTTACCAAGGAATACCAAATAAAAAGTGGAAAAAGGATGACTAAAAATATAATATTTGCAGCGCCGTAGTTACCCGTGACACGCAAAGCGGTAATCACTCCAAAATACATTAGGTCTGTAATAAAAAAGTAGTTTTTAAGGAACTTTACATGATGTTCTTTACAATAGCTAGTGTCGTTATGCGCTGCCCAACTACACTTATCAGGCATTCGAATATCTGAGTTTATTGCCGTGACACCGTTAGCGGAATAAGGCTTTTCTTTTATCGTGGGTCGGTATGCTTCGTTAATCACGATCATCAAGAGGTATGGGAGTAATAAAAGCAATAAGTTTCTAGAAAAACGCATAAATAAAGGGCTTGATGAAAATTCAATATGTTTTTAGAGGTTCACAAATCAAAATAAACAAAACTAGTTTTAAAATTCTTATTTTTTTATTTCAATTAGTTTCAGGCCATCAACTTGATAATTTTTTCGATTATTTTTCATACCATCAGGTTGGGATATAATCTGTTTCTTATCCTTATTCATTCTCTGGATTCGTAGGTAATCCCACTCTTTTCTATGCTCAAACTTTTTTGTTTCGGAGTTGTACAAATAATAGGAATAATTACAGGAGCGCCCGCAGTCTATTGGAACAGTAAAATCTAAATAACCATCCATATTGTAATCAAATACTTCAAAATTTATTTTTCCAAGTGCAATACCGTCCTCAATGTTTTTTATCGTTTGAAGATGTTGATTGTCTTTAAAAACCCTCATTTCGGCAATTCCTCCATAATATCCAATATTATCTGAATAGCTTAGTTTATCATCCCAAATAGCTTGAAAGGCTAAATTTTCTACCGTTAAAGTTTCAGACTTAGTAAAAGATAAGCTAGTACGAAGTTCAAAATCCTTCTGCTGGGCGTTTACCAGCGCTGTGGTGGTGAGCAATAGTAGTAAGAATATTTTAGTTTTCATTATCTCCGATTTTAAATTCAATATAAACTGGTAAGTGGTCAGAAATTTCGCGAGCACGTTTTAGATTTTTACAAGTTCTCATAAAATCTACACTTTGAGCTTGAACCATTTTTATACCAGAAGAAAAATAAACATTATCGATAGGGTGACTGAGGTATTCCCCATTTTTGCATTTTCTTTTTAAAGTGGTTCGCTGGTTTTGCAAGGCACTTTTAAAACCTCTACGATAAAAGGGTTCCCAAACAGCATGCTTTTCACTGAGGTTGAAATCGCCTGCAATCAGTATTCTATTTGACTCTAAACGTTCACGATAATTGAGAAAATGAATAATCTCCTCCTCTGGCCTATCGTTGTATTTTCGTGAGTGATAGTTTACCACATAAAACGGCTCCGACTTTCCTTTCTTCTTAAAAGCTGCAATAAAAGGTTCGCGATAGCATAATTTTTCCAAGTCCGAATCTAAATACGCCCGATTCACGATACTAACTTTAGCGGTTTTCCACAGAAATGCATAGCGCTCGCTGATATACACCGAAGGGCTTTTGGTCGGGTCGCTAATCTGGTAGTCCCATTTAAAACCCATTCTGTTCAGTTCATCGGCAATCTTGGCCACGGCCTGTGCCCCAGCTGGATCTTTAGCCACTACTTCTTGAACGGCAACAATATCAAAATGGCGAAGAGTGTTGGCGATTTCGTAAATATCTTCTGGGGTTTTGGTGCGACCTAGGTGTTGGATGTTCCAGGATGCCAGCCTTAAGGACGTGTTTTTTGAAATTTTTAAAGTGTCTGAAAAAGAAGTTCCTGAAACCTCAAATTCTGGGAATGATTTTTTCGATACTCTTTCTGAAACTTCTCCCGTTTTATCTTGCCAAAAGTTTGTGTTGCAGCTGAGAGAGTTTAATGCGAAAAGCAATGAAAAACCAATGATCTTAAAGCTATTTATCAAAAAAAGGAAGGATTTAATTCGCATTTAACTGAAAGGAATATTATGAAGCAGATAAGTTTATAGACTTCAAATATATTAAGAAACTAGAGACCTGATAACGAAATAGCTCTTTCCCATTAAATTCTCGCTAAATAAAGATTGAAGCTTGCTATTAAAACTATATCAATCTGTTTTGTGCTAGATCCAACTCGAATCACCTTCAAACTAAGGAAAGTGAATACGTTAGCTAAACACAATATTAAGATTACTCTAAATCTTATGAAATAACACCAAAAAGTCCATTATTAATTTTAAAATTAAGTCTATTTTTATTTGTTCTAAATAACAATAAGATTTAGTTTTGCATCGTTCGGGAAAACTATTCAATTGTTGCATAAACCGTATTACGCGCTACCATGGAATCATAGATTGACCGGCATTAGACATTTTTTTATAGTAAACCTACAAGATGAATAAAAACATAATAATAGTGGCCTGCCTTCTTTTTTCAGGAATGCTACTTCAGGCACAGAACAAAAAAGAACGCGATAAAAAATCAATAAAAGAAATGTGTGGTTGCTATGAGGTAAGCTTCAACTTTGCCGAAACCTTCAATTACAGTAAAGATTCATTATATAAACCTTCCCCAAAAAAAATTACAGGTGGCCTGGAATGGGCTGAATTAATTACCGATGAAGACGATAAAATCGTAATCCAGCATATACTTCAAGTTGGCGATCCGGCCGACCCCATGATTATAAAACACTGGCGCCAAGATTGGCTGTATGAAAACACAGACCTATACACGTATGACGTTGACAACACCTGGAAGTATATTCAAAAATCAGCTTCTGAGGTAAAAGGGCAATGGACCCAAAAAGTATTTCAGGTAGATGACAGTCCGCGTTATGAAGGTTCCGGCTCTTGGGTACACGTTGACGGTAAGGATTATTGGGAAAACACAACCGATGCACCTTTGCCAAGACGTGAATATACAACCCGTAGCGATTATAATGTTACCGTGCGTGGCAATAGAGTGGAGCTGACCGATTTTGGCTGGATTCACGATCAAGACAATGAGAAGGTAGTTCGTAAAGAAGGTGAGGAAGATATAATTTTGGCCAAAGAAAAAGGATATAACACCTATGTAAAAGTAGCGGATAGCCGTTGCAAAGCTGCAGCTCAGTGGTGGAAAGAACACAATAAAAAATGGGCAAAGGTTCGCACAAAATGGGACCAAATATTTGATCGGGACCAAGATCTTTCGTTAGAAGAAAAAGTAAGCAACAAGCCGCTGTACAAATTTTTGTTTGACGACGAGAACTATAGCGATAAAGCGTCTATTGACGAGGCTATCGATTCCTTTGTAAAAAAGTAAGACCTCAACACCTTCGTGTTATATAAAAAGCAAGAAGGAATATTATTAAAAAACAACATATAAATGTACCTATATCAATGAAACACATAATCAAAATTTCAGTTTTCCTTATTTGCTTCACTTCCTTAGCACAGGAAAAAAACGTATTCCACGATCGTAGTTTCTGGAACGAGAACCCGAGTTTAAATACCGTGAAGGAAAAAATCACAGAAGGCATGGATCCCGTTGCCTTTAACAACAACGGTTTTGATGCTACCACAAATGCCATTCTTGCAAAAGCCAATGCCGACGTTATAAAATATCTTCTAAGCTTAGAAGGCAATAGCGTTGATAAGCGCACCCACGATAGTCGTATTTATTTGCATTGGGCTACTTACGCAGGACATACGGAAATAATCAAAACCTTATTAAAGAAAGGATCTTCTACCACAGCGCAGGATAGTCGCGGCAATACGCCATTGACTTTTGCAGCAAACTCAGGACAGGCCGATACCGCAGTTTATGATATTTTTATCGAAAACGGTGTAAACCTCGCTTCCGAAAAAAACCAAGATGGTGCTAATGTACTTTTGCTTGTTGCTCCATTTTTGGAAAACGAAAAAGACCTCGATTACTTTATCAGTAAAGGAATAGCCCTAAATAGCACGGACAAAAACGGAAACGGTATTTTTAATTATGCCGCCCGTAAAGGCAATGTTCGCTTATTAAAGCAATTGGTCAAGAAAGGTGTCGATTACAAAAGCCTAAACAAAAATGGTGGAAACGCTTTTATGTTTGCAGCACAGGGAACCCGCGGTTTTAGCAATTCGCTTCCGGTATATGAGTATTTAAAAAACCTTGGATTGGAGCCTAATATCGTAACCAATTCCGGCAGCACGCCATTACACCGAATAGCCTATACCAATACCGACCCAGCAATTTTTACACTTTTTCTTAAGGCAGGTGTTAAGGTTGAGCAAAAAGATAGTGATGGTAATACTCCGTTTTTAAACGCTGCCTCTAAAAATGATTTGGAGATTGTAAAACTGCTTTCTAAACAGGTTAAAAATATTGATCATAAAAACAACAAGGGGCAAACTGCACTTATGCTTGCGTACGCCAACAACAGCGTTGATGTTGTAGAGCTTTTATTGCAAAAAGGTGCCGATATTTCCTTAAAAGATGCAAATGGAAACAATATGGCTTATTATTTGCTGGAATCTTTCAACACAAAAAAACCAACGGAGTTTAACACAAAACTAGAGCTTCTTCAGAAAAAAGAAGTCGCTTTAAATACAGTTCAAGGAGAAGGCAATACCCTTTATCACCTTGCAGCCAAAACCAACAACCTAAACCTTTTAAAGCAACTTGCTTCTTATAAGCTTAACATTGATGTAAATGTAGTAAACGCTGAAGGAATGACCGCCTTGCACCAAGCAGCAATGAAAGCAGAAGATGATGAAATGATGAAGTATTTAATCACTCTTGGCGCCAAGAAAGACGCAAAAACAGATTTTGAGGAAACTGCGTATGATCTGGCTAGCGAAAATGAATTGTTGCAAAAAAATAATGTAGAATTGAAATTTTTAAAATAAAATGAAACATCTATTTAAAATACTTCCAGCGCTTTTAATCACTGGGTTTTTACTTACCGGATTTACACAAACAGAAACCAAACCGGTTAAGTGCTTAATCCAGATGACCAACTATACGGGCGAAGGTGCTTATGTTATTGTTTCTTTAATGGATCCAGATGGGGAATACGAAGAAACATTATACGTACAAGGAAAAGACCCCGAATGGTATAGCGAGATTAGCGCCTGGTGGAAATTCTACGGGGTACACCGCCCAAACATCGACGCAATTTCTGGAGAAACCATCAGTGGTGGAGAGCGAACAGTTGCCGTTTTACAAGTTCCGGCCGATAAAATTGACAAAGGCTACAGCTTGCGTTTTGAAACATCGGTAGAGGACAAAGATTATTTTGAGAAAGACCTCCAATTTCCACTTACCGCCGAAAACCTTAGAAGCAAAAAAGAAGGCAAAGGCTTTATTCGGTATGTGCGTATGCTTGCGAAGTAAATAGATGGTAGTTGGTAGATGGTAGTAGAAAATCTCACCACTCACCACTCAAATCTAACATCTCATGTCTCAAATCTAATTTCTCACGTCTAATTTCTAACGTCTAAAAAATGACCATTTCCATTTGGCGGTTCAGTCATTTACTCCTGGCTGCTGTCTCTTCCCTGTTTTTGTTAATGGCCGCTGTTACGGGGGTTATTTTGGCGGTGGAACCTATCTCGCATCAAGCCAAAGGATATGCCGTTGAAGATTTAGATGAAGTTTCATTGGCAACAGCAATTCTTAGCTTAAAAGAAAGTTATGACGAAGTCTTTTCTTTGGAAGTAGAGTCTTCGGAATTTGTAAAAGCTTCAGTACTTACCGATGATTTTGAAACCTTAGATGTTTATATCAATCCCAAAACTGGGGAACAATTAGGCACGGTAGAAAAACGACCCGAGGTTTATAGTTTCGCCACAAACCTGCACCGTTCGCTCTTTCTAAAAAGTATAGGTAGGTTTTTTGTGGGCCTAGTGTCGTTCCTACTCTTATTAATTGCTGTTACCGGAATGTTTTTATTAGCCAAAAGACAAGGCGGTATAAAAAAGCTGTTTTCCAAAGTACAAAAGGAGTATTTCGAAATGCGCTACCACGTAATTTTAAGCAGGTGGTTGTTTATTCCTATTGTAATCTTATCAATTACAGGAGTGTATCTTTCTCTGGAAAAATTTGAACTACTACCTACTTCCAAAATTGAATATAGCGACAATCAGGCTTCAGAAGACACCAAAACCTATGATAGCTTTAACGAAATTCCGTTTTTCCAAGAAACGAAGCTTTCCGAAATACGAAAAGTAGATTTCCCATTTTCCAACGCTCCAGAAGAACAATTTCATATTGCCCTAACCGACAAGGAAATTAAAGTAAACCAAGTTTCAGGTCGCATAGAAAGTAGCGCCCCCTACCCTTTTGTAAAGCTCGCTTCAAACCTGAGTTTAGTTTTGCACACGGGCGAAGGCAGCGTGTTATGGTCCATTATACTATTATTTGCGAGTGCTTCCTTGATTTTCTTTATGTATTCTGGTTTTGTGATGTTTTTAAAAAGGCGGAAAAAAACTGTAACCACCACAAAAGTTTCAGACAAGGATGAAAGCGAATTCATCATTCTCGTTGGTTCCGAGATGGGCTCTACCCACGATTTTGCAACCCGCCTTCATAACGCACTAACAAATGCGGGGAAAAAGGTGTATTTAACCGAGCTTAATAAATATACCACCTTCGCAAAAGCAACTAATATTGTTGTGTTAACCTCAACGTATGGCGAAGGGGAAGCACCTTCAAACGCTTGGAATTTCATTGACGATTTCCCTGACGTACAACAGCCAAACCCCATACAATACGCGGTGGTAGGCTTTGGCTCCTTGGAATATCCAGACTATTGCCAATTTGCTATTGATGTAGATTCGGTTATACAGAATGGAGCTGGATTTAATCCTATTTTACCACTTTACCGGATTAACAACGAAAACTTTACCGATTTTGAAAAGTGGACTAAAAAGTATGCCGAAGCATTAGACCTGTCTTTGATTGTTGACCGTCCGAAGAAAAAGCGCAAAAAGCTAAAGCAGCTCGATTTTGAAGTTTTAGAACGTACGCCAATAAACCAGGACGACACGTTTTTACTTCGTCTTAAACCCAAACGACGCAGCAAATTCACTTCTGGCGATTTGTTGTCTATTTTCCCAAATGAAACTGGGAATGCGCGTCAGTATTCCATTGCCAAAATGGGGAAAGAGATCTTATTGAGTGTCAAAAAACATGAATTTGGGAAGGTTTCATCCCAACTCGCAAGCTTAGAAAAAGGCAATATCCTCAAAGCGGCAATCGAGCCGAACACACATTTTCATTTTCCGAAGAACACTTCTGCAGCTGTATTAATAGCCAACGGAACGGGAATTGCTCCTTTTCTAGGCATGATGGAGAAAAACAAAAAAGTGCCCATCGATCTAATCTGGGGAAGTCGCAACCAACAATCTTCCCATATCTATGACGGATATTTTGAGCAAAACATTTTGAAGTCAAAAAAGAACGGAAACGCAGCGCCCACATTAACCATACACAGGTGTTTTTCTAGAGAAGCAAACAAACAGTATGTGCAAGATTTGGTTAGACAACATCAAGACGCAATAGTACAACGCCTTGAAAACGAAGGCACTTTAATGATCTGCGGTTCGCTATCTATGCAGCACGATGTGCTTAACATTTTAGAAGAAGTATTGAAGGAGAAATCTGATACCAGCCTAGATATGCTGTTACATAAGCAGCAATTGAAACTTGATTGTTACTAAATTAAATCTAAGATTCTAAGACATAATACGTAGGACAAATTGTATGTTTGGTAAAGCTGGAATCCAGACATAAGCCAACTTCTACCGAATACAGCCACTTTTTCTCACCGCTCACCGTTCACCCCATTCATCATTTAAATCTAGATTTGAGTTAAGCTTTATAGACTCATTTCCCGAATAATTCTTAACTTACCCGTTAATTTAATTCAATATGAGTAGAGGATTTGTTAAAGAAGAAGATCAAGAGGAAACTCCTATTATTCCACCTCGGGCCGCATTGCCGGAGGGCACAACCAATTACGTAACGCCCAATGGAATGCAGGAATTGCTAAAAGAACGGGAGCAACTAGAGGCCGAACGCACCAACTTAGACACCACCCACGAACAACAGCGCCGTATTGAATTGGGAGTGATAAATGGCAAGTTAGATTTGCTGAATGAACGCATAGCCTCCGCCAGAGTTTTAGATCCTAAAAACCAGCCTAAGGACGAAGTGCGTTTTGGCGCGACGGTTACCTACAAAATAACCACTATGAAGACGCCACTCACCTTTCAAATTGTAGGCGTTGACGAAGCAGATATTAATAAAAAGAAAATCGCCTTTGTTGCTCCGATAGCGGTTGCAATTACCGGCCATAAAGAAGGCGATGAGGTTTCATTTAATCTAGGTGGTGAAAAAAGAATGATCAAAGTAGTGGCGGTTCAATATCAGTAATACTTGTATTTCTAAAAAAGAAAAATTCCCTAATCAACCACGTATTGTTATATTTGCTTTATACTCCGTAGCCTTTGACGCAGGAGCACTTTGTAATCTGAAACCCTAGTAGCAACGGAACAAAAACAGGAAGACCAAAACAACAACTTCTAAATATTCCCTAAACCTAAATCACAGACAAATGAAATTATTACGCTTACTCTTTATCTTTCTATCAGTTCCGTTATTTGCCCAGCAAGGCGGTATGTGGGTTCCCTCTCTATTGGAAGGAATGAACGAAACCGAAATGAAAAACCTCGGCATGAAAATGTCCGCAAAGGATATTTACGACGTCAACAATTCCAGCCTCAAGGATGCTATTGTGCATTTTAATGGAGGGTGTACCAGCGAAATGATTAGCGATCAAGGACTGTTGCTTACCAACCACCATTGCGGATATTCACAAATTCAAAGTCACTCTTCCTTAGAGAACGATTATCTGGAAGATGGTTTTTGGGCCATGGACAAAAAAGACGAACTGCCTAACCCCGGTGTTACTGCTACCTTTATTATTAAAATTGAGGACGTAACCACCCAAGTAATGAACGGGATTACCGAGACCATGAGCGAAGCCGAGAAACAGAAAAAAATAAAAGCTAATATAGCGGCTGTATCGCAGTCGTTCCCCAAAGAAGCTTGGCAGGAAAACCGAGTTCGCACCTTTTATGAAGGGAATCAATACATGCTTTTTGTTGTAGAAACCTTTAAGGACATTCGCCTTGTAGGAACGCCTCCTTCTTCTATCGGGAAATTTGGTAGCGACTCAGACAACTGGATTTGGCCAAGACATACTGGCGATTTTGCTCTTTTTAGAATCTACGCCGATAAAAATAACCGTCCGGCGGAATATTCTGAAAACAACGTGCCTTATACTCCAAAACACTTCTTACCGATTTCATTGGATGGCGTAGCAGAAAATGATTTTACTTTAGTATTTGGCTTTCCTGGCACCACAGATGAGTATTTGCCAGCCATTGCCATTGATCAAGTAATTAACACCTTAAACCCTGCTCGAATTGCAATTCGCGATAAAGCCCTTGCGGTTCAGGATAAATATATGCGTGCCGATCCACAGATTAAAATTCAGTACGCCTCAAAATTTGCACGTATCGCTAACTATTGGAAGAAATGGCGCGGTGAAACCCTTGGCCTTAAAAAATCAAATGCAGTTGGGATTAAAAAACAGCAAGAAAACGCCCTTACTGCTCAAATTAACAAAAAAGGAAAACAAGAAGAATATGGCCAACTTTTGCCACAGTTTGAGACCTACTACACCCAGTTAGAGCCTTATGCCTTGGCAAGGGAATACTTCATAGAAACTGCTATAAGAAATGTGGAATTGCTTCGCTCTGCCTATCAAGCCTATCAGCTGGTTAACGTTTACGAAAAACGTGGCGAACAATCCTTTAATGACAGAAGGGATAATATGGTAGATAGAATGTCTGGGCAGTATAAAAACTACAGCAAGAAAGTAGATGAAGAAGTTTTTGAGGCCTTAATTGCATTTTATGCCGAAGAAGTTCCCACTAAATTTCTTCCAGCATCTTTTAACAATTTAAATACTGAATCACTTACAAAAAACGTGTATCAAAACTCTGCATTTGTAGATTATGAATCGTTTAAAGCCCTGATGGAAGGTGATGCTGAAACTGTAATTGCCAAGTTAAAGAACGACCCTGGCTTTAAAGTAGTTCAAGATATGGCGAATGCCTATTTTAATAATGTAGCTCCAAAATATGAAGAATTAAAACTGAATATTTCTGGTCTAGAGCGCGATTATATGAAAGCTTTGTTGGAGCTAAGCCCAAAAGATGCGCGCATTTTCCCGAATGCGAACAGCACCATGCGTGTAACTTATGGACAAGTAAAGGGATACTCTCCTGCTGATGCCGTTTATTATAAGCCAGTAACACACTTAGAAGGTGTAATGGAAAAGTACGTTCCTGGCGATTATGAATTTGACGTGCCGCAGAAGCTTATTGATCTTTATAACGAAAAGGATTTCGGTCCTTATGCCGAAGATGGTAAGATTGCCGTAAACTTTATAGGAACCAACCACACCACCGGCGGAAACAGCGGAAGTCCAGCGATCGATGCGCACGGAAACTTGATAGGCCTAAATTTTGACCGCGTTTGGGAAGGAACCATGAGCGACTACTATTACGACCCGGTTCTATCGCGTAACATTATGGTTGATGCTCGTTATATCTTGTTTATCATTGATAAATACGCTGGTGCAAAAAACCTAATTGACGAAATGAAGCTGGTTCACCCGAAGAAGGGGAGGAAGTAATGAGGTTTGAGTCGTGAGTCGTGAGACGTGAGACGTGAGACGTGAGACGTGAGACGTGAGACGTGAGACGTGAGACGTGAGAAAATTAAAAAAAGCTAACAATAAATATTCAAAAAACCCCGCAAATCTCTGATTTGCGGGGTTTTTTTATTCAATTTCATTCGTGCATCCGTTCACCGGACGGGCAGGTTGATGGCAACTCTTCTACTTCAATCCTCTTGCTTTTAGCATTGGCTCAATTTTAGGATCGCTACCGCGCCAGTCTTTATACATTTTTTCGAGCTCCATGGTATTTCCTCTAGACAACACCATCTCTCGGAAACGTTGTCCGTTTTCACGAGTCAATCCGCCGTGGTTCACAAACCAATTGTAAGCATCATGGTGCAACATTTCGGTCCAGGAATACGAATAATATCCTGCAGCATATCCGCCTGCAAAAATATGCGCAAAATAGGTAGATCTATATCTTGGCGGTACGGCATGCACCACATCCAGTTTTGTGTTTTTCAAGGCCTCTTTTTCAAAAGCATCAACATCGTCAATTTTCTTATCTACCCCAATAGTATGCCATTGCATGTCTAAATTAGACGCAGACAAGTTTTCCGTAAGACTATAACCTTGATTAAAAGTTCCAGACTTTTTGATCTTATCTATTAGTTCCTGTGGAATTTTTTCACCTGTTTTATAATGTACTGCATAGTTTTTCAACACTTCGGGATAAAGCGCCCAGTTTTCATTGAATTGCGAAGGGAATTCTACAAAGTCGCGGGCAACAGAAGTTCCTGATAAGGAAGGATACTGTTGATCTGCAAAAAACCCGTGAAGGGCATGACCGAACTCGTGAAACATAGTTTCCACTTCATCATACGTCAATAAAGCCGGTTCGTCTCCAGAAGGTTTTGGAAAGTTACAAACGTTATAAATAACCGGTTTTTTATCGTAAAGTTTAGATTGGGTTACAAAGTTAGACATCCACGCTCCGCCTCTTTTACTTGGGCGTGCAAAGAAATCTGCGTAGAAAAGACCGAGCTGATCTCCATTTTCCTCAAATAATTCATAAACCATTACATCTTCTTGATACGTAGGAATATCGGTTCTTTCCTTGTAAGTAATTCCGTATAATTTTTCGGCAGCATAGAAAACGCCATTTTCCAATACGTTCTTTAATTCAAAGTATGGCTTTATTTGGTCTTCATCTAGATCGTATTTCGCCTTTCTAACCATTTCGGCATAATAATTCCAATCCCACGGTTCCAAAGTAAAGTCTCCACCTTTAGAGTTTATCATTTTTTGGATTTCATCAGACTCCACCTGAGCTTTGGCGGTAGCTGCGGGAATAAGACCTGCAAAAAATTTGTTTACCGTTGCAGGGTTTTTTGCCATTGTTTTCTGAAGACTCCATTCGGCATAATTATCAAAGCCCAATAATTTGGCTTTTTCGGCGCGTAGTTTCACTATTTCCGCTACAATTCCGCGGGTATCATTTGCACCGCCATCAGCGCGTAACCAGGAAGCCATAAAGAGTTTTTCCCTGCTCTCTCTATTATCCATAGATTTTAACAAGGGTTGTTGCGTAGTGTTTAATAACGGCACCGTCCAGCCTTTGCCGTCTTCGTTTTCTATTGATTTTAGGTAATCGGCATCAACTCCAGCCAACTCGTTTTTATCAGTAAAGGTTACGGCTCCAGCATTGTTTGCTCCCAACAAGGTTTTCCCAAATTTGGTGGTAAGCGTTGCCAGTTTTGAATTGTATTCTTTTAATTTCGATTTATCTTCGGCTGAAAGATTGGCTCCTGCTATTTCAAAATCTTCGTAATACTCCTCAAGCAATTTTAAGGATTCTGGATCTAGATCTAGCGATTCTCTTTTATCGTAAAGCGTTTTAAAACGTTGAAACAGCTTTTCATTTAAATAAATTTCATCTCTCTGAGCTGCAAATTTTGGTGCCATTTCCTCTTCAATTCCTTGTAGGGTTTCGTTGGTATGGGCACCGGTAAGTGCGTAAAACACTTGGGAAGATCGGTTTAACAACTGACCACTTTTTTCAAGCGCAAGCACCGTATTTTCAAAAGTAGGTGCTTCTTCGTTATTAGCGATTGTTTCAATAGATTTCTTCTGTTCTGCTATTCCTTCAAGCATTGCTGGCTTAAAGTTGTCATCTGTGATTTTCGAAAAATCAGGGGTACCATAGGGCAACGTACTTTCAGAAAGCAACGGATTTTCTGTATTCATCTGGGTTGCTGATTGATTGGAATCTTCTTTGTCCTTTGCATTGTTGCAAGCCACAATAACCATGGCGAGTGCAAACAGGGGAATTGCTTTTTTCATTATTTGTTGATTTTTTTAAAATGTAATTGTAAAGATACGGAAATAGAAAGTCATTGGCTTTTAATACCGAATATGATCTTTTTTCGGTAGTTTGGTTTGCAAAGAAATTGAATGATACCGATACATATAAGTGAGCCGCTATTAGAATGGGCTTAGTTAAATTCTGTTTTTATGAGGAATTATAAGGTTGTGCGCCTGAATGCCACAGTTGAAATAGTTAATGCCTGGAACCAATTTATTCACTGGGTTCTACTCCTAAATCCCCAATGTGATTAGCTTCTTTACATTGTGATAGGTTAAAGTTGCTTTTATACATTCCTTTAGTTCCAACTCTGGGATTTTTTGGTCTAATTGAAAAACGATTGCTCGGTTACCTTCGTACTGAAATTTGTGGTCAAAAACCAATCTAAATGTATTGACCAATCTGCTTGAACATTGAAAGTACATAGCGTATTGGTCTGGCGATTTTTCTTTCCAATCCATTCGCAAGGTACTTCCATTTTTCGTTACAAAGCTTGGCTCTCCCCATTTTAAAGTTTCTTCCAATTTAGTGACTCCTTCGGTTTCTTCTGCCGTTTCAATTACCAGCCCTCGCAGATGTTGCATTTTAGCTCGAACAAACTCAGGGTAATTCGCAAATACTGTTGATACCTTGGGGTCTGTGATTCGGTTTAATTTACCCATTTTATCTGTTATTTATTCCTAATAAGGTTCTATTTCTGTTGCTGAAAGGTTTTGAGTACTTACTCCAAAACCCTCGAAGTAAGTATGCTATGTCCTAATCAATTTGACTTCAAATATTTTTGACCATTGTAAACACAGCCAAGTTTTCACCTCTTTGACTCATAGTTTTACAGAGCGTTAATTTATCAGATGTATGCTGGAATTTTAAGCAAACCGCTCTTAAAACGGCTTATATAAGATTGGTTTTATGAAGCTTATAGGTTTGTGCAATGGTTACCAGTGTTGTGCTTTAGTTTTTCGTTAACTATCTCAAATTGACTTTTTAGCTCAAATCTATCTTCATATTTCGTATAATCTTCAATGTTGATTTCGTAATTCTTTTCTTTCGTTTTTATACAGATCATGTCAAGTTTTATGTCAATAGATTCTATATCATCTATTTCGATTGTCGTTTCATCATATTTTCTTGATTTAAAAATAATTTGATTATCCGTCCACTCTATAAATTGGCCTCCCCATTTCTTTGCAGTTTGGCGGTATTGGAGAAATAATCCTACAGGGATCAATGTCAATATAAAATCTCCAAATGTCGCAGATCCTTTAAAAATATCCGAATCGAACCCGATTCTCATAATCGCAAGAAACATAGTAATTATAGCACCCCATTTAAAAAATTTAATATTTTTTTCAAAACGGTTATTTTCTAATCGATAGTTTTGCATTCTTTTTTTAATGTTCGTTAAGGCATATAGTTTGGCATAAGCGAAGTAGCGGGATTAACGCACGTATTTTTCGGATAATAACTGATCTTAGATATATAAAATTACTTTTGGTTAATAACTAACTCCGCTATTGCGTTTTGCAATGTTGGCAGAAGTAGCCCTATCCTACGCTTTGGATTTTGTTGTTCATAAGCTCAACGTTAAAGTTCACTTTCGCTTTCAATGCGCCGAATACCTTCAAAATTGTTTCCATTGTCACGTTTGTGGTATTGTTTTCAAGTTTTGAAATCTGCGCTCTCTGCACACCAATTAATTTCCCTAATTCTTCTTGGGTCAAGTTTCTTTCAAGTCGAACTTTACGTATCATTTCGCCTACGATTTCAAGTTGTAATTCCTGTTCGTATTGCGTTCTTTTGTCGGTTCCAATTTCGCCAATGAATTCATCTTTAATTTGGTCGAAAGTGAACATTTCCAATTCATTATCTTTTGTCGCCATTTTAGTTTTTATTTTTAAGTTCAAAGTATCTCAACCTTAGTCGTTCTGCTTTATCAATCTCTTTTTGTGGCGTTTTGCCCGTTTTTTTAATAATCCCGTGCGTTGTCAAAACCAAAGTTTGCGCTTTGCCCTCTTTGTCCCAAAAAGCAAAAATCCGGTAATGGGTTTTGTTATACAACGTTCTAAATTCCCAGATTTCTCCCTTCAGTTTTTTAAACAGTTCCTTGTCGCTCTTGATTTTAGCCTTGTCAATATTGAAGATTACTTTGTCTCGACTTTTTTCATCCAACTTTAGTAGAAATGCCTTGGCTTCGGTCAAAAATATTACCTCAAATCTTTTCATTCGTACATAATCTTCAAATGTTTCCACACAAAGATACAAATCTATATATTAGAATTGGTGAATTTGGAAAGGTTACTTTGATGCTGATGATTTTTTTCCTGTCTCTGCCAACATATTGGTATATATCATCGCTCAAAATCATACAACATCTGCATTTCACTCACACGACAAATCACCACTACATCATCAAATATATAATAAAATCTAATTATTTCCGCATTACAACTTGCTATGTTTCAACTTATATAACAAAAATATGGCTTTGATGTAAAACCAAAGGACTGAACGCAATCTTTCTAGAAATTATAATAGGAGCATTGATTTTCCGCTAATTGGGTGACCGATTCCCAAGGAAAATTTGTAGCCTTTTAAAAAAGTACAGTATAGGCTTCAGTTGGCGTAAAGAGCGATTATAAATGTGGATTGTGAACCGTCCAGTACAGCATGTCCCCAAACTTGCATCGGGAAGACCCGTACGCGGGGTGGTGTGAGAGGTGGTTGCTGAGTTTATCGAAGTACGCATCCGTGTTCCTATTTAGTGAGCGGAGCCGTCTACTCGATTGGCAGCAGGCTTTATCTCGTGCGTTTTATTTTATCAGGATATTGTTGCGTATCAAAAACGTCCATTATCTCAATTCGTCTTTTCTCGTGATTTATCCAATAAATAATCTTGTAAGTTTGATGTATTAAATAACGGAATTCTTTTGCTCTATTATCCAACCTCGGTTCTATTTGACCAATTTCCGGTAACTTTTTTAATCGCAATGTTTCAAGTACTATTTTACGGTTTTCATTTTTCGCAATTCTGAGACTTGCATTTTCCGCTAAATATTTGAAGATTTTTCTGAGTTCAGATTTTGCAAAATCTGTCCAAAATATTTTTAACTCCATTCCTCGATTTCAGCCAATAAATCATTTGCTTCCGTTAACCTCCCGTTTTTGGAATCTTCCATTGATTTATCAATACGTCTATTCAATTCGTGAACGGACATTGGTTCGATTTTTCTATCATTCAGTTGTTGTTTTTCCTTTCGTAGGATTTCTTCGAGCTTTGAAATAGCCTCATCGCTTTGAAGTTTTAGAAATTCTTGAATGAACTCTATTTTACGGGCTTCGATATTCATTTTTATTATTTTTATCAAATATACGAATTTATCTAAATAATATTTTTTTGGGATTTGATTTTCCTTAGCTTGTTGCCAACGTGTTTGTATGTGGTTTGTTGCGTGGTTTAAGCAACTAATTCAGTAAATAAATACCGAATAGAAAATCCGTATACCGATAGATTCTGTGCGTGGTGTGAGAGGTAGTTGCTGAGTTTACGAAGTACGCATCCGTGTTCCTATTTAGTGAGCGGAGCCGTCTACTCGATTGCGTGCAGTTTTTTATTCTAGATGTTTTTTAATATCCATTCTCTCATGTAAAATTCTAACGATTTCTACAATTTCATTCTCAACTTTTCTATAAAAAATCAGATGCGATTTAACTTTTATATACCTGTAATTCTTTCGAGTTTGTTCAGCCGATTTTCCAATCATAAAATTGTCAGCTATAAATTCAATTTCTCCGATTATTAGATTGTAATATCTATCCGCCTGCTTTTTAGACCACTTATGAAAAGTGTAAATCCAAATGTCGTTTAAATCTTCAATTGCTTGTTCACTTATTCTGTATTTGTTTATACTCATAAGTGCTTACGATGTAATTCAGCTAGATTTTGTTTTGGGTCAAAATTTTCAGCAAATCCACTTTGTTCTCCAAATTCAAGTGCCTTAATCAATTCTCTTTCTTTTTTTTCTTCCGTTTCTAACAAACGTAAAGCTGAACGAATTACTTCGCTTACTGAACTATATCTTCCAGACTTCACTTCATTTTTAATAAAATCTTCAAAATAACTCCCGAGTGATATTGATGTGTTTTTTCCCATTTGACCTAAAATTTACTCAAATATACCAAACCTTGGTAACGCAGCCAAATTGTACGCAACGGACCGGCTATGAATAGTGCGCCCAAAACCACACTGAATTTTGGAATAGGCACTTAGCCAAAGCTTTATTTTTTTACTAATTTTCAGTATTGCGCCAAAATAAAGTTTTGGCGACCTCATAAATATACGATTGCTTTTGGAATATTCCCCACCGCAGCATTATTTATAGCCTTTTGTGTGTGCCCAGCATTGGTTTCAATTGGTGTAAAGAGCGATTGAAAAGGTGGATTATGAACTGCCCAGTACGCTGGGTGGTGTGAGAGGTAGTTGCTGAGTTTACGAAGTACGCACTCCGTTCCTATTTAGCGGCGGAGCCGTCTACTTGATTGGCAACTGTATTTTTATTTCTGTGGTTACAGAATATTATTCAAATCTTGTCTTCCAATTATTGCCATAATTTCTACAATGTCATCATTTATTTTATAATAGATACTGTCGGAACCACATACACAACGTCTGTAACCTTCTTTAATAAAATCAACAGATTCAAATGAGAAGGGTTGTTTTGCTATAATCTCGAAATACTCAAAGAATGAATTAAAATATATGTCAGCTTGAGTTAATCCAATTTTTTTCACTCCATAATGATGTATTCTTATCAAATCCTCCTTAGCTAGATTACTTAATTTATAATTAGTCATTAAGTAAGGACTTTGATTGAGTTAATATTTGTTCTTTACTGTCATTTGTAAATCCACTATTTTCAGCTTTTTCCAGTCTAGAACTAATCCAATCAATTTGAATTTGTTGTTTTCTAGCTTGTCTGATTAAATCATTGACCAGTTCACTTTTGCTTGAATATTCTTTATTATCAATTTGATTTTTCAACCAGTTATCGTTTGGTTCCGTAAATGAAATACTTTGCCTTCCCATAATTTTTATTTTGATATGAATTTACACCAAAAATGAATGTCATCCAATAATTATATTTATTTCTTGAATTATGAATTTGAGTCAATATAGTTGCCACCGTGCGTGTAGATGACAAGTAACGTGAATAAAAGGTGCCAATTTTTCGGTTGAGCCACGAGCCAATTTTTTGTATTTATGGGTTGAACTCAGCATATACCAAAATTTTCGATTTAGAAATAACATAGCTATTTGTTATATACGGTGTGTGTGTGCCTCGATTGGTAAGTATAAATAAAGTCTCTCATGTACCGGGGTAACCCTTCGGCAAAAGCTCAGGGGAGCCCTCCTTGAACCATTAGGAAGTCACAAGCTGGTTTGGAGCGATTCATGCAGTGAAGACCCCCTGCCAGACGGGCAGGGAAGCAGGACTACAAACCTTGGTATTGACGAACAGGAACCATTATTCCGTCTAAGGATATCAACATATTGTAAAAGTACTATTTGTTCAAATATAGTGGGTATTGCATCAAAAAAATGGCTTATACTGCTCCACCCTAAAATCTATGGTCGTTTTTTCGGGAAATTCCGCTTTCATCTTTTTATAGGCATCGAGGCTCCCTACAGCTCTATTGGCAGCTCCCGAAGGCGCAATCAAGGAAACAGTTTTAATCACTCTTCCGTTTTCGGGGAGTTTAAAAGTATGAATTCTTGGGACTATATTGGAAACTACTTTCAGGCTAAGATTATATTCCTTTAATTTTCTTCGGAAGAAATATTCCGGGCCATTTTTGCTGTTTCCCCCAGTAAAAAGCAGGGTGTCTATTTTAGGGTTTTCCTGAAGTATGCCAACCAAATCTCGTAACTTTACGTCTTGCATCCCAATGTCTGAAGCATCTACTTTTTCGCGTTTTGCCGAAGCCACCATATCGCATACACCAATCCCTCGTTTTATCAAAAAATGCTCGCGTTGGGCAATTGCTTCTGCAGTAGTTTCAAACTTGAGGTTAAGGTCAAAAATCTTGTCCAAAATCTTCCACAATTGGCCGTCGCGACTGCCGTAACAAAAATCTACGTCATCATGTTTTAATTCCCCAGTGGTAAAACGCGGTGGCGGTAAAGTACCAACAATTAGTTTTGTGGCAGTTTCAGGAATATATGGCGGATATGGATGAATGTGGTGGAACAAAATAGGGTTTCAGGTTACAGGTTTCAAGTTTCAGGTTAAAGATTGCAGGTTGCAGGTTGTGCCGTAGGCATCCCTTTGGGGCAGGTTCCGGTTTCTGGTTTCTAATTAAAATAAATTGCCAAGATTAAACCGACACAAAATTTGTTCCTTGCGGTACAAATTGTATAGCCTTCTCCCTTTAGTTGGCTAGGGGTCTATGGGCTTAGCGTATAAAAACGGGTTCATGCTCCTTTTCGGTATATTCTTCGCTATAGGCGTATCCGTCATAATCAAATGCCTTTACTTCATCTAAATTTTTGATGTTATTGTCAATAGCAAATCGCGCCATACTACCTCGGGCTTTTTTGGCGTAAAAGGAAATAATCTTGAGCTTGCCGTTTTTAAAATCCTTAAAAACAGGGGCAATAACTGGCACTTTCAATTTCTTTTCATCAATAGCGTTAAAGTATTCTACACTGGCGAGGTTTAAGAACAATTCGTCGTCATCCAACTCCTTATTTAGTGTTTCGGTCAGGTTGTTTTTCCAGAAATCATAAAGATCCTTCTTTCGGTCCACAGCTAGTTTGGTTCCCATTTCTAAACGATAGGGCTGCATTAAATCTAACGGACGAAGCATCCCGTACATTCCAGATAGTATGCGAAGTGAATCCTGTAAAACATCTATTTTTTCCGAAGGAATTGAATATGCATCCAAGCCCGTATAAACATCGCCAGCAAAGGCATAAACCGCTGGGCGTGCGTTTTCTTTGGTAAAAGGGGTATTAAAATCTTTATAGCGCTGATAGTTCAGTTGGGTCAACTTGTCGCTGATACCCATTAACTCAGAAATGGCTTTTTTGCTCTTCCGCTCTAACTTATTGTTTATCAATTCGGCTTCTTCAAGGAATTTAGGTTGGGTAGCGCGGGTTGTAGGTAACTCAGATTCATAATCTAAGGTTTTTGCAGGGGAAACGACTATTTTCATTACAATTGCTTTTTCCTCAAAAATAAGGAAAACAATATTGAATTCAGAATTACGAATGTTGGATTTAATATTCAATTTCAACTAGTCGTGTGCGACTAAGATATAAGACCGCTGCGCTGAAAGACATAAGACGTAAGACTTGCTTTTTAATAGATTGAAAACTAGATAAAATTGATTAAACATACTTTTTAATTGATAAATTTTGATGCTAAGTATAATAGCATGCTGTCATTAAATAAAAACATTCTTATTGCCTATTATCTGTGACTCAACAAATTTTATCACTCTTTTTATCGGACACTAATGAATTTCAACCTAGCTTGGATTGAGGCCGTTGAAATTTTCAATTGAAGCAAGATTTATTGGAAGCTTCGCATTCGTAAAAATGTATTAAATAAACCCTTTTAATGGCTACTGCACACTAGTTTTTAAGGATTCTCGATTTAGTCTCTAGCAGTTCGTTGACTTGCCACTGTCGTGCATGCTGGTCGTTTGCCAAATTGAGTGCTTTATTGATGTTCAGCGTAGCTTTTGAAGTATTGCCCTGCTCAGTATTTATTTTAGCACGCACATTATAACTGTCAAAGTTATTTGGGTTTATAGCTAAAGCAGCTTCCAGTAATTGCTCCGCTTCCGCATATTTTTTATCGCCGAGCAATTTTCCTGCCCGATACGTATTAAAAATTACCAGCGCATTTGGGTTAATTTCCTTAAGCGCCACTTGAACCTTTTTAAGTTCATCTTCATTTTTCTGGTTTATATAATGCGTATTACCAATTGCCGTTAATGGAATATTGAAAACACTACCGTATTGCTTTTGCACTTCGGCATAATGCTTTTTTAAAGCTTCGGCTGTATCAAAATATTTCCGTTCAACATACCAACTGCTAAAAATTTCGCCCAAGGCCCATTTATAAGTTGGCAAACCCACGGAATTATGGATTTCATCAGGAAATTCCCGGTAATGCACATTCTTCTTCTTTATGCTTTTTGGTACTTTTTTTATAAATCTATCAACCTCCATTCCCTTTTCATCGGCAAGCGAAATGTACAAACTCGCAGTAGTTTTCTCGGCTCGCCCCCAGGTAGCTTTCATCCTGTTTTCCATGGCGTTATCTCCCCACCAAAGCGCCGGACTTATTGCAATATAATCATCAAAAAGGTCTGGTCGTGTTATAGCGGTGTTCACTATAAATATACCACCAACGGAATGCCCTGACAAGATTTTATAATCGGCAGTTTTATAGTTTTTATCCACATACGGAATTAATTCCTTTTCAATAAAATTTGCTACTTCTTCTGCATTTCCACTATCAGTAACCCCTTTAATATTTGGTTTGCAGTTTTTTCGATATTGATTGGTGCCTTTCCCCGAGATAGCTACTAAAATCATCTCAGGAATAATCTCGCTTATCGCGCCTTGAAGTTCCAAAAAGCCAGCGACATATTGAAAATTATAATCGCCGTCTAAAATATACAGTACGGGATATTTTTGATTGACAGCGGTATAATATGAAGGCGGTAGATAGACCGAAAACTCTCGATCTTCCTGAAGTATCTTAGAATGGAGCTTATCTCTTTTTCCTATGGAAATTTCCTGGGAAACTCCTGTAAAAGCGAAAAGCAAAACAAAAAGTAGTAAAGAGATTGAGTTTTTCATAACCTGATAAAGATATAACTAATTCAAAAACAATCATTCAATGTAGAGCAAGTTTTTTAAAGTCGGTTGCTACATTCGAACCTAAAATAAGTTTGATCAATAAACGGAATGGAGGCCTTAAGAAAGTTGAACTGTTGTTGATTATCGAAGTAGATTCAATATAAAAGTGAGATCAATTGGGTGTTTCAGTGCGAAAAACTGGGGAAGTGGTAACTTAAAAAAAACATGAAACCCGCTAAAGTTCTTTCAGCATGTTTTGGTTTGGAAGTATCCAAACAACTTACATTTAAGCCGTTTTATTTCAGGTTTTTTAGAGATTTCTATGATTGCTATAACAGTAAATTTTGGTTTTATCTGAAATCAAATTGAGTTCAAAGCTTTTTGTTTCTAAGCTATAAGCGCCTTCAAAGGTATTTTTCAAGGTGTCCATTTCATAAATAATCAAATTCTTCCCGATAATCATCCATTTACCGTAAACCCTATTAGAATTAAACCCAGGAAGACTTAACCTATTGTCTGGAAGAAAAATAATTTTTTCTTCACAACCATGATCGAATTTAACCTTTTAAGTAGCTGTTGTTTTAGGCGCATAATCTATATCTAAATAATTAATATGCTCTAAACACCAAGAACCTCCAGTGATAAATTTATAATTGGACTGTTCCGAATTTTCGGCAACTAAAGAGCTTACTGCTAATATTCCGAATAAAATCCCTGCAGCAATAATTCCAGCGGCAATAATTAGACGTAATTCCGGTCGTAATTTTTTTAATAGCGGTATGGCATTAGTATTTTTTTCAACGGCAATCCAAAACTTAGAAACTTCGGGCTCTTTCTCTTCCAAGAAGCCCATGTTAATTAATATTTGCCTCGCTTTTTCATAATCACTTTTCTTAACCTCGAGTCTTATCCCTCCAATTGCGTTGGAATAGAAATTATGAACTTGAACCGTAAGCTCGTCTTTAACAAAACAAACAATACCTTCAGATTCAAGCTTAGATTTTACCACCAGCATTTCAGACGGGTAGGTAAACGAGACAAGGTTAACAAAATTATCCATACTTATAATGCGGAATAGGCTTACGAATATTCAATAATATACACTGAATTTAAGCGGCAGAAAACTTCCTAATTTTTAATGATTTATACACTTTTTTAATACCTTCTTCATTTTCGGAGAGCACGATTAATACGTCGTCTGGTTCAATAACCGTACCCCCTTTAGGTGTGATATAATTTTCATTTCTTCTTATCATTGCGATAATTGCCGTCCTTGGAAATTCAATATCTACAATCTGTTTTCCTACAACCTTATTTCCTTTGGCTATACCAATTTCTCGCATTTCGGTCTTAGGGTGCTCTTCCATAAATTTTTCTGAAGGCGACAAGATTTTATCTTCACTGGGAATACTCACATTAAGCCATTTTGCTACAACTGCAAGCGTGGTTCCTTGAATTAAAATTGAGGTAAGTGAAATAAAGAAAACAATGTTAAATATCATGCCCGCCTTATCTATTCCTGCCAATAGCGGATATGTAGCAAATACAATAGGCACGGCGCCACGTAAACCCACCCACGAAATATAGAGCCTTCTTCTAAATTTCATCTTAAACGGTGTTAAGCTTATAAAAACCGCCAATGGCCGTGCAACAAATATCAAAAACAATGATATCATAAGTCCGATGCCAAGAACAGGTACAATATGCGACGGAAACACCAAAAGCCCTAAGGTTAAGAAAAGTACAATTTGCATTAACCAAGCTAGACCATCATACATTTTTAAGATGGTTTTTTTGTGCATTAAGTACTGGTTTCCAAGGAAAAGAGCACAGATATAAATAGCTAAAAAGCCATTTCCACCCACAAAATCAGTTACGGAAAAGGTTATAAACATCAAGGCAATTAATAGCACCGGATAAAGCCCTTCAAAGTCTAACTTAATTCTGTTAATGATAATCTTACTGAGCTTTCCAAACCCAAAACCGGCGATAGTACCAACAATCATCTGTTGTAAAAACAACGGAATCATAGAAGCAATTCCCTGATCCTGGTTAATCACCAAGCCCAAAAATGCAATAGTTAGCACATAAGCCATGGGGTCGTTACTTCCGCTTTCCATTTCTAGAGTAGGCCGCAAATTGGCACGAAGGGCAAGGTTTTTTGCACGTAAAATGGAAAACACGGCTGCTGCATCTGTAGAAGATACAATACTCCCCAAGAGCAAGCTTTCGTAAATGGTGAAATCTGTAACGTAATAGACAAATGTTCCTAAGCCAACGGCAGTTAGCAAAACGCCCAGGGTTGAAAGTATAAAACCTTCCTTCATTATTGGTTTAACAGCCTTCCAATCGGTGTCTAAGCCTCCAGAAAAAAGAATAAAGTTTAAGGAAATTATCCCAATTAACTGTGCCAATTGGGGATCGTTAAAGCTAATGCCTCCAATACCGTCTTCTCCAGCAAGCATTCCAATAGCCAAGAAAAGTACTAGCGTAGGAACTCCAAACTTATAAGATGTTTTACCGGCTATTATACTAATAAAAAGCAGAAGGGAGCCAACGAGCAAAATGTTTTCAATTGTTAAATCCAATAACTTTCAATTTATAGTTTACGCGTTTCGGCAAAATACGAATTAAATAGTTTAAAAGGAATATCTAGGGCCTTTCCCCGCCTAAATGTAGTGCGAAGCAATAATTAAGAATTTAGATTGATCTTGCTGAGTGTTGGAGTTAGTCTTTCACAATTTCACCGTGATAGGTAATAGTTTCCCGTTTATCGCTGTTAATACTTAGCGTGGCGTTCCCGGTTTTACTCACAGCTAGGAAAATATCATACGTATCTCCATCCTTAACCGTTGTGGTTATTTGGTACTCTTTTTTGTTTTCAATCTTAAAGTTTTCAGGCTCGCCCTGAAATCGCATGCCTTTATCGCGCCCTATCGTGATTCCACTATTTACTCGACCATAAAAAGGCAAGTTGCTGTTTATCATTTCTGGTGAAAAAGTAACGGAATAATCACTACCCACAAGGTTTTTAGTAGCTCCAGTGGTTGGGAGTACCGTATTGGCAATAAACTCAAAACTTCCTGAATTTAACAAGGTCGCAATAGGATTTGTAACCTTGTTTTCTTTTTCGGGATTGGCATTAATATTCTTTTCCTGTGCCGAAACACTTCCAAGAACAAGGCAAAGCAAAAAGACGGGTAAAATGCTGTAAATTTTCATGATTTTCTATTTTATTTTAACTTATTAAACTTGAGCTAAAGACTTTGAACTTTTTATGGTGAAGCAATTAATATCTCTAATAACTATTCTTTTAAAACAGTTTGCTCTGACTCTGATATTTTTTCTGAAAGTTCTGGTGATAAAAACCAATAATTAAACATCCAGTTAAATACAGGTTGTTATATTATTTCATAAACCGTACCAATTTATTGTTTCGGTTTTGAAAACTTGAAACTACAGCAAAAGTCTCACTATAAGAGCTGTAGTTATTAGTATTGTTTAGGGTTCAAGAAAAGCAAATACAAATAGTAGTGTCCGATTAAAATATTCAAGAAATCAAATAACCGAGTGATATTAAGCTCTTGAAGCTTTTTTTGTTAATTTACAACATGCTATTGAATTCACAACTAGGGTTTAATAAAAAAGAGTATTGCTTAATCAACCTAGCCAATTATCAATCTAATCAGAATCTAGTAATACGCCTGCCTGCCAATGTACGTCAGGCAAGTCTTAGGTCTCTTAGCGAAAGCGATCTTAAGTTTTAGTCGGGCACTACTAAAAAGTAAACTAAAGATTTTTCGCTATGCGAATGAAAACTTGCTTTAAATATAATAATTGAGTATGTTTATAAAAAATTTGAAAATTCGCTCCCCAATGTTCAAGTATTTCACATTTTACAGGTACGCTTATAAATATATTGGGCGGCAGAAATCTTCAATTTTATTCTTTAACCTGAAACTTAATCTACCAGATTAAGGTGCACCCCACGACTTTGCTACAACATCTCCTTACTTCGAAACACTTGTTATCTTCACATTTATTACATGTTACAATCTAGCTTAGATACAAATATTTTCACAAAGGGAAATCGGAAGCTCAGTCATAAGGTTAAAGAAAATAATATTTTGAATTTTTTTGTTTTTTAATAGTTGGTTTGATGCAGAAAAGGAGCCGTTTCAATTTTTAAACTGGCTCTTTTTCTTTTTCATAAAAGAGACAAAACCTCCTTTCTAAGTTAAGCTATATTGCGCCCTAGCTACGACACATTATTAGACTTTACTAACTTTGTGCCACTAAAGGTTTAGAAATGTGCTGTTACCGCTAAAATAAAATTACGCCCAGCCCCAGATACTCCTGAAGCGTAAGGCCTATAACGCTGATCTGTTAGATTTTCAATTCCTCCACTTATGTCAAAACTATCACTTAGCTTATAAAGTGCTTTAAAGTTAAGCGCGTACCAAGCTGGGGAGTAGATTTCGCCATTTTCATCCAAGGCATAAATTTCTACTTTCTTTTTTTCGCCCTGTGGCATATCATCAATATCTCTTTTTCCCTGAAAAGCAAAGTTAACCTCCATGCGCAGCTTCTTGGATTGATAGTTTAATCGGGTAATTCCAAAAAATGGTGCTGCGTGTCTAACCGGGCTCTTCTCCCCATTATCCAACTCTTCCTTTCCTTTTTGAAAATTGAAATCTGTGCTAAAGCCAAAACCTTGTGGCAATTTTACCTCAAGCCCAAATTGCACCCCGTATATATTAGATACAGCCGCATTTTGAATTGCCTGTACTTTGCTCATCTCACCTTGATACATAATACTATCCAGACCGTTTAACTTATAATCTCGACGTGACAAGGCATTTTTTAAATGGGTATAATAGCCGGTTACATCAACTTTTACAAGGTCGTCAAAGACTTTGGCAACTCCTATATCTGCGTTGTAGGCATACTCAGGCTTTAAATCTGGATTTGGCACCACTACCTGTCCAGGAGCAGAATCAAACACTTTTCCAACATCGTCAACATTAGGGGCGCGAAAAGCGGTTCCTAAATTGGCGCTAAGTGCCCAGGAACGCGTGGGTCTATAAACCCCTCCCAGACTTCCGGTTAAAGCCCCATTACTCAAACTGGCTTCGGTAAACGGAAAAGGATAAAACCTTGTGTCAAATTCAGAATCTAACAAAATATGGTTATAACGAATCCCAGCACTCAAGGTAAAACGATTGCTTACTTTATACTCATCTGTAATATAGGCTGCCAGAGACTGCCACGTGCTTTTAGGGTATCGCGATGGTCCCGCTTCAGTTTTATTAGATGTTATATCGGTAATTTCACCCGTAGATTTAACATCGTTTAAAACGTATTCAAGGCCGTAATAAAGCGTGTTTCTATCGCTGGTAGATTTTATAAAATCTGTGTTGAAGGAATACGCACTAACCCGTTCCTCATTTATACTTCGGTCCGGTTTATTGAAGCCACGGTCTATTCGGCTTTCCTCAAACCATTGGTGCGCCAAACGAATATGCATCTGATCAAAAACTGGATTCGCTTTATTATACCCAATACTCAAATTATTCATCATCCATATTTGCGACCCGTAATCCCATTCGGCATACCGAGCTGTACCTTTTTTGACGCGCTGGTGCCTGTCGTACCGCCCATAAGGCGATGTTTCGGAATAATGAAACCCATATTGGAAATCCCAATTTTCATTGGGCTGAAACCTAACTTTCTGCATCATGTTTATTTGGGAGTAGGCGGTGGGGATTTGCAACAATTCATCCTCTTGCTTAATCACCACATCCATACTATCTTGGCGTTGTACGTAGTAATCTTTTATATAATCCCTAGGACCGTGGCTACCTTGACGAAGGTTATCATAGTCAAAAGAACTTATACTGGTTAGGAAACTCCATTTTTTAAACCCTACGTTTACGTCAAAATGCCCTGTTTTTTCATTGTTTGCTGAAGAATAACGCGCTTTAGCCTTTCCAGTTATCAAAGGCTCGTCGTTCAATGAAAATTGGGGCGTCAGCGTTTGAAAACTCATTACGCCGCCAATGGCATCACTACCGTAAATAACAGAGCCTGGGCCAAAAACCACTTCGGTATTTTCTATGGCGAAAGGATCTAGGCTAATAACATTCTGAAGGTTTCCAGAGCGAAAAATGGCCGTATTCATTCGTACCCCATCAACCGAATAAAGCAATCGACTGGTAGAAAAACCACGAATCATTGGGCTACCCCCACCCTGCTGACTTTTCTGAACAAAAACTTTACCCGATCCCGCCAAGAGATCAGCAGCGGTCTGCGAATTCTGCAAAGCTACTTCTTGCGGAGTGATAGAGACAATTTTTGCGGGAACATCATCACTACTCTGTCTCCATTTTGTTGCAGAAATAACCACTTCGTCGAGGCTTAAATTAGATTCCTCCAATAAAAGCACAAATGAAGTTTCGGCCATTTCAGCATAGCTTCTCGTAATGGCTTTATAGCCCAGACTTCTAACTTCAATTCCTGTGGCATTCTTAAACTTGGTAATATCTGCTTCTCCTTCCGAGTTTGTAGTGACAAATAGTTTTGAGCCCAAGCTTATGGTTACCAATTCAATGGGTTCCTTGGTTTCTTGATCTTTAATGGTAAGTGTCTGGGCGTATGTGGTGCTTATAAACAATAGCAATACTACTATGAATATTTTCTTCATCGTATAATTTTCAATGCAAGTTAAGGTTTAAGAGGGAGTGGTTTTCGTTCTTTGACACTAGCAGTAATTTGAGTTTCTAAACGCTGTCATAGGATAGAAAAATTCCTTTTTTACTCTAAAAAGTCCAAAGATATAGTTTATTATAAAGAAACTCCAAAAATCGAAAAAAACACGCTAAACTTAATTTCAAGCTTACTGCTTTCAAAGCCTAACATCTAAGTTTATTAACCTGTATTTAAGTAGCCGTTTAGCCTATTTTTAAAATAACCTCCAAAGCTTTTTAACACCTGTAACTACCAATAGACAGATAAAACCAACAACAAGACCTACGATAAGCTCCGTTATAATTGCGGGCAATTCGGGCAGAAGGTTATGAAAAAAGTCAAGGTTATGTACAAATATACCACCGGACACCAATAGCAGTGCAATGGTCCCAATAACGCTTAGGCTTTTAATTATTTTGGGCAATGCCTGTACCAGTAAGAGCCCGAAAGATTTTTTAAAACTCTTTTCTTTTTTACTACTTTTAATAAGTTTGTAGCCAACCTCATCCATACGTACAATAAGCGCTACAATACCATAAACGCCAACGGTGGCAACAATTGCAATAATGCTTACAACTATAATTTGAGTGGCGAGGGGTTCATTCACAACGGTTCCCAAGGCTATGATTACAATTTCAACGGAGAGAATGAAATCTGTTAGAATTGCAGCTTTTACGCGTTCCTTTTCAATTGCCAAAATCTCACTTTCACTAAGGCCTTCTTCAGCTACTTTTACGGTATTATCGGCATGAGGAAAGAAAAATTCGTATATTTTCTCGGCACCTTCATAAGCCAAATATAAGCCTCCCAATACCAAAACAATTACAACCCCCAAGGGCCAGAAAGCACTCAACAGAAAAGCAATGGGCAGGATTATTAGCTTATTTAAAAATGAGCCTTTTGTAATTGCCCACAGCACCGGAATTTCTCGGGAAGAAGCAAATCCTGATGCTTTTTCGGCATTTACAGCCAGATCATCGCCTAAGATTCCAGCAGTTTTTTTAGCTGCAACTTTGCTCATCATCGCCACGTCGTCTAATAATGCGGCTATATCATCTAATACTGCAAAGATTCCTGAGGCCATGGGTGCTTTTTTAAAGTTTGGGCAAAAATAAATAAGTTGATGTAAATGTAGCCGAATTAATTAGCTAATTTACCAGTAAGGATTATAAAGAAATCTTAACACTAGCTTTAGTTCACAAAACATATCTTTGCCTTCCAATTTCTCAAAATGAAATATTTAACTGCACTTTTTTTGCTACTCTGTTCTATTATTCCAACTAAAAATTTTGGCCAAAACTACAACACCTACCAAACTTTACCTGAAAAATGGCAGTTAGACTCAACTTCGCTATCTAAAGAAGTTCAGTTTAGATTGCTGCCCTATAAACCGCTATACCTGTTGTTTACAAACTTTACGACCAACGTAAACAAAGCACCCGTGAGTGGAAACCCAAACAACGTAGTGCCTATAAGTATTCCATACAACTCCTTTGAACTGGCTTTCCAATTGAGCTTTAAAACCAAAATTTTACACAATATTTTAGGAGATGAACTTGGCGGTGATCTTTGGGGCGCCTACAGCCAAAGCTCACGTTGGCAAGTTTATAACAAAACCCTTTCCAGGCCATTCAGGGAAACCAATTATCAACCTGAAGCCTTTATACTTTTTGGCACTCCGTACCGCATAGGAGATTTTAAAGGTGTTTTTGCTGGGGTGGGACTAAACCATGAAAGCAATGGCCGTTCCAATCCGCTTAGCCGAAGCTGGAATAGGGTCATTTTTCAATTTGGATGGGAAATAAATGAATTACAAATTATATTTAAACCTTGGATACGCGTACCAGAAGAGAGCAAGAAAGACGACAACCCAGATATTCAAAATTATATTGGGCGCGCAGAGCTGTCTTTTAATTATGATATTGGGAAGCATAACTTCGACTTAACTACGCGTCATTCACTTCGGGGCGGCTCTAAAAACCGCGGTAGCGCAAGACTCGATTACTCTTATCGCTTTTATAAAAACCTAAAGCTCCATGCCCAAGTATTTACCGGTTATGGCGAAAGCTTAATTGATTATAATCACAATCAAACAACTTTTGGCCTCGGATTGTCCTTGTATTAAAACCAATCTTGCTTCCAAACTGTATAATCAGATGGAATACAAGACTGGTCATTACAATTAAACCGCAAAACCCTAATTAATAACGCGTTACTGCGCCAAAACCATTAAAATTGGTCAATTCACCTTTCGGAAGAAAAACAACATCTCCGCCAAAATTCATATTAGCTTCAATCATTTCGTCATAAATATCATCTATCACTCCCGTGTTAGTTCGATCTTCCTCATTAACATAACTAATTTCGCCATCTTTTATAACCGCTGGCTGAAACAATCCCTGTTCAATAAATAAGGTTTGAATCTTTCCTTCTGAAATAGCCGTCCAAATTTCATTGGTATCGCTTAAGAATTTATTTTCCCCTACGGCTTTTTTCAAGTCTTCTTTTCGCTCATTGTTAATTTTTAGAACATAATCCTTGACGATTTCCCAACTTTCTTCCACGATAGAATGGACTGGATCATTTATTTTGTTTTTATTTAGGAACACATCAAAAATACTGTGTTTCTTATCTGCCACTTTTAAATACTCATTATGGTTTTCCTCCAGTCCACAAATCAGTACTGGTAACGGATTTGCTTTTCTAAGTTCATTCACCTTTTTATCTGCTTGATTGAAGTATTCGGCAATCAAACTAGTCTGTTTTGAAGCTATAGCGTTAGCTGCCCTGTTTCTTGAAAAGAACTGCGTGTTTTCAATAGGAAACGGCTTTCCAAACTCCTGAACAACCTTATCGTTCATCGCTTCTATAAGTCTGATATTCTCTTGGCTCAACACCAATATATAATAATGAGTTTCCAAATGCATTGCTCTAATTAAATCGCGGGTAGCGAAAGTATGATCAATAACCACGCGGTCTTCTACTTTTATAGGCAATCTTGTATATTCGGCAACATCATCATTCACAAACAGCATGAGACTTTCCAGGTTTTGACTATGGTCAATTTCTCCTGCTAATTTATGCAACTTCTCAACCAAGCTTTGTGCACTACGTTTATCGGTATCTGCCAATAACCTATTCTCAGCCTCCTTTATAAGGTTTTTAAGAGCAGTACTATCATTTAAATAATCAGGTTTTGTTCGGTGGGTTGTCATAATGATAGTAACGCAATTTTCCGAGCGAATGTCTTTAAGTTCTTTTAATTTCATTTTCTTTTTTTTAGTAAGATCAACAGTAATCTAGTGACCAAACATAGACAATACGTTCCTAGTATTCAATGATATAAATCACAAGTTAATCTGAGATAATGTATTATGAAATGAAAAATATATTACGAAAAAGAAGAAGCATCTGGCAATAATCAAAATATAGAACAAAAAGCACAGGTCACTGGCTTTCTTTACGTTATATAAGAAGGTTTTGCAATAACAGAATTTAGATTCAGCCAGTTTCTTATGTCTCCGTCTCGGTAAATTACAAGTTCTTGCTTCTTATAAAAAGCCGGGAATTATTGTAGTTTTCTGAATTCACTCTCCTATACGTAAGCTTATTAAAAAACTACCTTCGCTCTTCAATCGTTGGAAATTTTGCTGGGGTCAACAATAAAATAATTAAGGTTACAACACCAGCAATCACCATCCCAATATAAACGTTGTGGGTAGCATAAAAGAATGCTTTGCGTAAATATAAACTTACATCTGAAGTGGAGATATGCGATTGCAATACCTCAACCATTTTGTTAACACTGGGGAGCTGGCCATTAAATTTAGCCGGGGCGTTCTCCAATTTATCTGAAATGGTAGAATTGAAAATTGCGGCAAAAACCGCTGCGCCTATACTCTGCCCAAAATATCTCGAAAACATATTAGTGCCTGTAACAACTCCTCTTTGCCCCCACACTACTGTGGATTGAACGCCAACCATTAGCGGCGTGGTTATTAATCCAAAACCAGCGCCCAAGGTCATTTGTACTGCCACCAAATACCATACGGGGCCAGGGAATGGTAAAAAGAAGAAGCTTGACGCGCCAATTATTACAATAATGATTCCGCAAATGGCAGTGTTTCGAAAACCTATGCGCAAGTATAAATTCCCAGATAAAGATGAAGAAAGTGGCCAGGTAATACTCATACTTGCTAAAATAAAACCTGCCGCCATTGCACCAACTCCCGTAACGGATTGGGCAAAAACAGGTAAATACATATTGGGACCCATGGTTGCAACACCCATCCCTATGGTCGCCAAGTTAGCCCCTAATATTACGCGGCGCTTCCAAACCCATGCTGGCAAAATAGGTTCAATAGACTTGCGTTCAATACGAATGGTAATAAGTATCAGCAATACTGCCAAGGCTAATATCCCCAAAGTGTTTAGCGAAAACCAAGGCCAAGATTGCCCGCCTTGCAAGAGTCCGAACATAATTACTGTTCCGGTTATTAACATTGCCGCGGCACCTGCCCAATCAACCTTATGCTTTTTGTGTACGTTATTTTCATGAAGAAAATATACAATCAAGGCTATTGCGCCAGCACCAATTGGAATGTTAATTAAGAATATCCATCGCCAAGAGGCATAATCGGCCAAAGCCCCTCCAACTGCTGGTCCCATAATTGCTGATACGCCCCAAACACTAGACAACCAGCCCTGAATTTTCGCGCGTTCCTTGATAGTATAAATATCGCCAGCAATTGTATTTACCGTAGCCATTATGGCTCCAGCACCAACGGCTTGTATTCCTCTAAAAATTATCAAAGAATACATATCCCAAGCTGCCGCACAGGCTGCCGAACCCGCTAAAAAAATTAAAACTCCAAATATCAAAATTGGTTTTCGGCCATAGATATCAGCCAATTTGCCATAAACGGGAATCGTAATGGTTTGAATAAGTAAGTATATAGAAAACAGCCAACTAAAGAGTGAAAACCCGCCAAGATCACCCACAATTTGAGGAATGGCCGTGGCAACAATGGTATTGTCCATAGCGGCCAGCATCATAGTGAGCATCAGCGCAAATAGAACCCAATTCCTGCGCATTTCTTTCACCGGTTTTTCTTGCATTTTTATTTTTTCAGATTATTGGGCAAAGGTAAATTTTTATATCCTCCTGCCACGACGTTAGAAATGAAATGAAGCATTCAAACACATTAATTTTTGACCATATTCCTTAAGACCAAAAGCACCTGCTGTTTAGCCCTTGCTTCAGCTAGAATTCATTGGTAGTTAAAGCCACAAATAAAAACCCCATTCGCCATTTTATATGACTTATGGGGTTTTTACTAAAACAATTGGTTACAATTATATATTATTTTGACAAAGTCAATTCATCTATAATATGACTGGCACCCGCAAGTTTATCGATTAAAAATAACACATAGCGAATATCAACATTAATGGTACGCTGCAACTCATCGTCAAAAATAACATCTCCGGCCATGGCTTCAATATTCCCATCAAAAGCCAACCCTATCAATTCGCCTTTTCCGTTAAGTACGGGCGAACCAGAGTTTCCACCAGTAATGTCATTATCGGTTAAAAAGTTTACTGGCAAATAACCGTCCTTATCTGCATATTGCCCGAAATCTTTTTTCTCGTAAAGATCAATAAGCTCCGTAGGCATATCAAATTCGGCATCGCCAGGCTGATATTTTGCAACGGTTCCTTTTAAGGTGGTGTAGTAGTTTTTATCGGCATCATTTCGCGAATCTTCAGGCAATGAGATTACTTTTCCGTAGGTAAGCCTTAAAGTACTGTTGGCATCTGGATAATATTTCTCGTCTGGGTTTTGAAGGCGCATACCTTGAACCATCAATCTAAAAGCCCGGTCAAAATCATTGCCCCATTGCTTTTCTTCTTCCGATTTGTATCTGTAACGCGTCAACAATTCATTTGAAAGTATAAACAGCGGATCTTTTTGTAAAACATCGGCATCTGGATTTGCCATAAAAGCCTCTACTTTCTCCTTAGACTCAAAAATACTATTGGCAAAAGCATCATCCAAATAAGCTTTCCAAGATTCAACGCTATTACCGTTTTCGCTGGCAATTTCTGTTACCATTGATGCTACGTTCTTCGCCTTTTTGTTGTAAAGGTTCAATTGGGCTGCCATTACATCTTTTTCTAAAGGAATATAAAGTCCGTCATACAAACTCTCTAATTCAGCATCCAATTTTGGTTTAACCTCTGCTTGTTTTGCTTCATTTTGCTCTAAGTAGTACGAAATGGTATTCCCCAAACGATACGGGATAGTTGCAATACGGGTTCTTAAAAGGAGACCTAGATAATTATTGTGTGCACTTGCTTCATTAGTTTTGCTGTAATACTCGTTAATTACAGGCATTACGTTGGCATATTTTTTATTGCTCTTTTTGTTTGCCCACTTTTGAAATTTCTTTTCGGCTTTACGTTTGGTATCTGCCGTTTTATGATGTTTTAAGGCATCAATCATTCCTTGGCGGTTTTTCCAATAATTGGCAATACTAGCATATCTTGAAGCGTAGTCTAATTTTACCTGCTGATCTTTATCCATGTACTCCTTCATTACATCCATAGATGTTTTTGAAGCCTCTACCCACGCAGGGTATGCGTATTCCACATTTTGCTCAATTCCACCTGCTGGCATCCAACGGTTGGTTCTTCCTGGGTAGCCCATGATCATTGCAAAATCATTTTCCTCAAAACCTTTGATGCTTGTAGTTAAATGGTGCTTTGGCTTTAAAGGTACATTGTCTTCGGAATATTCTGCAGGGTTCCCATCTTTATCGGCATATACTCTAAATAAAGAGAAGTCACCCGTGTGTCTTGGCCACTCCCAGTTATCGGTATCGCCGCCAAATTTTCCGATGCTTGCAGGAGGGGTTCCAACCAAACGAACATCGTTATAATCTTGATAAACAAAGTAGTAAAACTCGTTTCCTTCGTAAAAAGACTTTACGGAAACCGTGTACTTTCCACCTTCGTTATTTTCTTCTTGAATTTTGGCTATTTCACGGTTAATGGCTGCTTCGCGCTCCAATTCAGACATATCATCGTTTACCTGACTTAAGATACGTTTTGAAACATCGTCCATACGCACAAAAAAGCGAACGGAAAGGCTTTTCGGCTTTAATTCCTCACTGTGATTTGCAGCCCAATATCCATTGGTTAAATAATCTTCTTCGGCGGTCGAAAGATCTGCAATTTGGCTATAACCACAATGGTGATTGGTCAATACCAAACCGCTATCTGAAATAATCTCGGCCGTACATCCACGGTCAAATTGAACGATAGCATCTTTTAAGCTGGAGTTGTTAATACTGTAAATTTCTTCTGGGGTAAGTTGAAGCCCCATTTTTTGCATATCGCGATAGTTTAAGCGCTCAATATGCATTAAAAACCACATACCTTCGTTGGCCTGAACAGGCAAAACGAATGCTGCGATAATAAGGGAAAGAATAAATTTTTTCATTAGATAAAGGGAGTTTTAATAATTAAAATAAGGGTTGTAAAACCTACTTAACGACAGTAAATTTCGTCAGGTTGTAAATATAGTCCCATTCTCTTCTTTAGTAAAGAAACATCTTGAAAAAATATAAAAAATATTAAGTTTAACTTTTTGTTAAGAATGCAAATCCGAGTATAAAGCACCCTGTTTCCTTTCTAAATTGAAGGCACGGTGGGTTGCCTAGATCTTTTCTGCTCCGAAAATCATCAACAGAAACAACTATTAATTACTGAAAATCGAATATTTATTGATATTTTTAGGAAATAAATCAATAACTCCCAATACAATGAAAAAACAAATTACCTTGCTTTCCGCGATTTTATTCGGAATAGCTCCAGTTATGAATGCCCAGCAACAAGGCAAAGCAGCCAGTCTAAATGAGGACGGAACCATTTCAGTAAAAAAAATCAGCTTGCCCCAAAACTACGCGAAGTCCAGTGAAACTCAGACCTTTGATAGAATCTGGCGCTTTGGGCAACCCGCAAACCCATCTTTTAAAAACACCCGCGGCGTTACTCTCGCCGATTTAGACAATGATGGTGTGGACGAAATTATCTACGGTATAAACAGCACCCTGTACGCATTAAAGGGAGATGGATCAATTTTATGGGAAAAAGCAGTAAGTGGCACCATAACCCTACCTCCAACAGTCGTAGATTTAGATAATGACGGTACCGTAGAAGTTATTCTTAATACCGGTGGTGTTCCCGCCGCTGGAAGAGTATATTTAATGGATAATACCGGAGCCGATCTGCCAGGTTGGCCATTAAATTTTGACGAGCATTGGATGATTAACGCTCCTGCTGCAGCCGATTTAGATGGCGATGGTATTTTAGACATAGTTACTGGAGAGCGCGTATCTGGCACCCAAGGTTTTGTTCATGCTATAAAAATGGACGGAACACCCATAAACGCAAACTGGCCAGTAGAAGTTTCGGCAACGCCTGGTTTTACTCCTTCTATAGCCGATGTTAATAATGACGGCACCCCAAATGTGGTTATTTCGGCCTCTTCGGGCGGAATGTACGTTTTTGACAACCAAGGGCAAGTATTACCTGGGTTTCCAGTTGTAGATCCGAATGTAAAATACTCCTACCAATCGCCTATCCTTGCCGATCTTGACGGTGATGATTTCTTAGAAATAATAGGAAGCAACCACGGAGACAATCCCGGTTTTTATGTTATGGACCACGAGGGCAACTACAAACCAGGATGGCCTATTACAATTGGCGAATGGACCTACTCCCCTGCTACGGTACTGGATTTTGACGAAGATGGAACTTTTGATATTTTTATGTCGGACAGAAATACCAGCAACACAGCTGGCGAAGAACTACCCGTAATTTATGGGCTAGACCCAGATGGCAATAATCTCCCAAATTTTCCAATAGAAAAATATGGCGGTACCGAAGGTGTTCTTTCCATTGCCGATGTAAACAATGATGGCGTTCTAGATATAATATTTCCAAGCATTATGACAGATGAAGACGGTATTGGCTTTATTCACGCCTATTCGTTAGACGGAAGTGGCGAGATTGACGGGTTTCCAATCCGCACACGTGGATTTACATTTTTAAACGGAGCCGTTTTAGGCGATGTTGATAACGACGGCATGCTGGACCTTACCGCAAATAGTTACACCCAAACTTTTGGAACAGGAGTAGATTCTACCTTCGTGAACGTCTATAACCTCAATGTGCCTTACAGCCCAGATATGATTAAAAGAAACGGCTATAAAGGTGATAATACACGGGCCGGATTTGTAGAAATGGATAATACCGCGGGTATTTCAGATATAGAAACTGCTTCAGCGATTGCTGTATTTCCAAATCCTTCAAGCGGAATGCTACGTATTACTATGACTTCCAAAATTGAAAATGCTAAAGTAAACATCTACAGTATTGATGGGAAAGTAGTTTTTTCTGAAGAAGGAGATTTAGAAGAATATTCAAGTTACAACCTCAACCATCTAACCAATGGTTTATATTTTGTAAGTGTTTCTGACGGAAATAAAACCTATACCGCCAAATGGGTGAAGCATTAAGCTGAAAAACAGATTCTTTACATAATACCGAAGCGCTTTTCAAATAAATTATGAAAAGCGCTTTTGTTTTTAGCAAATAACCAATGCTATTTTCAAATATTTTAAAAGGCTCACTTTTGGCGTTTTCGATAGCAGTACGGATGCAATTTTTATTAAAATTCTATCCTTCCGAAATATAAATCGCAATCCTGAAATTTGTAAAAAGCGAAAAGCAATAGATTACTACTCAATAACATGCTTTGAATAGTTGCGCCATCTTTCTAGGCAAGCTTCCATATCTTCAGGAATAGGGCATTCAAAACGCATAAGTTCTTCGGTTACCGGATGCACAAAACCTAAAGTACGCGCGTGCAAGGCCTGTCTTGGTAGTACCTTAAAACAGTTTTCTACAAATTGCTTGTATTTGGAAAATGTAGTTCCCTTTAATATTTTTTCGCCACCGTAGCGTTCATCATTAAACAGCGTATGGCCAATGTGTTTTAAATGCACCCTAATTTGGTGTGTTCGTCCGGTTTCTAACCTACAGGAAACCAAGGTTACATACCCCAAACGCTCTAAAACTTTATAATGTGTAACAGCTGGTTTTCCGCGCTCCTCCTCATCGTTTTCATAAACAGTATTTTGTAAACGATTTTTAGGGTGACGCCCAATATTGCCTTCAATAGTTCCTTCGTCGTCTTTTACATCGCCCCAAACTAAAGCAACATATTCGCGTTCAGTCGATTTGTTAAAAAACTGCTTGGCCAGATGCGTCATGGCCTCCTCTGTTTTGGCAACAACTAGAAGTCCGCTGGTGTCCTTATCTATCCTATGCACCAATCCCGGTCTGTTACTAGAATTGTTGGGAAGGTTGTCAAAATGATACGTCAACGCATTAATCAATGTGCCGTTGTAGTTGCCATGACCGGGATGTACAACCATTCCCGCCGCCTTATTGACCACAAGAACTGCATCATCTTCATAAACAATATCTATGGGAATATCTTCTGGCACCAATAGAAACTCATACGGTGGATGCTCAAAAAGAACCGTGACCACATCATTTCCCTTTACCTTATAATTCGATTTTACGGGAGCGCCATTGACGTGAATATTTCCTGCAACGGCGGCTTTTTGTATTTTGTTCCTGGTGGCCTTTTCAATAAGGTTCATCAAGTATTTATCTACTCGTAAAGGATTTTGCCCTTTGTCTGCCGTAAATCGATAATGCTCATAAAGCTCATCATTGCCGTCGGAATCGTCTCTTTCGTTCGCTTTAAAATTCGCCATTGTTCTCTACTTCATTTTGTTCGGGCGATTCTTGATTGCTTTCTGAAGAATCATCAGAATTTGATAGTATTCTGTTAAGTGATTGGTCGCCGACAATTAAATCTATCACTGAGGTTTTTTGAATTGCCGTTCCCGGTTCAAGTTTTTCGCCATTGTACCGCATCTCCAGTACATTATCACTAATGTGTGGTCTATAACTAATTTTTCCTATCTCGAAACCCATTGCCAAAAGTGTGGGTTCTGCTTGGCGTTGGGTACGCCCTACAATATCCGGCACCTCTATCTTTCTATACCCAGATGGGTTTAAGGTTAGGTAGATTTTTCTATTCTCCTTTACAAATTGCCCTGGTTTAGGAATCTGCTCAATAACCGAGTATCGCGGAAAATCAGGATTGTAGTTAGCCGAATCCAGAATTTCATACCGAAGGGTTTTCTCAACCAGGTTTTCCTCTACTTTATCAAGAGACATCTTTGCCAAATTAGGAACTTCTATTCTTTCATTGTGGTTGGTGGTAATCCGCAACCACCAAAAAACTAAAAACCCCAAAACCAAAACCACCACAAAAGCAATAAGCAATTGCTTTATAAAAGCTTTGGTGAAAATGAACCGAAAAAATGTCATATGTTACTGTGTTAAGGCACAAAAATATAAAACCCAAAGGTAGTATCTATTGTGAAGTTTAAAACTTTATGGAAAGTTTAATTTTATGCTATAAAAATAAGGATTGTCATTTTACTAAATTAAACCACACTCTCGATGAAAAGACCAACAGCAGCTTTACAGTTGGTTGCCAACAACAAAATAAAAGTCTTGGCTAAAATTCTACAATGTATAGCGGGGTTTAAATAGCCTTCACCTCACATCTTTTTAATACTTTTGTAAACGCAGATTTTAAAGGTTTGGTATGCAAAAAAAACATATAGCTGTTGCCATGGGGGGCTATTCCAACGAGTTCGAAATTTCGATCAACAGCGGGGGCATAGTCTGTAACGCACTAGATAAGAGCAAATACAACGTATATGCTATTCATATTTTGGAAGAAGGCTGGTATTATGTACCCGAAAATGGTAAAAAACAGCCCGTAAATAAAGCTGATTTCAGTTTTAACAACGGCGACGAAACCATTATCCCAGATGCCGTATTTAACGCCATTCACGGTACCCCAGGCGAAGATGGTTATTTACAAGCTTATTGGAAGCTGTTGGGCATTCCACATACCAGTACAGACTACTATTCTGCAGCCTTGAGCTTTAACAAACGAGATTGCCTTTCGGTTTTAAAAAACTTTGGGGTGCAAGCGGCAAACTCATATTATATCAATGAAGGCATTGAAATTAATGTAGAAGAAATAGTACTAAAAACAGGCCTTCCGTGCTTTGTAAAGCCAAATCGGTCAGGGTCTAGCTTCGGAATTAGCAAAGTGCACGACATGGCCGAAATGATGCCAGCCATTGAAAAGGCATTTACGGAAGATTCTGAAATAATAATCGAAACCGCTTTAGTAGGCGTTGAAGTTTCCGTTGGCATCTATAACCATGGTGATGACGTAATTGCGCTTCCGGTAACTGAGATTGTTTCAGAAAACGAATTTTTTGACTACGAAGCCAAGTATTTAGGAGAATCACAGGAAATAACCCCTGCAAGAATTTCTGAAAAGGAAACAGCAATGGTTAAAGCCGAGGCCATACGTATTTACAACTTGCTGCACATGACGGGGATTACCCGCAGTGAGTTCATCATAGAAAAAGGAAAGCCCTATTTTATTGAAACAAATACAAATCCGGGGCTTTCTGCCGAGAGTATCGTTCCAAAACAAATACGAGAAGCGGGAATGACTCTAACTGAATTTTTTGATATATTAATTCAAAATGTACTAAAATAGTTCTAGGTTTCTGGTTTAAGGCTTTAGGTTTCGTTACTTTTCAAGCTTTTTACTGGTAAGTTATAACGTTCAACTTTTTCATAAATGAAATACTACCTCATAGCAGGCGAAGCATCGGGAGATTTGCACGGCGCCAATTTAATTAAAGCTCTAAAAAAGGAAGATCCTAAAGCAGATTTCCGTTTTTGGGGTGGCGATTTAATGAAAGCTGCTGGAGGAACCGAAGTAAAACACTATCGCGACCTAGCTTTTATGGGGTTTGCAGAGGTTGTTATGAATTTGGGCACAATATTAAAAAATATTAAATTCTGCAAAAAAGACATTGAAACCTTTAACCCAGATGTTATCATTTTTATAGACTACCCTGGGTTTAACCTTCGCATTGCAAAATGGGCACGGCAAAAAGGCTATAACACACATTATTATATTTCGCCACAAATATGGGCATGGAAAGAAGGCCGAATAAAGGAAATTAAACGCGATGTAGATGAAATGTATGTTATACTTCCGTTTGAAAAGGAGTTTTATGAAGAAAAACACAACTTCCCAGTACATTTTGTAGGCCATCCATTAATTGACGCCATCCACGATAGAGCCCAAGTTGATCCTGAAACCTTTAAAAGTGAAAATGGATTAGATGAACGTCCAATTGTCGCTTTGCTGCCCGGAAGCCGAAAACAAGAGATAAAAAAAATGCTGGAAATAATGATTTCCGCAGCTAAGGATTTTAAGGAGTATCAATTTGTAATTGCCGGAGCGCCAAGCCAGGAAAAATCATTTTACGAATCCTTCCTCAGCACCAAAAATGTACACTTTGTAACCAATAAAACCTACGATTTGTTAAGTATATCAGAAGCAGCATTGGTAACTTCGGGAACAGCAACCCTAGAAACGGCGCTGTTTAAAGTACCGCAAGTAGTGTGCTATAAAGGCAATAGAATTTCGTACGAAATTGCCAAACGCGTAATTAAGCTAGACTACATTTCGTTGGTAAATCTCATTTTAGACAGAACAGTTGTTACAGAGCTTATACAGACCGATTTTAATACCAAACGACTAAAAGAAGAACTGACCACCATTCTAGACCCCTATAAACGGGCAACTATGTTTCTGGATTATTACGAACTTGAAAAAGCCTTAGGCGGCCGAGGTGCGAGTGAAAACACCGCCAAATTGATCTATAAATCGTTATAAGCGCATTTTACGTATCATAAGAAGAGAGAGCGTCTTAGAAATAACATCCAAAGATTATTTTTTATATATTTAACTTTTAAAATCGTTAAGTCTTTATTGATGAAAAAAATACTGCTTCTTTCTTTTTTCACTTTATTCCTTGTTTCTTGCGGAGGCACAAAGCATACTAGACCTTATTCTCATACTTCCCCTAACCAAAATTCATTAAAAACGAAGACCGAAAGAAAGGTTCGCCCACACCAAAATACGCGATTGGCCGACTTGGATTTTGAGGAAGAACCTGAAAGCAGCGGTCTAATAAAACAAGAAATTATAGATTTTGCCAAAACATTTCAAGGCACCCGTTATAAATATGGTGGCACTACCGAGGCAGGAATGGATTGTTCAGGCTTGATATGTGTTGCCTTTAAAAAGGAAAACATTAGCCTACCCCGTATTTCCAGAGATATGGCTACCCAGGGTATTCCTGTTTCCCTAAAAAATGTTGAAGAAGGCGATCTTGTCTTCTTTAAAACCAGCCGTAGAAACGTTATTAGCCACGTAGGTTTGGTGGTGGAGGCCAAACACGGGCAAGTGAAATTTATCCACTCTACTACAAGCGCAGGAGTAATTATATCTTCTTTAGACGAAAAGTATTGGAAAAAAGCTTTTGCAGAAATAAGACGGGTCATTTAATATTTACCACAGAACACCTACATCGCTAACCAACAGACACTTAACTTTGTTTTAGATAGAAATATTTTCTATCTTTAAAAGATTATTCCTCAATTGATTTTAGGTTTCACTTAAAGTCTGAGGTATGAAGTTCATTAACTTTGCCATTGTCAAGTTCGCTTTTTTTCTGGTGTCGGGGATACTGACAGCACACTTCTTCCCTATTTCTACATTTATATTACCTTATATTTTTCTCTTATTTGTGGGAGTTGTTATATTTTGGTTTTGGGCTCGCAAGCAACTAATTCAAAACCTATACTTCGGAATTATAACCTACCTCTGCTTTTTCAGCATAGGTTATACTAGTTATCAAATGTGCTTGTCAGACTTTAAACCAGGGCATTATTCAACTTTAAACTTGAGCGACTCTCCAGAACTAATTGAGCTTAAAATTAAGCAGGTTTTAAAGCCAGATAGGTTTAATCTAAAATATATAGCTGCCGTTAAGGCTGTAAATACAACTTCTACGCAAGGCAAAATACTTCTTTATCTTTCAAAAGATTCTCTACAACAAACACTTCAACCGGATACTGTCATACTCGTTCATGCCTCAATTTCCGATATACAAAAGCCGTTAAACCCGCATCAATTTGACTATTCAAACTATATGAAAATGTTAGGCGTTTTTGGTGCGGTTCGGGTTTCAAATACAGCTATTTTAAAAAAAGTACAGGGCAGGCCTACACTAAAAGGAGCTGCACAAAAACTTCGTAAATCTATAATAGCAAAACTCAGAGAAACAAAGCTCAAAACAGATGAACGCGCCATAATACAAGCGTTGGTTCTTGGCGAGAAAAAAGATATAGATCAAAGGCTTTACAAGGAGTACGCCGCAGCCGGTGCTGTGCACATTTTAGCCGTTTCTGGACTTCATGTTGGCATTATTTACATTATACTCGCATTTCTTCTTAAACCACTATCCAATTGGAAATACGGTAAATTCCTCCATGTTATCTTGATTGTACTCCTACTCTGGGGATTTGCACTGCTTTCGGGTTTATCGCCATCGGTTACACGGGCTGTGACCATGTTTAGCTTTTTTGCTCTTGCCACACTTTTTAACCGCGAAACAAATTCAATCAACACGCTGTTCCTTTCGTTTTTAACGCTTTTAATAATCAATCCCTTCCTATTGTTCCAAGTTGGGTTTCAGCTTAGCTATTTGGCTGTATTTTTTATTCTCTGGATGCAACCACAACTCTTTAAATTTGGTTATTCAAAATACTGGCTATTGCGTAAAACATGGGCAATAATTACAGTTACCCTTTGTGCTCAAATTGGTGTTTTGCCATTGAGCCTTTATTATTTTCACCAGTTTCCGGGTTTATTTCTACTCACGAATATTGTGGTTTTACCGTTCCTGACTATTTTGATGTGCGGTGGAATTTTAATTGTAGTCCTAGCGCTGCTAAACAGTCTGCCAGATTGGATAGCTGAAGGGTATAACACAATGCTTGAAGGGCTAAATGCATTTATCCATTGGGTTGCAATCCAAGATAAATTTTTAATTACAGACATTTCCTTTTCCGAATTAAAACTAATGGGAACATATCTGCTTATCATTACACTGGTTTTATTTTTTAAGAAAGCCGAATATCGAAATTTAGTTTTTGCTCTCTTATCAGTCTCCGGACTTATAGCAATAAGTATTTACGACGAATATAGAACTTCGGGAAACCACTTGGTTGTTTTTCATAAAAGCAAACAAACTCTTCTGGGGCACCAAAGCGGTAGCAACTTAACAATTTTTACTAATGACTCAAATGAAACTGTTTTTGAAACTTATCCCATACAATCTTTTAAGATAGAAAGAAATATCAGATTTCATACAATGAAAAAACTGCCCTATATATTTCGATATAAGAACAAGAAACGATTAATTTTAGACAGTTTAGGAGTTATTCCGAAGCAAAAAAATATTTATACGGTGCTTTTGACGCATAGCCCTAAAGTAAACCTCAACCGTCTGATTGATAGCTTGGCGCCAGCTGAAATTATTGCAGATGGTAGTAATTACCACAGTTACGTAAATAGATGGCAAGAAACCTGTAAATTAAAAAAGCTCCCGTTTTACCATACTGCAAAACACGGAGCTCTTTCAATAAAATAGACTGAATATGAAACAAAAAAACTATTCTAGAATGTGTGTTTAAAATCTTTTTGATACTTTTCCCAAGCTTCGGCAGTGGTAACTTTTAGGTAATCATCGGTATGGATCATTTTCAGAAAAACCTCCAATTGCTTCGGGGTTCTATATCCTGGAACTGCCTGAATAAGATCGCCATTTTCGCGAAAAAACGCCAAACTTGGGTACGCATTCACCTTTAAGGCATGGGCAAATAAATGCTGCGAATTTCTTCCTTTTCTATCTGGGTTATAATTGGGGTTGGTATAAACAAAGTCCTGATACTCTATTTCTTCTGTTCCTTCAGCATTAAATTTAACGGCATAGTAGTTTTTATTCAGATATTCTATCACCGATTTATCGCTAAAGGTATTCCGATCTAACATCTTACAAGGGCCGCACCAAGTAGTATAAACATCCATAAAAATTTTCCTAGGCTCGTCTTTTTGCGCTTCCAAAGCTTCGTTCATGGTCATCCAATTAATGCTCTGAGCGTTTATTGCACCCATGGTAAACAGCAAAGCAAGCAGTAAAATATTCTTCATAAAATTTCTCTTTATAAATCCAAATTTAGTAAAACAAAAAACGTTCCACAAAAAGGGAACGTTTTTATTATATCGTGTATTGTGTTTTAATCTACACCTTTCATCAGTTTTTTAATTGGCCTATTAACTGCTATAATCAATAAACCGGCTAGTATGGGCACTACTGTAAAAATCAGGAAGAATGTAGAAAGCGAGTATTCTTCGCGTATATTCTCCAATTGACCTCCCAGTACCGCGGCAAATTTATTACCAATAGCAATTGCCAAATACCACATACCAAACATAAATGCAATCATTCGGGCGGGTACTAATTTACTAACGTAAGACAGTCCTACGGGCGATATACAGAGTTCTCCGAAGGTATGGAACAAGTAGGCTAATATAAGCCAGATCATACTCACTTTTACGCCATCGGCCACACCAAAACTTCCGAAAGCAAGCATTCCGAAACCACAGGCTAGTAAAATTAAACCAATACCATACTTCTGCGGGGCCGAAGGATTGTATTTACTTTCCCACCATTTAGAGAATAAACTGGCAAATGCAATAATAAAGAAGGAGTTTAAAATACTAAACCAAGAGGCCGTTATCTCTACCCAATGGTTTTTCACCTCCGTTACCGTTGCTTTTACCACTCCGCTGTCTCTACCCAATCTAGCAGCGTTTTCATTGGCATCTTCCAGACGTTCTGGGGTAAGGTAACCAAACTTATTAAAGCCTTTGTCTTTAGTTATTATATTAATTTCCTGACCTTCCTTAAGATCGCTAAAGGCTTCACCAATAACCATTTTCTTTCTAAAGACATCATTATCTATCTCGTCAATATTTTGTTCTACGGAAACGGGAGCATCTAAGAAAACCAGGTCGCCATTTTTAGTTACTCGTTGTTCTCCGGTGTCCTCATCAATAACTGCTACTTTTTGGGCATTGAATTCAACTTCGTAGGCTGTAGTATTAAAATCTCGGTTTAGCATAAACAACACCACACCCCAAATTCCGATAAAACATATAATTAAAACAATGTTAGATCCGGGAATTTTTCCATAGGTTCTTTTAGCCAATAGAAATAATACGTACGAGACAATCCCCAGCGGGACAATGGTAAGCAGAGCGTTTACAACATTAAAAATAACGGCAGCATTACCTATGAGTTCTCTATCAATATAATCACGTGCAAATAACACTAGTGAGGTTGCTCCTTGTTCAAAACCAAGGAAGAACAATACCGTAAAGAATGCAAAGACAATCACGGCATACATTCTATTTCGTACAACCGGTGCATAGCGACTAATACGCGTAAGCACGAGGTATAGGAAAAGTATTAAACCAATAAGAACTACTACATATTGACCTTCTATACCCTGAACTTCAAAAGGGAACAAGTTAAAATTCGCAATTTTAGACAAGGGATCATTTATTGCGTAAGCCAAGCCAATTATTGAGGTAATTACGATTAATATTTTATCTAATGACGTAAAGGGATTATACTTAATCGCTTCCTTTTCATTGTCTTCATTCACTTCTTCTTCCTCGGTATCGCGCTTAGAGGGAACATCACCTATTTTACCAAAAAGTGGTTTTGCCAACCAAAACTGTAAAGTACCTAAGAGCATAAATACGCCGGCAAGTCCGAAGCCCCAAGACCAACCTACACGCTCGGCCAAGTAGCCACAAAGCATCATTCCGAAGAAAGCTCCAGCGTTAACCCCCATATAGAAGATGGTATAGGCACCGTCTTTCTTTTTGGGTAAGTCTTTATACATTTCAGAAATTATAGAAGTCATGGTAGGTTTAAAGAAACCGGTACCAACAACCAAGAGACCCAGCCCCATATAGAGCCAAAACTCGGTTTCTACCGCCATGGCAGCATGCCCTAAAGTCATAATAATAGCACCAATAACCACCGCCCAACGATAGCCAGTGAGTTTATCTGCGATTACCCCTCCAAGTATTGGTGTAATGTAAAGCAACATGGCATAGGTACCGAATAAAGCACCTGCATTTTCTGCGGTCCACTCCCAACCAGGATTGTACCCCACAGCAGCCATGGTTAAAAAATTAATAAGCAGCACGCGCATTCCATAAAAGGAAAAGCGCTCCCACATTTCTGTAAAGAACAAAACGAACAAACCTGCTGGGTGTCCTAAAACTTTACTTTTAAAAAACTCATCATGCTGAGTTGAACTAACTGTTGCCATATTCAATTTTTAAGTGTTAATTTCTAATTTCCGTATCGGCTACTTTTTAAGCTTTCACATTTACTTACCTCTATCGTATTCGCCACAAAGAGCAATGCATTTAATTGCTGTGAGCATTCGAGGAATAAATAGGTGAAAACATGTTATTTTTCGTCATTGATATCTGGATTTGCAAGATCATAAGGTTCTTGCTCCAATATTTCAGCTTCATTGTCTTCAGCACCGTGTGTAAGCTTTTCCAATTTCTTTCTTACTAAAAGCACCAATAGGCCAAAAACAACACAGAAAACTGCAATCCCAGTAAATACGGTAAACTCTCCTAAATCGGATGCCGATTCGCCCAAGAGGCCTGCAACTTTGTTTCCTAAACCAGTCATTGCGAAAAATATACCCATCATCAACGATGCGTATTTTAAAGGAGCCAATTTAGTGATATAAGAAAGTGCTACTGGAGAAAGACAAAGCTCCCCAATGGTATGAAGCAAATATGCCAGCACCAACCAGTACATTGCAGACGAGCCATCAACTTGAAATTGTGCGGCTGCACCTGTCATAAAGAAGAATCCAAGCCCCATTATGATCAATCCAACACACATTTTAAACAAGGAAGAAGAAAGCTTTCCTTTTAATTTTCGTTTAGCCCAATACCCGGCAACGATAGTTCCGAAAATAATGATAAACATAGCGTTTAGGGATTGAAACCAAGAAGCAGGAACTTCCCAACCCATCAACATACGATTGGTTTTTTCAGAAGCATAAATATTCATCAAACCACCTGCTTGCTCAAAAGCACCCCAAAATACAATCACCAATAAAAAGGAAATAAACAGAACAATCATTCTATCCTTTTCAATTTTATTAAGCGGTCGTTTCATAGCGGCCTGCTCTTCCGGATCAATAGATTTGCTAGTGTTGTTACCAACATATTTTAAATGTTTCTGTCCTAACAAATATTGAAGTAACCCAAGCCCCATGCCTATTGCAGCAAGACCAAAACCGTAGTGCCATCCGTAAGTTTCGCCTACATAACCCACGATAATACTCGATAAGAAAGCACCGACGTTAATACCAATATAAAATATGGTAAAACCTTTATCTCTTCTAATGTCGCCAGGTTTGTAAAGACCACCCACCATTGTGGAAATATTGGGCTTCAACATCCCTACACCGGCAACAATAAGCCCAAGCCCTGTGTAAAAGGCCCACATTTGTTCAATAGATAAAATTGTGTGCCCAGCAACAAGTAATATTCCTCCTACGAGAACGGATTGTTTTTGTCCTAAAAATTTATCTGCAATCCAACCTCCAGGAATAGAAGCCACATAAACAAACATCGTATACCATCCATAAACCGAAAGCGCCTCAGCATTAGTCCAGCCCAGTCCTGGATTACCACCATTTACTTCTGCAACCAAGTAAAGTACCAAAATAGCACGCATTCCATAATAGGAGAAACGTTCCCACATTTCGGTGAAAAACAGAATATAAAGTCCTACCGGATGGCCAAATAGTTCTTTTTGTTTTTGATATTGAAGTGCATCTGACATAAGTATATATATTTATTATAATTGTATTTACAAGTTATTCTTGATGAAATTGGTCATTAACGTATAGAGGTGCAATCTTGTATTGCCTCCGTAAATGCCGTGATTTTTGTCTGGATATATGCGCCAATCAAACTGTTTATTGGCCTGTACCAAGGCTTCTACTAAACGCATTGTATTCTGAACGTGAACATTGTCATCAGCACTTCCATGCACCAATAAATATTCTCCTTTAAGTCCATCAACGTGGGAAAGAGGTGAGTTTTCATCATATCCCGAAGCATTTTCCTGCGGCGTTTGCATATAGCGCTCGGTATAAATACTATCGTAAAAACGCCAGCTTGTTACCGGAGCAACAGCAATTGCCATTTCAAAAGTATTTGGAGCTTGAAACAAAGCGTTTGACGACATAAAACCGCCATAACTCCATCCCCATATTCCAGTACGCTCAGCGTCAATATAAGGCAGCTGCCCCAGTTTTTGGGCAACGGCAATTTGATCTTCTACTTCGTATTTCCCCAGCTCTTTTTGGGTCATTTTCTTAAAATCTCTTCCTTTAAATCCAGTTCCGCGGCCATCTACGCATACCACGATAATATCTTGTTGATTGGCAAGCATTTCATGCCAATAGTCATTTCTTCCCATCCATCGGTTTCCAACGCTTTGTGAACCTGGGCCAGAATATTGATACATAAAAAGTGGGTATTGCTTTGTTTCATCAAAATCCAAAGGCTTGATCATATACATATTTAAGTCTTCCCCATTAATTTTTATGGTTGAAAACTCTTTGGGTGAAATTTTATAGGAAGCCAGTTTATTTTTTAAACCTTCATTGTTTTTTATCTCGCGAAGCATCTTCCCTTTTCTGGCTTGGTGAAGCGTATATACATAAGGAGTTTCCGCATTGGAGAATGTATTGATAAAGTAGGTGTAATCTGCGCTGAAAGCTGCACTGTTGGTTCCATTTTTTTGCGTTAATCGCACCTTGTTTTTTCCTGACGGAAGAATGGAATACACATCGCGGTTAATACTTCCGTTTTCGGTACTTTGGTAATAAACACGTCCGGTATTTTGATCAAAACCGTAGTATTTGGTCACTTCCCAAGGACCTTTGGTTACTTGAGCAAGCATTTTTCCGTTTTTATCGTATTGATAAATATGGTTAAAGCCATCTTTTTCACTGGTCCAGAAAAAACTATTGTTGTTTAAAAAAGTAAGATTGTCTGTAATATCAACGTAAGCGTCATCGGTTTCTTTTAAAATTAATTGCGAAGTTTGGTCTGCAACATTTACAAAAACGAGATCTACAATATTCTGATGGCGGTTGGTTAACTGAACGCTTACTAAATTATTCTCTTGCGTCCATAGCAATCTTGGAATGTAGTAATTGTTGTATTTTGAAAGGTCTACCTCGGCCGTTTTCTTGTTAGCAAGGTTGTAAATATGAAGCGAAACCTTTGAGTTTGCCTCCCCAGCTTTTGGGTATTTAAAAACCTCGGCGGTTGGGTAAAGCTCGTTGCCATACACGTCCATATTAAACTGAGGAACTTCAGATTCATCAAACTTAATGTATGCTAACTTATCCCCGTTTGTACTCCATTCAAAGGCACGTACAAAAGCAAATTCCTCTTCATAAACCCAATCAGTTATTCCATTTATAATTCCATTCTTTTCACCATCTTGGGTAATCTGTTCGGTTACACCAGACTTAAGATCTTTTATGTACAGGTTGTTTTGATATCCATAAGCTACCTTACTTCCGTCGTTATTAAAAGTGGGTTCTTGTATTTTATGAGTGGCGACCAATTTAAAATCCTTCGTCTTGATATCATAAACATAAAAAGTACCTAAGGAAGAACGGCGGTATATTGCTTCCCGATCTGTAGCAAACAAAATTTTAGACTCATCTTGGCTCAATTCATAGGAAATAAAATATTGAATTCCATCTAGGTTTTTACTGTTTAAAAGTGTGCTTACCTTCTCACCGCTTTTATAGTCGTAAACGTCAATTGTAGAAGTTCTATTGTTTCTATCAAAATTCAAGACGGCATATTCCTTACCGTTGTTTAGAGAACGCAGCTCATCAAGGCCCTCCGTACGGAAGGAACCACCGAAAATTTCTTCAAGACTCAGGTTCTTTTTTTGGGCTATAAGGCTATTGAATGCCGTTAAAAAAAGCAGTAGAACAGATAGGGGAATTATTTTTTTCAAAGTGTTAAAATTTTGATAGGCCAAGTTTACTAATTTTTTGTGAAAGTTCGGGTGGTTTTTGTGTTAAATAAGCCGAGAAAACCTTATTTATTCTAAATTACAATTAGTTACGAAGGCCTACAAAATACGCACTTCAGAAAGAGATGGATAGAAACATCTAAGATAACAATCAAAAATACACTTTATAAAATTTTTAAGAAATTATTTTGAAGGATTAAAATTCAGAAAACCTTAAACTGCAATTGCTATCTTTGTTGCTATGGAAAGTTTTGATCGGAAAAAACATTGGGAAAATATATACCAAACCAAAGAGCTCACGGAGGTAAGTTGGTTTCAGCCCACTCCCGAAACTTCGCTCGGGTTTATACAAGAAACAGGGGTACTAAAAAACGATAAGATTATTGATATTGGCGGGGGCGACAGCTTTTTAGTAGATCATTTGCTAGATTTAGGATATCAAGACATAAGCGTTTTAGATATTTCTGAAGCAGCAATTGACCGTGCAAAAAAACGATTAGGAGAACGCGCAAAACTCGTGAAATGGCTTGTCTCAGACATTACCAACTTCTGCCCAACTGAAAAATACGATTGCTGGCATGATCGTGCCGCATTTCATTTTTTAACCGATAAAAAAGAGGTTTCAAAATACGTGCAAATTGCCAAAGACAACATTACTCAAAATGGAAGCTTAATAATTGGAACTTTTTCAGATAACGGTCCTAAAAAGTGTAGCGGAATACCCATACAACAATACACTAGAAAAGAACTGGAGAAGTTGTTTTCAAATTCATTTCAAAAAATAGCGTGCAAAACAATAGACCATAAAACCCCTTTTGATACAATTCAAAACTTTGTTTTTTGTAGTTTTAAAAGTATAGCGCAATAAGTTGTGTATCTAATTTAGAAAGCGGGGCCTTATTCTCTTTTCAACCTGCAAATAGCTACCTTACACCTTCTTTAAATAAGCAGCCATGGTAAATTTTCAAAATCAACACCCAGCAGATATTGCTGAACGATTGAGCGAACTAGACAAGGACGAAAGAAACTTGTCTTTTTTAATGCTTTCTCCCAAGAAGAAAACCGAGGTTTTTCGTTTCCTGGAGCCTCCGATTCAGCTAAAAATCATTAAAGCGCTTGGCAATAAGGAGCTTTCAGAAGTACTCAACAATTTACCGCCGGACAATAGAACAAAACTCTTTGAAAATTTCCCGGACCACTTAATCAAGACCTCAATAAACCTGCTCAACATTGAAGAACGCGAGATTGCCCTAAGTTTAATTGGGTACAAAAAAGACAGTATTGCAAGGCTGATGACGCCTCATTACATTCAAACAAAAGCCAATAGAACAGTTGATGAAGTTTTAAAGCATATAAAAAAGGAAGGTAAAAAAGCAGAAACTTTAAACTTTGTTTATGTTGTTGACAAAGACAATAAACTGATTGACGACCTGAGAATTGGTGAGCTATTATTGGCAGAGCCCAAGACAAAGATTTCAGAACTTATGGATAGGCACGTTCTGGCAATAACGGCAACCACCCATATTGAGGATGCCGTAGATATTTTTGACAAGTATGATCGTTCGGCACTACCAATTATCACAGAAAGCGGTGTCTTGGTAGGTATCGTGACCTTTGATGATATTCTAGACGAAGTGCAGAACCAAACCACTGAAGACATTCAAAAGTTTGGTGGTACTGATGGTTTAGAAATGTCTTACACCCAATCAACTCTTATAGATCTTGTAAAGAAAAGAGCAGGTTGGTTGGTTATTCTCTTTTTTGGAGAGATGTTAACCGCCTCGGCCATGGGTTTTTTTGAAGGTGAAATTGAAAAAGCCGTTGTGCTGGCGTTATTTGTACCTCTAATTATTTCTAGTGGCGGTAACTCTGGTTCTCAAGCTGCCTCGCTAATTATTAGGGCAATGGCACTAAAGGAGCTCAAGCTTCGAGATTGGTGGTACGTAATGAAAAAGGAAATACTCTCTGGTATTTTACTCGGTACCATCCTCGGGACCATTGGGTTTTTACGAATACTTTTATGGCAAGAGACCGGCCTCTATGATTATGGCGAATTCTGGCTGGAAGTAGCGCTTAGCGTTTCGGTTTCCTTAGTATTTATTGTGCTCTGGGGAACACTTTCAGGTTCATTAATCCCTTTTATCCTCAAGTGGATTAAACTTGACCCCGCAACCGCCTCAGCGCCATTTGTCGCCACCTTGGTAGATGTTACGGGAATCATTATCTTCTTTTCTGTTGCCGCTTTCTTTTTAGCAGATAAGCTCTTATAAACTAGAAGTTATTCTAAAACCTGATTAATCTCGAATTAAAGGCATGGTAGAACAACGCAATAGCCCTTCTTGTTTCGCAATTTCGGAGTAAGGAACTTCTTCTACGGTAAACCCTTGCTCACGCAACCATGCATTAAGACGGGTAAAGTTTTTTTCTGAAACAACCACTTCGGGAGAAATAGAGAAAACATTACTATTCATATTGTACATTTCTTGTTTGTCAATATGGAAACAGTTTTCCTTTCCAAAGAAATTAACCAACCACTCATACTCTTCTTCTATTAAAAATCCTTCTTTATGGATAATAGCTTTGCCTTTTCCCAAGGGCTGAAAACAGCAATCTAAATGAAGCGCATTTTCATTAGCAACGGTATTGCTTTTTCGAAGGTTAAATGGTTTCACTTTTTTATTCGGAAACAGTTTTTGAAGGTGCTTTACTCCATTCATATTTGTGCGGGCCGTTATAAAACTGGGATAGTCTTCACCGTAATAAGTGCCCACAAAAATATAGTCGCCCCACGGCATTACATCTCCTCCTTCAATGTGTGCATCTTCGGGAAAGGTAAAGATTTTTGAAGGATCAATTGCTTCAATCACACCATGTATGGCATCAATTTCTTGGTCTCTGTCTTCAAGAATATTGGCTTTTATAAACTTATCTTCAATTACAAAGGCGATATCTCTTGTGAAAATTTGGTTGTAATCAGGTATTGAATCTGGCCGATATACCTTCACGTCATATTTTTCAAAAACAGCTGCTACTGCGGCCATTTCCTTCGTCATATCTTCATCTTTGGGATAAGTCCCTGCTTTTATATGTTCAGCTGATTTTGGGTCGTAGGTATCTTCCAACCTAGGAATTGGGCCATTACTATCTGCTCTGCCTAACACGACAGCACGTAGTCTAGAGACTTCGTCTTTAATATTCAATTGTATCATATCGCAAATATAAAAAAAGCACTTCAGTACAGAAGTGCTTTATATGTTTAAAAAAAATCAATACCGATAGCTATAAAGTTGTTCTAGCTAGATTTCAAGAAAACACCAGAAATTCGGCAATTGAAATAAAATATTATCTCTTTTCTGTTGGAATGAAATCTCTATGGGTTTTACCAGTGTAAATTTGTCTTGGACGCCCAATTGGCTCCTTGTTCAAGCGCATTTCTCTCCATTGTGCTATCCAGCCAGGCAGTCTTCCCAAAGCGAACATTGGGGTAAACATTTCAACCGGAATGCCTAAGGCACGATAGATAATACCAGAGTAGAAATCTACATTTGGATATAACTTTCTATCCACAAAATACGGATCTTCCAATGCTTCTTTTTCTAAGGCTTTGGCTATATCAAGCACATCATCATCAATACCTAGATCGTCTAAGAGTGCATCTGCCGCTTTCTTAATAATTTTGGCGCGAGGATCAAAGTTTTTATAAACTCTGTGCCCAAAGCCCATTAAACGGAATGGATCATCTTTATCTTTAGCTTTCGCCATAAACTTTTTGGTATCGCCTCCATCTGCTTTAATTGCTTCTAGCATTTCAATAACGGCTTGGTTTGCACCGCCGTGAAGTGGCCCCCACAACGCAGCAATTCCTGCCGAAATAGATACAAACAACCCAGCATGAGACGAGCCAACTATTCGAACTGTTGAAGTAGAACAGTTTTGCTCATGATCTGCGTGAAGTATCAATAGTTTATCCAAGGCCTCAAGAACAACCTGATTGGTATTGTACTCTCCGCTTGGCTTTTTAAACATCATTTTAAGGAAGTTGTCAACATAACCAAGTGAATCTCCACCGTAATCTAAAGGTAACCCCATTCGCTTTCTATAGGTCCATGCTGTTAACACCGGAAATTTACCAAGAATCTTAACGATAGCCTTGTACATATCTTCTTCGCTATCAACATTTACCGACGAAGGATTGAACGCCACCAATGCTGAAGTAAGAGAAGACAAAACACCCATAGGATGCGCAGATTTTGGAAATCCGTCTAATATCTTCTTTACGTCCTCATCAACATGAGATTGTGCTTTTATATCGGCATGAAATTTATCAAGCTGTTGTTCAGTTGGCAAATCACCAAAAATAAGAAGGTAGCACACTTCCAGAAAATGGGCTTTTTCGGCTAATTCTTCAATAGAATATCCTCTGTAACGCAACACGCCTTTTTCTCCATTTAAAAAGGTTATTGCACTTTCACAAGCACCTGTATTTTTATAACCAGGATCTAGCGTTACAATGCCGCCCGTATCTGCCCGAAGGCTCTTAATTTTTATTCCTATTTCATTCTCAGTTCCTTCCACAACGGGAAACTCGTGCTTTTTACCATCTATTTCTAGGGTTGCCATCTTTGCCATATATTAATGTATTTTTGTAATTATTCAGAAATGCTAAGTTACGAAATCTCAAGCGTTTTTTTTAACATTTCTAACTATTCTTAGGTTAAAAAAACCTTAAATCATGGGTGGTACCGCACATTTTTATCCTAAAAAGGGTTATCAGTTGCAGGTGCCTTCCAAATTTGGGACAATCACCTAGATTTTAAAGGCATTCTCTTGCGGAAAATAAGCAACATAGCCCAGTTCCTCCTCAATTCGGAGCAATTGGTTGTATTTTGCCATTCTATCACTTCGGGAAGCAGATCCTGTTTTTATCTGACCACAATTTAATGCCACCGCAAGATCTGCAATGGTGTAATCTTCGGTTTCTCCGCTTCGGTGCGACATTACAGACGTGTAGCCTGCATTATGCGCCATATTTACAGCGGCAATAGTTTCTGTCAAGGTTCCAATCTGATTCACTTTTATTAAAATTGAATTGGCTATGTTTTCAGTGATACCTTTTGAAAGTCTTTCAACATTGGTTACAAATAAATCATCACCCACCAACTGTACTTTATTGCCAATCTTTTGGGTTAAATAACTCCAGCCTTCCCAATCGTTTTCATCCATTCCGTCTTCAATTGAGATGATAGGGTATTTATCGCATAACTGAGCTAAATAATCAGCTTGCTCTCTCGAGGTACGAACTTTTCCTTTTTCACCTTCAAACTTTGTGTAATCGTACTTTTCATCTACATAAAACTCGGCCGCAGCACAATCTAAGGCTATCATTACATCATCGCCTAATTTGTAGCCTGCATTTTCAGTGGCTTTTGCGATAGTATCCAAAGCATCTTCGGTTCCGTTTAATGTAGGTGCAAAACCACCTTCGTCCCCTACAGCTGTACTCAAGTTACGTTCGTGTAATACTTTTTTAAGGTTGTGAAAAATTTCAGAACCCATTTGCATGGCGTGGGTAAAACTCTTTGCTTTTACAGGCATTACCATAAATTCCTGAAACGCAATAGGGGCATCACTATGCGAACCGCCATTTATAATATTCATCATTGGCACAGGCAGCGTTTTGGCACTCACACCACCTACGTAGCGATACAAAGGCATACCTAGCTCATTAGCAGCAGCTTTGGCAGCGGCCAAGGAAACACCCAGAATTGCATTGGCACCAAGTTTTGCCTTGTTTGGGGTGCCATCTAAGTCGATCATGGTTTTGTCAATGAGTTCCTGCTCAAAAACCGAAATACCCAAAAGCGTACCTGCAATTTTGCCTGTTACGTTTTCAACAGCATTTAAAACCCCTTTCCCCATATAGTCATTTCCGCCATCGCGAAGTTCTACAGCTTCGTGCTCTCCTGTTGAAGCACCTGAAGGAACGGCAGCACGGCCCATATAGCCACTTTCGGTAATTACGTCAACCTCTATAGTAGGATTCCCTCTGGAATCGAAAATTTGCCGGGCTTTAATGTCGATGATTATACTCATTAGATTGTTGTTTATTGTTATTAAATATTAAAAAAACCTGACGGGTTTTTCAACTTCGGCGGACGAGTGGAAACCTGTCAGGTTTAAATTTATACGGTTTGTAATTTATGCTTTTCGATGCTATCTATAAACTGGTCAAATAAATAAGAAGCATCATGCGGTCCCGGACTTGCTTCGGGGTGGTACTGCACCGAGAAAGCAGGTTTGTTTTTCATCCGGATTCCTGCGGCTGTTTGGTCGTTAAGATGTTCGTGGGTAATTTCGATATTAGAATTTGCCTCAGCTTCTTCCCTATTGATGGCAAAACCATGATTTTGAGAGGTAATTTCACCTTTTCCTGTAATTAGGTTCATAACGGGATGATTTATTCCGCGGTGGCCGTTGTGCATTTTAAAGGTAGAAATACCATTGGCCAATGCCAGCATTTGATGCCCCAAACAAATTCCGAACATTGGCAATTCTTTTTCCAATACAGTCTTTACCACTTCAGTGGCTTGGGTTAATGGTTCTGGATCGCCTGGGCCATTAGAAAAGAAGTAGCCATCTGGATTAAAAGCCTCCATTTCGGAAAAGTCAGTATCATACGGAAAAACCTTTATGTAGCAATCACGCTCAGCAAGCATACGCAAGATGTTTTTCTTAACGCCAAGGTCTAAGGCTGAAACTTTATATTTTGCATTTTCATTTCCTACGAAATAAGGCTGCTTGGTTGAAACTTTTGAAGCCAATTCAAGACCATCCATATTTGGGGTTGCCGCCAATTGTTTTTTTAGCCCATCAATATTATCAACTTCTGTAGATATTACAGCGTTCATAGCACCATTGTCTCGAATATAGTTAACCAAGGCACGAGTATCAACATCACTAATAGCGAGTAGGTTATTGTCGTTTAAAAACTGCTCTACCGAACCATCTGCAGCTTCGCGCGAATAGTGGTAACTGAAGTTTCGAACTACCAATCCTGCAATTTTAATTCCTTCAGATTCTACCTCCTCGTTATTAACGCCGTAATTACCAATATGGGTATTGGTAGCTACCATGATCTGGCCAAAATAGGAAGGGTCGGTAAATATTTCTTGATACCCGGTCATTCCCGTGTTAAAACAAACTTCGCCAAAGGCAGAGCCTTCTTTGTTGCCAACCGCTTTTCCGTGAAAAACAGTTCCGTCTGCCAGTAAAATAAGTGCTTTTTTTCGTGTTTGGTATTTCATAATTTGAAGGGTTTCAAGTTTCTGTTTTCTGGATGCAGGTTAAAAATATCATCCGTCATCGAGCAACTAGCTTTCTTTTGAAAATTCTTTGCAAAAATAGTATAAAAAAAAGGGATAAACGAAAACGCTTATCCCTTTGTTAATTAATGAATTTAAATTCATTTTATTCTTCTTCTTTCTTTGAAGTTGTTTCAGCTTTTTTAGGAGCAGCTTTTGAAGCACCAGAACCACTTCCACGACGACTTCTACGCGTAGATTTCTTCTTGGTAGCTTTGCCAGCATTGTAAAGCTCGTTGAAATCAACTAACTCTATCATCGCCATATCAGCATTATCACCCAATCGGTTCCCCAATTTAATGATACGAGTGTAACCCCCTGGACGATCGCCTACTTTTGGTGCTACTGTTCTAAAAAGTTCGGCTACTGCATCTTTTTGACGCAATTTTGCCATAACCAATCTACGGTTATGTGTAGTATCCTCTTTAGACTTTGTTACTAAAGGCTCAACAAACTGTCTTAAAGCTTTTGCTTTTGCAACAGTGGTGTTAATTCTTTTGTGTAGAATCAATGAACTTGCCATGTTGGCCATCATTGCATGTCTGTGGGAGGTTGTCCTACTTAATTGATTTAATTTTTTTCCGTGTCTCATGACATTTTTGATTTCATCATCTTGCTACCAAATCCGTTCTTCGGAGAGCAAATTATGATGGGTTAATAATAGATGTGAGATGTTAGACGTTAAACACGAGATAATAGACGTGAGATTTGAGAAACATCTTATGTCTCATGTCTATAGTCTCAAGTGTGTTCTAGTCTTTATCTAATTTATATTTTGCAAGATCCATCCCAAAGTCCAGGCCTTTTACACTCACTAGCTCTTCAAGCTCTGTAAGTGATTTTTTACCGAAGTTACGGAATTTCATCAAGTCGTTTTTGTTGTAAGATACTAGGTCGCCCAAGGTATCTACTTCTGCAGCTTTTAAACAGTTTAGCGCACGAACCGAAAGATCCATATCTACTAATTTAGTTTTAAGCAATTGACGCATATGAAGTGATTCTTCATCATAGGTTTCCGTCTGTGCAATTTCATCTGCCTCCAGTGTAATGCGCTCATCGCTAAACAACATAAAGTGGTGGATCAATGTTTTTGCAGCTTCGGTCAATGCATCTTTTGGATGAATAGAGCCGTCAGTTTGAATTTCAAAAACTAACTTTTCGTAATCTGTTTTCTGCTCTACACGGAAGTTTTCAATACTGTACTTCACATTTTTTATTGGGGTGTAGATAGAATCCGTAAAGATGGTGCCCAATGGAGCATTCGCCTTTTTGTTCTCTTCAGCAGGAACATAGCCGCGTCCTTTCTCAATCGTGATTTCAAGATTAAGGTTCACTTTTGGGTCCATGTTACAAAGAACCATTTCTGGATTCAATACTTGAAAACCTGAAATGAATTTTTGAAAATCACCTGCTTTTAACTGCTCGTTTCCAGAAACAGAAATTGTAACGGTTTCGTTATCGATATCGTCAATCTGTCTTTTGAAACGAACCTGCTTAAGGTTCAAAATAATTTCTGTAACATCTTCTACTATACCGGCGATGGTAGAAAATTCGTGATCCACGCCTTCGATACGAACCGAAGTAATGGCGAACCCTTCCAAAGAGGATAATAGTACACGTCTTAATGCGTTACCGATGGTAAGTCCGTAACCTGGTTCCAAAGGGCGAAATTCAAACTTCCCTTCGAAATCGGTAGAATCTACCATTATAACTTTATCAGGCTTCTGAAAACTAAATACTGCCATAATTGACTTTCTGTGTTTTTAATTATTTAGAATATAATTCAACGATTAGCTGCTCGTTAATGCTCTCTGGAATCTGGATACGCTCCGGAATAGAAACAAAAGTTCCTTCTTTCTTTTCGCCGTTCCAAGTAATCCACTCGTAAACATGACTTGCATTTGCCAAAGAATCGTTGATTGCGCTAAGCGACTTTGATTTCTCTCTAACACCAACTACGTCGCCAGCTTTTAACTGGTATGACGGAATGTTAACTTTTTCGCCGTTAACGGTAATGTGACGGTGCGAAACCAATTGTCTGGCACCAGAGCGGCTTGGAGAGATTCCCATTCTATAGACAACGTTGTCTAGACGAGACTCACACATTTGTAGCAATACCTGCCCTGTAATTCCAGGAGCTGCGTTTGCGTTTTTAAACATGTTTCTAAATTGACGCTCCAAAATACCATAAGTGTATTTTGTTTTTTGCTTTTCCATTAACTGGATTGCGTATTCAGATTTTTTACCGCGACGGCGTGTGTTACCGTGTTGCCCCGGTGGGTAATTTCTTTTTTCGAAAGATTTGTCGTCTCCGAAGATTGCTTCGCCGAACTTACGGGCGATTTTAGTTTTTGGACCAGTATATCTTGCCATTTCTAATTTAAGGTTTTGAAGAAAAACTAAATTAAGGTCTTACGTTAATCCTTTAGTTTTTAAATTCTTCAGATTGATACTTATTATTGTTTATTGGTTTGTATGAATAAAATGCCCAAACAAGTTGGGCATATCATTATACTCTTCTTCTTTTTGGAGGACGGCATCCGTTGTGAGGCATTGGTGTAACATCGATAATTTCGGTTACTTCAATTCCTGAATTGTGGATAGAACGTATTGCAGATTCTCTACCATTACCTGGCCCCTTAACGTAAACTTTTACTTTACGAAGACCAGCGTCATGTGCGATTTTTGCACAATCTTCTGATGCTAATTGAGCTGCGTAAGGTGTGTTTTTCTTTGAACCTCTAAAACCCATTTTACCGGCTGAGGACCAAGAGATAACATCTCCATTTTTATTGGTCAAGGAAACGATAATGTTGTTGAAAGATGCTGTAATGTGAGCTTCACCTACAGATTCAACATTAACCTTACGTTTTTTGACTGCTTTTGTAGTTTTTTGACTTGTCTTTGCCATAACTTCTAGTGATTTAGGTTGTAGTGGGTAATTGGTAGTTAGTATGTATCGCTAAAATTAATTAGCTCAAAAAAAACTACAGGTTAACCGCTATCAACTGTTATTTAGTCGCTTTTTTCTTGTTAGCAACAGTTTTACGTTTTCCTTTTCTAGTACGCGAGTTATTCTTAGTACGTTGTCCTCTTAAAGGAAGACCCGATCTGTGACGAATACCTCTGTAACAACCAATGTCCATTAAGCGTTTAATGCTTATTTGAACTTCACTACGTAATTCACCTTCGATTTTGAACGATCCAACAGCCTCACGAATAGCACCGATTTCTTCATCGTTCCATTCACTTACTTTTTTACCTTCGTCAACTCCGGCTTTGTCCAATATATTTTGGGCACGGCTTTTACCGATTCCAAAGATATACGTTAACGCGATTACACCCCTTTTGTGCTTCGGGATATCTACACCTGCGATTCTTGCCATAACTTATCCTTGTCTTTGTTTGAACTTTGGGTTCTTTTTATTAATTACATATAATCTGCCTTTCCTGCGAACAATCTTGCAGTCGGCACTTCTCTTCTTTACGGATGCTCTTACTTTCATCTCTCTTAATTTAATTTTCGAATAAAGAACACTTAAAATAAATGATCTTTACAGGTAATTGTTATTGAGCCAAAAAGACTCATTGATTTTAGTATCTATAGGTTATTCTTGCCTTCGTTAAATCGTACGGACTCATTTCCAGCTTAACTTTATCACCTGGCAACAACTTAATGTAGTGCATACGCATTTTACCAGAAATGTGAGCGGTTACAATGTGACCGTTTTCCAGTTCAACACGGAACATTGCGTTTGATAGTGCTTCCACTATACTTCCATCTTGTTCTATTGCATTTTGTTTTGCCATTCTATAATTTATCTTTAATTATTCGTGAATTAGATTTATAAATTTTTGCAAAAGTACTAATTCTTATTTAATATCCACTATAATTTTAGTTAAGCTACTGCTTTTCTGTTTTTTCCGCTTTTCATCAACCCGTCATAATGACGATTCAATAAGTAGGAATTAACTTGTTGCATAGTATCTATAGCCACACCTACCATAATTAGTAACGACGTACCACCGTAGAATAATGCCCACCCCTGTTGGATGCCCATCAACTTAACTACGAAGGCTGGGAAAACCGCGATCAAAGCCAAGAATACAGAACCAGGTAATGTAATTTGAGACATAATTCGGTCTAAATAATCGGCAGTCTCCGATCCAGGTTTAATACCGGGAATAAAACCACCGCTTCGTTTTAGGTCGTCGGCCATTTTGTTTGTCGGTACTGTAATTGCCGTATAGAAATAAGTGAATATTATAATCAATACTGCAAATACCACGTTATACCAAAATCCGAAGATATCGCTAAACGTAGCTTGAATACCTTGCGCAAAGGCACTGTCTGATACACTTGCTACTGCAGCGGGTACAAACATGATTGCCTGGGCAAAGATAATTGGCATTACCCCAGAGGCATTCAGCTTAAGAGGAATAAATTGTCTAGCTCCAAAAATATTCTTCTCGAAACCACCGCTTGCCGATCTTCTAGCGTATTGCACTGGTATTTTGCGAACAGCCATTACCAACATAATCGACAATAGAATAATCACAAACCAGATAACCAATTCTATAAGAATCATTATCAAGCCACCGTTTGATTCCATAACCCTTGAAACAAATTCTTGGGCAAATGATTGTGGCATACGCGCAATAATACCTACCATAATAAGTATGGAGATACCGTTACCAATACCTTTATCGGTAATTTTCTCACCCAACCACATTGCGAAGATAGTTCCTGTTACCAAAATAATTACTGAGGAAACATAGAACATAACGCTTTGTCCCATTACAAAAGCCTCTGTAGGCACACCCATTGCAGGCAATCCAGCAAGATAACTTGGCGCTTGTACCAAACAAATACCAATGGTTAACCAACGGGTAATTTGATTGATTTTTTTACGTCCACTTTCTCCTTCTTTCTGTAATTTCTGAAGGTAAGGAACTGCAATCTGCATCAATTGAACAACAATAGACGCCGAGATATAGGGCATAATACCCAATGCAAAAACAGAAGCGTTGGCAAAAGCCCCTCCTGTAAATGCGTTCAGCAATCCACCAATTCCTCCTGCATCAAACTTGCCGGCAAAGGAAGCTAGCATATCGGCATCAATTCCGGGTAGCACAACTTGCGCTCCAAAACGATACACCAATAACATTCCTAATGTAAGCAAGATGCGATTACGCAGTTCTTCTATTCTCCAAACATTTTTTAAGGTCTCGATAAATTTCATCCTAGGCTGTTGTTACAATGTTACTACTTCACCACCGGCAGCTTCAATAGCTTCTTTTGCCGAGGCAGTAAACTTGTGTGCAGATACTTTTAGTTTTGCCTTTATCTCTCCTCTTCCTAAAATCTTAACCATTTCATTTTTTCCAGCAAGACCTAAACCAACTAAGGTTTCAAAGTCAACGGCATCATTTATTTTCTTGTCGTCAACCAATTGTTGTAAGGTATCAATATTGATTCCCTTATACTCCTTACGGTTGATGTTTGTAAAGCCAAACTTAGGAACACGACGTTGTAGGGGCATTTGTCCACCTTCAAATCCAAGTTTCTTGGAATATCCTGAACGCGATTTTGCGCCTTTATGTCCTCGGGTGGCAGTGCCACCTTTACCGGTACCTTGTCCGCGACCTACTCGCTTGCCTTTGTTTTTCGCCGATCCTGCGGCGGGTTGTAAGTTACTTAAATCCATTTTTCGTATTTCCTTAGATAGTTTCTACTGAAACTAAGTGATTAACTTTTTTGATCATACCAAGAATGTTTGGCGTATCTTCATGCTCCACAATTTGGTTCATTTTATGAAGACCAAGCGCTTCCATGGTTTTCTTTTGGTCATCTGGGCGATTAATAACGCTCCTAACCTTTTTTACTTTAATTTTTGCCATCGCTTTGCTATTTATCCTTTGAATACTTTTTCAAGTGAAATTCCACGTTGGTCTGCAATTGTTTGTGCGCTTCGCATTTGCAAAAGGGCATCAAAAGTTGCTTTAACAACGTTATGCGGGTTAGAAGATCCTTGTGATTTTGACAATACATCGTGCACTCCCAAAGACTCTAATACCGCACGTACAGGCCCACCTGCAATTACCCCTGTACCGGGTGCAGCTGGTAAAAGGTTAACACGGGCTCCGCCATATTTTCCTTTTTGCTCATGTGGAAGCGTTACTTTGTTAAGTGGAATGCGAACCAAGTTTTTCTTGGCATCTTCAATAGCCTTTGCAATTGCGCTGGCAACATCTTTAGATTTACCAAGCCCTTGGCCTACCACACCTTTCTCGTCTCCTACAACTACGATAGCTGAAAATCCGAAGGCGCGACCACCCTTGGTCACCTTGGTTACACGTTGTACACCTACCAATCGGTCTTTTAAGTCAAGGCCTCCTGGTTTTACTAATTCTACGTTTTTATAATCTTGATACATAATTTTACTTAGAATTTAAGGCCACCTTCGCGTGCACCTTCAGCTAATGATTTTACTCTTCCATGGTATAGGTAACCGCCTCTATCAAAAGCAATGGCTTCAACACCTGCTTTAGTCGCTTTTTCAGCGATAGCTTTTCCTACCATTTTTGCAGCTTCAATTTTATTTACTTTTGAAGCGTCAATGTCTTTATCTCTTGAAGATGCAGCGGTAATGGTTTTTCCATCTACATCGTCAATTATCTGAGCGTATATTTCTTTATTGCTTCTGAAAACAGCTAACCGTGGACGACTTTCCGTTCCCGAAACAGTTTTTCTAATTCTCATGCGCAAACGCGCTCTTTTTTCGTATTTTGATAATGCCATAACTCTATTTGTTATGCAGATTTACCTGCTTTTCTTCTTAATTGCTCACCTACAAACTTGATACCTTTTCCTTTGTAAGGCTCTGGAGTACGGAAGCTGCGAATTTTTGCGGCTACCTGCCCAACCAATTGTTTGTCGTGCGAAGTTAGTTTTACGATTGGGTTTTTACCTTTTTCAGATATGGTTTCCACTTTAACTTCTGGCGCGATGTCCAAAATAATATTGTGTGAAAATCCTAAGGCTAAATCCAATTTTTGTCCTTGGTTGCTTGCGCGGTAACCCACACCAACCAATTCTAGTTGTTTAGTCCATCCGTTGCTTACACCTTCAACCATATTGTTGATTAATGCTCTATATAGACCGTGTCTTGCAACATGATCTTTAGATTCTGAAGGGCGCTCTAAGATTACGCTTCCATCTTCCATTTTCGCGGTTATATCAGTAAATTCCTGAGACAACTCGCCTAATTTTCCTTTTACGGTAATTACGTTGTCTTTTAGATCAACTGTAACTCCTTCTGGGATTACTACCGGGCTTTTACCTATTCTTGACATTTCTTTGTCTATTTATTAGTAAACGTAACATAATACCTCTCCTCCTACTTTCTGCGCTTTGGCTTGTTGCCCAGTCATTACTCCTGATGAAGTAGAAACTATAGCAATACCCAATCCGTTTAAGATACGGGGCAGTTCTGTAGAACCGGCATATTTACGTAAACCTGGTTTACTAATTCGTTGAATTTTTTTGATTGTGGGCTCTTTGGTAAGCTTGTCATATTTTAATGCAATCTTGATGATACCCTGTGCAGTACTTTCGTCATCAAACTTATAGCTCAAAATGTAACCCTGATCAAAAAGGATTTTTGTAATCTCCTTTTTAAGATTTGAAGCTGGAATCTCTACGACGCGATGTCCGGCTTTTGCAGCATTTCTAACGCGAGTTAGATAATCTGAAATTGGATCTAAATTCATTTATTGATAATTTCGGAAGTGGTTTTCGCCCGTCTCTCGGAACAAACCTACAACCAGTTTATATTTGTGTTTTTGAACATACAAATGTTCTTACCAAGATGCTTTTCTAACCCCTGGAATAAGGCCTTGGTTGGCCAACTCACGAAAAGTAACTCGTGAAACTCCGAAGGTTCTCATGTACCCTCTTGGTCTTCCTGTAATTTTACAACGGTTGTGCAAACGTACAGGTGAGGCATCTTTTGGTAACTTTTGTAAGCCTTCCCAATCTCCAGCTTCTTTTAAAGCTTTGCGCTTGGCCGCATACTTAAGTACCGTTTTTTGTCTCTTAACCTCGCGGGCTTTCATTGATTCTTTAGCCATCTGTTAATTCTTTTTAAAGGGTAATCCCAATTCGTTCAATAATGATTTCGCTTCTTTATCGGTCTCTGCTGAAGTAACAAACGTAATGTTCATTCCTTCAATTTTCTTCACTTTATCGATATCGATTTCAGGAAAGATAATTTGTTCAGTAATTCCCAAAGAGTAATTCCCTCTTCCGTCAAAACCGGTTGCTTTTATCCCGTTAAAGTCACGTACCCTAGGCAATGCTGAAGTTACCAACCTGTCTAAAAATTCATACATGCGCTCTCCTCGTAACGTAACCTTAACACCAATTGGCATTCCTTTACGCAATTTAAAGTTTGCAACATCCTTTTTAGAATTTGTTGGAACCGCTTTTTGCCCGGTTATCTTAGTAAGCTCATCAACAGAATAGTCAATAAGCTTTTTGTCTGCTACTGCCGCACCCACTCCGCGGGAAACAACAATACGCTTCAATTTTGGTACTTGCATGACGTTTGTGTAACCAAATTCGTCAGTAAGTGAAGTCATCACTTTGCTTTTGTACTCTTCTTTAAGTCTTGGTATATATGCCATAACTATATTGCTTGATTCGATTGTTTTGAAAACCGCACTTTTTTACCATCTTCCATTCTATAACCTACACGGGTTGCTTTTCCAGATTTTGGATCTATTAAAGCTAGGTTTGAAATATGGATTGGAGATTCTTTTTTCGCAATTCCACCTTGTGGATTATTTGCGCTTGGTTTCTCGTGTTTTGAAACCATGTTTACTCCTTCTACGATTGCTTTGTTTTTGTCAAGGAATATTTTCATCACCTTACCTTCAGAACCTTTGTGGGCTCCGGCAGTAACAACTACTGTATCTCCTGATTTTATTTTAAGCTTTGTCATCTTAGTTTTCATATTAAAGCACCTCTGGCGCCAATGATACTATTTTCATAAATTGTCTGTCGCGAAGCTCTCTTGCTACCGGTCCAAAAACACGCGTTCCTCTCATTTCGCCCTGTGGCCCTAAAAGCACACATGCGTTATCATCGAAACGGATATAAGATCCGTCAGGTCTTCTAATTTCCTTAACGGTACGTACTACCACAGCAGTAGATACAGCTCCTTTTTTAATACTTCCGTTAGGTGTTGCTTCTTTAACAGAAACTACAATTTTATCCCCTATAGAAGCATACCTCCTTTTGGTTCCGCCCAATACGCGAATGCAATGTACTTCCCTTGCTCCGGTATTATCTGCGACTCTGAGTCTTGATTCTTGTTGTAACATAATTACTTCGCTCTTTCAATTATTTCTACTAATCTCCAACATTTGGTTTTACTCAAAGGACGTGTTTCCATAATCCTTACTGTATCGCCTTCGTTGCAGTTATTGGTCTCGTCGTGCGCAACGTATTTTTTCGTTTTAGACACGAACTTTCCGTACATAGGGTGTTTTAATTTTTTCACCTCTGCAACTACAATAGACTTGTCCATCTTGTTGCTGGTTACTACCCCTATACGATCTTTTCTTAAGTTTCTTTTAATTTCTTCCATCTTTCAGCTGTACAATTATTGCACTTCTCTATTAGTTAGTTCGGTCGCTATTCTTGCTATCACCCTTTTCTGGGTTCTAAGTTGAATTGGATTCTCCAATGGTGAAATGGTATGAGCCATTTTAAGGTCGGTGTAGGCTTGTCTTGATTCAGCAATTGCTTCCTGAAGTTCTGCCGTTGACGCTTCTTTAATTTCTGATTGTTTCATGTTTCAAAAAATTATGCTTGGAAATCCCGAGACATTACAAATTTAGTTTTAACGGGAAGCTTTTGTGCTGCAAGGCGCAATGCTTCTTTAGCTGTTTCAACAGGAACACCAGATATTTCAAAAAGTATTCTTCCTGGCTTAACAACAGCCGCGTAATATTCTACAGCACCTTTACCTTTACCCATACGTACTTCAAGGGGTTTTTTGGTAATTGGCTTATCTGGAAATATCATGATCCAGATTGAACCCTCTCTTTTCATAAAACGAGTAGCAGCAATACGCGCAGCTTCTATCTGTCTAGCTGTAAGAAATTCAGATTCCAACGATTTAATACCAAAGGTTCCGTATGATAGTTGCGTACCACGACCGGCAGCGCCCTTCATACGCCCTTTTTGATGTTTACGGTATTTTGTTCTTTTCGGTTGTAACATTTTCTTCTATTTAAAAAATTACTTTCTACGGCGTGCTTTGTTGCCACCGCGCGAACCTTTACCACCACCTTTTTTGCCGGTTGATAAACCAACTAGTGGGGAAAGCTCCCTCTTTCCATATACTTCGCCTTTCATAATCCATACTTTAACACCCAATCTACCATAGGTAGTGTGTGCCTCAACTAAAGCGTAGTCAATATCGGCTCTAAAAGTTGATAATGGGATACGACCTTCTTTGTACGCTTCTGAACGCGCCATTTCAGCTCCATTCAAACGCCCTGAGATTTGTATCTTAATTCCCTCAGCATTCATTCGCATTGTTGCCGCGATAGCCATTTTAATAGCACGACGGTACGAAATACGACTTTCAATTTGGCGTGCAATGCTCGCAGCAACCAAATATGAGTCTAGCTCGGGTCTTTTGATCTCATGAATATTGATCTGTACCTCTTTATCTGTAATTTTCTTAAGCTCTTCTTTTAGCTTGTCTACTTCCTGACCACCTTTACCGATGATAATACCGGGACGGGCAGTGGTTATAGTAACGGTTACAAGCTTAAGCGTACGCTCAATAATTACTCTACTCACACTAGCCTTACTTAAACGAGCGTGGATATACTTCCTGATCTTGTCGTCTTCGGCTAGTTTATCGCCGTAGTCGTTGCCTCCGTACCAGTTGGATTCCCATCCTTTAATAATACCTAGGCGATTTCCGATTGGATTTGTCTTCTGTCCCATTTAATTAATTGCTTTGTGTGTTATCGTTAGCTGCCAATACCATTGTTACATGGTTGGAGCGTTTTCTAATTCTATGTGCACGACCTTGTGGGGCTGGACGTAGTCTTTTCAACATTGTACCACCATCCACTCGGATTTCCTTAATAAAAAGATCTGCATCTTCAATTGAGGCTTCTTCATTTTTTTGTTGCCAGTTGTTGATGGCAGACAATAGAAGCGTCTCCAACTTGCGGGAAGCTTCTTTTGAACTAAATCTCAAAATATTAAGTGCTTTATCTACTTTCTCACCACGCACCAAATCTGCCATTAAACGCATTTTTCTTGGTGAAGTGGGGCAATTGTTCAGCTTAGCTAAGTAAGTAGTTTTCTTAGCTTCCTTGATTGCTTCTGCTCTTTCTCTTTTACGAACTCCCATGGCCTATATTTTTTTACCTTTATTTTTAGCACCTGTATGACCACGGAATGATCTTGTAGGTGAAAATTCTCCTAGTTTATGCCCCACCATGTTTTCCGTTACATACACCGGTACAAATTGACGCCCGTTGTGCACAGCGATGGTTTGGCCAACAAAATCTGGAGTAATCATAGAAGCACGTGACCAAGTTTTGATTACAGTCTTCTTATTATCCGCAACATTTTGTTGAACTTTTCTGTCTAGTTTAAAATGAACGTACGGTCCTTTTTTTAACGATCTTGCCATAACTTATTTCTTTCTACGTTCTAAGATATATTTATTACTTGCTTTGGTTCTGGTACGGGTTCTATAACCTTTTGCAGGTATCCCATTTCTAGAACGTGGGTGCCCACCAGATGCGCGGCCTTCACCACCACCCATTGGGTGATCTACTGGGTTCATCACCACTGGTCTTGTTCGTGGACGTCTGCCCAACCATCTAGTTCTACCAGCTTTACCAGACACCATTAATTGGTGATCATGGTTAGATACAGCCCCAATAGTAGCCATACAGTTAGCCAACACCAATCTAGTTTCACCAGACGGCAATTTAATTGTGGCATACTTTCCTTCACGAGCCATAAGCTGTGCGAAAGCACCTGCGCTTCTAGCCATAATAGCCCCTTGTCCAGGACGTAGCTCGATGCATGATATAACGGTACCTAATGGGATTGCCGAGAGCGGCATAGCGTTTCCAATTTCAGTGGCTACACTTTCACCAGAAACGATGTTTTGACCTACTTGTAGTCCGCTTTGTGCAATTACATATCGCTTTTCACCATCTTGATAGTTTAAAAGCGCAATAAAAGCTGTGCGGTTTGGATCGTACTGAATACTTGCAACAGTAGCAGGAACTCCTGCTTTGTCGCGTTTAAAATCGATAACTCGATATCTTCTTTTATGACCACCACCTTTGTAGCGCATGGTCATTTTTCCTTGACTGTTTCTACCACCAGATTTTTTAATCGGAGCAAGTAAAGACTTCTCCGGCTTATCGGTTGTAATGGCGTCAAAACCATTAACAACCCTAAAACGCTGACCTGGGGTGATTGGTTTTAATTTTCTTACTGACATTTGTGTCTAATTAGATCTAAGTTTCCTTAGATGTTACTGTAAAAATCTATTGTATCACCTTCCGCCACCTGTACGATTGCTTTTTTGTAAGCATTCGTTTTACCAGTTTGGACACCTGTTTTTGTATAACGGGTCTTCCTATCAGGGCGGACATTCATTGTGCGAACTTTTTCAACAGAAACTCCGTAAGCAGCCTCAACCGCTTTCTTGATTTCTACCTTGTTCGCCTGTGGGTTCACTACAAAACCAAAAACGTTATTGTCTTCAGCATCTTTAGTAGCTTTTTCCGTAATTATAGGTTTAATTAAGATGTTCATCTTGCTTCTATTTACTTAAGTTTGTTTCAATTCCTTCCAAAGAACCTTCAAACAGCACGACGCTGTTTGCATTCATAATTTTATAAGTACTTAATGCTGAGTGTGTTACAACCTCGGTACTTTTCAAATTGCGAGAGGACAAATATACATTATTATTTAAGTCTCCCAATACAAATAAAGATTTTTTATCATCTAGCCCTAAACTCTTTAGAACCGATGTAAAATTCTTTGTTTTTGGAGCATCAAAATCTAGTTCCTCCATCACGAAGATCGCTTTCTCATTTGCCTTCATAGATAAGGCAGATTTACGAGCTAGACGCTTCATGTTTTTGTTCAGTTTAAAGGAGTAGTCTCTTGGACGTGGCCCAAACATTCTACCTCCCCCTTTAAAGATACCAGACTTAATACTACCCGCACGAGCAGTACCAGTTCCTTTTTGCTTCTTTATTTTTCTAGTAGAACCAGAGATTTCAGCACGTTCTTTAGATTTGTGAGTACCTTGTCTTTGATTGGCAAGATATTGTTTCACATCAAGATAAACCGCGTGGTTGTTAGGCTCTATTCCGAACACCTCTGCAGAAAGTTCAACTTTTCTACCGGTGTCTTTTCCGTTTATGTCTAATACAGCTACCTTCATTATTTCTCGATCGTTACATAAGCGTTTTTATGGCCAGGAATTGCTCCTTTTACCACAAGTAGATTCTTTTCAGGAACTACTTTTAAAACTCTTAAATTATCAATTTTTACTCTTTCATTGCCCATTTGGCCAGCCATACGCATTCCTTTAAAAACTCTTGCAGGATATGACGCCGCACCTACAGACCCAGGAGCCCTAAGCATACTTTGCTGACCGTGGGTTCTTTCTGAACCTCTAAAGCCATGGCGCTTAACAACCCCCTGAAAGCCTTTACCTTTAGATGTACCCGCAATATCTACGAATTCACCCTCTTGAAAATGCTCCACAGTAATCGTGTCGCCTAATTTGTAATCTTCTTCAAATTTCTTGAATTCGGCGACTTTGCGTTTTGCAACGGTTCCTGCTTTTTTAGCATGCCCTTCGGCAGCCTTAGTAACAGTCTTCTTGTCATCGAAACCAAGTTGAAGAGCTTTGTACCCGTCAACCTCTACGGTTCTGACTTGGGTAACAACACAGGGCCCTGCCTCAATAACGGTACACGGAATATTCTTTCCGTTCTCGTCAAAGATGCTGGTCATCCCTATCTTCCTTCCAATTAACCCAGACATATTTAATTATTTATTGATTATTAATATTACTTATTTGAAATGCGATAAAACGCTATTTTCCTTTTTGTTCGGTACGGACAGCTCGCGAGCTGTCCCTACGGTAAACACTTTCAAAAACAAACGGGATCAAAATAACTTCGATCCCGAATATTACTTTGTTTACCGTTTTTCCTCCGCATACAAGCTCGGGACATGTTTACTCCCTGCGCAAGCAAGGATCTCTTTGGTGGTTTTTGAAAACCGATATAGAGATTACCGCCTTCGCGGTAATTATACCTTAATCTCCACCTCTACACCACTTGGCAACTCTAACTTCATTAGAGCGTCAATTGTTTTTGAAGAAGAACTGTAGATATCCAAAAGACGCTTATACGAACTTAATTGGAATTGCTCTCTACTCTTCTTGTTAACGTGTGGTGAACGTAATACTGTAAAAATTTTCTTATGTGTTGGCAAAGGGATTGGACCTGTAACAACAGCACCAGTATTCTTTACGGTCTTAACGATCTTTTCAGCAGATTTGTCCACTAAATTGTGATCGTAAGATTTTAATTTGATTCTTATTTTTTGACTCATTGCTGAAATTATTAAACGTTAGCGGTTCCTTTTGCTGCTGCTATAACTTCTTCAGAAATATTTGAAGGAGTTTGAGCATAATGCGAGAATTCCATAGTTGAAGTTGCACGACCAGATGACAACGTTCTCAATGTGGTTACGTAACCAAACATTTCAGAAAGTGGCACTTCTGCCTTAACAACTTTTGCTCCTGCGCGGTCACTCATACTACTAATGGTACCACGGCGACGGTTAAGGTCACCTACAATATCACCCATATTCTCTTCAGGTGTAAGCACCTCAAGTTTCATAACCGGCTCAAGAATTACAGCTCCAGCTTTTTTGGCAACTTCTTTAAAACCAATTTTAGCAGCCAATTCAAAAGATAACGCATCTGAATCCACAGGGTGGAAAGACCCATCTTTTAATGTAACCTTCATACTGTCAACCTCAAAACCTGCAAGCGGCCCATTGACCATTGCTTGTTTAAAGCCTTTTTCAACAGCAGGGATAAATTCCTTTGGCACGTTACCCCCTTTAATTTTATTTTCGAACTCCAAACCAATTTTTCCTTCTTCGGCAGGTTCAAGGGTAAACACAATATCAGCAAATTTACCACGACCACCAGATTGTTTTTTATAAACCTCTCTGTGATCTGCAACTTTAGTAACAGCTTCCTTATACTCAACCTGCGGCTGACCTTGACTCACCTCTACTTTAAATTCGCGACGCAAACGGTCAACAAGAACATCAAGGTGAAGCTCACCCATTCCAGAAATAATTGTTTGTCCAGAAGCTTCGTCTGTACGCACTTGGAATGTAGGATCTTCTTCGGCAAGTTTAGACAATGCCATACCTAGTTTATCAACATCGGCCTTTGTTTTTGGCTCAACTGCAACCCCAATTACTGGATCTGGAAAGTCCATACTCTCCAAAATAATAGGATGCTTTTCAGCAGTTAGCGTATCACCAGTTTTAATATCCTTAAAACCAACGCCAGCTCCAATATCTCCTGCTTCAATAAAATCAATTGCATTCTGCTTGTTCGCATGCATTTGATAAATACGAGAAATACGTTCTTTATTACCAGTACGGTTGTTAAGAACATAAGATCCTGCATCTAAATGACCAGAATAGGTACGGAAAAAAGCTAAACGCCCTACGAAAGGATCAGTAGCAATTTTAAATGCGAGTGCCGCAAAAGGCTCCTCTACACTTGGCTTACGCAATTCTTCTTCTTCAGTTACAGGATTCATTCCCATAATACCTTCTTTATCCATAGGAGAAGGCAGGTAACGGCAAACAGCATCAATTAAGAACTGAACACCTTTATTTTTAAAGGAAGACCCACATACCATTGGGATGATACTCATATCCATTACGGCAGCACGAAGCGCAGCATGCACTTCATCTTCCGTGATAGACTCTTCGTCCTCCATAAATTTCTCAAGTAGGTTTTCGTCATAACCAGCTACCTCTTCAATAAGGTGGGCACGGTGCTCACGAACCTCTTCTTTCATTTCCTCAGGAATTGACACTACATCAAAAGTAGATCCAAACGAATCGTCATGCCAAACAATAGCACGGTTCTTCACTAAGTCAACAATACCTTTAAAATCCGCTTCTTCACCCAAAGGCAAGACGATTGGCACTGCATTAGACCCTAACATATCTTTTACTTGTTGGCAAACGCCCAAGAAGTCAGATCCGTTACGGTCCATTTTGTTTACGAAACCAATACGTGGCACCTTGTAGTTATCTGCAAGTCTCCAGTTGGTTTCAGATTGTGGCTCAACACCATCAACCGCACTAAATAAAAACACCAAACCATCAAGAACACGTAGCGAACGGTTTACCTCTACGGTAAAATCAACGTGGCCGGGAGTGTCAATGATGTTAAAGTGATAATCTTTTGTTTCTGGTAATGGCTGGGCGTTTTCCATTGGAAATTTCCAAGTACAAGTAGTAGCCGCAGAGGTAATTGTAATACCGCGCTCCTGCTCTTGCTCCATCCAGTCCATTGTGGCAGAACCATCGTGGGTCTCGCCCAACTTATGATTTACCCCAGTGTAAAATAGTATACGTTCTGTTGTTGTCGTTTTACCGGCGTCAATATGCGCGGCAATTCCGATGTTTCTTGTGTATTTTAAATCTCTTCCCATTGTTTAGAATCTGAAATGTGAGAATGCTTTATTTGCTTCTGCCATTTTATGAGTATCCATACGCTTTTTAACGGCACCGCCTTCCTCCTTTGCAGCAGCAAGAACTTCAGCAGCTAGTTTTGAAGCCATGGATTTCTCGTTTCTTTTTCTTGAAAATGCAATCAACCACTTCATTGCAGTAGCAATTTTGCGGTCTGGACGTATTTGCATAGGAATTTGGAAGGTTGCCCCACCAACTCTACGACTACGCACCTCTACGTGAGGCATAACGTTAGAAAGCGCTTCTTTCCAAAGCTCTAACGAAGTTTTTTCATCGTCTTGTTTCTTTTCTTCTACAATATCCATTGCATCATAGAATACTTTGAAAGCCACACTCTTTTTTCCATCCCACATCATGTTGTTTACAAAACGCGTAACCAACTGGTCGTTAAACCTTGGATCTGGTAAAAGAGGTCTTTTTTTGGCCTGTTTTTTTCTCATTTCTTTGTTGTTTGTTGTTAATTGCTAATTGTTAACCGGATTACACCGTTAGCACCTAAGCATTAACCGTTTTCATTCTTACTTTTTTGGGCGTTTTGCTCCGTACTTAGATCTACGTTGCGTGCGGCCTGCAACACCTGCGGTGTCTAATGCTCCACGAACAATGTGATACCTAACTCCTGGCAAATCTTTTACCCTTCCACCTCTAACCAATACTATCGAGTGCTCTTGGAGATTGTGACCTTCGCCTGGTATGTATGCGTTTACTTCCTTACCATTGGTAAGCCTAACCCTTGCTACTTTACGCATAGCTGAGTTTGGCTTCTTAGGTGTAGTAGTATATACACGCGTACAAACACCACGACGCTGCGGGCACGAATCCAAAGCAACCGATTTACTCTTCTTGGTTATTCTGGTCCTTCCTTTACGTACTAATTGTGAAATTGTTGGCATAAATATGTATTATTACTGTTTAAAAATAAAACACCCCTATTTTTAGGGGATGCAAATGTAGAGTTTTTTTCTTATTAATCAAACCTTACTCAATTAATTTTCAGCATACTTTAAATTATTTATGCTTTTAAATATGAAATCGAAACTCCAAACGTTAGTTTTGAAGAACCTAAAGACAAACTGACAAATTAATAGTATTTAATAAAACATCCCAAAGCAAAGGCATAATAACCATAGAATACCAAACTCCGTTTTCCTAACGCTACATCAAAAATTTGAACAAGACCAATTCCTTTTTTTTACTCCTTAATATATATAGCTGTTTTTTCTTCGGAATAAATGCGCAGGAAATTGAATTAACCCTAAAAGCCGAAAAGCATATCTCGCAAGCCCTAAAAGATTCGCTGCAAATGCAAACCAGTTTTACCGATTTGACTTCCTTAAAAAAAGAAACAGACACGGTTTACATGAAGTTTCAAAGAATGGGATTTATAGAAAGCGAGCTTTTAGCAATCAAAAAAGAAAATGACAGCAGCTACGCAGCAAGGTTTTTCCTTGGAAGAAAGCAAAACTATATTAAGGTATATTACTCCCAAGCAGATTTCAGCAAAAAAGATCTACAGCGTATTGCTTCAGAAATTACCGACGACTACTTTATTCTTCGTTTTGAAACCATCCCCGCTTCCTTAAAAAAATTAACCGCCATTCGCAATAGAAAAGGAAATGCTTTCGCACGCTTAAAACTTACCAACTTTGAAAAAAACAGCGATGACAATTTATCGGCAAGCCTAAAAGTTAAAAACAGAGATACCAGAACGATTGACTCTATAATTGTAAAAGGTTATGAGAAGTTTCCACAGGCATTTATAAAACATTATGCTGGCGTACGCACCAAAAAAGTTTTTAACAAGGAAAAACTAATCCAACAAAATGAAAATCTAAATAGCTTGGGTTTTGTTTCATCCATTAAACCGCCCGAGGCACTTTTCAGAAAAGATTCCACAATGGTATATTTTTATCTAGAAAAGCAAAACAACAACCTTTTTGACGGCATACTTGGTTTCGCCACCGATGAGGAAACCCAAAAATTAAAATTTAACGGGTACCTAAACCTAGAACTTAACAACAACTTAAATTATGGCGAACAACTACTGCTCAACTATAAAGCAGATGGCGAGGAACAAGTTAATTTTCGGGCAAAAGTAAAATTACCTTATTTATTCAAAACACCTTTTGGGCTAAGCGGCGAACTGAAGATTTTTAAAAGAGACAGCTCCTTTGTAACCTCAGAACAAGAATTGCGCACAACCTATCAAATAAATCCAAAATCTACAACTTACATTGGCTACCGAAGCAACAACTCGAGTAATTTACTAGATGAAGCCATTGCTGGAACACCTATTATAGATTTTAAATCGAAATACCTTATTGCTGGCGCCACCTACCTTAAAGCACAGAACAGAATAAACTTTCCCATAAAAACCCTACTCGCCTTTGACGGCGGTATTGGATCCCGAGAACAGGAAGGCAGCACAGACAGCCAGATTAGACTAGAAGCACGCGCAAGCAATATTTTCAATTTAAACTACAAGAACTCAATTTTTGTTCAAAGCATTACCGGCGCCCTGCTTAGCAATAGTTATCTGGTAAACGAATTGTTTCGCTTTGGTGGCATAAACAGCATCCGTGGGTTTAATGAAAACAGCATTGACGCATCGCTTTACTCCCTAATAAATACCGAATATCGTTATTTGTTCAATGAGGAAGTGTATATACATAGCATTATAGATGTAGCATACTTTGAGAACAAAACCTTAGATTTAAAACAGCAGCTTTACAGTTTCGGAATTGGGCTCGGGCTCCGCACCAAAGCTGGCTTATTCAAGTTTAATATTGCCAATGGAAACTCAGAAGATCAAAATTTTGATTTTTCAAATACAAAAATCCATATCAGCCTAACTTCTAAGTTTTAGATCAAAAAGCCCTCGCCGTCCCAAACTAATCCTAAAAATTGGGAGCAAATACTTGTGTAATTAACTTTTTATTAGGATTTTTGCCGTTGGCTAATTCAAATAATTTATAAAAATGAGAACAAAGTTTAGTGGATTTTTAACGCTACTTCTAGCGTTAGTTGTGCAACTTACCTTCGCACAGCAGAAAACTATTACAGGTACGGTGACAGACGACACAGGTCTGCCATTGCCTGGTGCAAACGTTATAATTAAAAGCACTAGTACTGGAACACAGTCAGATTTTGATGGTCTATACTCCATCGCTGTTAATCCAGGACAAACGCTTACCTTTAGTTATGTAGGTTTTGACACCAAGGAGGTTAAAGTAGGAGCCCAAAACACTATTGATGTAACTTTAAATCCTGGTTCTTCACTGGACGAGGTTGTGGTTACAGGCTACTCTACTAGAGGTCAAACAGTTCAGACTTCGGCAGTAGTAACAATTTCAGCTCAAGAGCTGAGTGCAATGGCACCTACCACAAGTATTGACAACATGCTACAAGGTAAAGCAGCTGGGGTTCAGGTAACTGCGGCAAACGGAAAACCTGGTCAAGGGGCTTTCGTTCGTGTTCGTGGGGTTGGATCTTTAACAGCTGGAGCAGCGTCTCCGCTTTATTTAGTAGATGGCGCTCCTATTAGAGAGCAAGATCTTTCTACTATCCCTAATGAGGATATTGAAAGCATTTCGATTCTTAAGGATGCGGCTACAACTGCACAATACGGATCTCGTGGTTCTAACGGGGTAGTTATTATTACTACCAAGAGCGGTACTAGAAACAAAGATGCTTCTATCCGTTTTAGCTCACGTTATGGTGTTGTTTCAAGAATTGATGAAAACTTCACAATGATGGACGCGCAGCAAAAAATGCAGTTTGAATCAGAATTGTATGCTTTAGGTGTATCTGCTGGTGCAGGTCTTCCTGGGGTACAAACTCAACCTGGTTCTCCTGAGCGTCAATTTCTTTTAGACCATGAAACTGATTGGGGAGACCTTATCCAAAAGGATGGTATTCTTCAAAACAACAGTGTTTCTTTCTCTGGTGGAGCTGAAAAAGTAGATTATTACTTTTCTGTATCACATGACCGTAACACTGGTATATTAGACAAAATTGACGGATTTGAGCGTTTAGGATCAAGGTTAAACCTTAATCTTGAAGCTAAAGAATGGTTAAACATTGGCGTAAACGTAGGTTACTCTAGATCAACAAGTGATGAGCCTAGAGATAGATTTAACGCACAAAACCCATTCTTCGTAGTTTACGCTGCAAACCCATACGAAACAGAATTTGAATTGGATGAATTTGGAGATCCTGTCTTAGATGAAAACGGAGATCCAATCTACAACCTTGGTGCTGTAGATTACCCAATTAGACAAGCGCTTGTTGACGAGCCTCAGTCTTATACAGACAACACTACTTTGGCCAGTGTAAACGCCGAGGTGCTATTTAACAAAAACTGGAGCTATGAGTTCCAAACTTCTGTTAACTGGCAATCGCGTCGTACTGAGTACTACATTAAGCCAGGATCTTACCTTGCACAAGTAGCAGCTGGACTTACAGGTGGTAACAAAAGAGACACTCAAACACACCGTTTGGATTTTACCATAAGCAATAGACTTAACTACAACCTGTCTTCTAACGATCATAACTTAAACGTTTTAGGTCTATACGAATTCAACTTTAACGAGTATAACCGTATATTGGCAGAATCTGGTGATTTCCCTTCACCATTGTTGAGTACACAAACAAATGCTTCTGAACTACGTAATGCCTTAAGTAACAGAAACCGTTTAACATTAGTTTCTTATGGTATGTTTGCAGATTACAACTATGACGAACGCTACTACGTTTCAGGTTCTGTACGTCGTGATGGATCTTCAAACTTTGGTAAAGATGTTCAATGGGGTACATTCTACAGTGGTAGTGTTGCCTGGAATATCGCAAACGAATCGTTTTTCGATGTTGACTTTGTAGATGATCTTAAATTAAGAGGATCTTATGGTTCAGTAGGTAACCGTGCAGGTCTTGGAAGATACCAAGCTTTGGGTACTGTACAATTTGGTTCTTACCCAGGTGGTTCAAGTACACTTCCAGACCAAGTAGCTAACCCAGAATTAAGTTGGGAAACTACTACCACTACAAACGTAGGTGTAGAGTTTAACGCTTTTCAAAACAGACTTCGTTTAGTAAGTGACTATTTCATCAGAGAAACGACTGATTTGTTATTCCCATTAAGAAAGTCTTACGAATCTGGTGCTGGCGTAATTGTTAGTAACATTGGTGATATTGAAAACAAAGGTCTTGAAATTTCATTACAAGGTGATATTTTCAGAACTCCAGACTTCAAATGGACACTTGGAGGAAACATTGTTTTCTTAGACAGTAAGATTGTTAGCTTGCCAAACGGCGATCCAATTGATGCAGATGGTACATTTGGTATTCGTTGGGAAGAAGGAAGAAAGATTAACGAACACTTCTTAGTACGTTACGCAGGAGTAGATCCAGCAACTGGTAGAGGTTTATTCTACGGTGGCGATGGTGAAACATATTTTGCCGATGAGCTTCCAGAAGATATGGAAAATAGAGTTTTCCAAGGAAAATCTACAATTGCCGATAAAGAAGGTGGATTCTTTACCAACATAACCTATAAAGGTTTCGGACTTCGTACAGACTTTGTATTTAAAGCAGGAAACTGGATTAGCAACACGGTAAAAGCACGTACTACTTTTGACGGTGCTGACTTAAACCACAATAAAAGTGTTGATGCATTTAACTACTGGCAACAACCAGGAGATACTGATGTAGCTCCTAGCCCATTGTTTGCAGTAGCTGACAGAGGTGCTTATTACGACTCTGACAGATGGTTAGAAAAAGGTGATTATATTCGTTTAAGAAACGTTACCTTATCGTACACGTTCCCAAATAGCACACTTGAAGACACTTTCTTCTCATCACTTAGAATTTATGTACAAGGTCAAAACCTATTGACTTTCTCAGACTTCTGGGGTGATCCTGAGGTAGGTATTTCATCAGGCGAGACAATTTCATTCTCGAATACTGTAGCTCCTGGGGAAGCAACCTTATATAGTTATCCAAACACAAAGTCTTTCCAAATGGGTATTGACGTTAGTTTCTAATTGAAAAAATAAAGACAGAAAATGAAAAAAATAATTTTAAAAATATCAGTATTAGCATTGATTGTAGTAGGATTCACCTCGTGTGATTCTGAACTAGAACAAGTGCCATTCGATTCTTTTGGTAATGAAAACGCCTATCAGTCGGCAAAAGATTTCGACAACGCCATTAGAGGAGCCTACAGTGGGTTAACCAGTGGAGCTCTTTATGGCGGAAGCGATGGTGGCGGAATGCTTGACGCACCAGATGTATTGGCAGACAACGTAACCACCGCACAAGCCGGTAGAGGTTCACGTAGAGATTTACACAACTGGCGCTATACCGCATCAGACGGACCAATGTTTGGCTTATACAACGCAGCCTATGTTACTGCAAACCGTGTAAACCTTATCTTGGAAAACATAGATAATCTGGAAGGAGAAACTAAAGATAATATTATTGCAGAAGCCAAAGCAATACGTGCATTGGTTCATTTTAACGCAGTAAGTTTCTTTGGAAAAATCCCAACACAATCCGGTGATGCAAACGGTAGCTTAGGTGTAGCTTATGTTACAACAGCAGACGCAAATATGTTGCCAGCTAGAGATAACGTTGGTTCAGTATATGACAATATTGTAGCCGACCTTACCGACGCCCTAGCAAACATTAATGAATCTAATCCAGAAGGACGATTAGATAAAGAGGCTGTTGCCACTTTACTTTCAAGAGTTTATCTATATATGGGTAAAAACGATCTTGCTGCTAGCACTGCAAATATGGTAAGTACCAAGCCTGCAGCTATAGATAATGTAGTAGGTGTTTGGGAAGACGCTAGCCAAGACGGATTGTTGTTTTCCATTCCAAACGAAGTTGGAGTATTAGGAATTGGAGTTGGTGTAACCTGGGGACAGGGATCAAACCTAAACAATTTCAAGCCTGAATTTGTTGTAGCCTATGACTTCTTTACTATGTTTGAAGATGAGGATATCAGAAAAGATGCCTTTATTGCACAAGCTAGTAACGCTGGAAGTGATTTTAACATTGTTAAAAAACAATTGGGTAGAGATGGTTTAACAGACGGTACTGTAGATATCAAAATTCTACGTGCAGCTGAAGCCTACTTGAACAAAGCTGAAGCTAATTTCCGATTAGGAAATGAAACCGCTGCAAGAAATGCCCTAGACGAAGTGAGAAGTAGAAGATACTCTTCTTTTGCAGGAGGCGAAACAGGATCTGCTCTTCTAGACGCAATAAAATTAGAAAGACGTTTGGAGTTCGCTTTTGAAGGACAACGATTTTTCGACATCAAGCGTTGGGGTCAAGGCGTAGATCGTGGTGGATTTGGTGACTTAGCTGACGGTTCAGGAGTACCAACAGACGAACAAACACTACCAGCTGGAAGTAATAAGCTTCAGATGCCAATTGCACAAGGCGTTATAGACGTTAACAATAACATTCAGCAAAATCCAGGCTATTAATAATCTTTAAAAACATGAATATGAAAAATATAAGTATAGTATTAGCGGTATTCGCCTTGGTTTTTACAAGCGTTTCCTGTGAAACCTACGACGATTACGATGCAGATAGAGCCCCAATAATCGGCTTTACTCAAGCTAACGTAAATATTAAAGTACGTGAAGGAAGCACAAGAGATAAATCAGTAGATGTATATATCTCTGAAGCCGCCAGTGTTGACAGAACATTTAATGTAGTAGTAGTTGCAGACGAAACTGAAGTTGCAGCTGAAAACTACTCTTTCACAGAAACTGTTGAAATCTTAGCAAATGAAAGATTTGGTGAGGTTACAATTACTGGAATCGATGTTTCTTTAACCGAAGAGAAAACTCCACTTACCTTGCAAGTTCAATCAGGGGATGGTGTTATATCTGGAGCAAAAGTAACTGCCGAGTTATTTAAATAAATAACCTAGCACTTTTAAAACGAAGAGGCTGTCCGATTTAAATCAGACAGCCTCTTTTTTTTTAATATCAACCCAGCGATTCCTTAAATTACACTTCCAGAAACAATATCTTTGCAAGCAAAACCCAACCTATTCGCACTCAAATATTGATAAGCACGCTATGAGCAATAAAACAAACACCATTTTTGGAATCTACCCGATTGTAGAAGCCTTAAAGTCTAAAGTTGTATTTGACAAAGTCTTTGTTCAAAAAGGAATTGATAGTGACAAAATTGAAGACCTTGTCAAAAACCTGGATCGAGAAAACATTCCTGTGAGCAGGGTTCCCTTTGAAAAGCTAAATAGGCTTACCAAAGGTAATCACCAAGGCATTGTTGCCATTACCTCTCCCGTGTCTTTCCAAAGTCTCGAAAGCGTTGTAGAAAAGGCCCTGGCAAGTGAAAAAACACCATTGTTCTTAATCTTAGACCAAATAACCGATGTGCGCAACTTTGGAGCAATTCTCCGTACCGCAGAATGTACCGGCGTAGATGCTGTAATTATTCAAAAAACAGGTGGGGCACCAGTATCGGGCGATACCGTTAAAACCTCAGCAGGAGCTATCTTTAATATCCCAATTTGCAAAGTAGAACATATAAAAGATGCTATTTTCTATTTTCAAGGTTCAGGAATAACAACATTAGCAGCCACTGAAAAAACAAATACTGAGATTTACAACACAGACTTAAAAGAACCTTTAGCCATAATCATGGGCTCTGAAGGACGAGGAGTTTCAAAATCTGTTCTCAGTTTAGTAGATCAACGCGCTTCCCTCCCCCTACTCGGAGAAATTAACTCGTTGAACGTTTCGGTAGCTTGTGGTGCCTTTTTATATGAGGTTGTTCGGCAACGCAGATAGACTTATCTAATCACCCGTTTCCCGGTTACTTTTTTTATAGGTATAAACCACCCGAACACTATTGTCAGGCTTCGCGGAAATATCTTTTGCTAGAGCTTCCTTTGGTTCTTCGGTTGCTTCTTCGGTTAATTCTTCTACTGGTGGTTCTTTTGGAAGTTCAATAAAATTGCCATCCGCATCAAATTGCCGTAAAAACGGATCGTTATCGGGGTTAAAATCTTCCCTTTCCCAATCATACTTTTTAGGTGCGATTGGATTTCCTTTAAAGAAAAAAGCAAAGACTAATCCTATAAAAAAACCGGAGAGATGCCCCTCCCAGGAAATGTCCGGATCAACGGGAAACACATACCACAACATTCCGCCGTATATAAAAACAACGGCCAGAGACAATGCCGTAAGTTGATACTGTTTTGAGAAAATGCCTTTAAAAAATAAAAATGCGGCGAGCATATAGACTACGCCACTGGCACCAATATGAAAAGAAGGCCTACCAATACACCAAGTAGCCAACCCTGTTAACAATAACCCATAAATCAGCACTTTCCAACGTATCTTTCTATAAAAATAAAAAAGTGCTGACGATAGGACCAAAATAGGAACCGAGTTATTAAAAAGGTGTTTTAGGCCACTATGAATAAAGGGACTGAAAATTATACCGCGCAGGCCCTCTAGTTTTCTTGGGTACACTCCGTAACGGTTTAAGTTGATACCAAAGCGGGACTCTACCCAGAAAACAATCCAAAGCAGCATTACAAAAAGCACTGGGTAACCAATAACTTCAGGACTTAGTTTTAATGGGTTAGTATTTGTCATATTTGAAACTATAAAAGGTAATTATTCACAGGCAGAAGCTAAATGTAATTACAAAGTCTAGCTTAAATCTAGCAAAAATTCCTTGAATCACTGACTTTAGTACAAAAAATGCACCCGAAATAAAATTATGATAAATTGTCAGTGAAACCGATTTAATAAAATTGTAATTTTGAAAAATATGAATGCACCACTCGCCGAAAGAATCCGGCCAAATACGCTTGAAGAATATTTAAGTCAGCAACATCTAATTGGCCCCAAAGGCTCGTTGACCTCCCAATTAAATACGGGAATGATGCCCTCTATGATTTTATGGGGTCCACCCGGAACTGGAAAAACTACCCTTGCCAATATCGTTGCCAAACAAAGCGAACGTCCGTTTTACACCTTAAGCGCAGTAGATAGTGGCGTTGCAGCGGTTAGAGAAGTAATAGAAAAAGCAAAGAAAAGTGACAACCTCTTCTCTACCAAAAACCCCATTCTTTTTATTGATGAAATTCACCGCTTTAGCAAGTCGCAGCAAGATTCACTCTTAGGTGCTGTTGAGAAAGGTTGGGTAACACTTATAGGCGCAACAACAGAAAACCCAAGCTTTGAGGTAATCCCTGCCCTATTATCCAGGTGCCAGGTTTATGTCTTAGAATCTTTCAGCAAGGAAGATATGGAGGCCTTACTCCAGCGCGCTTTAAAAAGAGATACCATTTTAGCGCAGAAAAAGGTAGAGCTCAAAGAAACCGAAGCCATTATTAGGCTTTCTGGAGGCGATGCCCGTAAATTATTGAATATATTAGAGCTGGTAGTCCTTTCAGAAACTACTGATCAGGTTGTTATCACCAATGACCTCGTGATGCAAAAAGCACAAAAAAACACAGTTTTCTATGATAAAACTGGAGATCAGCATTACGATATCATTTCGGCATTTATAAAGTCAATTCGTGGAAGCGACCCCAATGCAGCGGTATATTGGCTAGCGCGAATGATTGAAGGCGGCGAGGATATCAAGTTTATAGCTAGGCGAATGGTGATATTGGCATCTGAAGACATCGGTATGGCAAACCCCAATGCCCTGCTGCTCGCAAACAGTACATTTCAGGCGGTAAACACTATTGGTTACCCCGAAGCTCGGATTATCTTAAGCCAGTGTGCTATATATTTGGCAACTTCGGCTAAAAGCAATGCTTCCTATAAAGCCATTGGAGAAGCCCAGCAATTGGTAAGGCAAACAGGCGATCTTTCGGTGCCGTTGTCCATAAGAAATGCACCTACCAAACTTATGAAGCAATTGGGTTACGGCGAGCAATATGAATATGCGCACAATTATGAAAGCAATTTTGTGCCACACGAATTTTTACCCGAAGAAATAAAGGGAACCAATTTTTACCGACCAGGAAACAACCCAAAGGAAAACTCCCTTAAAAACTATTTAAAGCAGCTTTGGAAGACTAAATACAACTTTTAGTTTTGAATTTTATAAACTTGTGAAGCACCATCTTTTTTAACAGTAAGGTTTCCTGAAGAATCAAATGTAGCATCCGAAACATTTCCGGCGGCATCCATATATTTCAGAATTTGATCCATTATTATAACTTTCCCCTGTAGTACTAGACCATCTTCTGCATCGGCATCCTCCTCGTATAGCGTATAACCTTCAGAAGTTTTACGCAGCAAAAAGGATTTTCCCGAATTTAGATAGCTAGAATATTTGGCGTCTGGCAATAAGTTTCCAGAATGCTTAGAAGCTTGACGTACTTTATTGTGTTTGGGTTCAAGAATTTCCTTTACCTTGGCCCTGTCAGTAGTTGAAACAGTTTTATCGCTGCGCTCCAAAAGAACAACATCTTTTTGGTCAACATGCATTAGCTCTATGCTACTAAATGCTTTACGCAAGGCATCTTGATAGGCCTTTTTATGCATTTTGAATTTACTTTTACCTTCACCACCGCGGTATACTTCTTTGTCATTACAATCTTTTAAAACCACCTGTAATTTGGTACCTAAAATGGTATTTAGTTCTTCCACATTAGCAAACAAGCCGTCACAGCGGTTTGCATTAGGAGCCGAATCGGAAAAATAGGCATTAAATCCATTTTTATCAAAATAGAACTTCGCCATGGAGTTCATTTTATATTGATCTTTTCCTTTTAAAAACTCAAACTGTTCGGGTACAACAACATAATGGTAGTCGCTTAGGTTTGTAACCTGCGAAATAGCATGGGTTCCCAGCAGCAAGCTTATGGAAAGTAGTAAATATCGTATCATTAATCGTCTATTATTAAATTAAAACCGAGTTGTAAAGATACACTTTTTGCTTTTGCCAAGTTTCCGTACGCAAGCAGATTATCTGCCGCCAAATAGAAATTGACTGTTCCCACAGTGGCAGAAACCCCAAGGCCAACATTAGAAAAAGAATACGAATCTACAGTGTATGTAGCTTTTGCAGAAAGAAATTCTGTTAGTCGTCTAAAATAATAAAACGTACCGGCCAACTGTGGTCCTTTTGGTCTAAAAGCCCCGTAAAACTGAAATCCGACCCCCTGCAAATGTAAAGTCTCTCCGCCCATATTCAAACAATCGCAGGCTCCAGAGGTAATAAACCTACCAAAGCCATAATTTATTCCAGCGTTGACCTTTACCGGTCTAAACTGGGTGTAACCCGCAGAAACTGTATCCAACTTTTGTTCCAGCTCTTCTTCAAGATTTTCATAATATGGATGTGTAGATTCTGAATCTGACAAGGGCGGAAAAAGTAAGTTTATTCCATCCAAGGTATAGCTATCTTCCTTAATTTGATAGTTTTCAACATCTTTAGTGTGAAAAATGGCACCTACATCTAATGCACTGGCCGAAATATTCAAATTTTCATTAAATTGATAGGTAAAGCCAAGGTCTAGACCTACTCCTATATTTCCACCAAAGAGTGCGCGACTTAAAATTTTCTTGGTCACCTCTCCAGTGCCTTCGGCATCACCCAATGAAGCATAACCCGAAGTTTCCATGGTAATATCAGCATTTTCAACAATATGCTCATATATATTATTGGCCTCGTCATTGCCCAAGCGCGTGGTAAAAGTTCCCGCGTTATTTACGCTTCGGAAACTAATCATACTAGAATATAGCTTTAAGCGTGCTCCCAAGGTAAGTTTATCATTAATTTTTTTATTGGCACCAAAATGATAAACCGTCATTAAATCTCCCGTTAAACTTATTTCACCCAAATCAAAATTGTAATCTACGTAATCGTGGTTTCCCTCCCATGCCAAAATGGCAAGATCTCGAGGGAAATACGCTATAAAATCAAGTTCTTGATAAATACCGCCCGAGTAATAGATATCACCCTTTGTACGCCAACCGAAATTAATTAACTCCAACTGTTGGGTAGCAGTGAAGAAATCGGTGTTTTTCATTTCAAATATTTTACGGCTAATGCGGTCATTTATATCATCGTTTCCCACTTTAAATATATCGTAAGCAGCTACTCCTGAAGCTCCTCCATTAATATGTATTTGCGAAAGAAATGGAATGCCATAGTGATTTTTCTGCGAAACTTTACTACCTGGATTCAGCAACAGCGACTGCGGCACATCGTTAAAACCGTAGAGTATCTGCTTGTTTTGCGAAACAGCAAAAAAGCCCATTAGGGAAAATATGTAAACAACTAAGTTTCGCATGGTATTAGTTCTCGAAATAGTACGTGGCCATTGACTTTAGGTTCAGTACGCCATCTAGGCTATCACTGCCAGCAGGTATAGTTACCGAAACCACCACTTTATTTGCCTTGGTCAATTCTGAAATAGCATTACCCTCTACATTTTCAATAAATTCGGTCTCCACAGGTACTGCGGTTGTACCTTGATTTACTCCAGTTTCCGTAACATACGTAGTATCGTTAAATTCACTTAAAAATTGAAAATCAACTTGAAAATCGCGTGGAATGCTATTGGTGAACTTAAAGTAAAACTCAGCCCTTTTTAAGTTTTTCATTAGAGTGCTGTCATCCAAAAACTTAACTTTTGTAGTGTCACGAAGGGTAAGAATGGGAGTTGCCGTAATGGAGTCGTAAAAATCTTCCGTTCGCAAGTTAAAATAGATAAGATTCAAATCAATAGTAGGGGTCAAAACAACATTTTCGCCTTGTTCAAAATCTGTGTTTTTTACACAAGCCGTAAAGAAGAGTACTATTAATACTGATAAGGTAAGTGGGGAAATTATTTTGTTTGTCATTAGGCATAAGCTATTAATACCTAACGAATTTACGCCTAAAATATTATTTATAGGTGATGCTTAATTTCTAAAAGTTCATTCACAAAAGGGTAAGAAGGGGATACTTTTTCTTTCCGATAATTAAAAAACAAGGTATGCATTCCCACATTGCTAGCACCGAGAATATCAGCCTCAAAACTATCCCCGATCATCATGCTTTTTTGCGGTTGGGCTGAAGCTTTTTTCAAAGCTGCATTAAACACCGATGGATGCGGTTTCTTTAAACCCACATCTTCAGAGGTAGTTACGCTCTTAAAATAGGTGTTAATACCACTTTTCTGAAGTTTTAAATGTTGCACATCTTCAAAGCCATTAGTAATTATATGCAGGTGATACTTTTTTTTCAAATAATCCAGAAGGTCAAACGTCCCCGTAAAAAGATGGTTGTCTCCGGGCAGTTCTTCTAAATAACAAGTGGCGAGCGCATCTATGATATCTAGTGAATACTTCATTTTAAACGCATCAAAAGTTTCGGTAAGCCGTCCTCTTCTAAGTTCTTCTTTGGTAATGCGTTCTTCTCGGTATGCCTTCCAATAGCCTAAATTAATAGGCTCGTATTTCTGTAAAAATTCGGTCACCGAAAGCGGGATGTTATGCTTTTGAAAAACGCGCTGAAATGCCAAACCAGAATTCCGATCAAAGTCCCAAAGGGTATGATCTAAATCAAAGAAAACATCTGTTATCACTTTGTTATACATATTTCTGAAGTTTTTCTGAAAAAATGCGGCGCCATACTTTGTTTTCTTCAATAGGGGAGAAATCTTTATTTGAAAAGATCATTGTAAAGGTACCGTTAACTTTTTCGACAGCTTCAACAGCGTTAAGTACAGTTTTTTCAATATCTGAAACATATTTTTGCTGAAAAGCGGCGGTTGACATGGCCGGCGGATGAATAATAAGCGGTGTTTTCACTTCGTAATCCAAATCATAAAATAAGAAAGGCGTACAGGTACCTGCCCTAAATCCATTTTCCTCGCGGAAGGTCATTGTAAAATCTCTTTTAACCTGTAACTCCACCAAATGACGATAAATATCGGGTAAGTTTACTACAAATTCGGCATTCATTGAGCTTACCAGTGCACGATTGGTAATTTCCTGCATTCTTCGTTTTTCATTTTTAAGCAATTCATAATTACGCAATGAATTATATGAAAAAACCAATCCTACCTCTTTATAATCAGCTACATATTTTATGAGCATCTTAAACTTTTGTCTATGGGTATTCATGCTTTCATTAAAGGAAAGCGAATTACCCAAAAGAAAGAAGATAGTAAGCTCAAAATTGCTTCTAGTAGCAATGTTTACAATCCATTTAAAAGTATCTAAGGGGTCTCGTTTTAACCCAACTATTGCCTGTGTACGAGCAATGATCTTTCTAAATTCAGCTTTAAAAAAGCTATTGATATAACCCACCACCGATCGAAAAAGCCCCTTTTGCTTATATGCGTATGGCTGGACCGCTTCAATTATAGGGTGAATGGTAATTTTTTTCTCTGGAAACTCCATTTCAGGATACACCTCTAAAAGCTTATCTTTTAACAAATACGCCCAGATATCTACTATAGGTTGCTCTAAAAAACCCTCCTTATAGGCCAAGCTTTCCGAAGCCATAAAACGCCCCATTTCATCTTTTACCTGTGGTAGGTATTCCTCGTAACGGGTTATCATATAAAAGCTAGAGGAAAAGATATCAAAAGGAAGTGCGCTACTGGACGAGACAGAAAAAAACCCGTAAGTATCGTTCCACTTTTTTACCGTAACATCAACAGATTCAATACCCTGTTGCTCCAAAAGCCCATAACTTTGAAAAAAGAGTTCGTTCCCCATCGGCTTTTTTCCATAGGAAATTTTTGGACCGCTATGGGCAATAAATTCTTCTATACCCGAGGTAAAGGTGAGGTCAATTCCTAAAATACGTAAGCCAATATGCTTAAAAATATAAGAAATTCGGGGCGTGAGTTTTTTGGTGTAGATTAACAGCATAAGGAGTTACAACATATTTTCATCGGCAAAGCTAAAATACGATTTTTCGGTAACTATAAGATGATCCAGCACCTTTATGTCTAGACTATCGCCCGCTATTTTTAGTTTTTTGGTTAATTGAATATCTGCGTGACTTGGTTTTAAGGTACCTGAAGGATGGTTATGGGTTAAAATAATACCTACCGCGCCAAGCTGAAGCGCTTCCTTAAACGCCAAGCGAATATCCACAAGTGTACCAGTAATGCCCCCTTTGCTTAATTGTGAAGTCTTTATCACTTTGTTTGAATTGTTTAAATAGATAATCCAGAATTCCTCATGCGGAAGCTCGCCAATTATAGGCTGAATAAACTCAAAGACTGAATTGCTAGATGTAATTTTTTCCCGTTCCAATGCCTCGCCAGTTCGTCGCCTTCGGCCTAGTTCCATGGCAGCGGCAATACAAACTGCCTTTGCCTGGCCAACACCCTTAAACTCCATTAATTCGGCTATTGAGAGCCTTCCCAATTCGCTTAAATTATTGGCTACAGAAGCTAAGATGCGTTTACTGAGCGAAACTGCGCTTTCATTACGGCTACCCGAACTAATTAGAATAGCCACAAGTTCGGCATCGCTAAGGGCAACGCGACCTTTTAGCAACATCTTTTCTCTTGGGCGATCGTCTTCATTCCAGTTTTTGATGGAAAATGAGTTGTTTTCTTCCATACCTAATTCTATTTCCCTAAAGATAAGCATGAATGTTTAAACGCTGCATCAAATTTTAAAAACAATGCCGCAATTCATAAAAACAGCAAATAATTTAATAGCTTTAGCGTATGTAAAAACTACAAAATGAATTCATTATTTAATCCCGAAGCCTATTCCGAAATTTTAGATAGAATAAATAAACTGTCTAAAAACTCCCAAAAAGAATGGGGCAAGATGACCGTAGGGCAAATGCTGCATCACTGTCAAGGCACATTAAATATTATGCTAAAAGATGATGATTATGGTTTAAAACCAAATTTCTTGGCCAAATTGTTCTTTAAAAAAATGCTTTATAACGATACCCCATATCGCAAGAATCTACCTACCGCCAAGTTTTTAAAAGAGCGCGAACCCAAGGATTTTGATATTGAAAAGAAGGAGCTTAACCTATTACTGGCCAATTTTAAAAGCCAGCGCCATAAAGAAGAATGGAAAAAGCACCCGGGCTTTGGTTATTTTACCAAGCAGCAATGGGGCCAGATGCAGTATAAGCATTTAGACCATCACCTTAAACAGTTTGGAGTTTAGTAAAACCCTGACTTAGTTTTCCTGTTTTTTTAACCAATTTAAACCTTTCTGTCTTTCGTCTAAGGAAAACCCTTCTATCTTCATTCCCGGAACAACCGCTCCTAAGGCTTCCAATGAATTTTCAAGCATTTTCTTGTCGGTCACTATTGCTACAGACTTTATAGCCTGCCAGTAATGCAGACCCGCTTTAAAATCTTCCCACATTGCTTTGGCCGTATAATCTAAGTTGTCTATTTCAACAAAAAGCTTGATGGCTCCGTTCATGGTTTTGTGTTTTTCTAGTAATGGATTGAGTTGGTCGTAATCGGTTTCGGTGGTTTTTCCAGAAATCACAACACCCAAAATATCTTCGGGAATTCCGTTAATTATTGTAAACATAATAGCTGTTTTTGTTTAACTTATTTTCATCCAAAAAGGTAAAAATAATGCAAGAAAAACCGTAATAAAGTCGTATTAATTAACAGATTTTTAATGAGTTGGAACACATTTTTAAGCGTGGAAGAGTAAGGTGAATCTCGGAAGTAAAAATTGAATATAATGACTTTCGGCAAGCTCGACACATAGTAATAGTTTACATAGCCCTAGAGCAGGCAATGTTGCAAATAAGAAACAATACGCTGCAAAAAACCAGCACCTGTTTTTTTGAGGTATTCACAAAAAAAACCACATCCTAACGAACGTGGTTTTTTGATTGTCGTGACCGCGAAGGGATTACCTTCAGTGATCCCTAAAAGCTCCGTTTTGAAAATATAAAAGGCAATTCTAAAATTTTGAGCGAGCTCAATTTTAGAATTGCCTTTACTATTTATTCGTGACCGCGAAGGGATTCAAACCCCCAACCCTCAGAGCCGAAATCTGATGCGCTATTCAGTTGCGCCACGCGGCCGTAATTTAGTATTTAATATTCAGTACGCAGTGTTCAGTATCCTAACGTACACTTTATTCAAGCAACCCTTCCTATTTATTTTAGGAAAGCTTTTCTTTTACAACTGATGAAATGGTTTTACCATCAGCTCTTCCTGCTACTTTAGCACTGGCCAACCCCATAACCTTTCCCATATCAGCCATAGAAGAAGCTCCAGTTTCAGCGATTATCTCTTCCACCAATTTGCTAACCTCATCTGTACTTAATTGCTTAGGTAAAAATTGCTCAATAACCTTTGCTTGTATCAATTCTGGCTCAGCAAGGTCTGGACGATTTTGCTGCGTATAAATGGCAGCGCTATCCTTACGTTGCTTTACTTGTTTTTGCAAGAGCTTTAGTGCCTCTTTTTCAGATAATCCATCTTTAGAAGCCGCTTCCGTCTGTGCCAAAAGCAAGGCAGATTTCACAGAACGCAATGCCTCTAATGATTGTGTGTCCTTAGCTTTCATAGCGGCCTTCATAGCCTCCATAACCTTTTCCTGTAAGCCCATTTCTGTATTTTTATAGACTGCGAATATACTGAATAAACCGTAAATGTGAAACAGATAAATGTTCGATTTATGACTTGGCTTAAATATTTACAAAAAAGACCCGAAATCTAAAGTGGATTTCAGGTCTTGCATTAAGTGTTAATCTTAAATTTAATCTACATTGTCGTGTAAGAAGGAATTGTTTTTACGCAATTCAATTTCATCATCTTCACTATTAACAGAAGTACGCGAAATATTCGATTCGTTTTTAGTTTCGTCCAGATCAATGCCCATACGCTTATAAGCAGGCTGTTTTTCTATCTCGTCTATTCGCGAGGGACTATTCTTAAACTTATAGTTAAACTCCTTCATTTTTCTTTTTCGCTCTTCGGCACGATCCTTAAGCACTTTAGAAATTGGCGAATTTAAAGGATCCTCGGCTTCTTGAGGCTCCTTTTCTTCGGTTTGGGGAGCTGACTCCGTTCTGGTTTGAAACTCCATTTCTTCATCTACTTCCTTTTTTTCGGCAGCTTTTGATGGTTTCGCACTGTTTAAATGCTCCTCCACATCTTGATAATCATCTAAACTATAGCGTTTTATGCCGTCGTTAGAAACCTCTGTAACCGGAACAACTTCAACGTGATCTTGAACTTCAATTTCATTTAATTCTGAAAATTTTGGCTCATCATTTTCTCTTTTTTCCGAAGTGTTTTTAGAGCTTGAGTTAATAGGAAGGTCAAACATCAACATTTGATCATCATTTTCTTCAGCAGCCATTTCAGAAGTATTCATCTCTTCCTGCTCTTCAGGTTTTGAAGCATCTACAATAACAAAATCATTAACGTCTATTTTATTTAATTCAGCTTGATCAACGTGCTCAACATTATTTGCCTTCACTTCTTCATAGGAAATATCAAGGCTTTTTAACAATGCCGTGGTTTCAACATAGCCTTCAAAAGGCGGTTCTTCCTTCTCCTCTTCCTCTTCGGTATCAAACAAAGTGTGCTTTATTACAGGCGCTTCAGTTTCAGCTTTGGGCTGTGGCTTAGGCTTTGGTTTCTCTGGTAAAGGAACAGATGCAGCAGTGGTTTTTGGTGTTAGGTTTTGCTCTGCTTTTTGCTCTTCACCAAGGTTATGAATAATTTTCTTAGCCTCGGTATTTACAATTTCGTTTTGTTGTTCAAAATTAAAGCCAGTTGCAATAACGGTAATTGATATTGATCCTTCTAGGCTTTCCTCTTCGCCAACCCCCATAATAATATTGGCGCTGTGGCCAGCTTCATTTTGAATATGATCACTTATTTCGCCTATTTCGTCAATCGTAATTTCATCTGATCCAGAAACGATAAGCAACAATACGTTTTTGGCTCCTTTTATTTTATTGTCGTTAAGCAATGGCGAATCCAAAGCGCGACCAATTCCTTCTTTAGCCCTGTTGGCACCAGAAGCAGTAGCGCTTCCCATGATTGCGGTGCCACTATTTGAAAGTACGGTTTTGGCATCGCGAAGGTCAATGTTTTGCGTATAGTGGTGCGTAATTACTTCGGCTATACCACGAGCAGCGGTGGCCAAAACTTCATCAGCTTTTGAAAAACCAGCCTTAAAGCCTAAGTTTCCATAAACATCACGCAATTTATTATTATTGATAACCACTAACGAATCTACATTAGCACGTAGTTTTTCAACGCCAATTTGAGCCTGTTCATTTCTGGTTTTTCCCTCAAACTGGAAAGGAATAGTAACTATACCCACCGTTAAAATGTCCATATCCTTGGCCATTTTTGCAATAATTGGAGCTGCACCAGTACCGGTTCCACCCCCCATTCCTGCAGTGATAAAAACCATTTTGGTGTTAGTGGTAAGCATACTGCGGATCTCCTCCATGCTTTCAACAGCAGATTGTTCGCCTACCATTGGGTTTGCTCCTGCGCCTAAGCCCTCGGTTAAGGATACTCCCAACTGGATTTTAATAGGTACGGGGCTGTTTTCCAATGCTTGTGAATCTGTGTTACATATTACAAAATCGACTCCCTTTATGCCCTGACTGAACATGTGGTTAATAGCGTTACTTCCTCCGCCTCCTACGCCAATTACCTTAATCACGTTTGATTGGTTCTTGGGCAGATCGAATGAAATGTTATCAAATTCTGTGTTGCTGCTCATAATTATTATTTTTTTATTGCAATTTTTATTTTCTTCTACTCGTTATTCCCGATTTTTATAGGACTAAAATTGGACGCTTTTACTCGGCATTATCCAAAAATTCCTTAAATTTTTCGGCCCATTTATCAAAAAACCCTTGTCGATCTTTTCGGGTTTTTCCTTTTTGTTTTTCTTCAACTTCTGGCTGTTCTTCCTCCTTTTCTTCATGTTCTATTTCCTGTTTCACTTTTTCTTCATCGGGAAATCGTTTCATCAACGATGATTTTCCCTTACTCTCCAAGCTGTTCAGCACTAAACCAACTGCAGTGGCATACATTGGGCTTGTAGTTTCAGCATCGCTGTCGCCGGCCAAATGCTCATTGGGGTAACCTATACGGGTGTCCATTCCAGTAAAATACTCAACCAACTGTTTTATATGCTGAAGCTGTGCTCCGCCACCAGTTAGCACTATTCCGGCAATAAGTTTCTTTTTTTGATCTTCATGGCCGTAGTTTTTGATTTCCATATACACCTGCTCAATAATCTCTTTTACGCGAGCATGGATTATTTTTGAAAGATTTTTTAAACTGATTTCTTTAGGCTCTCTTCCACGAAGCCCAGGAATTGAAACTATTTCGTTATCCTTATTTTCACCCGGCCAAGCAGACCCAAATTTTATCTTTAGGAGTTCGGCTTGCTTTTCTATGATAGAACAACCTTCCTTTATATCTTCGGTAATAACATTTCCGCCAAAAGGAATTACAGCTGTATGCCGAATAATGCCATCTTTAAAAATTGCCACATCAGTAGTTCCGCCGCCAATATCAACCAATGCTACTCCAGCTTCCTTTTCTTCTTGACTCAAAACCGCTTTTGCGGAAGCCAAAGGCTCTAAAGTAATAGCTGAAAGTTCGAGACCAGCACTTTTTATACACCTACCCACATTCCGGATGGAAGACACTTGCCCCACAACTACGTGGAAATTTGCTTCCAAACGCGCCCCGTACATTCCTATAGGCTCCGTAACTTCTGCTTGGCTATCCACCTTAAAATCTTGAGGCAATACGTGCAAAATTTCTTCACCAGGGAGCATAACCAGTTTGTGTACTTGGCCACAAAGACTGTCTATATCATTCTCGGTTATTACCTCTTCTCCGTCTTCGCGCGTTATGTAATCACTGTGTTGCAGACTTCGTATATGCTGTCCTGCAATACCTACTACAACCTCTGATATTTTTATTCCAGAAGCCGTTTCAGCATCCTGTACCGCTTGTTGGATAGACTGAATGGTTTGGGTAATGTTGTTAACCACCCCACGATGTACGCCAAGACTTTTCGCCTTCCCGATTCCTAAAATCTCCATTTTGCCATAATCATTCTTTCTTCCAATCATAGCAACTATCTTAGTAGTTCCAATGTCTAATCCTACAGCAATATTCTCATTTTCCATAGCCTTATTTTTTTGTGGCAATTACCTGACTGTCAAATTTTAGATTGATTTTATCATACCCAAAAAATGTACTGTCTTCTTTTGTTTTTTTATAAAATGCTTTAAAGTTCTTAAACTTTTTATCAATGTTTTTTGGTGCTCCAAACAACACTTTTAAGTTTGTTTTTCGCAGTTCCAATTCAATATCTCCATTCTTTCTTCTATCCAGCCCCACAACGCTCGTTTGCATAAATTCATCATCTCTAATTTTAAGCAACAAGCTTGTAAGTTCAGTAAAATTAGAATCTGATGATCCCGTAACTAATGGCACTCTTGCCGAATAAACCTCTGACAACGGCATTGCTTTTCCGTCTGAATCTATGTAATAGTCAGGCGAAGCCGACACTCGACCAATGGGCTTGCGCTGTTCAATTTTTACACCTAGCGCCGCATCTACAGTTACATAGACCTGTGCATTCCGAACCATAGGGTTCTTTAACACCCGTTGTTCCATCTCTCTCAAAACTAAGGCTTCTTTCCCTATGTCCGTTAGCTTGTCATGATTTTGTATCAACAATTTATTAACTGTATTGTGCGTTATAAAAGGACTGTCATCATTTACAAATTCAACTTCAACTTTTGTTATCTTCCTAGCATCATTTCGCTTCTTAGTAAAACTGAAAAGAAAGCCAAGCAAACCAAGCAAAAACACAAATTTTAATATTTCTAAACTATGCTTCATCTTTCAGTTTTTCAGTTATTTTTGCTACTTCTGAACCAATATCGCCGGCGCCGACCAATAATTTTATCCTGCATTTGGATTTCAGCATAACTTCGGGCAAAGCCGATTTAAAAACCAACCTCTTTTCAACCGCAGTAACCTGATTTAACAACCATTGCGAACTTACACCCGCAATAGGCTCTTCCCGGGCGGGATAAATATCAAGTAAGACTACTTCATCAAATTTGGAGAGACTTTTTGCAAAATCTTCGGCGAAGTCTCGCGTTCTACTGAACAGATGGGGCTGAAAAACAATTTGCTTATGATCATCTGGATACATTTCAGACACGGCTTGATATAACGCATCGAGTTCCGTAGGATGATGAGCATAATCATCAATCAACACCATTTTTTCAGTTTTAATTTTATATGAAAACCGTCTTTTAACGCCTTTAAATGTTGCTAAAGCACTGGGCAAATCATCTTTTGGAGCCCCGGCCAAAACCGCCATCCCCAAGGCCATAATAGCATTGGTTAAATTGTGATGCCCTGGTAGATTAAACCTTAACCCCCTAAATGTTTCTAAAGGCGTACATAAGTCGAAAACATAAGCTCCATCCTCAATTTTTACATTTTCAGCCCTATAATCTGCTGTATCCTCAACAGCCACCGTTTTGCCCGCAAGCGGAAGCCCTTGTTTTATTAAAACCCTTTCTTTGTCTTGCACCAAATTGGCAAAATCTTTAAAAGTATTTTCTAGCTCTGATGCATTGCCATAAATATCCAAATGGTCGGCATCCATTGAAGTGATGCATGTAATATCTGGTTGAAGCTGCAAAAAAGAACGATCAAACTCATCGGCTTCTAGAACAGTTATTTGGCCGCCCTTAAAAATGAAATTTGAGTTGTAATTTTCTGCAATTCCTCCTAAAAATGCGGTAACGGGCATGTTGCATTCTGCCAGTAAATGCCCTAAAATAGCGGTAGTTGTAGTTTTTCCATGTGTTCCCGCAACGGCCAAACAAAGTGTGTTTTTAGATACTGCCCCCAATAAAGCGGCTCGTTTTATAATTGAAAAGCTCTTTGATTGAAAATACTTTAAAATAGCGTTGTTCTCCGGAACTGCCGGCGTATAAACAACTAGAACTTTGTTTTTAGAAACTATGGCTTCCGGAATTGTAGCGCTATCATCTTTAAAAGCAACTGGAATTCCTTCAGCTATCAAAGCATCGGTTAAAGCGGTTGAAGTTTTATCATAACCATATACAGCTTTCCCCTGCATCTTAAAATAACGGGCAAGTGCACTCATGCCAATACCGCCGATGCCTACAAAATAAAAGCTTTGTATGTTTTTAAGGTTATTCAATTTGCTGTGTTTTTCAATAATTGTTCTATTTCTTCAACTATATGCCGTGTTGCATTTGGTTTTGCAAGTTTTTTTAAATTTTTTGAAAGCTCCTTTTGCTTTTCTTCGGAATTAATTAATTCTAAAAACTCACTTTCAAAACTGGAATCTAGGTCATTCTCTCGAATTAAAACAGCTGCATCTTTTTCTGAGACTGACATTGCGTTTTTAGTTTGGTGATCTTCCGCCACGTTTGGCGAAGGAATAAACAATACTGGTTTTCCTACCAAACACAATTCAGAAACCGAAAGCGCCCCTGCTCTTGAAATAATAATGTCTGCCGCTGCATAAGCCAAATCCATTCTATTTAGGAAAGTATGCACCTGTACCGTTTCATTTCCGCTGTTTTTATAGGTCTCTTCATAGTATTTGCCACACTGCCAGATTACCTGAAGATTATTTTTATGAAACAGAGGCAAAGACTTTTTAATAAGCTGGTTTATGCTTCTTGCCCCTAAGCTTCCACCGAGAACTAAAAGCGTTTTCTTTTCTTTATTCAGATTGAAGAATGATATGGCTTCTTCTCTTTTTTCAGTAATGTTTAGTAAATCCTGGCGTACAGGATTTCCCGTTAGTTCAATTTTTTCTGGTGGAAAGAACTTTTCCATTCCTTCATAGGCCACACAAATTTTTTGAACGCGTCCACTTAACCATTTATTTGTGATTCCGGCGTGGCTGTTTTGCTCCTGAATAAGGCAGGGAACACCTCGCATGGCAGCCATACGCAACAATGGAGCGCTAGCATACCCACCTGTCCCTATAGCAACATCTGGTTTAAAATCCTTAAGAATACCGTAAGATTTACGCAAGCTGGAAACAAGTTTTAGCGGAAACACTAAGTTCTGCAAAGACAGGCTTCGTTGTAACCCAGAAATCCAAAGCCCTTTAATTTTATAGCCTGCTTGTGGTACTTTTTCCATCTCCATTCGATCTTTGGCGCCGACAAATAAAAATTCAGCATCGGCAAAACGAGACTTCAATTCGTTAGCAATAGCAACGGCAGGATAAATATGCCCTCCGGTACCTCCGCCTGATATGATGAATTTTTTAGGTTTCACTTCTCTTTACTCTTTTCTTTTTTCTCTCTATTCTTTTAAACGATTAATAGCTCGTTCTTAGCTTAAATTGTTTCACTTAATACATCTAATGGGTTTTCTTCTGCTTCTTCTTTTGCAACCACCTCTCGTTTTGCACTTACACTTAAAATCATTCCTATTGCCAAGCACGTCATCCAGATTGAAGTTCCCCCGCTACTAATCAATGGCAAATTTTGTCCTGTTACCGGAAACAGCTCTACCGCAACAGCCATGTTTATCATCGCCCTAAAAATAATGGGCAAGCCTACGCCAATTACTAACAACTTGCCGAATATGGATGCAGATTTATGCGCCACTATTACAATTCTAAACAATAAAAACAAATACAATAACAATAGAAACAGACCTCCTAGAAGTCCGAACTCCTCAACGATTATCGCATAGATAAAATCTGATGATGACTGTGGCAAAAAGTTTTTCTGAACGCTTTTTCCAGGACCCAAGCCCGAAATACCTCCAGATGCAATAGCAATTTTGGCTTTTTCTATTTGGTAATCAGCCTCTGTGTCTTTATTATCGGTATAGTTCTCTACCCTGTTTATCCAAGTGTCCACACGGTTTGGAAACGTTCCCGGAAATGCTTTTGCCGTAAGCACAAAAAGGGTAAGAAAAATTAAACCGGCACCTAAAATTATACCCAGATACCGCAAAGGATACCCCCCTACAAACACCAAAGCCACTACCATTGCAAAGAATATGGCCGTTGTAGAGAAATTGGCAGGCAAAATGAGTGCGAGCACCAAAAATACCGGAACCCACAAAGGCAGAATAGTCTGTTTGAAAGTAAGCGTTTTATCCTTTACTCGCGATAGATAACCCGCTACATACGTTAACATTACCACACCTGCCAAAGTTGAAGTTTGAAAGGTAACTCCTACAAACGGCACCCGAATCCAACGACTGGCATTAGCTCCATCTATGGTTGTACCTTCAGCAATTGTAAGAGCCAGCAACACAATAACAAATGGAATCGCTATAATTGAGAGGCCTCGGAAATAATGAAACGGAATTTTATGAACCCCGTACAAAATCGCGAAACCTAATACTAAATGTGCAAAATGCCAGAACAGAAACGGAAACGTACTTCCATCGCCATACAGGTATGCCAGGTTACTGCTGGCACTGTAAACAGGCATAAAGGAAATAAGTGCCAGAAGGCCTACAACTCCCCAGATTGCCCGATCGCCCTGTATGTATTTAAAAATATTTCGCACTTTTTATTCTATATTCTTTTTTACTTCTTGTTCTTGTAACGGCACCGACTTTCTCTTTTCTACTTTCTGCCTTACCTCAAATCTCTCCTCCTCAGGTTTCATCTATAATTAATTCTGAATACTGAAAGCCTATTGCTTTAAGTTTTCCCGATGAAAACCCATTTACAAATTCCGAACTGCTTCCTTAAATTGTCTTCCACGGTCTTCATAGTTTTCAAATAAATCAAAACTTGCACAGGCCGGAGAAAGCAGAACCGTATTATTTCGTTCTGCCAGTTGGTATGCTGTCTTTACTGCTATTGCCATTGAATCGGTTTCAACAATTGTATCTACAATATTTCCAAAAGCGGATATCAATTTTTCATTTTCCACGCCTAGACAAATAATAGCCTTCACTTTTTCGTTTACCAAGGGCATTAATTCGTTGTAATCGTTGCCTTTGTCAACACCCCCTACAATCCAAACGGTTGGGTTATCCATACTGTCTAAGGCATAAAATGTAGCGTTTACATTCGTTGCCTTGCTGTCGTTTATATACAAGACATTATTGATTTTTAAAACATTTTCAAGCCGATGCTCAACCCCTTGAAAACCTTCCAAACTCTCACGAATGGTCTGTTTCCGTATTCTTAATAATGTAGCAACTGTTGAAGCAGCCATAGCATTCTTCACATTGTGCTCTCCTTGGATTCCTATGGTTTTAACTGGCATATTGAATTTTTTATTATTTATTTTTATTCGTATTTCATTGTCTTTTATAAATGCACCCTGACTCAATTCTCTTTTGGTGGAAAAAGGCAGTTTTTGTGATTTTATGGAATTTCTTGAAAGCCACTTTACAATTTCAACATCATCGGCATCATATATAAAATAATCCTGCGCGGTCTGATTCATTATAATCCGAAATTTAGATGCGATATAATTTTCATATTTATAATCATACCTATCCAAATGATCGGGGCTTAAATTGATCAAAAGCGCAATATGTGGTGCAAAAGCTTCAATTCCGTCTAGCTGAAAACTGCTGAGCTCCAGAACAAAATTTTTATATTTTGCTTCAGAAACCTGTTCTGCAAAACTCTTCCCTATATTTCCGCCCAAAGCCACATTCAAGCCGCCGTTTTTAAGCAATTCGTATGTTAAGCTTGCCGTAGTGGTTTTTCCGTTACTTCCGGTAATGCCAACAATAGTAGCTTCGGTATATCTTGAAGCAAATTCAATTTCAGAAATTACCTCAATACCATGTTGATGCAATTTCCGGACTATTGGCGCCGTCTCAGGAATTCCCGGACTTTTCATTACCAGATGGGCAGGAAGAAGCTTTTCTTCAGAATGACCTCCGTCTTCCCATTCAATCCCAGTATTTATAAGAACTTGTTTGTACTTATCTTTTATTTTCCCGAAGTCTGAAACAAACACTTCAAACCCCTGCTGCTTCCCCAAAATGGCAGTTCCAATTCCGCTTTCGCCTCCTCCCAGAATCACCAACTTTTCTTTCATCTTTTTTCAGTTACCAGTGAATCAATCATTGCTTCACTTCAAGCTGAGATGCATTATTTTGCGTCTCTACCGTATTTTTAAGGTTACGATTGTAATAACCGCCAAAAATATTCCCACAATCCAAAATCGAGTTACAATTTTGCTTTCATGGAAACCCTTTATTTGGTAATGATGGTGTAGGGGCGACATTCTAAAAATGCGGCGTCCTTCACCAAATTTTTTCTTTGTGTATTTAAACCAACCTACCTGCAAAACCACGGATAGATTTTCCATTAAAAAGACGCCGCAGAGAATGGGGATCAATAATTCCTTTCTAACGGCAATTGCAATTACGGCGATAATCCCACCAATAGTTAAACTTCCCGTATCGCCCATAAAAACTTGCGCTGGATAGGCATTGTACCATAAAAAACCAATGAGCGACCCCACAAAGGCCATTATAAAAATGGTCATTTCGCCCGTGTTGGGGATGTACATAATATTGAGGTAGTCTGAAAAAATAACGTTACCAGAAACCCAGGCGAACAACGCGAGCGTCACCCCTATAATGGCGGAAGTTCCGGCCGCTAGCCCATCTATTCCGTCAGTGAGATTTGCACCATTTGAAACTGCGGTTATGATAAAAATTACGATTGGTATAAAAATTAACCATACATAACTTTTATAATTTTCTCCTGCCCAGCTAATGAGCTTGGAGTAGTTAAATTCATTAGACTTTACAAAAGGAATCGTGGTTAACATGGCCTTATCTTTAACATAAAGCTTGTTTGTCTGCTCCTTCGCGATTACTTCAGTATTATTAGCGGGTTCTGAGACTGTGCGTTGTACCACAATATCTTGGTGAAAATACATGGTTGCGCCCACAAAGAGTCCTAGCCCAACTTGTCCAATTACCTTAAACTTGCCGGGCAAGCCTTCTTTGTCGTTTCTAAATTTTTTAATATAATCGTCTATAAAACCAATTGTTCCCATCCAGATTGTGGTTACAATCAATAGGATTACATAAATATTTTCGAGTTTTGCAAACAATAAAACAGGAACCAAAGTTGCCAGAATAATTATGATACCTCCCATTGTTGGCGTTCCGGTTTTTTCATTTTGACCATCCAGACCAAGGTCACGAATAGATTCCCCAATTTGTTTTTTACGCAAATAGTCTATAATTTTCTTACCGTAAACCGTGGCAATAACAAGCGACAGAATAATAGCCATCGCCGCCCGGAACGTGATAAAATTAAACAGACCGGCCCCAGGTATATCGTAAGTTTTGTCTAAATACTCAAAGAGATAATACAACATGGATTACTTGTTTAAGGCGGTTAAAAGTTGATTTACTATTTTAAAATCATCAAAATCTAAACGTTCTCCATTTACATCCTGATAGGTTTCATGACCTTTACCAGCAATTAAAATAATGTCATTTTCCTGGGCCATCTGGCAGGCGGCTTTTATTGCTTCCTTTCGGTTTGTAATAGCGATTGTTTTTTTATAGTGTTCGGCTGGCACACCTGTTTCTATTTGTTCTATAATTTTATCTGGGTTTTCAGTTCTTGGATTATCACTGGTAAAAACCACTTTAGTGCTCAACGATGATGCAATACTCCCCATTATTGGGCGCTTAGTTGCATCACGATCGCCACCACAGCCCACAACGGTTATAACCTCCTCATTACCCGTACGGATACTATTAATCGTTTCCAGCACATTTTTTAAGGCATCGGGTGTATGGGCATAATCTACAATTGCAGCAACTTTCTTTTCAGAAATTAAATATTGAAACCTACCATCAACACTTTCTAAGGTGCTCAAGATTTGAAGAACTTCAAGCTCCTTCAATCCCAAAAGCTGGGAAGCTCCATAAATTGCCAATAGATTGTACGCGTTAAAATCTCCTATCAATTTTACCCAAACATCCTGATTGTTTATTTTTAGTAACTGCCCCGTAAACTGACTTTCTAAAATTTGAGCTTTGTAATCGGCATACGATTTTAATGCGTAGGTATGTTTTTTCGCCTTTGTATTTTGAAGCATTATCGCTCCATTTTTATCGTCTGCATTTACCAGAGCGAATGCGGTTTTAGGCAATTGATCAAAAAAAGTTTTTTTTATGTCGCGGTATTCTGCAAAATCCTTGTGGTAATCTAAATGATCGTGAGAGAGGTTTGTATAAATACCACCCACAAACTCGAGCGCCTCGGTTCGCTTTTGATGAATGCCATGCGAGCTCACCTCCATAAAGCAAAACTCAACCCCGGCATCAACCATTTCTCGTAAATATTTATTGATGGTCAAAGAATCTGGAGTTGTAAGTGAAGTTTTATATTCGGTTTCATCTACCATAATTTTTACAGTAGATAGCAAGCCCGCTGCAAGTCCAGCTTTTTTGAAAAGTTGATATAACAATGACGAAATAGTCGTTTTCCCATTAGTTCCGGTAATTCCAACAAGTTTTAATTCTTCTGACGGATTTCCATAAAAGTTGGCTGCCATAATAGCCAAAGCCTTATGCGAATCGGTTACTTGCACGTAGGTAATTCCATTAATTATTTCTGCGGGTAAGGCTTCACAAATAATTGCAAGCGCACCTTGATCCACAGCGTTTTTTATAAATTCATGCCCGTCAGAAACAGCTCCCTTAATTGCAACAAACACATCGTTTAGCGCGATGTTTCTTGAATCAAAATCCAAGTTATTAATAGCAATAGAGGTGTTTCCAACAACCTTTTCAAGTGTAACCTTATATAATATGTCTTTTAGTACAATCACGTTAAGTTTAATGTTATTTGCTGTCCTTTTTTTAATGTTTCGCCAGATTCTATAGATTGTTTGGCAACTGTACCATTACCCACTACCTGAACCTTAAGCCCTAGATTTTCTAATAGTGAAATAGCATCCATTCCAGCCATTCCGGTAACATTCGGAATTACAGCTCCTGGCTTTTGCAGTTTGGAATAGTATTTCTGAAAGTCCTTTTCTATTCTAGGGTCTGCTTTTTCAATTTCTTCTACGGCATCAATATTTCGAGATTCTGTAAATACCTTTTGGGCAATTCTTTTAAAAACTGGTCCCGTAACATCGGCACCATAAAAACCTTTTTTTATACTTGGCTTATGTACGATTACTATACAGGAATATTTAGGGTTATCTGCTGGAAAATATCCTGCAAAAGAAGAAATATAGCGTCTGTTCTTAGACCAATCAGGCATCCAGTATTCGGTTTGTGCAGTTCCCGTTTTTCCTGCCATAGAAAAGCTTGGCGAATAAAGCGATCTTCCCGTACCACGCTCAACAGTATTTTTTAAAATTTCTTGAATGGCTCCTAAGGTTTCATCTGAACATATTTTCGGATTGGTAATCTCGGTATCATAAACCTTAACCTTTTTATTCCATTTGCGAACTTCTTTTATAAACCGCGGCTTTACCATTACCCCATCATTAGCAATGGCATTATAAAAGTTCAAAATTTGTAGCGGCGTAAGGTGCAAACCATAACCGTAAGACATAGAAGGCAGGGCATTTCTACTCCAATTCTTTCCGCCGGGTTGCGGTATCATGGGCTCCCCCTCGCCTATTATTGCGACACCAGTCTTTTCTAACAGATTCCAACTTTTTAAGCGATTAATAAATTTATTTGGATTTTTAGCATAATGGTCATCTACAATGGTAGCTAAGCCAATGTTAGAAGAAACCTCCAGCGCCTTTGCTGCCGAAATCTTTCCAAATCCCCCATAGTGCGCATCGTGAATGGCTTTACCATAAAAAACTTTTCTGCCGTTACCAGTATCTATTACTGTACTAGTATCAATTACCTTGTCTTCCAATGCAGCCATAAGCGCCATAGTTTTAAAGGTAGATCCAGGTTCATGAGCCTCCCCAACGGCATAGTTTAATTTTTCGTAATATCCGCCAGACGAAGTTCTTCCTAAGTTAGAAACTGCTTTTATTGCTCCCGTTGAAACCTCCATAAGGATAACCGTGCCGTGTTCTGCTTCATAATACTCCAACTGCTTTAATAAAGCGTGATGGGCAATATCCTGGATATTTACATTGATAGTAGAAACAACATCCAATCCATCTTGCGGCTCTATTTCATTTTCATCATAAACTGGCTTCCATTGTCCTTTTGCAATTTTTTGTTTTAGCCGGTGACCCTCCTTTCCGGTTAGCATATCATTAAAGGCACCCTCCAAACCTACAGTATAAGTTCCCGGACTGTCATAGGCTTCGTCACCAACCGTGCGCTGGGCAATTTTCCCTATAGGATGTTCTCTAACGGTACGTTGCTCTACGATTATCCCGCCTCTATAAGGTCCTTTTCTGAAAAGTGGCAAATTTTTCACCTTTATATAATCTGAATACCCTAAATTCTTAACTATCAGCAGATACCTGTTTTTATCGGCTCGGGCTTTTCGCAATTTGTTTTGATAATGCGAAACAGATTTCCCAAACATTGCGCTCAAGCCTTCAGAAAGCGGCTTCAAATTTTCTTTAAAATCTTTAGAGGAAGCGGTAATAGCATCAAAGCGAATATCGTATTTGGGCACTGAAGTAGCCAACAAACTGCCATCATCTGCATAAATATTTCCGCGATTGGCAGGAATAACGAAGTTTTTTACGGTATGCTTTTCTGCAAGCTCCCGATACTTATCGCCATCTACAAACTGAATGTTTATCAACTTAATGCTTATAGCAAGCGCAAACAAGAACATTAGTCCTGCAACTAAGTAAATACGATTCAATATGTTTTTTTCTTCAATAGCCATTATTTCAGTGCGCAGTGTTCAGTTGTTAGTTGTTAGTTGTTAGTTGTTAGTTGTTAGTTGTTAGTAAAAATTTAAAAAGTGTTTAACCACTTTATTTTCTTTATTCCACTCTCTCTATTGTTTGCTTTTTTCTTTCTTTTCTATGATTCTAATTCTTTTGGGCGGTGTTACAGAAGGCTTCAAACCCCTGTTTTCCATTGCCGCTATTATTTTACTTTCCATGCGCGATTGCATTAATATCATCCGCACATCTACATATTCACTTTTCAACTCCTTGACCTCAGCGTTCAACTTGGAAACTCTATGCACCTTTTTATCGGCATTGTGCGAACTAGCGATCATCACCAAAGCGAGGAACGAAAGAAAAATGATGAACCGCCAGTTTTTAAGCGCATCATCACTAACCAAGAATTTCCCTTTTATTATGTTATAAAAACTGTCTTTCACTATTTGCAATATTTCCCCTACTTCTTCAGCAGGCTTGCTTTAATCTTTTAACTTCCACTTATATTTTTTCAGCAATCCGCAGTTTGGCACTTCTAGCACGACTGTTTGCTTTAATCTCTTCTTTGGACGGAATAATAAATTTTCCCACCGCTTTAAAAGGAACTTCAAAATGTCCAAAAACATCCTTTTCTGGCTCTCCTTCAAACAAACCATTGCGGATATAACGCTTTACCAACCTATCTTCAAGAGAATGATAGCTAATCAAACTTATTCGCCCTCCAGCTTCCAAAACCTCGTTGGTTTGCAACAAAAACTCCTTTAAAGCCTCAAGCTCCTGATTAACTTCAATGCGAATGGCCTGATAAATTTGAGCCAATATTTTATTTGCTCTATGCGCCGGCAAAAATTTACGGAGTGCTTGTTTAAGTTGGTCGCTTGTTTTAATTTTTTCTTCTTCTCGGGCCTGCACAATTGCTCGGGCCATTCCAGCTGCGGCTCGCAGTTCACCATAACTTGAAAGCACATTTTTCAAATCGGCCTCGTCATATTTGTTTACTACTGTAAATGCAGAAAAACGACTATCTTGATCCATCCGCATATCTAAGTCGGCCTCAAACCGGGTTGAAAAGCCACGCTCAGCAACATCAAATTGATGCGATGAAACTCCAAAATCGCCCAAAATCCCATCAACCGTTTTATACCCATGAAATCGCAAAAACTTTTTCATAAGCCGAAAATTCTGATTGATCAATAAAAACCGTGGATCTTCAATAGTATTTGCCAGCGCATCTTTATCTTGGTCAAAGGCAATGAGTTTTCCATCAGGCCCTAATTGCGCTAAAATCTCACGCGAATGTCCACCGCCACCAAAGGTTACATCTACGTAAACCCCATCAGGTTTAATATTCAAGCCAGCAACAGTTTCTTTCAGTAAAACTGGATTATGATACTCCATTGTCATCGTCGTTTTTATCACCCATTACTTCTTCGGCCAAATCGGCAAAATCGTCTGCAGCATCATCAATAGCCTGCTCATACTTGTCTTTATCCCATATTTCCACAATATTTATTGCGGAAGAAACCACTAACTCCTTGCTTATTCCCGCAAACGAAAGAAGGTCCTTAGGGATCAATAAGCGACCTGTTGAATCAAGCTCCACCATTTTTACACCAGCCGTAAACCTTCTAATGAAATCGTTGTTTTTACGATTAAACCGGTTAAGTTCGCCCATTTTTAACATCAAGGCATCCCATTCTTTCATAGGATACACTTCCAAACACGGCTGAAACACCGCACGCTTTACCACAAACCCATCTGCCATAACCGGAGCTAGCTGTTTTTTTAACGGCGCAGGCACCATGACGCGTCCTTTTACGTCTGCTTTACATTCGTATGTGCCTATTAGATTGAGCATTGTGGAAATTTCCGGTTTGTAATTTCTTGATTCAAATATATATAACTTTTACCACAATTTCCCACAATCTACCACATTGTTGATAAGTTTTACCACATCAGAAATCACTCAAATTCAAAATACTGAACAACAAAGCCTTATTTTATTTAGACTGTATGAAATAATTTTGTTTACTTTTGTTTTTCTAATTTGCAGAAATCAAGCATGTCAGGACATTTAAAAAAAGAAGGAAAATTTTCATATTTAGAAATAGGCGAAGGCACCCCAATCGTTATCCTACACGGGTTAATGGGTGGTTTGAGTAATTTCGATGGCGTTGCGGACTTCTTTCCCCCGAAGGGTTATAAGGTATTAATCCCAGAATTGCCAATCTATAAAATGACCTTATTACGCACCACAGTAAAGAATTTTGCTAAATATGTAGCGCAGTTTATTGATCATTTGGGCTATAGCGAAGTTATTTTACTCGGAAACTCCCTTGGCGGCCATATTGGGTTACTCTGCACTAAAATGTATCCTGAAAAAGTAAAAGCGTTGGTCATAACCGGGAGCTCTGGGCTCTACGAAAGTGCAATGGGCGAAAGTTACCCCAAACGAGGCGACTACGAATACATAAAGAAAAAAGCCGAAAACGTTTTTTACGATCCAGCAGTTGCTACTAAAGAAATTGTAGATGAGGTTTTTGAATCGGTAAACGACCGAAACAAACTTATTCGGACACTTGCAATAGCCAAAAGTGCCATCCGTCACAACATGGCAAAAGATTTGCCAAAAATGCATACACCCACTTGCATAATCTGGGGAAAAAACGATAGTGTTACACCTCCCGATGTGGCCGTTGAATTTGATGAACTTCTACCAGATTCAGATCTATACTGGATTGATAAATGTGGCCACGCCGCAATGATGGAGCACCCTAAGGAGTTTAACGACCTCCTATATGCATGGTTGCAAAAAAGAAAGTACTAACTGATTACTAACTACTGAACACTGAATACTGACTACTGAACACTAGTTCCTGATTTATTCACACCTCATAACTTAAAAAAATGCATATAAAGACGGCGGAATTTGTAATGAGCAACAGCGATGTTGCAAAATGCCCAAAAGACCGTTTGCCGGAATACGCTTTTATTGGTCGTAGCAATGTGGGAAAATCCTCGCTTATCAACATGCTGATGCTGCGCAAAAGTTTAGCCAAAACCTCAGGACGACCCGGAAAAACACAGCTCATCAATCATTTTTTAGTTAATAAAAACTGGTTTTTAGTAGATTTGCCTGGGTACGGTTATGCACGAGTATCAAAAAATACCAAAAAGACATTTCAACAGTTTATCACGAAGTATTTTGAAGAACGTGAACAAATGATTCTCGCCTTTGTTTTGGTGGATAGTCGCCATAATCCACAACCCATAGATCTTGAATTTATGCAATGGCTGGGCGAAAACGGAATTCCGTTCAATATTATCTTTACCAAGGCCGACAAGCTAAAGCCGAAGGCCCTGGATCGGAATATTGCAACCTATACCGAAAAAATGCTAGAAACTTGGGTAGAAATGCCCCAATACTTTATTACATCGGCCAGCAACTCCCAAGGAAGAGACGAGGTTTTGAATTATATTGATGAATTAAACCACAATGTAGTAAAGCGATAAAGCTTATTCAGTTTAAAGAATCAATCCTCTCGTTTCAACTCCAGCTTCTCTGCAAAATACTCACAGAAATCGCGCATGGTGGCGCTCATTTTTTTATCGTTGGTAGCGCGCTCAAAGGTATCTGCCATAGCACTCAAGGTTTGGTGAAAGAAAATCTTCATCTCGTCCACCGGCATATCCTTGGTCCATAGATCAATGCGGAGCGATTCCTTTTGAGCATTGTCCCAAACAGAAAGCATTACCGCTTTTGTTTCTTCATCAGTGATACCACCATCTTCCGCGGTCCAGTTTATAGTTTCCGGTATTTTATTTTCGTCAAGTCCTACGTTTAATCGTATTTCAGAAGTATGTTTTACTGCCATTATTTCTTTGGTTTGTATTTTGAATTTTTAAATATTTCGTCAGCATCAGTAACCATTAATTGCTGAGCACTGGTATTATTTCTTTCCATATAAGCCCGAACAATTTTCCAGCCTAAATAGCGTCCCAACATGCCGGGAGATTCATTGTCTATTTCTAAATAAAATTTTGAAAATGGTGCCGGATTAATAAACCGCGCTCCCAACTTTGGATCTGTATTGTACAGCATTTCTCTTTCTACAAAGTACTGCCACATATAAAGTTCGTTCTCTTCCGCCCAAGCGTATTCCGCTTCCGTATAGCCTATTTTTTCTGCATCAGAGCTGTTAGGGAGCCATAGGTCCTTTAAATAAAGTTGTTTTCCATAATAAATAAGCTGCCCCAGAAACGAACCACGATTAGGCGGTTTTATATAATGACGGGCGTAGGCATCGGCAATATCAGGACCAATTTGGGAGGGCTGCATTTCTTTAGCAACATACCTGTCAATGCCCTCATAAAACCGATGTTCACTGCCCAAATAGTTGTCCAGCCCTATTACTAACATACTATCGGTAAGAATTACTTTATTGCGGTAATCAACATCAGAAGTAGTGGTGAACACTTGGGGCGTTTCAAATTTTGGAAAATAATATTTTATATGCTGAAACAGCGGAGTTATAACATTAGTCAATGTATTATCATCTGGGAACGCCTGTATCACCTCATCTTCTAATTGATTTTGAAGCGTATCGCCCAACTTTTGAACCCAAAGGCTGTCGTGGTATTGCTTCGGGAAAAAAGCAGGGAATTCAGCTTTAAGCTGTGGCAAATCTGCTGGGGTAGCCGCGGCAAATTCCTTGTCAAAACGAACTATTTTAACATCCATCGGAATTTTACTGATTTCCTCCTCTACCTTATTTTCATTACCGCATGAAACAAGCAATATTCCTAAAAGAAGACCCAAAAAATACCTCATAATAAAAAATGTTACAGTTGGTAAACGCGATTCCCTTTTATTAATTTTATCTTTAACAACTTTTCCGGTGCAAAGGTACTTTATTGCCCGATGAGTTTAAAAGTTTAAGGGTTTAAAATGTTTTGGGAATTTGGAAAATTAAAAAATGACGACATGACGCCCCTACCTATTGCAATTATTTAAAAATTAGTTGGAAATGAAATCAGAAAAAGTAATAGACTATATTGTAAATTGGTTAAAAACCTACAGCATAAATGCGAAGACCAACGGCTTTGTCATTGGAATTAGCGGCGGAATAGATTCGGCCGTAGTTTCGACACTTTGTGCAAAAACCGGACTGCGCACCCTCTGCGTTGAAATGCCAATACACCAAGCAAAAAACCAAGTTACCCGCGGGAAAGAACACATTGCACACTTAAAGAAAAAGTATCCTAATGTAAGCGATACTGAAGTAAACTTGACCTCGGTTTTTGAACAATTTAGAACCCAGGTACCGCAAACCACAGACGACAGTTTTTTGGACCTCTCCCTAGCTAATACACGGGCACGATTACGAATGACCACGCTTTATTATTTTGCAGGACTGCATCAATATCTTGTTGCTGGAACAGGTAATAAAATTGAGGATTTTGGCGTTGGATTTTTTACAAAATACGGCGATGGCGGTGTGGATATAAGCCCAATTGCCGATTTAATGAAAAGCGAGGTTTACAAAATAGGGGAAGAATTAGGAGTTTCAGACTCAATATTAAAAGCCGCCCCAACTGATGGCTTGTTTGGCGATAGCCGTTCTGATGAAGATCAGCTTGGCGCCAGCTATGACGAACTTGAGTGGGCCATGAAAATGAGCGAACAAGAAAAAACCACTTCCGACTTTTCCGGAAGGCAAAAAGTAGTTTTTGATATTTACACAAGACTCAATAAAGCCAATCAACACAAGGTAAACCCGATTCCGGTTTGTACGATTCCACCTGAATTAAAATAGCTGCCCTACATAAAAGAATTTAAAAAGATAAATATAGCTTGTTGACAATATTGTTTGATGTAATAAACCTAGTTTAAACAGCTTACAACACTCGATTTAGCTGACCGGAAAGCACTTTTTTTAGACTGATATAATCAATAATCTCCTGCAATACGAGTTCTTTTTCAATGTCATTGTCTTGCTTTATAGTTTCGGAAAGCTCGTTAATTTTTCGTGAGACCAGATGGCGACGAAGACTCAAAATAGTTTCACTAACAATCTGACCAATAGTCTGGTCTTTTTCCTTCACATAAATCTCCATTCGCTCCCAATCGTGCAGCAAATACCGCTCTTCTTCCATCAACACATGGGTGACTGCCGTAGCCATTTCCGGCTCTAGCTCATTGATGAAATTTTCAGCCTTGGCCTCGGGGTTTAAGTTAAAACGAGTGATAAGTTCAAGATACAAAGCCTTGAACTTTGAATTGGTAAACTCAATTTCGTCCACTTGAAGATCGAGATATATTTTTTCGTAAACGCGCGACTTGTGCTTTTCAGGACTAAAGCTAATTTCTCCCTTTTCATCGGCATCCATTATCAACTCTTCAAATTCTTCTTCCAAACCTCCATAAAGCAATAGCAATTCAATTATTTTTTGCTCCAGTTGAAATTGAACATCTACTTTTTCAACCTTTTTTTCAGAAGGGATTACCTCGAAAGCCTCTTGTTTTGAAGTAGTTTTTTTAGCCGCTTCCTTTTTATCTTTTTTAGAGATTTGTGCAAGCGTATTAAAAAGCACCTGTTCCGAAATATCCATAATTCGAGAACACTCTTTTACATAGACCTCCTGTTTTATAACATCTGGAATTTTCGCGATACTATTAACCATATCATGGATAGTCTCCGCTTTTTTCAAGGGGTCGTTCTTTGCTTCAGAAGCTAATAAAGAAGCTTTAAATGTGATAAAATCCTTGGTGTTTTCCTCTAAATATAAGTTCAGTTCTTCCAGTGAATTGTTTCGCGAAAAACTATCGGGATCCTCACCTACGGGAAACGTGCATATTTTAACGTTCATGCCCTGTTCCAAAATAAGGTCTATACCACGCAAGGAGGCACGAAGCCCTGCAGCATCCCCATCAAAAAGAACAGTAATATTCTTGGTCAGCCTATTTATTAAGCGAATTTGCTCAGAGGTTAATGCCGTTCCCGAAGAGGAAACCACATTGTGTATTCCCGTTTGATGAAACTGGATTACATCGGTATATCCTTCAACCAAATAGCAATTGTCTTCTTTTGCAATGCTTTGTTTGGCATGATAAATTCCGTAAAGCACCTTACTTTTATGATAGATGTCGCTTTCAGGAGAGTTTAGGTATTTGGCCGCTTTTTTATCAGATGTCAAGATTCGCCCACCAAAACCGAGGGTGCGGCCACTCATGCTCAAAATAGGGAACATTACCCTTCCTTTAAACCGATCAAATTGTTTTTCGGCTTTTACAATGGAAAGACCCGTTTTCTCAAGAAACTCAAGTTTATACCCTTTTTTAAGCGCATGACCTGTAAACGCATCCCACGAATCGGGCGAATAACCAAGTTCAAATTCTGTAATTGTCTCTTCAGAAAAACCGCGTTCTTTAAAGTATGAAAGCCCAATGGCTTTACCTTCTTCTGTTTTTAACAACGTACGGTGAAAATACTCCTTTGCAAATTCACTAACTAAGTACAGGCTTTCACGTTCGTTTGCCTGTTTCTTGTCCTCATCAGTCTGTTCGGTTTCTATTATTTCAATTCCGTATTTTTTGGCGAGGAATTTTATGGCTTCCGGATAGGTAAAATGTTCGTGTTCCATTAAGAATGAAACCACGTTTCCGCCTTTGCCACTACTAAAATCTTTCCAAATTTGCTTTACTGGAGAAACCATAAAACTCGGGGAGCGCTCATCAGTAAACGGACTGAGCCCTTTAAAATTACTCCCAGACTTTTTTAGCTGTACAAAGTCGCCAATAACCTCCTCTACTCGGGCGGTTTCAAAAACATTATCTATGGTGGTTCTAGCTATCAAATTTGTTATTGGTTTTCAGTTATCTGCTATCTGTTTTCATTTTTGAATGTGTAAAAATAGGAATATTAAGAACGAAAAACCTACAAGGTTTTGGAAACCTTGCAGGTTAAAAATAAACAAACGAAATTTAAAATATTTTTAGCTAATCCAAATCGAGTCTTAGACCTAATGAAATATTTCGTTGATCTACTGAGTTATTTTTGAATAACGTATTTAAATCATACTTTGCATAAATTGAAGCACTCCCCCAACCTATATAACCACTCAATCCGTAGATAAAATTGTTGGTGTTGTAATTTGCTTTTATTTTTTGTTTTCTGTTTTCACCTTCTTCCTCAAACTTAAGTTTTTGGCGTGCTCCAAGGTTGATTCCTGCATAACCTCCCAGACCTACTTTAAAATGATTGGCTGTTGAGTACCTGAAGTAATTTTCCATTTCAGTTTTCTTTGAAGAGCCAAATTCAAAGTGGATTGGCACAACCAAATTATCCATTCGGAATTTCGACTTTTTAAGTCTTAATGGATAAGTCTGCAACTCAGTTTCTTCGCCCGCATCTACAAAGTAACGATTATCCGTTGGCTTTAGGCCATTGAATTGAAAGGCCAGACCATACTTTATCCGCAGCCAATTAGAGTTTTTGAAAACGCGTGTTTTCCATGCCCAACCCAATTCAAAGAAACGACTTCCTGCTACTTTAAAATCGGAATCTTCCAGAGACTTTCCCCTTGTTAAAGCATTATTTAAACCAAAGGCTAAAACAAAGCTTGAGGTCGTCCGCCGGTCATATTTAGGCTTTTCGTGCTCAGAGTTATTGTTTTGCACCTTTAATCCAAAGATTATATCATTATCAAGATCTTCTTGCCCTAACCCAAAAACAATACGTGTTCCAGCTTTTTTTGTAGAGTCGGCACCATTTCGTTTAGCCAGTTCCATTTGGTTGGTTACGATAGCCAATCGATTCTCTATGTTTAACGCATGCTTTTCAGCGGCAGCTTTCTTTAGGACCTCGGCTTCTTTTTCTGTTATCACCTCACTTCTTAAACGTGAATTAACATCCTCTACTTCAAATTTTAATGCGTCTTTTTCCTCCTGTACAATCTGCTCTTTTAAATCGTCAAGTGTTTGGGTTGAATTTGAAACGTCCTCGTTTTGAGCCTGAGCAAAGATACTCGCCAAAACCCAGAAGGTAATTGTCATGTAAAATGTGATTAATGATTTCATAATGATTGGATTTTTTAATTACTGGTGGTGAATATTTGTTACTTATTAAGTATAAAGCAAAAAGTTCCTCTCGAATGTATTTCGACTGTACTCACTATAATGTTCTCAAGGATATTTTTACCTAGTTGTTCCTTTCTATAACCGCAGTTCTAATCTTTCTAAAGCCTTCGCCTAAGGCGTCGAAAACTTTGTCACGAAAACTTTTTTCAAGTTCCCATTCCACATCCTGAAGCAATGCCATAGCGTCTACTTTAGAGCTACTCAGTATTTGTTGGGTTTGAATTTCACGCCGGGCGTCGTTAAGCAGTTGCTCTACTTCTCTAGCGGTTACTTCTGAGTTAGTTTCTTGCAGTTGTTTTATAGATGCCGTCACTTCATCTATTTTCTGGTTAAAAAGCACCTCATCCTCCTTCGAGTTATGTATTACCGATTCTGCCGACAGATCTTCAGCTTTATCTGTAGCTTTTGCAATCACTTTATTCTTCTTGAATTTTTTCTTAACCGCACTCTCTTTCTGTTGAACTGACCTTATCAAATCTGCATTTTTGCCTTTCTTTGATTTCGTATTATCTATTTCTGAATCAACTTCATCAAAAGCAATTTTTTCGGGCTTAGCATTCTTGATTATTTTTTCAGATTGACGTTCTATACCTTGACGTTCTATACTTTCATTTACAATTTGATCTTTTTGACCCTCGTTGTTTCGACTAGAAAAAACGGAGACCAATACTAAGATTCCTATAAAACTCGCAGCTATATAATACCAACCTCTAGCTTTCTTTTTTGGCTGTTGCTCATCTAGCTTTGCTTCCAGTTTACCCCAAGCACCTACAGAGGGCTCTAGCTCTCTTCTCTCTAGTTTTTTGCGTATGTTGTCTTCTAATTTATAAGGTGCCATAACTCATATTGTTTTGTTGTTTAACCATATTTTGAAGCATTTTCCGTGCTTTAAAAAGCTGCGATTTTGATGTATTCTCACTTATCTCAAGCAGTTCGCCAATTTCACTGTGCTTATAGCCTTCTACAGCATAAAGCACAAAAACCGTTTTATAACCATCTGGAAGGCTGTCTATCATTTTTTGAATTTCAGCTACTTCCAAAGCACTGTCAATAAAGGTGGAGTGATCTACTGAATTCTCAATTTCTGTTTCAGAAATAAAATGTAATTTCTTGTCCTTTCTAAGTTGTGAGATTGACTCATTGACCATTATCCTACGAATCCATCCCTCAAAACTACCTTCGTTTTTAAAACTACTTAAATACGTGAACATTTTCAGAAAACCGGAAAGCATCACTTCCTCGGCCAGATCATTATTTTTTAAATATTGCCTACAAACACTGAGCATTTTTGGCGCAAACATTTCAAACAATTGTTGCTGCGCTCGGCGATTTCCGTTAGACGCTTTCTCAATTAATTTTGAATAGTTTTTATGTAGTGGTATAATTTTCAAAATAGGCTTCGCTGCTTAAGGCTTCTATTTATATAGACGCAGGTTTTGAAGAAAAGGTTGCCTGAAGGGTAAAAAAGTTTCTGGTTTCGAATTTCTGATTGTAGAAATAACGTAATCAATGGGGAATTAACAAGTTTACTTCTTTCTGTCAATAACATAATTCACCATAAGTTCCAGTGAATCTTTGTAAGGGGAAGCGGGCTGGGTTTCTAGAAGCTCAAGGGCTTCTTGTTGATATTGCTTCATTTTTGAAACCGCATAGTCTAGACCTCCATTCTTTTTTACAAAAGCGATGACCTCATTAACCCGTTTTTTGTCTTTATTGTGATTCTTAACCGAATTGATAAGCCATTTTTTTTCTTCAGAAGTACAATTGTTGAGCGTATATATTAAGGGGAGTGTCATTTTTTGCTCCTTGATGTCAATTCCCGTAGGCTTACCAATGTGTTCATTTCCGTAGTCAAATAAATCGTCCTTAATTTGAAAAGCAGTACCTATCAACTCACCAAAGGTTCGCATTTTTTCCACTTCGGCATCTGGAGCCATCACGGACCGCGCGCCCATTGCGCAACAAGCAGCAATAAGAGTGGCAGTTTTTTGACGGATTATTTCAAAATAAACATCTTCGGTAATATCCAGTCTTCTGGCTTTTTCAATTTGAAGCAGTTCGCCCTCACTCATTTCACGAACGGCAACGGAGATAATTTTAAGAAGATCAAAATCGTCATTATCTATGGAAAGCAACAGCCCTTTTGAAAGTAAATAATCGCCAACAAGTACGGCTATCTTGTTTTTCCAAAGCGCATTTATGGAGAAAAACCCACGGCGGCGGTTGCTATCGTCAACCACATCGTCATGCACTAAAGTGGCTGTATGGATAAGTTCAATAACCGAAGCCCCACGATACGTACGTTCGTTCACTTTGCCATCACCAGTCATTTTTGCAATAAGGAACACAAACATGGGCCGCATCTGTTTTCCTTTCCGGTTTACCACGTAATGGGTAATTCTGTTCAGCAAGGAAACTTTGGAAGACATGGATGCAGAGAACTTTTTCTCAAAAAGTTCCATTTCTTTTTCAATGGGAAGCTTGATGCGGGAAACTATCTTCATAAAGGCTCAAAGATAGTTAAATTAGAGCATGATTTTACCAGTAAGTTTCATCCAAAAAACAAAAGCGAAAAATAATCTACATTATTGCTTATTTGCCAACTGTCCGCAGGCCGCATCAATGTCCTTTCCTCTACTCCTTCTAACCGTTACCGGAATGCGATTGTGCTCTAAGGCTTCTATATAATCGTCAATTGCAGTTGATGCCGCTTGTTGAAAATGGCCATCGTCAATTGGGTTGTATTCAATAATATTCACTTTACAAGGCACATAATTACAAAACGCAATCAGAGCTTCAATATCTTTCCAAGTATCGTTTATTCCTTTCCAAACAATATATTCATAGGTTATTTTGCGTTTAGTCTTGCTATACCAATACTCCAAGGATTCGCGAAGATCTTGCAGGGTAAACTTTTTTGCAAATGGCATAATTTGTTCACGAGTTTCTTGAACGGCGGAATGCAGTGAAACGGCAAGATGGAACTTAACCTCATCATCTGCCAGTTTTTTAATCATTTTCGGTACGCCCGAAGTGGAAACCGTAATTCGTTTAGGCGACATTCCCAAGCCTTCATCCGAAGTGATTTTTTCAATGGACTCCAACACGTTTTTATAGTTCATAAGCGGTTCGCCCATCCCCATAAAAACGATATTGGAAAGGGGTTTATCGTGATAAAGCTTACTTTCCTTGTCTATAGTAACCACTTGATCGTAGATTTCATCAGGGTTTAGGTTTCGCATTCGTTTTAACTTTGCCGTTGCACAAAACGTACAATCCAAGCTACAACCCACTTGGGAAGATACACAAGCGGTGGTTCTCTTTTTGGTGGGAATCAACACCGATTCCACGACGAAATCGTCAAAAAGCTTGACGGCATTTTTAATGGTACCGTCATTACTTTTTTGAAGATGATCTACCTTAATATGGTTAATCACAAAGTTTTCATCGAGATGCGCACGGGTTTCTTTTGAAATATTGGTCATTTCGTCAAAAGTATGACTGCCTTTGCTCCACAACCATTCATAAACCTGCGTTCCCCGGAAAGCCTTATCGCCAATACTTACAAAAAAGCTTCTAAGTTCTTCTTTTGAAAGGGCGCGTATGTCTTTTTTATCTGCAATCATGCTGCAAAATTACTATTTTTAAAGCACACAGCCATTTTTTGAGTATATTAGAAGTATTTACGCTTACCATTAAGGTTTGAAAGCAGTGCTGAGGCAGAAAACGCGATGCTTCCGAGGTTACAGAAGCCCCGCTGGCGCGAGCGTCCCGCTCGTGTTCCGCAACAAACTAGCTAAATTCCTGTTACCCCTAATTAGTGATTTAGGTGGACGCATATTGCGACCACCTATAATTTAAATATTATTTTTACGAACTGAAAACACGAAACAAATAAGCAAAGAGATTACTATCCCAGAGCAAATAATAAGCAGTAAAATCTATCTGATAAGAGGACAAAAAGTAATGTTGGACAGAGATCTGGCGGAACTCTACGCAGTAGAGACCAAACAGTTAAAAAGACAGGTACGAAGGAACAGCGAACGGTTCCCCGAAGATTTTATGTTCGAGCTTGACGACCAAGAGTTCAATGACTTGAGGAGCCAATTTGGCACCTCAAGCTGGGGAGGCACAAGATATGCGCCAATGGCGTTTACCGAACAAGGTGTTGCGATGCTCTCAAGTGTACTTGGCAGCCCAACGGCCATAAAGGTAAACATCCAGATTATCCGTGTGTTCACAAAAATAAGGGAAGTGCTCACGGACACCCTGAACCTAAAGCTTGAAATCGAAGAGATCAAAAAGAAACTGGCCAGCCATGGCAAGAACATCCAGCTTGTGTTCAACTATCTGGACGAACTTATCGATAAAAAAGAGAATGAAGAACCCCGAAAACGAATAGGCTACAAACCTGATAAAAAGTAATCAAAACTCCCCAGGGCAAAAAACCCAGACATTTTACAGAATGCGTCAAAAGTTGATAAAGCAGTATTCCGTAAAGTTCCCGCTGGCGCGAGCGTCCCGCTCGTGTTCCGCAACAAACTAGCTAAATTCCTGTTACGCAGCAATAGTTTTAAGTAGCAGAAAAAATTACCTATTTTTATGCCTGCCCGCCCATTTTTTGGCGGGATGCCACGGGAATGAAGTTAAAGAAAAATGTAACCGATGGCACAACTATAACCACCACGGATTATATGGATGGCTTTCAATATACTAACAACGCCCCCGCTCCCGCACGATTGCATCGTGTGGTCTCCAACATTTTAATGAAGTGGCCATATTCCATCTCTTCTAATCTCCATTTCAGTTGGCTCCTTGCATTAATCCTGATATTGAGAAAAAATACTACCTTTATAATATGAGCCGCAACTATAAATTCCATAATCCAGAAGGGCTTTATTTTGTAAGTTTCGCCGTTGTGGAATGGCTTGATGTTTTTACCCGCAATAAATACAAGGATATTTTATTGCAAAGTCTCTCGTATTGCCAAAAGGAAAAGGGATGGAAATAATTGCATGGTGCATTATAGCCAACCATATCCATCTGATCTTTAGAAGTGTAAAGAATCAGCATCCGTCCCAACGGGGGAACGCGATGCAATCGCGCCCAGAGGGTGATTGTTGGATGGTATTGTGGTTTTTCGATATTATGGAGGAGAATGAAGAATCAAAATTGGGAAAGGAACGCGATGCAATCGCGCACCAGCGGGGGTTAGAATAACTAAGTGGGCTATGACATTCAAAAAAATACAGAAATCAATTTATGAGAAATAAAGTATTTATTTTTTTAGATGTATTATTTTATTACACACAATTACAGTATAATTTACTCTTAAAAAATATTTCTCCTTCTAATCAACCGACTATAATTTTAGGAACAATAATTGGTTTTCCTTTTGCATTATTAGTTGACTCTATATACATCTCTTTATTTTGTTCTCCTCCTCCTGCTTGGATTTTTATTTCCGTTTGTTTTGGGTGTATTTTTTTAATGTTGAAGATTTATGAATGGGATAATCGAAAAGAAAAAGTTATTAAAATGAAACCTATGTTTTTTAAAAGCAAAAAGATCAGTCTTTTTATAACAATTACAATTGAGTTGATTTCATTAACTTCATTATTTTTAGGAGGACCTATCGGTAAGTATTTGTTAGAACAATGTGGATGGCAATAGTAGCAAATGATTTCAAAAAAAATAAAACAAGATTATGTCAACAGGTGCAAAAAAATTTAATTTTTCACAAAAAATATTATTAAGCATTTTTCCAATAATAGTAACTGTTTTTATTTTTGACACCATACTATTTAATAAAATTCCATACGAATATTATGTAACATTTTGGTTTATTTTATTCGTATTAATGATTATCCAAAGTATTATATTAATAATTCGAATTCTCAAATTAAAAATGGAGTCCGGTAATAAAGCATTTTATGTTATTCTGATTTTTTCTATCATTTGGTTTCAGTTGTATTATATATGGTATTTAGATGATAGATATTCGCGATAACTAGAAGTGTGGTAAAACCGTTGGTTTTGTACAAGTACAAATTTGGCGGTATGGGTAGTACTCCCCCGCTACCGCGAGCGTCCCGCAGCCAACTTACGAAAAGCCTTAGAATAGTAAGCATTTTTCAGTAATTTTGTTCCTAAACCATCTTCCAAAAAACCTATGTCTAAAACCACACCCCAAGAAGCTTCACAGCTTGCTAAAAACAACTATAATTTAACCGCGAAAGCAACAAAATTGGAAGGTTACGAGGATGAAAATTTTCTTCTCAAAACGGATGACGCCAAAAAGTTTCTTTTAAAAATTACTTCGATTTCAGCTACCAAATCAACAAGCGATTATAAAGAACAGCTAGACTTTCAGGTTAAAATTCTGGAACATCTGTCCCATAAAAAACTAGGTTTTCAAACTTCAGCCGTAATTGCAGGCAATAGTGGGAATTCCTTAGTAGAATTAGGTGATAATAAGTGGGCCCGTTTACTCACTTGGATTCCCGGGCGACTTTGGGCAAGTGTGAACCCTAAAACGGAAAGCTTGCGAAACAATTTAGGAAAAGCCGCCGGAAGTTTAACAATGGCATTACAAGATTTTATGCCTCAGCAAATAAAAAATCATCCCGCCGCAACACGAGATTTAGAGTGGGACTTGGCAAATTCTTCTTGGACCGAACCTCATTTAAATCGGTTTTCGGGCAAGCAGAAAGAGATAATTCAACATTTTCAAAAAAGATTTTCTGAAATTCAACCTATTTATAAAAATCTGCCAAGATCTATAGTCCATAACGACTTGAACGATTATAATATTTTGGTTTCCGAAGATTTAAAATCACCAAGAATTTCTGGTATTTTAGATTTTGGCGATACTGTTTTTACACAAACGGTAAATGATTTGGCCATTGTTTTGGCTTATGCAACCATGCACCTCCCCGATCCGCTTACGGCCGCTTTAGACGTAATTAGCGGATATAACAAGCAGTATCGATTTTCTGAAGCCGAATTGCAATGCCTTTACACCTTGGTGGGAATGCGTTTGGTTGTAACGGTTACAAGTGCTTCAATAAAAAAGGCGGAATTCCCAAATGATAAATATTTTATTATCAGCGAAAAGCCAGCCTGGGATTTGTTGGAGAAATGGTTTGCCATAGATGAAAACTTCGCGCACTATTCCTTTCGAAATGCTTGTGGTTACACGCCCCATCCATTGGAAGAAGATTTTTCTAAGTGGTCAAAAAACAATCAAATCCATTTAAAAACAATCTTTCCAACTATTTCTTGTGAAACAATTGTAAATATAGACATGAGTGTTGGCAGTACATTACTTGGCAACGCATCGGAATATAGCAATCCTGAGCTTGCCGAATTTAAATTGAAGCAATTTCGAAAACAACACCCAAAAAGCATTGTATTAAACGGCTACTTGGAACCACGTCATTTTTACGCAACTGAAGCTTTTAAAAATGAAGGAAACAACGGTACACAATACCGTACCATACATTTGGGAACCGACTTTTGGGTTCCCGCACAAACGCCTATTCACGCTCCTTTTGGCGGTACTGTTAAAATCATACACCACAACAATAACGATAAGGATTATGGGCCTATGCTAATTCTGGAGCACGATTTTGAAACTGGCAAGTTCTATTCGCTTTATGGGCATTTAAACTTGGAATCATTAGATATTCTAGCGGTTGGACAAAAAATTAAACAGGGCGACCTCATTGCTTACGTGGGCACATCAAATGAAAATGGCAATTGGGCACCTCACCTTCATTTTCAACTCGTTTTAGATTTATTGGGTAATAACGAAAACTTTAATGGCGTAGCTTTACCTTCAGAAGTTGATGTTTGGAAAAGCATCTGCCCAAACCCAAATTTTATTTTTAAAGAAGAATTGGAAGCTTCAAGTTCATCTCATAATGAGGAAGAACAAAATATGATTAGATTCAGAAAAGACCATCTTGGAAAAGGCTTGAGTCTTTCGTATGATGAACCGCTACACATTGTTCGCGGCGAAGGGGTTTTTCTTATTGACAATAAAGGCCGAAAATATCTCGATACCGTAAACAACGTAAACCATGTAGGGCATCAACATCCAAAAGTGGTTGCCGCTGGCCAAAAACAAATGGCAGTTTTAAATACGAATACACGCTATCTACACCAAGAAATTATCACTTATGCTGAAGCCTTATTAAAAAAGCTGCCATCGCACTTATCGGTAATCCATTTTGTGAATTCGGGCAGTGAGGCCAATGAACTTGCGTTGCGAATGGCGAAAACCGTAACCGGCAATAAAGATATGCTGGCGATAGAAGTAGGCTACCACGGCAATACAAACGCCGTAACAGATGTAAGTTCCTACAAATTTGAAGGGGAAGGCGGATTCCCAAAACCGGAAACCACGCATATTCTTCCGCTTCCAGATCCTTACCGCGGAAAGTATTCAGGAGAAAATTGCGGACTTCGTTACGCAAATCACGCCAAGGAAATTATTGATAGTCTAAAAGCTGAAAATAAAGAAATTGCTGGTTTTATAGGAGAGACCTTGATTAGTTGCGGTGGACAAATTGTTCCTCCAAAAAATTATTTTAACGAAGTCTATAAACACGTTCGCGAAGCTGGCGGAATCTGTATTGCAGACGAGGTTCAAACTGGGTTTGGACGTATGGGGAAAAGTTTTTGGGCATTTGAACTTTACGATATTCAACCAGATATTGTAACCATGGGGAAACCGGCCGGAAATGGCCATCCACTAGCAATAGTTGCCTGCACAAAAGAAGTTGCCGAAAAATTCAATACCGGCATGGAGTATTTCAATACTTTTGGTGGAAATCCAGTTTCTTGTGCCATAGGAAGGGCCGTGCTAGAAGTTATTGAAACTGAAAACCTACAGCAAAATGCTTTGGAAGTGGGAGGTTTCTTAAAAAGTGAATTACAAAATCTAAAAAAAGAATTTCCTATCATTGGCGATGTGCGGGGCGAAGGTTTGTTCTTAGGCTTTGAACTAAATGACTCCAATAAAAACCCCTTACCGGAGCAGGCTTCCTATTTGACCAACCGAATGAAGCAACTCGGGATCTTAATGAGCATTGATGGTCCAGACCATAACGTTTTAAAAATTAAGCCAGCTATGGTTTTCAATAAAGCCAATGCGGAAGCGCTTATTTCTAGACTAAAAACCGTTTTTGGGGAGGATTTTATGGCGTTCGGTTTTAACCAAGAACCAAAGTAATTTAAACAGTACAGAAACCCACTGCGAACTCTGCGTTTTTTGCGGTGGAAAGTTTTATCGCAAAGTCTCAGAGAACGCAGAGACCAAAATAACAAACATCTTTATGAAAAAACTACCTCTATTTTTATTCCTGATCGCAACACTAAATATCTTTTCCCAAACCGAATCTGAAGACAAAAAAGCGATTCTTTCCGTATTAAATAGGCAGGAAAAAGCTTGGAACCACTACGATCTTGAAGGGTATATGCAAGGGTATTGGAAGAGCGATTCTTTAAAATTTTACGGCAGCAGCGGACTTACAAACGGGTGGCAACAAACCCTTGACAATTACAAAAATGCATACCCCTCTAAAGATTTCACCGGAACACTAAAATTCACTGTTGATGCCATCACAAAAATTGAAGCAAACGCATATCACGTTATGGGGCAATATCACTTGGCTCGAAATACAGGTGATACAAACGGTGTTTTCTTAATCATCTTCCGAAAAATTAAAGGCAAATGGCGAATTGTAGCAGATATGAGTTGTTAATTTCCTTTTATCCGTTCCCAAAGCGCCGGCAATAATTTATTGGCGTCTGCTACATCTTTAGGTTCTTCGGTTATCAGGATATCACGACCCGTGCGTTCAATCTTGAAACTAAAAGCGTACTTATCGGAATTTGGATCTAAGCTTATTTTCCCAAAGCGAAGGTCGTTTAGATAAATTCCGCCCTCCTTTTCTGAAATGGTGTACCAACCTTGCGTGATATCAATAAGCCGCTGCACTTTTGGCTCGTTAACCAGTTGGCCCAAAGCTTCGTGATTTTTAGAATGTGAAACAAATTGGATAGGTTTTGTATCAAAAAAAGAATAATCGCCAATCAAGAACGCATCTTCGGTTTCTACATTTGCTGTCCATAACACGGTATTAAAAGGGCTGGGTTTGGTCTGCAATCCAGAATATGCAATATTTTGCTCTTGCAATGCATTTTGAAACTTAAAATAGGTGATTCCTTTTAAAATAAGGGTCAATACCATATAACAGCTGCTAACAATTAAGCCTAGGTTATTGAATCTTCGTCTTTTAATGCTGCCTCGTTTCTGGAGCATTGCCAAAATCAAAAACACCAAAAACGGCACCGTATAAAGCGGGTCGATTACAAATATGTTTTTATATGCCAGCCGAAGATCTAGCGGCCAAAAAAGCTGGGTACCCCAAGTAGTGTGAGCGTCTAACAACGGGTGGGTAACAAAACACAGAAACCAAAACCAAAACCATTGTTTTAAATTGGCTCGTTTATCCCAAAGCGAAAGCATCCAGCCAAACAGCAATCCGAAGACCACGGCAAAAACGATAGAATGTGTAAAGCCTCGGTGTATTTCCAGAGCGGTAACCGTATCGGCAAAATTACTGGAAAGCACATCCAGGTCAGGAATAGTTCCTGCAATGGCACCCAAAACCATGGCTTTGTTGCCTATTTTTTTTCCTAAAACTGCCTCGCCAACTGCAGCGCCCAAAACTATTTGTGTTACTGAATCCATCGCGGCAATCTAATCAACTATTTCCATTTTCTTTAATAAAAATGAAGCATTCATATTTTGGCAAATTCCGGGTTTAAAAGTATAATCGAAGAAAAGCTCATCATTTTCAATGCGTGCATCAAAGAAATAATTTTTTACTTCTGGTAATTCTTCTGCGGCAACACATAGACTTAAATCGTGGGTAGCAATAATTCCTGTAGAATTACTAGCGACAAGCTTTTCAACAAATTTCCGTGAGCCAATAGCTTTGTCAGTACTGTTTGTTCCTTTTAAAATTTCATCCAGAATTATAAAGTAGCGATCGGTTTTAATTTCCTCAACAATAAACTTTAATCGTTTCAATTCGCTAAAAAAGTACGATTCATCATCGGTTAAACTATCGGTGGTACGCATACTGGTAATGAGTTTTATGGGGTTGTATTCAGCTTTTTCGGCACAAACTGGAAGACCGACATTCCCCATGACTATTTGTAGGGAAACAGTTCGTAAAAACGTACTTTTTCCCGCCATATTTGCTCCGGTTACAATAAAGAATTCTTCTGAATTTATGCGAATATCATTGCGAACCATGGTAGCTTCATTCAATAACGGGTGGCCTGCCCCCTTCACTTTTAACACAGGAAGCTTTTCGTTGATTTCGGGAAAAACGTATTTGGGATGGTTAAAGTTGAAATTCCCCAGACTGTTATACCCATCAAAAAACGTAATTACATCAAACCATAGGGGTACACTCTCCTTGTGTGCCTTAATCCATTGTTCTATGTTATGGCATTGGCGTAGGTTGCGAAGTGTAAAGGCGTTTATTATGAATCCGAAAATCATAATATCGCCTTGGCCCAAAACGTCTAGATACCTAGCAAATTGTTTAATGAGCGTAGAGGCTTTTGTTTTAGACTCAATTACCGAATTTCGTTTTTCAAAAAGTATTTCGGAAGCAAATTCCTCATTTTCAATTTCTAAAATAAGCTTATGAAACTGCTCAAATGTACTCTGCATCTTAGAAGTATGAGAAAAAAGATTACTTATTTTTTTCTGATAAATACCTGAAATAACGAACCCCAAAATAAACCAACCCGCAACCGCATAGCCTGAAACCACGTTGTATATGGCCAAAACAATCAAGGCAACGGAAATTATCGAAAACAAGATTGAAACCGGCTTGACCCACTTTGGAACAAAAAACTGATACTCTTTAAGCCAATCTGTTACAGCTTTTGTTGAAGCCTCCGTTTTTACCAAGGAAGCAATTGCGGAAAACTTTTGGCGCCATTTTGGTTTTTTAGATAATTCGGAAATCGCCTCTTGTTTTTTGGGTATGGCATCTATTTTATTTTCGGTTAAAAGTTTGGCCAAAAAATTGGAGCCGCTTTCCAAGGCAGTTCTATTCAGGTATTGAAAAAAAGAGCCTCTTCCAAAAAGGTCAATATCCAAACTGTAAAAGTGGGTATGATCCTTGTATTTTTCGCCGGAAGGCAAATGGTGAAAAGCACGGTTTAAAACTTCAATCTCAGCTTCATTTTGTGCGATTAATGCTTTTTCAAGATCGCGTTTATATTGCAATTCACTGTGTTTTGTAACCAAGTAGATAAAAGCCACGATGGCAGCAGCAACTATAGCAATAATGATTTTTGCACTTCCGAAGAAAAAATAAACCCCAAAACAAGCCATCAAAAAAACCAACACTCTAAATGTGCTGGAAATTGCGAGTTTGCTTTTTAAATCTTTTAAGTTGGCAGTATGGGTTTCAATCTGCTGGGTATAAAATTCTGATGGTTTGTTCATTGTTAGTTATTATACCTACAAGGAGCCCCTGATCTTGATCGCTATCGAAGCGGGAACAACCTTGCCGGATATTACATGTTTTTTTGTCTGCAATGGGCTTACATAGCCGCCAACTCCTCCTGCATTTTTTTTGTGAGGCCCTTTACAACCAAATCATACGAATGGTCTATTAATTCAGTAAGTAACTTAGGTGAAAGGTTCTTTTCCAACTCAACCGTGTTCCAGTGTTTTTTATTCATGTGGTAGCCTGGATTTATTAAACCGTCGTATTCCTCGCGGAGTTCAACGGCGCGTTCGGGATCACACTTAAGGTTCGCGGTTGTAGGATGTACGGCAATATTGGTTAACGCAAACATCTTTCCCATTACTTTAAAGACAAGTGCTTTATCATCAAAAGGAAATGATTCGGTAACCCCTTCTTTGACAAGACAATATGCTCTAAATTGTTCTATGTTCATGTTATTTGATTTTTGATTATACCTACAAGGTTTTGGAAACCTTGCAGGATGTTTTGGAAACCTTGCAGGACGTTTTTTGAAATCTTACAAACATCTAAACACCAAATTTACTTTTCCAGTTTCGAGCTTTCCTCAGGTGTATAAAGTGCTGAATAGTTCAATTTCCAATTAATAGTTTCTACGAGTGTCTCCATAAGTTGAATGGTTTCCAAAGCTTGTTTTGAAGCTTCGTCATACAAGCCGCTTTCAGGCACCTTATCAACTATATGTTTTTTGGCTTCTTGGTTTATATCTGTTAAATCGGATGCCGTAAATGGGTTTGCCCAACCTTCTCGCTTGTCGTAATATTTAAAATCGGTTTCTATGGTAAGCAACTCGGGTTGTGGAAAATTGGTTAAAATAATGGTTCTATTTTCCGTGTCGGCCTCCATTTTCAATTTTGTAAGATCAAAACCAATGTGGGCTTTAGCTTCAATAAGCACTAAGGCTTTCTTTTTACCCAATAATAAACTTATCCATTTGTCCTTTACGTTTTCGTAGTAGAATATTTCAGAAAAGTCACCTTCAACAGTTATAAATTTACATACACTGCGAATTTTTTCCATCAAAACAACAGACTGTGTACTTACCTTTTCCTTCTTTCCGCCGCTAAAACGGGCAAAAATAAAGTAAGCGATTACAGCCCCTACGGCTAAACCTATAAAAAGATATTCCATAAATATTATTTTCCTATACTTCCCAAGTGCGTATTCTTAAAACTATCCGGATATTTTAATCCATACCCGAAAATTCTATCTAATGACGCATGGGAAACAAAATTACACCTATTAAAATTAACAGCGAAACATTGAAATAAAATCCTGCTACTCCAACGGCAATCGCAATTGCTTTGTGATGAAAAATATTATAAGTGATAGCACCAATCTTAGTATTTATCACGTAACCAATGGCTCCAATATCCGGAGTTAGAATCAAAACCAGAAACCACCACCAAGCATAATCTAAATGGGAGAAAAGGAAGATTCCGAAAAGGAATTGCGCAAGCTCCTCAATTTTTAAAGTTATTTTCATTTTTTAAATACTTTTATAAAGTACGGGTTTACTAGGCGTGGCATCGTTGTGAAAAGATGCAATTTGAAGGTTTAATACATAACTGCCGTCGTCAATACTATTGGGGACGTAAATTAGTTCTGAAATTGTACAATCTCTGCGCGGATTTTCAGGGTAGTTCCAAAATGCCTTATGTGCTAAGAGTTTACCGTCGTCCTTTTCCTTATCAACCGACGGCAAATCAATCAGCAAATGTTTTACCCCGATCCCCCTTAAAAACAAAGCTGCTTTTTCATCAAGATACGGCCAATTGGTGTTGGACCAATGTTTCGATTTTTTTTCAGAAGTATTCGGAAGTGTCCTGATTACAACCGCTTCAGGAGTTTTCCCGTTTAGTGCATTTTTGATTCTTTCTTCGGAAATAATTTCGTCGTCATTAATTTTTTCAGGTTTTACGGAAACTACTTCGGCTATAAAAAAGAAAGTATTCAAAGCTTTGTTTACGGAGTAAAATTCTTCTGAAATATGCCCAAAACATTCGGTATGCGTGCCGTGCGCATGTGGATTAAAATATATATTATTAAAATTAACCGAAGCCCCTGCAGAAACTTTCGCAGTCCAATCGCCCATTTTTACCGGTTCAATAGTAGGTTCACTTAAGTACCAGGCCAGCGGATTTTCTTGGGAAGCTCGTAACGGAATTGAAATATCCAAGGGTTTAGAAAGATCAACTTTAATAAAACGGGCATCAATTTCAATGGTGGTCTTCATTTCTTAACTTTTAGGTTTTTCAGAACTATTAGCTTTTGTTTGTCAAAAGTAGTTTTATTCGTAACATTCGGCTTTAATTTAATTTGATAATCTACAAGATCCTCAAACTACGGCAGACACGTGAAAGCTTACATGAAAATGAAACGATAACCGCCAATTGTTACACCATAAACAAATCGGAAGCAATTCCATCGCTCAAAAATTTTCCTTTTTTTGAGACTTTCAATGTTTGGCCTTCAAGGAGAAGCATATCATTTTGCAAGTGACTTTTCGCCTGATTTATAAGGTATGCAGAAAAATTTTTTCCAAATTCAGTTTCAACTTTTTCTAAAGAAACACCCTTTTTGGTGCGCAGGCCAGTCATTATATATTCATTGTATTTATCGGTCAAAGAGAGTAGTTCCTTTTCAGCGGGCAATTTTCCAGCTTCAATATTTTTGATGTAAATGGTATTGTTTGCCACGTTCCAACTTCGGGAGTTCCCGTCATAACCATGGGCTGAAGGACCAATACCTAGATACGATTTTCCTTCCCAGTAAGCAGTGTTGTTACGCGAATAGAAACCTGGCTTACCGAAGTTTGAAAACTCATAGTTGTCCAATCCTGCTTTTTCAGCTTTATGTACCAAAATTTCATAATGCTGTTTTGCAACCTCCTCATCAACTGGCGGCACAATTCCTTTATCTATAAACTTTTTTAAAGCGGTTTTGGGCTCCACGGTAAGCGCATAGCACGAAAGATGCGGTACATCAAGTAGCAAGGCAATTTCCATGTTTTTTTCCCAACGTTGGTTGGTCATCCCGGGAATCCCATAAATTAAATCGATGCTAATGTTTTCGAAATATTTCTTGGCCGCAACAATACATTCCCTTGCTTCAGTTGCATTATGAGCGCGATTCATCAATTTTAAATCTTCTTCAAAAAAAGATTGAATACCAATACTCAATCTATTAATTGGAGAATTTGACAATTGGGTTAATTGGGCATTTGTTAAATCGTCTGGATTCGCTTCAAGAGTTATTTCAGCACTTTTAGCGACCCTATAATTTTTATAAATAGTGTCAAAGATCTGCTTCAATTCTTCCGAAGAAAGTAAGCTAGGCGTACCCCCGCCAAAATAAATAGTATTTACCAATCCGTTAACCTCTTCTTTCCGCAGCACTAGTTCTTTGCAAATTGCTTGAACCAACGTTCCTTTTTTCTTCAGAGAAGTGGAAAAGTGAAAATCGCAGTAATGACAAGCCTGTTTACAAAACGGAATATGGATATAGATTGAGCTTCCACTAGACATCACAAAATCTGCATCTATCTTATTTTCAGTCATTTAAAGCAGGTTTAAGGGTAGAAATGCGCTAATAGGAAACAAAAGGCACTTCCAAAAACAGAATTCATTCTTTTTTATAAGTTCAAAATTACTTATATTTTCACGCTCAAGCATATATATAAACAAAATAGTATAATCTAAATTCAGACTTTCCTATGCAAAAGTATTTCAGCTTACTTTTTCTTTTATTTTTTTCTAGCATACTAACCTTCGCTCAAGGAAGCGAAGAAAAGCTCAGAGTTGGCTACGCGGGCTCGGCTCCGTTTGTAATGCCAGATAAAAAAGAGGGGATTGTAATTGATATTTGGCAAGAAATAGCTTTTGGCCTCAATCAGAACTACAACCTTACACCTTTTGAATCTGTTGACGAAGGCATTAAAGCCATTGATAACAAAGAGCTAGATATACTAATTGGGCCAATAACCATCAACTCTTCGCGCGCTGAACTGGTTAACTTCTCACAACCGTACTTTAATACCGAGATGGCTATACTAGCGCCGGTAATAGAAACTTCTATATGGGGAAAAATAAAACCATTTCTATCCTCAACATTCATATATGCTGTAATCGGACTTTTGGTTATTCTTACCATTGTAGGCTTCTTATTTTGGGCTGTAGAAGGAAGAAAATACCCGGAGGAATACGGTGAAGGTGTTGTTAAAGGTACGGCGTCTGGGGTCTGGTTGGCGGTAGTAACCATGACAACCGTTGGTTATGGAGATTATGCGCCCCGAAGCCCGGCAGGCCGTTTTATATTGGGCTCTTGGATGATTATCTCGTTAATTTTGGCAACTTCATTTGTAGCTGGTATTGCCACTACCTTTTCACAAAGTTCAGAAGACGATTACACCATTACAAGCATAAAGCAATTGGAAAACAAAAAAGTTGCCGTTCCAAATTATAAAAAAATAATTGATAGAGTTCGAGATTCCGATGGCACTCCTATTCCTGTAGGCGACGTATCTGAAGGCTATGAGATGTTGTTGAAGGGAAAAGTTGACGCTTTAATTTATGACGAAATCCCTTTGGAATATATTTTTAGCGAAGATAAAAAAGAAGAATTCGTATTGAGCAAGAAAAAATTATCACCTCAATATTATGGATTTTTATTCCCCATTGGCAGTACTCTTAAAAGAGATGTGGATCTTGAAATTATAAGCCTCCAAGAAAATCAAGAAATTTCTCGTATCATTGAAGATTGGATTGCAAGGAATTAGAGTGAATCGGAAAAACCCTGAGACCAGAAGAAATCAATAAAAGGTAAGCTCCGCTCAAGGGTACTTCCTTTGGTGAATGTGAATACTGCGAACTCTTTATTTAACTCTATCTTCATTCTGTTTTACAAAAGCAGCCCAGCCGGTATAGCTTTTTCCAGTTTCAATTTTCCCGGAATTGTAAAAGTGGCAAACCGCAGCTGCAAGACCATCGGTGCTATCTAAGTTTTTAGGAAGTTCTTTTAAACCCAAAAGACTTTGCAACATTCGGGCTACTTGTTCCTTACTGGCATTTCCGTTACCCGTGATGGCCATTTTAATCTTTTTTGGCGAGTATTCTGTTATGGGCACTTCTCTTGAAAGCCCAGCCGCCATTGCAACTCCCTGCGCCCGACCCAACTTTAACATAGACTGTACGTTCTTGCCGAAAAATGGAGCTTCAATAGCAATTTCATCGGGTTTATGGGTATCAATAAGCTCAATAGTACGTTCAAAAATTAGTTTTAGCTTTACGTAGTGATCGCTATATTTTTTAAGCTGAAGCTCATTCAGTTGTACAAACTCCATCTTTTTCCCTATAACCTTTATCAATCCAAACCCCATAATTGTGGTTCCAGGATCAATTCCTAAAATTATTTTTTCTGTTTCCATGTTTGTTGTAAAATAACGAATATAATTTTACTTAATCCAAAATGATATCCAATCTATATTCAAGCTACAAAATCCCTACTATAAGTTCTGAGAAACAATATAACCTCCTGTCCAAGCATTTTGAAAGTTAAAACCACCGGTAATAGCATCTATATTAAGCACTTCCCCTGCTAGAAAAAGGTTTTTACAAATACGGCTCTCAAAGGTTTTAAAGTTCACCTCTTTTAAAGCTACACCGCCAGCAGTTACAAATTCTTCCTTAAACGTACTTTTGCCTTCAACAGTAAAAACGCTCGAAGTTAATTGGTTTGCGAGATTTTGAAGATTTTCACGCGTAGCTTCTGCCCAAGTTAGGCGCTCATCAATACCCGCGGCCTTTACAAGGTTCTGCCAAAGTCTTTTTGGCAACTCAAATTGTGCATATTTAAGGATTGTCTGCTTTCCCTGCGAGATTTTAAATTCTTTTAAAGCCTCAAAAACATCTTCCTCAGCATGCGTATGGAGCCAATTTACTTGAATCTTAAATTGGTATTTTAAGGGCTCAAGAATTCGCGCGCCCCAAGCCGAAAGTTTTAAGATTGCAGGACCGCTCATTCCCCAGTGCGTAACCAATAAAGGGCCATCACTTTCTAGCAGTATCTTGCTTTTTTCGTCTAGCACCTTTATCGAAGCTTGTGTACTAATACCAGGCAAATCCATGATACGCACATCTTTTATGTTGAAGGTAAACAACGAAGGTACTGCAGGAACAATGCTATGCCCCAGGGTTTTGAGCAATTTCCAAATTTTTGGATTACTACCTGTAGCCACCACAACTTTTTTAGCAGAAAAGCTATCGGTAGTTGTATTTATGACGAAATGTTCATCGTTTTTCTGAATATATTTAACCGATTGGTTTAAAAGCACATCAACCCCCAGACGTTGCGTTTCAGAAAGAAAGCAATCAATAATGGTTTGGGACGAATCGGTAACCGGAAACATTCTTCCGTCTTCCTCAATTTTTAATGCTACTCCACGCTTTTCAAACCATTCAATAGTATCTCCAGTCATAAAAGTGTGAAATGGCCCTAGAAGTTCCTTTTCGCCTCGTGGGTAATTTTGAGACAGTTCTTTCGGCAGAAACTCGGCATGGGTAACATTGCATCGTCCACCACCTGAAATTTTCACTTTGGTAAGCACTTCCTTCCCGCGTTCAAGAAGTATAATTTTAGCCTTGGGATTCTTTTCCGCAGCATTGATTGCCGTAAAAAATCCCGCGGCTCCACCGCCTAGTATTAAAATATCGGCATGTTTCAAGAAGCTACTTTTTCATCAGCAAAAGATTCGCACAAGGCAATGGTTTCTTTTACATCGTCTAAGGTTGTTCGTGGGTTTATCAAGCACATACGCAGTACAACTTGTCCGTTTAACACAGTGGTTACCAACAGCGCTTCTTTAGAATCGACTACACTTTTCGAGATTCGTTGGTTTAAGGCATCTAGTTTTTTCTCCGTAAGCTTGTTCCCAATTGGGTTGTATCTAAAATTGATTACTGCCAAGGTAGCTGGAGAAATTACTTCCCAATTCGGGCTTGTCCTTAAAAAGGCTTCCGTTGCTTCGGCAAGTTTTACGTTATAGCTAATTGCCTTTCGGAATTCGCCTAATCCAAAGGTTTTAACCGACATATAAAATTTTAAAGCTCTAAACCGGCGTGTGAGTTCAATACCGTGGTCATAAAAGTTAATTTCAGAAGTATTGCCTTCAATATCACGTAGGTATTCTGGTTTTTCGGTAAATGTTCCTTTTAGCCATTTGTGGTTTTTAATTAGAAGACAACCTATTTCATAAGGTTGATAAAACCATTTATGTGGATCTATGGTCAATGAATCTGCCTTTCCAATTCCCTTTAAAAGCTGTTTTCCCTCATCGGAAAGAATTGAAAAACCGCCGTAAGCACCATCAATATGAAACCATATTTCTTCTTTTTTACAGATTTTTGCAAGGTCTGCAAGCGGATCTACCGTTCCCGTATTGGTTGTTCCGGCAGTAGCAATCAGACAAAATGGATGTAGGCCTTCCAATCGATCTTTTGCAATTGCATTTTTTAACTTGTTAAGTGAAAATTTGAATTCGCCATCGGTTGGGATAACACGAATTTGATCCTTGCTAAAGCCCAAGACGCGAATGGCCTTAATATTTGACGAGTGTGCCTGATCTGAAAGGTAGATTACAGATTTACTAAAATCGTCGCCGCACTTTATCGTTCTTGCGGTAACCAAAGCGGTTAGATTTGCCATGGAACCACCACTGGTGAAAATTCCTCCGCCTTTTTTCTGTGGAAACCCGAACATTTTTAAAAGCCAGTTCATGGCTACAATTTCCATTTCGGCGGCTGCTGGAGAAGCTTGCCAACCTCCGGAAAATATATTGAACCCAGCCGTAAGCCCATCGGCCATAGCGCTAATGTAGTTGCTTGGCCCGGGTACAAAGGAATATGATTTTGGATGCGACACAATATTACTTTTGGTCATCACTTCTTCCAAAACAAAATTCAAGACTTCTTTGGCATCTGTTGGCTTTTCTGGGGCTTCTTCCAAAAAAAGTTGTTCCATTTCTGCTCGAGAGCCAGAAACAACGGGTAGTTTTTGGTTTTGAGTATCAAAGTGGTCCACAATGGCGTCAACCACTTCATAGCCATAGCTTTTCATATCTTCATGGCTCAATTCCAGCGTAGCTTTATTCTGAGTTTTCACGTTTCTTTTCTTTAATTTTTTCGAAGTGCAAAATTACGATTTTAGAAAGGGAATTAGAGGGTTCCTTGAACAAAAAATGTCTTGATAATTAAACCAAGACATTTTTAAAAATTTATTTTCTAAACGCAGCGCTATACTGATCTTACGCTTATTCCACAATCATCTTCTTAGTAAGGGATTTTTCATTCCCTATAAATTGAAGTATATATACCCCTGAAGGAAGGTTAATTGACAAACTTTGTTGCCCTTCAGAGATTTTTTCTGTAGTAATTAAATTGCCTTGAATTCCGTAGATTTCAATTTTATCAAAACCGAGAACCGTATTGAAATTGATTCTATCTTTTACAGGGTTTGGATAAAAGCTAAAGTTTTCGGTGGTATTATCAGCTATTCCTAGAACACCACAAAGAAAGGGTTCAAAAATAACTTCACCCAAGCTAGCGTCGTCAACATTATGGAAAATTACATCTTCCACTTCTTGCGGCGTGCTTTCCTCATCTTCAATCCAGCAATTGTATTTTGCAGAAATGGTATTGGCTGTGTTGTTGTAAATGGCATATACAGCACCGTTATTTCCATTTTCAGAAAAAACATTCTCACCCGGGTTGTCAAGATCATCTCCAAGATTTATGCTAGCCTCTCCAATTACGGTAATTCCCCATAGGTTTCGGCGTATTTCATTTCCAGAAGCAACAACCTCATAGGGGCTACTTCCTGTATTAAGAGATATTCCGCTACCACCAATGGCTGGATTCCCTTCGATATTATTGTCTTCTATAATATTGTTCCTGATGTATGCAAAGGTATTTGCGCCAACAACAGTAATTCCGTAACGGTTGCCTGTAATGGTATTGCCATCAATAATTGCCAATATGTTGCCGCCGGTAAAGTTTGAAACTGCAATTCCACCAACTCTATCCATTGCAGAGTCGCCAATTATTGTGTTCTGGATAATTTTTAAGGTATCACTCGCCATGGTGGTACCCATGTTTATTTGCGGTCTGTTGCTGTTGCTTTGGTTGTTACCCTCAATATAATTATTAAAAATATAAGCCGAAACTTGACGATTTGCCGCACTACTCACTGCAGGCAATTCGTTAAAAGTAAACGTATTGTTGGTTATCTCGGGCTTTCCGCGTGATAAGGAAATTACCGACCCAGTAGAAGCTCCCGATACATTGTTGGTAAGCGTACTATTATTTATGGTGAAATCTTCGTTTAACACCTTTAGCCCACCGCCGTATTCAATAGTGGCATTCTGGATATTGACCATTGAATTTTCTTCAAAACGAAAACCGTCATAAGGTGCGTTTTCATCAATGGCGGTTATGGTAACCTCGTCAGAGTCTACGGTAAAGCTTCCTGAAACGGTAACCCGCAAGTCAGCATCAATAGCAAGTGTAAGATCCGAATCTATAATCACAGCATCGTTTTCTGCAATTGTAAGGTTTCCTAAAAGTGAATAATTAGACCCCGAAACAGTAATGGTGGTGGGGCTTGCCGCTGCAATGTCATCTAGCGTCCAAGTCACACCAGTATTAGGGGTTGTGTAATCTTGTGCAAAAGAAAAGGCAACTGCACAAAAAATAAAAGAAATGTTTAAAATTAGGTTTTTCATTGGTTGATTTTTATTTGAAGTGTAAAAGTAATCATAAGCCTTTTATCAAAAAAAATTATTCCTCAGTTTCGCATTTCAAAAAACACTAAATTTGAAGCATGGTGCTATATATTTTAATCATAATATTTATAATAAGTCCATTTTTACCAGCTATCGGAAATCCACATTGGTTTTTTCGAACACCGGATTTCATAAGACTCCAATCTCTATTTATTCAGCTTATCCTTTTAGTACTATTCTTTTACTTTGAAACAGAATACACAGCTTTTAGTTGGGCATTACTACTCGCGTTACTTGCAACAATGGCATATCAGTTTTACAAGGTTTTCCCCTATAGCCCACTATTCCCTAGGCGAAGATCACACGACGCTAGCGATGGACACGTATCTATTCTAGCCGGAAATGTGCTACAGACAAACACCTGCTACCCTGATTTTTTAAAGGAAATAAAAAAATTTGATCCTGATCTTGTTTTGACTATGGAGTCTAATAAAGACTGGGGAAATTGTCTTTCTGAAATTGAAAGCGACTACCCGCATAGTGTAAAAGTACCTTTAGAAAATTTCTATGGCATGCACCTTTACTCAAAAAAAGAATTGATAAACGCAACTGTAAAGTATCAAATTGAAGATGATAAACCATCTATCTTTTTTGAATTCCCTACGGAAGGGAATCCGCATATATTTTTCTGCTGTCTTCACCCCGCACCACCTAGCCCAACAGAAAACGAAACTTCTAAGGAACGCGATTCCGAATTAATGCTTACAGGAAAGCAAATTAGAGAATTAGACAAACCAACAGTTGTTTGTGGCGATATGAACGATGTAGTATGGAGCCGCACAACTCGCCTATTTAAAAAAATGACTGGAATGATTGATCCGCGTGTTGGCCGTGGATTCTTTTCTACTTTTCATGCGGCTTACTTCTTTTTGAGATTTCCATTAGACCATCTGTTCCACACCCGCGATTTATATGTAGGCAAGATGATCCGGTCTAAGAATTTTGGGAGCGACCATTTTGCGATGTATTATGAAATCCACCATAAAAAGAAAGCGGAAACTCCAAAAAACCCTAAACTGAACGGAGATGAAAAGGAAGAAATAGAAGAATTGATAGAGGAAGGGAAAGATTAAAAGCAGGTGATTTTCTAATTACAAATACCCTCTAACTTCCATATATTTCAGTGAAACACAACTATTCAAAGAAATTCGTTAGCATTCGTTTTGTGTTAACTCTCTGAAACAAATTAAGAAGCCCCATAAAACGCATTTAAAAGAGACCCCGAAATTACCTCGTATAAAATAGAAATCTCTCGGTTGGTTTTAAGATTTAGTAAATCACCAAGACATAAAAGCTTTCATTAGTGTCCGATTAAAAGAGTGAGAAAATTTGTTGAGTCACAGATAATAGGAAATTAGAATATTTTTTATTTAATGACAGCATGCTATTATACTTAGCATCAAAATTTATCAATTAAAAAGTATGTTTAATCTAGTTTTCAATCTATTAAAAAGCAAGTCTTACGTCTTATGTCTTTCAGCGCAGCGGTCTTATATCTTAGTCGGACACGACTAAAAAGCTTTAATAAAATAATTACGCTATAACGAGTTGGATTTCTATCAATATAGGGCTGGATAAAATTGATGGTAGTTTATTAATCGATGAAACACAATAAAATGAATTTTAAACAAACATTTAATTTATTAGGTAATGTTGACATCTACGTCATCGATCAAATTTTGAAAGGACGCTTTCAATCGGGGCAATCCACCCTAGACGCAGGTTGTGGAAGCGGCCGAAATTTGAAATGGTTTTATCAAAACGATTTTTTAATCACAGGCCTTGATAGTTCTGCGGAAAGGATTAGATTAGCAAAAGAGCGCTATCCAAATGCTTCAGCGCATTTCACCGTCGGGTCCATAGAAAACATGCCTTATCACAAAGAAACCTACGACCACATTATTTGCTGTGCTGTGTTACATTTTGCACAAGATATTACTCATTTCAATAAAATGTTCACCGAAATATATCGTGTATTAAAACCAAATGGAACTTTGTTGATTCGCGTTGCTTCAGATATTGGATTGGATGGAAAAAAACCATTTGTTCAAGATGGAAAAAGCAAAGAATTGAGCAACTTTTATATCACGCGACAGCTAATTTCAGAAATGGTAGAAAGATTTTCCCTAAAACTTCTTGAGCCCATTAAAACTACCAATGTTCAGGATGTACGTGCAATGACCACCTTAGTTTTTCAGAAATAACACGAATTAAAATAATACTTGTATTTTTTGTGTCTAAGATTGTTAATCGCGCTAACCTCAGAAAGATTTTTCCTTCTTCCTTTAATTTCTTAAAGTAAAAAAAAAATGATTACTATTTTTTAAAGCTTGAGGCGCAAGAGCCCAGATAAAGTATTGTTTCCTTTCCCAAGCAATTTAGGGTTTCTGTTAACTACCACAACGAGTAGATTTAATCTTTGGTTGTGGGAGTAGCACATAAATAGTAAAAGAAAAACTAAATTTGACAAAATACTTTCCCTAATGGACAAATTCACCAATAACTCAATAGATATAGGTTTATTACCACAATTTGAAGAAGTGGGTTTTCAGCCTATCTCAAAGAATTATCTTATAAAAGTAAATCTTCAAAACTTTCTTTTATTGTGTATAACGATGATTGGTTGGGGAGTTTTTACTTATTTTGAAATAAGCAATACGCTTTCCATTATACTTTTTATTCTGATTGTTTTATTCTTTGTATTTCAATTTTGGAACACTTTTAAGCAGCAAAAGAATTATGGTTTTGCACTTAGAGAAAAAGACATCCTTTTTAGAAGAGGTTACCTGGTGAATAAAACAACTGTTGTTCCTTTTAATAGAATTCAGCACGCTTCTATTTTTAGTGATGTGCTGGATAAGTATCTTAAAATCGCCACGCTAAAAATTTTTACCGCGGGCGGAAGTGGTAGCGATATTATAATTCCTGGCCTGACCCCTGACCTTGCGCTCCGATTAAAAGAGGCCTTGGCCACAAAACTTACAGAGCATGAACTCTAATTGGTTTGCAATCCCGCAAAGACAATCGGGAATTGGCGTCCTTTTAATTTTTATCACAAGGATTTTCAATTTATTAAAAGGGTTTTGGGCTATAATCGCCTATTTTCTATTTACCGACTATAGTGTTTCAACATTAATTTACATTGTCTTGGGCTTGGGAGTTCTATCGGTTCTGGTCCTTGTTTATAGCTTCGTTTTTTACCGAAATTTCCTTTTTCATATAGATATTACAAACCAAGAATTTGTGCTGGAAAAAGGGGTTTTCACTAAAGAAAATATCACAATCCCATTTGATAGAATTCAGCAAGTATATGCCAAACGTTCCATTATACAGCGTCTTCTTAATGTAAACAGTTTTATAATTGAAACAGCGGGCAGCAAAAATGAAGAGATCAAAATTCAGGCTATTTCTAGTGAAAAAGCAAATCAGCTTTCCGCTATCTTGATGAAGGAAAAACAGAAATATTCTGAAAACGAGCCAGTTTCAGAAGTTGAAGACAAAACCAGTAACGAACAGTTCTGGACCCACAAACTGAGTTTTCTAACCTTGCTAAAGCTAGGAATAAGTACTAATTACCTACGAGGACTGGCATTGATTGCTGGGTTTTTTACAACTATTTACAATGAAATAAGTACGGTTTCAGAAGAACATTCCGAGACCATGCAGAAGTATTTCTCCGACCTTCCTGGTCCTATGGAATCGATTTCTATTTTTATCTTGATTGCGGTGGTTGTTTTGTTAATGAGCATTTTGATAACCGTTATTGAAGTGCTTATAAAATATTTCAACTTACAATTAACGCAAACAAAGGATAGCCTGCAGTTGGAAATGGGTATAAAAACTAACACCAAAATTTCTTTACAGCCAAGACGCTTACAAGTATTACAGGTGATCACAAACCCCGTTCAAAAATGGCTGAATTTATACGAAGTGCGTATTTCCATTGCGAACACAGAAAACAACCTAAAGAAAAGCAAAATTAAAATCCCCGGTTTGGATGAGGCTACAGTTTCTAAAATGAACTTTTTTCTGTTTAAAGATCAAGTCAGCAATTTTGGAGAAAGTTATCTACCTCATAATATTATGTTGATAAGGCGTATTATAATAGTTCTCTTACCTGTTGTTGCTAGTTATTTTGCAGTGTTTTTTACGGATGTGTTGCCTTTTAAAATTTGGTTTATTCTGGTTTCAATTTACACCATCATCGCAATCATATGGCAGGTTTTGATGTTTAAATCTTTGAAGTTAATTGTTTCAGAAGACTATATTTTTAAGGAATATGGAGTCTGGAATAAAACAGAAGAGCGCGTTGAAATTTACAAACTTCAATCAATTAGTGTACATCAGCCATTATGGTATAGAAAAAAGAATTTGATTAATCTTGTTTTCCATACCGCTGGCGGAGATATTTCATTTAGAGGTGTTAACAAGAACATTCTCCCGTATATAAATTATATGTTTTATAAAATTGAATCAGATTTACGCGGCTGGATGTAGGAATGGAAAGCTAATGAAGGTCGGCTGATTGTTTATAAAAATGTTTCATTACATCTAGAAACATAATACTGATTCTGGTTTAGATAATTCGATTCAATTTGTGCCAGCGATTTTTGTATCAAAGGTCCTCCATTTTTAATTCCTTCACAACTTTTTGTGTTGAGCCAACAATACCTCTAAAGATAGAAAATAAGCTAATAAGGTTTACTGGTTTGCAGCCTCGAACCAATTATTAAGCTAATAAGGTTTACCGAAGGGTTGCAAAGCTGATTTCAACAAGCCGAGAATCTCAATGCTTGCTGCATGAAAACTTATTACCTCAGTAATCCAACTCCATAAAACAGTCAAAACCTTATTACCTTCGTGACTAAAAATTCATAACTTTTTGACTTGCTCCGATCTCCCGAAACTTAGGGATTCATCTCCATTAAAGCTCGAAATAACTTAAAACAAAAGAGCCGACTCGTTAAAGTCAGCTCTTTTTTACTATGTGCGGGCGGAGAGACTTCCTCCTACGCATTGCTTCGGCGGATAAACTTCTCGTCTCCAAAAAAATTCAGGAACCCATAAAAAGAAAATGGAATCTCCAAAAAACCCTAAACTGAACGGAAACAAAAAGGAAGAGATATAGGAAGGGAAAGGCAGTAAATAAAAAGAGACTGCTTTTCACAAAACAGTCTCTTACATTTTACCTCTCAGTTGAGAGCATATTATTTCTTCAAAAGCTTATAAGTTCCAACCTCCCCGTTGACACTTACTTTTAAGATATAAGTGCCACTAGTTAAACCAGAAAGATTCAATTCTGAAGAGGTAGTATTCATATTAACACTTAATACCTCTTGCCCTAAAAGATTGTACAAAGAAGCAGTTTCAATGCTAGACGTAGCTTTCAAATGAACAACATCAGAAGTAGGATTTGGGTAGAAAGAGAATCCAGCGAAAGCATTGTTTTCTGTTACCCCTAAATTCTCGGTAACTTCAATAGAATAATCCTCTGTTTGTCCCCAATTGGCACCCGAATCGCATGGATTGAGGTGCGGACCTTCAAACGTCTTTTTTACACGCATTCTGGTTGTTCCCAATACAGCATCTGCAGGCACCTCTATGGTGTCGGTAACATTAACTCCATCAGTACCTGTGGTGTTTAAAAGTCCACTTCCTATCACATAAACTTCTCCTTCATCGTCAAGGCTTTCATTTTGGTTCCAGTCTATAAAAACGACAACTTGATTAGTATAATCTCCCACCGTATTTCCTTCTATCGAAATAGAATAAGTATTCCCTTGCTCCATTTCACCAGAAATAGATGTAAAATCTTCATGGGCGGGGCTCCCATCAACAATAGCACTTGAGGTATTATCAATTCCCGCTATCTCTACCTTGGTAATGGGTTCAACAGTCCCAAATACAATAGGGCCACAATAAGGAGCTGGGAAAACATTGCCCGACATAGGTTCGCAATCTGCGGTAAGTGAATATACGCCTTCTTTGGTTTCATCAGGAATAATAAACCCTGCGCCACTGCTAAAGGCTAACGGTAACCCAATTGCAGATTCGGAAGTATGTTCAATATAACCATCAGAATCATTTGAAGTTGTTATCTGCATAGCGATCCAATAATGGGCCTCCGATCCAGCGGAGCCTGATAATGAAACTGGTGTTAGCTCCAATAAAACCTCAGAGAAATCCATTCCAAACTGAGATCCTTTGTAGGTTGAGGACGAGGGAGTAATTGTTTGAGACGAACCAATAGCGTTTCCAGGAACCCCATTGGCATTATTGTAAACAGTAACAAGAACGGAGGTGACGGTAGTTCCAGGTTCTATTCCAAAACTAGGCGTAATGGAATTTAAAGTAAGGTTTTTGTCGGCCGGAACAACGACATCAACAGCAATTGTCCAGTCATTATTAGCGCTACACTGTCTTCCGCCGCCAATGGAGGTGCTTTCCACAGCAGCATCACAATTTTCTTGACTATTTCTATTTTCACTTGGGGCTTGTCCAAAAACAGCCATGCTGAGGGACAAGATGAGGATAGTTGTAATTTTTTTCATTTCTATTAGGCTTGAATTATTTGTTAAGCAGCAAAATTACAGCTATATACTTTAGATAAAAGTTGTACGTAGAAAATTTTAAGCGAAATACTCCTTTTCTCCCCACAACAAAATCACCTCCTTAAACCTTCAAAAAACAAAAAACCCTTCATTTCTGAAGAGCTTTTTTCAGTGCGGGTGGGGAGACTCCCTTCGACTCCGCTCAGGATAAACTTCTCGTCTCCCCACCATAGGTACCCTTGTTTTAACACCAAATAAAAAAAGCTTCCCATTTAAGAGAAGCTTTTCTTTTGTGCGGGCGGAGAGACTCGAACTCTCACACCGCGAGGCACTAGATCCTAAGTCTAGCGTATATTGTACCAAATTAAAGCAAAGTCATTCATTTTCAATTGATTATATGGTTTTACATTTTCTTTAATATCATCTAATATCAATTGATTTCAACATTTGTTGTACCTATGTTGTACCTGAAAAGAACAATAATTTCGTATCTTTATGGTGTTCCTAGGTAAAGGAATACATTCAAAATGGAATGTTGTACCTATGTTGTACCTGATTTGACTTTCGTACTCAAAACAGGTCAATTATGTCATCAAACGCAAAGATAGTTCTACGTAAAAAACCAAACAGTAAAGGGCTTTACCCATTAGCTGTTCGAATTACAAAAAATCGTCGTTCAACATATCAATATATAGGTCATTATATTGACATAGAGGATTGGGACGAAAAAAATATTCGAGTAAAAAAATCTAATTCAAATGCTGATAGTTTAAACAAGTTGCTATCACAGGAACTCTCGAACGCCAATAAAGCACTTATTGACTTACAATCCGAGCATAAAGATGCATCTGCCAACCAAATCAAAAAAGAGATATATGCCTCGGGAAACTCCGCTACCTTTTTTGAACTAGCACAAGAGCATCTGGACGAATTGGAAATCGCCGAAAAATTAAACCGCTTATCTACGGATAGTGCTTTGGTTAGCTATATCATAAAGTTTAATAAATCAAAACAGTTGGCTTTTCAGGAAATTAACGAACGCTTCCTAAAAAAGCTGATGATATATTTGAAAGCTGAACACGAACTTTCAGAAACATCAGTAATGAACATCTTAGTTCTCATTAGGTTATTGTTCAACAGAGCCATTAAGCTCAAAATAGTTAGTAGGGAATTATATCCTTTTGGTGGTGACAAGATTAAAATCAAGTTTCCAGAAACAAGCAAAGTCGGGTTGAATATTATTGAAGTAAGAGCCATAGAAGCTCTTGAGAATTTAACTTTGAGTGAAATACACACTCGAAATGTCTGGCTCTTTAGTTTTAATTTTGCCGGAATGCGAGTTACCGATGTATTGTGGACAAAGTGGTCTGACATATATGACAAAAGGTTGCATTATAGAATGAACAAAAACTCAAAATTACTATCATTAAAAATTCCAGATAAGGTTTTCAAAATTTTAGATTATTACAAAGAAGACAAAAGATATGCAACCGATTTTATTTTTCCTGAATTGAAAAAAGCGAATCTCGATGATGCTAAAGATGTCTATAACAAGAGAAAGACAGCTACCAAGAAATTTAATGACAACTTAAAATCTATAGCTAAAAAGGCGAAAATTGATAAGAAAATCACAATGCATATTGCGAGGCATACCTTTGGCAATATTGCTGGTGATACCATCCATCCCTTAATGCTGCAAAAATTGTATCGTCATAGCGATTTAAAAACCACATTGAACTATCAAGCTAATTTTATTCACAAAGAAGCAGATGATGCTTTGGATAGTGTGGTAAATTTTTGAACTATTATCAGCCATTTGCAAATATTTTAAAGTCATATTTCAAGATATTCAATTGCCATTCCCTTACCTTTGCCAGCATAATTTTAGGTTTATGGTGTTAAAGGTTAAATGGACTGAATTTAAAAACAGTCTTGAAAGTTTTCAGTCCGAAGGAAATGCGCTTATTGAAAAATATAAAGCAGCAAGAACTGAGGATTTATTAAATGAATTGAAAGAGGAAAAACAATCGTGGGAAAACGATATAATTAGTTATGTAAAGGCTTCTTTTGACCCTGAACACACCAATTTTGCATACGAGTTTAAGGCTCAACAAGGGTACAATTTTGGAATGAAATTAGGTGTCGACCAAAGAGTCAAAAACACTATTCAGACCATCAAAGATGAAATTAATGGTCTTGATTACTATTTAAAAATATTATCTATTTCAGATGCTATTGTGCGAGCTGATGATATTGATTTAGAAGAGCGTAAAAACCTTGATACCGAAAGCATTCTTGACCTTATACTTTCTAAACTATACGAACTGTATAATGATGGGAAATACTATTCTATTAAGTGGATTCTTGAAGGTAACGGCCTAAAGTTAAGTGGGCGTAGCGAAGATTGGGACTATGGTAGAATGCTTGAAGACAGAGGCCTTATTGAGACTATGAATGGTCGTGAGGTAAATGCCAAACTAAAACTTGAGGGAAAGTATGCCATTGAACAAGCCAGAAAAGCACAGGTGCCCGACTACTCAAAAATTAGCGATTCTGATGAAGAATTAAAAGAACTTTTGAAAGAGATATTATCCGAGATTAAAAAATCAGGATATGGTCAACAAATCATCTTCGATGAGTTCGATGAGTTGCGCAATGATATTCCGCATCTTAGCAAAAAATCGTTTGGTCAGTTATTGAAATCAAAACTTGGCGATTTAGTGGCCGCCAAGGCCTTTGACAAAGCTATAGCCAGCGATATTTTCAAACAATTTACTGACCAAATATTTCCATTTTAACGTATGGGAATATGGGCAACTATTAAAAATAGAATAGTTCAATTCTTCCGAAAAGAACCACCACCGGAATATGAGGTAACAAAATATGTGTTTTCGGACAGACAACCTCTTGATGGTTCTTCGACCATTTCTTTTTTCGTAAACAATCCCAAGCCAGATGTAAGTGTTACCAGAACTTTTGATAGCGAAGACCAAGCTGTTAATTGGCTTATGGATAATCGGGATTTCAAAAGGATGTTATTTGGCAATGTGTTTCCATCCGCAAATTCGGTGAAATACCAATGTGGCGTTAAAGAGCCTATCACAATCCCAAACAAAATGCCTGGGGACATTGACATTCTTCTGTATGAACAAGGTAAGGAACAAAATGCGGTTGGAATAGAATGTAAAATAGTAAAAACCGAATCGCTTGAAAATCAACCACCAAAAATCAACAAGATTACAAGCGTTCAAAAAAAGGGAACTATTCAGGCAAATGGATATACCAAAATTGGATTCAGCAGGGTTTATCTGCTAAACATACTATTGGATGATGGTCGGCATTACAAGAACCCCAATGTTATCTTCAGAACTACACCTTCAAAGTGGTTAAAAGAATTGTATGGTTTTGACTGGCAAACCCGAATGAGTAATGATATTGGAATTATTTACGTTCACATAAATCAATTTACTACAAACCATATTAATCAGACCAAAGGATTGGGATTGCGTATAGAGCGTGAAGCAATACCAATTTTACAACCTGAAGAACTAACTGATAAAATCAAAAAATTGGATTCATAGGATAATTTGAAACGTAAAGTAACTTGCAGGATATGCGGACATTATAGTAAACTAACGTTTGAGCACGTTACACGAGAGTGTAAACTGAACTCTCTATAATTTTTCTGATTCATTTTATCAAGTGCCTGGTTCTTGCCTAAAACATTCCACCAACATCCCATAAAGTTCCGGATGTTTCTTTTTGAGTAAATCCGGTCGCTCAAAGAAATATTCTGACGCAACCGCAAAGAATTCCGCTTGGTTTGTACCGCCATATTTACGAATATCGGAATGGTTATCGTTAATCGATTCTCAAATATCTTAAGCAAATCTTAAGAATAGCTACATCTTAACTTAATTAAAAATGATGTGCTTTGTTGACTTACTAATACCAACAAGTCTGTAAATTTTGTTCTAGTCTTTTTAGTAAATACTTAATGTAGTCAAATTATAATGTATGGAATATAGAGATTAAATAAAATACGTAATTATGTCAAAAAAAAAGCGAAAAAAACTTTATAAAAGGAATAAAAAAGATAAAATTGTAAAAAGTAACTTTACCACAAAAGACAAAATAGTATGGGTTATGGTACTTATCGTTATCGCTTTTTTCTTCGGTTTTGTACTACTTTTGAAATTCCTGAAATATTTCATTTCTATTTAATTGATAACACATAACAAGAAACAGTATAAAGGATTGATTTTAAGGTGTTAACGTGTTTTTGGAAGTATCAACAGAAGACAAAAGCTTTAGTTGAATATGCTATTTTCCTTAGCGAAAACAAATTTATCTTTGCCAATAATATAGTACGGTAGTATTTTATAAAATTTAAGCTAATCTTAAGAAAAACCAAATCATAACTTAATTAAAAATTGTAACTTTTGTGCGATGAGAATTTTAATAGTAGAAGATGAACCAGGTATATTTAACTTCCTCAAGCAAGGCTTAGAGGAAGAGTCATACGCTGTGGACATCGCCGAAGAAGGTAAAAAAGGGCTTGAAATGGCACTTTCAGGAGAATACGATTTGTTATTGTTAGATTGGATGGTTCCTGGTATAAGTGGTATCGAAATTTGTCGCCAATTCCGAAAAGATTTTAAAGAGACACCTGTCATTTTTTTAACCGCAAAAGATACTTTGGATGAAACCATTTTCGGGCTTCAATCTGGTGCTAACGATTATATAAAAAAGCCTTTTCATTTTGAAGAGCTTCTCGAACGTATTAAAGTACAACTACGCCCAAAATCGGGCGAGCATTCTATTTTTAAACTCGGAAATATTACCCTAAATACGTCTACCTATCAAGTACATAAAGGAGATGAAGAAATAAGTCTTACTCAAAAAGAATTTGCTTTGTTAGAACACTTGATTCGTAATAAAGGAATGGTTTGCAGAAGGTCTCGAATTATAGAAAGTGTTTGGGATATCCATTTCGACTACAACACGGGAGTTATTGATGTGTTTATCAACGCACTTCGTAAGAAATTAAAATTAGGAAAGGACGAGAATTACATACAAACAGTTAGAGGTGTAGGTTATATTGCTAAAGAAATATGAGTTTAAGTTTTAAAAATAGAATAGCATTGCATTATATGATTGCTACGGCAATAATAATGGCTGTAGCATTTACAGCGGTCTATTTTGTAGTCGAAGGTGTAGTGTATAAAAACTTGGATAGTGACCTTTCTTATGAAGCAGAAAAACATACTGGAGAAATAAAAGTTGTTGGAGACAGCATCAAAATAAAAAACAAAAAAGAATGGGAAGAACGCGAACATAGAGAAGTTCAGGTAAACCCTGTTTTTATTCAAATTCTAGATAAGAATGGAACTTTTATGGACAAATCCCCAAACCTGAAAGAAAACAAGCTCGAATATAATTCAAAAGAAAATTTTGGTGGAAGTTATAATGAAATTCTGAATAATAAACCCATTAGGCAAATTCAACTACCAATCGAAGAAGATGGTAAAATAAAAGGTTTTATTGTCGCTGCAATGTCGCTGGAAGCCTCACAAATGGTACTGCTTAACCTCAGGAATATTTTACTGCTTGTCTATTTATTGCTTTTGGCGAGTCTCTATTTTATTTCCAAATTCATAGCGGGCAGAAGCATCATTCCCGTCAAAAATGTAACGGAAACAACCAACAGAATTACACGCAACAACTTAAACGAGCGGGTAGCATTACCTCAAAATAAAGACGAATTGTTTGACTTATCTGCTGGCATCAATGACCTGTTGCAGCGTATTGAGAATGCGATGGAACGAGAACGTCAATTCACATCGGACGCTTCTCACGAATTACGCACACCTTTAGCAACCTTAAAAGGCACATTAGAAGTGTTAATTCGGAAGCCAAGGGAACGAGGCGAATACGAGGATAAAATTAAGTTTAGTCTTACAGAAATAGACCGTATGACCGCTACACTAGAGCAGCTTTTATTATTAGCAAGATTAGACACCAGTTCAAAGTCAGCAGACGACTCTTCAATGCCTTTGGCAGCAATTATCGACGAAATTCTTTCAAGACATAAAAACAAAATATCAGAAAAGAAGCTATCTGTCAGTTTTAAAAATGGTATTAAAAATGAAACGCTAGTACCTCAATATTTCAGTAATCTTATATTTGAAAACATCATTGGTAATGCCATAAAATATGCCAATGATGCTACAACTGTTCATATTTCAATTATACAATCTGGTCCTAAAATAATCTGCAAGGTACAAGATGAAGGTATAGGGATTAAAAAAGAAGATTTGAAAAATTTGTTCAATAATTTCTTCAGGTCAGACGCACTTAACCATAAAAATATTTCTGGTAATGGTTTAGGGCTTTCCATCGCTAAAAAAGCTGCCGATGCAGTCGACGCTACAATTGAAGTAGAGAGCGAATTTGGAGTAGGAACAACGTTTACTATTATTTTTTAAGACAATCTTAAGCTTCCCCATAGATGGTCTTAAAGTTGTACTGCTATATTTACTCAATGTTATTTAAACACATCTATTGAAAAAGAAAATAGAATTTCCCCATTAACCTATAAATTTTGGTTGGTGTTTATTGGTTAATAGCTGCAAAGGTCTCAAGTACTTTAACTTGAGGCTTTTGTTTTTTTATGCAATTCAAGAAAATTAATTCTTAAGCCAATCTTAAGAAAGGGTTTAGAATACGCTTAGATACTACCACTACATTTGACTATTATTTTAAATAAACCACCTTAAAATGTTAGAACGTATTATCCAGTACAGTATTCATCACAAGCTTATTGTACTATTATTTACTGCCGGAATCGTAGGATTTGGCTTGTATTCACTTTCCAATATTCCTATTGGAGCAGTACCAGATGTAACGAATAACCAAGTACAGGTTATTACAACGTCCAGAAATTTGGCGACTGAAGATGTAGAGAAATTCTTAACCTATCCCGTAGAATTAGAAATGGCAAACTTGCCAGGAGTGAAGGAAATTCGTTCTGTTTCTAAGTTTGGTTTATCGGTAGTTACTGTTGTATTTGATGATGATATGGGAACGTATTTACCACGTCAACTTATCGCCGAAAAAATAAAAAGTGCGGAAGAAAAAATTCCTGCAGGTTTTGGCAAACCTTTTATGGGTCCTGTTTCTACAGGTTTGGGCGAAATCTATCAATATGTTATTGATGTAGATGCCAAACACAAAGACCAATATTCCCTATCCGATGTGCGCACCATTCAAGATTGGGTGGTAAAACGTCAGCTTTCAGGTATTCCTGGAGTGGTAGAAGTAAATACTTGGGGTGGTTATTTAAAAACCTACGAAGTAGCTGTAAACCCAGAACGACTGCGTGCAATGGACGTTTCTATTTTTGATGTGTTTACAGCGCTCGAAAAAAACAATAGTGTTGCAGGTGGTGGATATATCGAAAAAATTAATGAAAGTTATTTTATTAGAGGCGAAGGCTTAGTATCATCAATTGAAGATGTTGAAGATATCGTAGTTATCAACAAAGGCGAAGTTCCTGTATATGTTAGAGACATCGCGACTGTTGGTTTTGGTCACGCCAACCGTTTTGGAGCGATTACAGGTAATGGCGAAGGCGAAAAAGTATTGGGGCAGGTAATGATGCTAAAAAACGCCAATTCAAATGCAGTTATTGAAGCGGTAAAACAACGTGTTTCAGAAATACAAGCCTCATTACCGCCAGGTATTTCCATTAATCCATTTTTAGAGCGTAGTGAGCTTATTGGCAAGACGACTTTTACTATTGCCGAAAACCTAATTTTAGGGTGTTTGATTGTAATTTTTGTGGTGGTATTGTTGTTAGGAAACTGGCGTTCTGGTTTGATCGTAGCTTCCGTTATTCCTTTATGCTTGCTGTTTGCACTTTCGCTGATGTATATTTTTGGTGTAGATGCCAACTTAATGAGCTTGGGTGCTATCGACTTCGGAATTATCATCGATGGAGCAGTAATCATCGTAGAGTTTATCGCCTTTAGAATTACCAGTCAGCGAGCTAAATTATTAGCACTTCCTAAAAATGAAAGACAAGGCTTAATAGATGCTATTACCTATCAAGGTTCAACTAAAATGATGAATTCGGCAGTATTCGGACAATTAATCATCATCATTGTTTTTATCCCTATTCTATCTCTAGTTGGCGTAGAAGGAAAAATGTTTCGTCCTATGGCACTAGTGTTTTGTTTTGCCCTTATCGGAGCAATGATTTTATGCTTTACTTATATACCAGTAATGGCTTCTATGTTCATTAAACCAACGAATACGGAAAAGAAAACCATTTCGTCCAGACTGATTGCCTTTTTAGAAGATAAATACCAGCCTACTATTGCTCTGGCATTGCGTAAAAAGAAATTAGTATTAAGTATGGCTGTCGGTTTGCTAATTCTTACAGGATTTCTATTTACTAGAATGGGCGGCGAATTTGTACCAACTTTAGATGAAGGCGATTTTGTAATTCAACCTGTATTAAAAACAGGAATGTCTTTAAGCAAAACCATTGAAGCCACAACAAAAATTGAAAAAATACTAAAGGACTTTCCAGAGGTGGAACAAGCAGTGAGTCGTATTGGAGCTGCCGAAGTACCAACAGACCCAATGTCTATGGAAGAAAGTGATGTGATTATAAAACTGAAACCAAAAGGCGAATGGACATCTGCAGAATCTAAAGATGAACTGGCAGATAAATTTAAAGAAGCCTTATCCAATGAAATTGCAGGTGTAGACTTTGAGTTTACCCAACCTATCGAAATGCGATTTAATGAATTGATTACAGGTGTTAGAGCAGATTTAGCCATCAAGGTTTTTGGAGAAGATTTAGATGTTTTGTATAGAAAGGCATTGGAAATAGAAAAAGCGATTCAAAATGTAGAAGGAGCTGCGGACATTTCAGTGGAAAAAACTGCTGGTTTGCCTCAAATGTCAGTAAAGTATGACAGACAAAAAATCGCTAAATACGGAATGAACATTGAAGACTTAAATAAAGTCATCACAATGGGCTTTGCAGGAATGCCGGCAGGAACAGTCTTTGAAGGCGAAAAGCAATTCGATTTAATGATTCGTTTTGATGATTCACACAGAAAGGATATTGAAAATATAGAGACCGCATCGATAGCTCTACCTAATGGCACAAAATTACCGCTTAGTGAATTTGCAACCATAAAGTACACTAAAGGACCTGCTAAAATTTCGCGAGATAATACTAAACGTAGAATTGTAGTAGGTGTAAATGTTCGTAATAGAGATTTAGAGTCTGTAGTGAAAGATGTGCAAGCAATCATTGAAAGAGATGTAAAGATTCCAACAGGATATTCAATAAGCTACGGTGGGCAATTCGAAAACTTAAGAACTGCAACTGCACGATTAAAAGTGGCTGTACCAATTGCCTTGATATTGATTTTTGTCTTATTGTATTTCGCTTTCGATTCGGTAAAAGAAGCCTTAATGATTTATAGCGCCATTCCATTATCCGCTATTGGTGGTGTAATGTTATTGTATATACGGGATTTACCTTTCAGTATTTCGGCAGGTGTTGGTTTTATTGCGCTTTTTGGTATTGCAGTATTAAACGGTATTGTATTGATTGAAGAGTTCAAAGAACTAAAAGCACACGGAGTAAACAATATTAACAAACGAATTTTAATGGGAACAAAGAATAGACTACGCCCTGTATTATTAACTGCTGCTGCAGCAGCTCTAGGGTTTTTGCCTATGGCAATTTCAACATCTGCTGGTGCAGAAGTTCAAAGACCGTTAGCAACCGTAGTTGTTGGCGGATTAATAACCGCAACAATATTGACCCTTGTAGTACTTCCAATTTTATATGCATTGTTCGACAGAAAAGGGCATCATCCAAAAAAGAAGACAAAGGTAAATTTAAAGGCTTTGAGCATTATGCTTTTACTGTTTTTACCAATTTTCGTACAAGCGCAACAAAACCCGTTAAGTGCTGAAGAGACTGTTGAATTGGCAATCGAGAATAATAAAGGGCTTCAAGCTGGTGTAAAAAGAATCAATCAATCAGAACAACTTGTGGGTAGTGCCTTCAATCTAGATAAAACACAAGTTTCTTATGGTTATGACCAGAGTAATATTGCTGAAAATGGTTTGCCATTAAAAGTTTTTGGAGTAAGTCAATCGCTTCAGTTTCCAACAATTTATGGTGCACAGCGCAAGGTAGAAAAACAAAAAGCAGCATTAACGACACAACAATATCAGCTAAACAAAAGGCTGTTAACGAAAGAAGTTTATATCGCATATTACAACGTGGTGTACAATAATAGTTTGGTAAAGCAATACACGTATTTGGATAGTTTATACGGTCAATTTGCAATGGCCGCAAAGAAGCGATATGATGTAGGCGAAACCAATTTATTGGAAAAACTAACCGCAGAAACCAAGCAAAAAGAAATAAACATAGCATTGACACAAGCGCGCGCAGATGTTTCAAAAGCATACACGATGCTCAACCAATGGGTACAAAGTGATTCATTACTTACCGTAAGTGAAGAAGCGCTACCAAGATTAGTCTTAGAAGAATTTACCATCACAAACCACCCAGGAATAGCATACTACAATTCGGCAGAAAGTTTGGCAAAATCTTCACTATCGCTAGAGCGACAAAAACTATTGCCAGATTTGCAATTTTCAGTATTTCAAGGTACTAACAATGGTGTAAATGCAAGAAATTATAACGGATTTCAAATAGGCGTTGCTATACCACTATGGTTCGGAGCAAACAAGTCTAAAATAAATGCTGCAAAAACCGAAACATTGATTGTAGCCAATGAATTTGAAAATTATAAAATTCAATTACAATCTAAATATGATGCTTTACTTTCCGATTTAAAGAAGTATCAAGAAACGGTTGATTATTATGAAAACACAGGCAAGAACCTTTCAAAAGAATTAACAACAACCGCCTCAAAAGCATTTCAAAATGGCGAGATAGATTTCTTGCAATACGTACAGCTTTTAGAGAGTGCAAAAAATATCGAAATCAACTATTTACAAAACCTAAATAAGTATAACAGTACAGTTTTAGAATTAAACTATTTAACCAATTAATAATGAAAAATACACGTAACAAATTATACTTCAAAAGTCTTTTAATGGTGGCAATAATGGCTTTAGCTTCCTGTAATTCAAAAGAAAAATCTGAAGTTGCGAATACAGACACAGCTGAAACAACGGCAGATACTGACGTAATTACAATCACAGAAAATCAGTTTTTGTCCGGTAATATGGTGGTTGGTAAAATAATAACCCAATCATTTAATACAGTAGTAAAAGCCAATGGTATGTTTGCTGTTCCACCAGAGAATCAAGTAGATGTTAGTGCCTATTTTGCTGGATATGTAAAAAACATCAGCCTATTACCAGGCGATGCAGTTAAAAAAGGACAGACTTTATTCACGATTGAAAATCCTGAATACGTACAAGTACAACAAGATTTTTTAGAAGCCAAAGGACGTTTGAGCTATTTAAAATCAGACTACGAACGTCAAAAGGAATTAATAGCAGATAATGTCACTTCTAAGAAGAATTTTCTAAAAGCAGAATCGGAATATGTCGTTACATTGGCACAATATCAATCCCTGAAAAAGAAATTAAGCTTAATGAATATTAACCCAAACACTTTGTCTGGAGAAAACATCCGTTCGGTCATCAGCGTGCCTTCGCCTTTAACGGGCTACGCAACCACAGTTAATGCTACAAAAGGAATGTATCTAAATCCTTCAGATGTTGCGGTAACGGTTACCAATACAGATGATTTGCACATAGAGTTGAAGATTTTTGAAAAAGACCTTCCAATGGTAAAAGGAGGACAATCTATTAATGTACGACTACAAAACGATATGAATAAAGTGTATCAAGGCAAAGTGCATTTAGTAAATAAAGCGATAAATGCCCAAGACAGAACCGTCACCATTCACGGCGATTTGGTAAACGAAAGTGATGTAAAACTGTTTGCGCCAGGAATGTATATCGAAGGAGAAATATTAACGACTACCCAAGAACATCCAGCACTTCCAGTAGAAGCTGTGTCAAATATTGATAATGATTACTTTGTTTTGGTAAAAGAAAATGATACGACGTTTAAGAGAGTTTTAATAAAAGTTGGTGCTACCTATAACGGATTTATCCAAATTTTGAATAGTGATGATTTTAAACTAGATACCGAGTTTTTGACTAAAGGAGCGTTTAATCTAATTACAGAATAAATGGAAGACAAAACAGATGAATTAGACAATTATTTAGACAACCATTATATACACAGAAGTAATTGGTTAAGGGCAGCAGTCCTTGGAGCTAATGACGGTATTTTGTCAACTGCGAGTCTCGCCATAGGTGTTGCAGCTGCAAGTGCCACGCGCGAGCCTATTATATTGGCAACCTTGGCAGGACTTGTTGCTGGAGCTTTATCAATGGCAGCAGGAGAATACGTTTCCGTGAGTTCGCAAACCGATGTGGAAAAGGCGGATATCGAGCGCGAAAAACAAGAGTTAAAAGATATGCCCGAAATCGAGCTACAACGCCTTGCAGAAATCTATGAAAAAAGAGGTTTAAAAAAAGAAACTGCTTTGACGGTAGCCAAAGAATTAACAGAACACGATGCATTGGGCGCACATATTAGAGATGAATTGGGAATAAACGAAATAAGTCAAGCCAAACCTATGCAAGCGGCGTTTGCGTCTGGAGCAGCCTTTACAGTTGGTGGATTACTGCCGTTTTTAGTAACGCTATTTATTCCTTTAAGTAATATGGAATATTCGCTTTATGGTTTTGCACTTTTCTTCTTGATAATTCTGGGAGCATTAGCTGCTCAAACAGGCGGTTCAAGTATCGTTAAAGCCATTGTCCGTATATCATTTTGGGGAACAGTTGCTATGGGGTTAACAGCCTTAGTTGGCTACTTGTTTAATGTCAATATAGCTTAAATAACGAATATTAATATAAATTATAGAATTATGAACGACGCACATTTTCATTTAGTAGTAAATCATTTGCCTATTGTAGGCGTAATGATTGGTTTTTTAGTATTGTTAGCAGGTCTAATTATGAAAAAACCTCAGATAAAAAACACGGCATTGGGCATTTTTATTTTTAGTGCTCTAACAGCAATAGTTGCCTTTTTAACAGGCGAAGGTGCTGAAGAAATAGTTGAGAATTTACCTGGAATTAGCGAAACATTAATCCATAAACACGAAGAGTATGCAGAATTGTTTCTTACGATGATTATGATTTTAGGAGGCGTATCGCTTATAACGTTGTTTTTACAATATAAAAAACTTTCATTTTACAAATATGGTTTTATTGCAGGTTTATTGCTTTCAGTTACAACAATAATCATTTCAAAATATGTAGGAACTAGTGGTGGCGAAATAACCCATATAGAGATTCGAAGCGATACAAATACAATTAATTTAGATGGACAGGATGACCACGACGATGATTAAGAGCGTTGCTGCATATTGCACAGATTTGTTGACAAGTTCAAAATGTAAGGAGTTACCCTTTCACAACCTTCAGCATACTAAAGAGGTCGTGCAAAATGCAAAATACCTTTGTGCTGCTATGGATGTCGATGAGGAAGTTACAGCGATTTTGGTCATTGCAGCTTGGTTTCACGATACAGGATTTTCAGTAACCTACAAAGGTCACGAGGATGAAAGCAAAGTGATTGCCAGTAGATTTTTAAATGAAAAAGAAATGGGTACGAACTTTATTGATAAAGTATGTAATTGTATTGATGCCACAAAAATGCCACAATGTCCAACCACAGAGATTGAAGAAATACTGTGCGATGCGGATATTTTTCACATAAGTAATTCACATTTCTTTTATCGAAAAGTTTTGCTTCGTAGGGAATGGGAAGTGTTTTGTGATAACAAAGTAACCGATTTGGAGTGGCACAAACTGAATTTAGAATTTTTAAAGAAGCACCATTTTAGAACCATTTTCGGAAAAGATATTCTAGAACAAGGAAAACAAGAAAATATAGAAAAAGTTAAACGCATATTAGCGAGTTACTAGTTGAAAGTTACATCTTAAAAACCTTAAATAGAATGTCAAAAATCTTTCCAACGCGCTTCACTTTATTAAAAGCCTATATTGGCTTGTTTTTAATACTTTCCTTTATAGTAAGGTGTAGTTTCTTTATTTGGAATTTTTCTGAAGTAGATAAAGAAGCATTTACTTTTATTGAAACTTTTGTAATTGGCTTCTTATTCGATATAGCAACAATTTCATTTTTTACTATACCTTACCTTACATATTTGTTGTTTTTTCCAAAACGATTTTATGGTTCTTTAGTAGATAAAATCATTACTTATTTTGGATTCTCAATTGGTGTGCTGATTATATTTTTTTCCTTCTTTGGAGAATTTACATTTTGGGATGAATTTCAAAGAAGATATAATTTTATAGCTGTAGATTATTTAATTTACACTTACGAAGTAGTAAAAAACATTAATGAATCTTACCCGTTGCCTATCCTTATTTCTGCTATGCTTGTTCTAGTGCTAACAAGTATTTTTATTGTGTATAGGTTTGGCTATTTCAATAAAATGTTTAAAAGCGAAACAACATTTAAACCTAAACTAATCGCTTCGTTTCCTTGGATAATTATTGTGGTCATTAGTATGTTGTTTATTACGAATAAACAAGCTGATTTTTCTGAAAATAGGTACAATAATGAATTGGCAAAATCTGGGATTTACTCATTTTTTGCAGCCTTCCGTAATAACGAGTTGCCCTATAATGAATTTTATAAAACAATTCCAAAAGAAGAAGCTTTTAAAACCGTTAAAGCGAGTTTGTTAGATTCAAAAAATACGTTTATAAATCCAACAGAAGATGCCATTTACAGAACAATTGTCAATACGGATAGCATTTCAAAATCCATTAAGCCCAACGTTATTTTTATATGCATAGAAAGTTTAAGTGGCGATTTTCTGAAAGAATTTGGTAATAAAAGTAATATCACACCAACATTAGATTCATTAGCAAACAAGAGCTTATTTTTTAAAAACCTGTATGCCACAGGAACACGAACCGTAAGAGGTATGGAAGCAATAACCTTATCCATTCCGCCAACACCCGGACGTAGTATTGTAAAACGTAAAGATAATCAAGGCTTGTTTACCATTGGCGAAGTATTTAAGCGGCAAGGTTACGACCGCAATTTCTTTTACGGAGGTGATGGTTACTTCGATAATATGAACACCTATTTTGGAGGTAATGGTTTCAATATTGTAGATAGAGGTCGTGGTTTTTTGTTGGATAAGAGTATCACAACCACACGTACTAATATTGAGGACGATGAAGTAACCTTCGAAAATGCTTGGGGAGTTTGCGATATGGACATTTACAATAAAGTATTGAAAGAAGCAGATAAAGCACACAAAACAGGAACACCATTTTTTGATTTTGTAATGACGACTTCTAATCACAAACCTTATACCTATCCAAAAGGCAAAATAGATATACCTTCAGGAACAGGAAGAAATGGCGCAGTAAAATATACCGATTATGCAATTGGTCAATTTATAAAAATGGCGCAGCAAAAACCTTGGTTTAAAAATACGGTATTCGTAATAATGAGTGACCATTGTGCAAGCAGCGCAGGACGTTGGGAATTGGATGTTAAAAATTACCACATACCAGCATTAATTTTCAATTTACCAAATCAGCCGCCAGAAAAAGTAAACAAGATGGCTTCTCAAATTGATGTTTTTCCAACCCTGTTTTCTGCCTTGCATTGGGATTACAAATCTAATCTCTTCGGAAAAGACATTCTATTAATGCAACCCGAAGACGAACGTGCTTTTATAGGAAATTATAGAAAATTAGGTTATTTAAAAGATGATAAAGTGATGGTTTTAGATGAACAGAAAAATGCTAATTTCTATCATTGGAAACCTTCAGATAATAGCTTGACAACTATTCCTTCCGAAAAAAGTTTTGAAAATACAAGTATTTCGTTTTATCAAGTTGCAGATGATTTGTACAGAAACGAAGGCTTAAAAATTAAGAATGAATAAGATGGTAGATATTCATTTCATCGTCAACCCAATAGCAGGCTCTGGACATCATAGTTTTTCTGAAACATTACTTCATAATTACTTTGAAGTAGATAAATATAATATCAGTATTAAATCTTCCAAGTATAAAGGACACGCAATTGATTTAACTAAAGAATCTATTAACCAAAAAGCAAATATCATTGTGGCTTGTGGTGGCGATGGTACAATAAATGAAGTGGCTTCAACTTTGGTTGGCACTTCAATTCCTTTAGGTATAATCCCAATTGGTTCAGGTAATGGTTTGGCTTCTAATTTGAATATTCCAAGGAACATTATAAAAGCGCTTAATATCATTAAAAACAATAACCAAACAAAAATCGATGTTGGCTGTATAAATGAAAGGTATTTCTTTAGTAATACTGGTTTTGGCTTTACGGCTAGTGTTATAGGAAACTATGAAGCTTTAAAGCAAAGAACACTTTTTTGTTATATAAAAGCTTCTTTTAAATCATTTAAAGAATATAATAAAGCAAAGGAAAATATTACAATTATAAATGGCGCTTCTGAAATCGTAAATCCCTTTTTAATATTTATTTCTAATTCAAATGTAATGGGATATAATTTTAGCCTAACGCCTAAAGCTTCATTACAAGATGGTCTGTTAGATGTGGTTATTGTTCCTAAAATAAGCAAACTGAAAATGTTACTTTTTGGCTTTTGTATGATAATAAAAAAACCAAATGTATTAAATGGCGTTATATGCTTTCAAACAAGGGAAATTTTCCTTTCGCGAAATCAAAATAATTTTTTCGAATCTCAAATTGATGGAGAATTAGCTCAACTAAAAGAACAATCTCTTTCTGTGTATTTAAAAGAGAAATCATTAAGTGTCATTATTTGTTGAAAAAAGATAAAATATGAGACAAATTAGTTTAATCAAATTAAGTAAATCGATTGCCTTTTATGTTGAATGTGAAGAGTTATAAAGGAAGAGTTATAAAGAAAATGAACTTATGTTTACCAAAGGCAAAAGCAATTTATTAGGCTTATACCGAGCCATTAAAAGTTTATATTTTAATTAAAATTAATAGATATCATTATATGATATTAATAAAAAAAACCGTTTAGTATATTATTTTGTAAATCATTTTATTTTATGAAAAAAATTTTATCAGTAGCATTGTTATTTATAGCTACAATTACCTTAGTAAATGCCCAAGAGTGGCAAACAGATTTTGTTAAAGCAAAAGAAATAGCAGCAAAAGAAAGTAAACCAATTATACTAGTTTTTCAAGGTTCAGACTGGTGTGCACCTTGTATAAAATTAGATAGGGAAGTTTGGAGCACAGAAGCTTTTAAAGCTTACGCAAAAAAGCATTACGTGATGTTGCAGGCAGATTTTCCTAGAAAGAAAAGTAACGCCCTGTCAGAAGCCCAAACAAAGGCAAATGCTGCACTTGCAGAAAAATACAACAGGCAAGGTTATTTTCCATTTGTTGTAGTGCTGGATGCTGATGGCAAAGTTCTAGGCGAAAGTAGTTACAAAAAGACAACACCAGAAAATTACATAAAAGAGTTAAATGCATTTACAAAATAATTTGAAATCCCTTATCACATCATTTATCATACTATTTTCAGTAGTTTGTAGCGCACAGCAACCCTATAAACGAAAACTCAAATTAATGGGTAGTCGTTTTGATGTAACCGTTGTTGCAAAAGATTCTATTGAAGGAAACAAGTATATAGATACCGCTGTTGCAGAAATTACTAGGATAGAAAAACTCATCTCTTCTTGGGATGCAAATTCCCAAACTTCAGACATTAATAGAAATGCAGGAAAAAAACCTGTAACAGTAAATTCTGAACTTTTTGATTTAATAGAACGAGCTATTGGTATTTCAAAATTAACCGATGGCGCTTTTGATATTAGTTATGCATCAATGGATAGGATTTGGCAGTTTGATGGTAGTATGACAGTAATGCCTTCAAAAGAAGAAATTACAGCTTCGGTGTCCAAAGTGGGTTATCAAAATATTACACTCGATAAAGAGAATAGCACCGTTTTCTTGAAGTTAGAAGGAATGAAAATAGGTTTTGGAGCCATCGGAAAGGGTTACGCAGCAGATAAGGCTAAAGATTTGCTTATTTCAAAAGGAGTGACATCAGGTATCATAAACGCCTCTGGCGATATGAATACTTGGGGTAAACAACCCAACGGAAAGGAATGGAAAGTAGCCATTACCAATCCAATGGATAAAAACAAGGTGTTTGCCTTATTACCAATAACCAATGGCGCTGTGGTAACCTCTGGCAACTATGAAAAGTTTGTCAACTTTAATGGTAAAAGATATACCCATATTATTGACCCACGAACAGGATATCCGTCTAGCGGAATTATAAGCGTAACGGTTTTTGCACCCAAAGCAGAATTGGCAGATGCGCTAGCAACGTCTGTTTTTGTAATGGGAAAAGAAGCAGGTTTAGACCGAATCAATCAGTTACCAAAAATAGAATGCATCATCATTGATGATAAAGGAAATATTACAAAATCTCAGAACATAGAAATCGATAAATTATGATTAAAAAACTTTTGTTAATGGCTATGATAACTTGCTTTTTTAGCAGTTGTGTAGTAGTTAAAGAATACGAAAAGGTCAACATCAATGACCCAGATATGGCACTTTCAGAAAAGAAATGTGACCGTAATTTAACCACAGCACATTCTTATCGAGAAGCTGCTGTAGGAGCAAACGGAGGAAAAACTGGTGGAGGCTGTGGCTGTAACTAATACAACAAATCAATTGAAAAATATAATTCTCTTTATGTGTGTTTTTGCTTTCGCGAAAGCGCACTCACAAACAAGTCAAGACTCAACCAAAGTCTATAAAAAACGTGTATTAGAAACTACTGAAGTAGATTTCTTATCAAGTTATTACAGTCAAGATGGCGATAATGCAGCCGTAAGTGGCGGTATTGGTACAGAAGAGCTAACAGATGTTACGGGAACTATTATAGTAGCCATTCCATTAAACGATGATGATGTGCTTACGATTGATGCAGGTGTTTCAGCTTACACCTCTGCTTCGTCTAGTAACGTAAATCCATTTGATGGTGGACAGCCAGCAGACCCTTTTGTGGCTTCTTCTGGAGCTTCTGGAGCAGATACTTGGGCAAATGTTACAGCCTCTTACAGTCACAGCTCTGATAATAGAAATGATATTTGGTCTGCAAAAGTCTCATTATCTACGGAGTATGATTATTTCTCGGTAGGTGTTGGAGGTTCTTACACAAAACTTTTCAATGAAAAGAACACAGAATTAAGTGTAAGCGGTAATGTTTTTATAGACTCGTGGAGTTTAATATATCCTTCTGAATTAAGAGCACCTAGCAATGGTGGAGACGATGACGATGATGATTTCAATATTAATAATTATACTATTACCGGTAATCCTAATTACGCACCACAGTTCACACCATTTAATAGTAGCGGACGTAACTCATATTCATTAGGTTTTGGTTTCTCTCAAATTCTACATAAAAATGTTCAGGGTTCTTTAGCCTTAGATTTTGTAAAGCAACAAGGCTTATTATCAACACCTTTTCAAAGGGTGTATTTTGCAGATGTTGAAGACTCTTTTATAGAAAATTTTCAGCTTGCAGATGATGTAGAGCGCCTACCAGATAGTCGTTTTAAAGTTGCTGTAGGTGGTCGTTTAAACTGGTATCTTAATGAAGCCTTTACAATACGTACTTTTTACCGTTATTACTTTGATGATTGGGGAATTAAATCACATACTGCAAATATTGAAGTGCCTATAAAAATCACAGATAAGTTTACACTCTATCCTTCATATAGGTTTTACAATCAAACAGCAGCAGATTATTTTGCGCCTGCCAATGAAAATTTATCTACCTCAAACTTTTATACTTCTGATTATGATTTGTCAAAATACTCAGCAAATCAACTTGGTTTTGGAGTGTCTTATACAGACATTTTCGCAAAAGCGCACTTATGGAAATTTGGCTTAAAGAGTATAGACTTAAAATTCTATCAGTATGATAGAGATACTACCTTTAGTTCTAGCATTATTACAGCAGGCTTTAAGTTTGTGATGGATTAATTATTGTTTGCATTATAGCATTAAAAAGCCAGTCGTTAGTTTAAAAGCTAACGACTGGCTGCTATCAATAAATCTGGGACGAGGTTAAGGGGGAACCTAATTAACTATTTAATTCTTTTCAAAAATCAACTTATCAGTACCGGCACCACTATCGCCTACATCAATAAGTTTAATTTTTGTGGCAGATGTAGATACGATATCCCAATCATCGTTTAAGTCATCAAAAATATTTGAATCTGGAACGGGAAAAAAGATATTGAAACATCAAAACACGTCTCAAATAGTCAACTTTCAAAATGATTTTTTAGATGTGGAAAAAAGAAGATGGCAATTAACCGATAATGATAGTATTCCTGTTTTAAAAAGCAAGCAAGCATCATTAGGTGTGCAATATTTTAAAAAAGGTTGGTTAGTAGATGCAACTGGCTATTACAAAGAAATAGACGGTATTACATCACAAAGCCAAAGCTTTACTACTAAATATGAATTTACAAAAACAACAGGCAGTTATAATGTAAAGGGACTTGATTTCTTGCTACGTAAACAAGTAAAAAGCTTAAGTAGCTGGCTTAGTTATTCTTATAAGGTATACACGTACACTTTTAACAACTTAGAATACCTGCAATTCCTAAGTAATTTTGACAACACCCATTCCTTTACTTTAGGCTCTACCTATTCAAATAATGTCCTGAATATTTCAGCTGGACTCAATTACAGAACAGGAAAACCAACATCCATCCCCTTACAAAGAAACGAAATCATAGATGAAGAAGTAAACTTTGATGTAAGCAACCAATACAAGAGTCCCAGATTTTTTTTAGAGTAAACTAAACTCTCTATAATTTTTCTGATTCATTTTATCAAGTGCCTGGTTCTTGCCTAAAACATTCCACCAACATCCCATAAAGTTCCGGATGTTTCTTTTTTAACAAGTCTGGACGCTCAAAAAAATACTCAGAAGCAACCGCAAAGAATTCTGCTTGGTTTGTACCGCCATATTTACGAATATCGGAATGGTTATCGTTAATCGCTTCCATTTCCTTATGGATTAGGTTTAACCACGGTATCGCATATTGGTGCTGCAATAATCGTTCTGGCACACCATCCGTTCTATCATCGAGCTTGTCTATTAGGTGTACAAATTCGTGGATGCCAGTATTGTTTTTATCACTTTTATTATTGAAACCGTGGTATAACGCTTTCTTGGACAGAATCATTTGCTTTTCAAATCGTCCGTTGCCGACAATTCCACCAATGTTCCGTGATTTGTCCCTACTGCCAAATTGCATATCTTCATTAAAGTTATCGGGATATAGAAGTATTCCGCTTAAATTGGTGTAATGCCATTCTTTAAAGCCAAACACGGGTATTACTGCGCTTGCGGCAATTAAAATTTTATCGAGCTCTTCCAATTCTAATTTCACGCCGTCAATATAGACTTCGCTCAAAAATTGCATCATTCGCTGCTGAAAAACCTCTTGCTTTTCTTCTGAAAGATTGCGATAATAGAGCACATTTTCTAACAGCAACCCGTGCCAATGTTCTGGAAAAGGTTTAACCTTTCGTCGCCTTGCTTTTCTATAAAAATGAAAGGCAAAAAAAATGACGACACCTAAGAGAATTACATAAACCATCCTTATTCAGAAGTGTTAATCTATGGATTCCGCTTTGAACCCTACTTTTTGCAAAGTAGCCTTCACTTCTTCTTCCGTCGCATTGTCGGTTTCTACGGTCAGTATCTTATCGGGATTGTTCGTATCCACTTCCCAGCTTTCAACACCTTCCTGCTTGTTTAAAAAAGGGGTTACTTTTGATACACAACCACCGCAATTGATATTGGTCTTGAATTTTAAAGTTTTCATAATTTTTGATTTTATAATTAATATTAGAGTTTTACTCGTTTAAGTCTTAAACTATTGGCAACAACCGATACGCTACTGAAAGCCATTGCTGCTCCTGCAATCATCGGGTCTAGCAAAAATCCGTTTACAGGATATAATACTCCTGCTGCTATTGGGATACCGATGATGTTATAGATAAAGGCCCAAAATAGATTTTGACGGATGCCCAATACGGTTCTTTTTGATAGTTCCAACGCTTTAGGAATAGATTGTAAATCTGAGGTTATAAGGGTCATTTTTGCAACATCCATCGCAATATCGGAACCTTTGCCCATAGCGATACTCACATTGGCCTGTGCCAAGGCGTGGGAATCGTTGATACCATCGCCCACCATAGCCACTGTTTTTCCGTCAGCCTGTAATTTCTCCACAAAAGCTGCCTTATCGGAAGGCATTACTTCCCCTTGATAATGGGTTATTCCAACTTGTTGAGCTACTGCCGAGGCGGTTTTATTATTATCGCCCGTAAGCATATACACTTCTATTCCTTTGTTTTGTAACGTAGTAATGGCCTTTTTGGATGTTTCCTTAATCTTATCTGCAATAGCAAGGATTGCCAATACATTTTCATTATTACTAAAGAATATGACCGTTTTTGCTTGTTCTTCAAGATTTTCGGATGTTTTGATTAAAGCAGCATCGATTTGAATATCATTCTTGACCATTAATTTATGGTTGCCTACAAAATATTTTGTCCCATTTTCCGATGCTGCTTTAACACCCATTCCCGTGATACTTTCAAAAGAAGTGATTTCGGCGGGTCGAACATCTTGTTCCTTAAAATGGTTGACCACAGCTTCTGCCAATGGATGTTCTGATTGCGCTTCTATTGCCAAAAGGATTTGTTTGTATTTCTTTTCATCATTACCTTTTTCAGCCCAAATTATATCGGTTACCAAGGGTTTTCCTTCGGTAATCGTACCTGTTTTATCAAGTATTACGGCATTCACTTTATGACCCAATTCCAAACTTTCGGCATCCTTAATGAGAATATTGTTCTCCGCGCCTTTACCTATTCCCACCATAATCGCTGTTGGCGTTGCCAATCCCAACGCACAAGGGCAGGCAATGACCAATACTGCCACGGAAGTCAATAAGGCTTGTGAAAATGCATTATCGCCACCGACAAACATCCAAACGATGAACGTAACAATGGATATGCCTAATACGATGGGAACAAAAATTCCCGCAATCTTATCGACCAATTTTTGCACAGGTGCTTTGCTTCCCTGTGCTTCCTGAACCATTTTTATAATCTGGGAAAGCAGGGTTTCGCCGCCTACCTTTTCTGCCGTGAATTGAAAACTTCCTTTTTGATTGACGGTACCGGCAAATACTTTTTCCGCTTTGGATTTTTGGACCGGAACCGGTTCGCCCGTAATCATACTTTCATCTACATACGAACTGCCTTTTGATACTTCGCCATCTACAGGTATTTTCTCTCCAGGACGTACCAAGATGGTTTGACCCACTTGGACTTCGGAAATCGGGATTTCCTTTTCTTCGCCATTTTCTATCACTTTTAGCGTTTTGGGCTGTAATCCCATTAGTTTTTTTATGGCCGAAGAAGTGTTGGATTTTGCTTTTTCCTCCAATAATTTCCCAAGGGAAATAAAGGTAATGATAACAGTTGCTGCTTCGTAATAGACGTGAGGTTCGATACCACGACTCAGCCAAAATTGAGGAAACAGCGTGTTGAACACACTAAACAGAAAGGCGATTCCTGTACTTAACGCCACCAACGTATCCATATTGGCCTTTCTGTACTTGGCTTGTTTGAAGGCATTGATAAAAAAGCTACGCCCGAACAAAAATAAAACAGGAACGGTCAACACCAACGATATCCATTTTCCGGGTTCCCAAGCCATAAAGAACATTCCCAGAATAAAAATGGGCAGCGTTAAAATGGCCGACCAAATGGTACGGTTTTTTATGTCCTGATAGTGCTTTTGCTGAAGTTCTTGTTGTGCTCCTGCTGGGTCTTCCACATCGACAATAAGGTCATAACCTACCTCTTGTAGTGCCCGCTGTAATTTTTCTTCGGAAGTGCTTTCATCGTAATCTACCAATACCGAACTGCTGGCAAAATTCACGGTGGCCTTGTTTACACCATTGGTATGGGAAAGAATGGATTCTACACTACCGGCACACGCGGCACAGGTCATTCCAGTAACCGGAAAGGATTTTTTCACTCCTTGTTCATTTTTCTTTTCTTTGGTTTCAAATATATTAAGTGCCTCCATAACCCTATTCTTATTAGTACATTGCAAATTTCAGGATTAAAAGACCTTAATGTGTTACGTTATTTACTGAATGAATTGTAAAATTTGCTGTTAATGTCTATTTCAATGGTTTCTCTGGAAGAAAATTTATCTTTAACAACAATTTGATTCATTTCAAATTTTATTTTCTTGAATTGGTGGGCAAGCAACTGTTCCATAGGAACAAAACACACAACAATCTCCATCATAAGGCTTCAAGACTGTTTTACAATTTTCACACTCATAAAAGAATTGACAAGCGTTTGTTGGCATATCTTCTACTTTTTTGTGTCCGCAGTTTGGACAAGTAATTTTTGATTTTAATTGAATTTCCATCAAATCTCATCTAATGATTTACGGTTTTTATTAGTGCTTTTTTTAAATTCCGAAGGGGTCATTCCTGTTAGCTTTTTAAACTGATTGCTTAAATAAGCGACGCTACTGTAATTCATTCTGAAGGCTATTTCACTCAAGGTTAATTCATCATAAACTATTAATTCCTTGACACGTTCAATTTTTTGGTTGATGATATATTGCTCAAAAGTGATACTTTCTACTGACGAGAAGAGTGCGCTTAAATATTTATAATCAAGATGTATGTTGTCGCTTACATAATCTGCCCATTTAATGTTCAGTTCGCTGGATGAGTGATGGATTTTATTTACAACCAATGTTTTCATCTGTTCGATAAGTTGACTTTTACGGTTGTCAATCAAACTGAAACCTGAATTTTGAAGGGCTTCGGAAAGTTCTTTTTTGGTGTTTACATTTAATGTTGACACTAATTTAACTTCTCCCAATTTAATAGAAGCATAGGATATTTCAAGTTGTTTTAAAATATTGGATACTGCCGAGATACATCTTGGGCAGACCATATTTTTAATATAGATAATCTCACTCATATAATACTTGTTTTAAAACAAGGTTAACCCAGATTTGTGTAGAGAATAGTAAACAGCAGCTATCGCAGCAATTACAAAAACCAATACTATCACAACAAAAGCTATAATTTTATCTTTTTTTGTGATATTACTTTTAGGTTGATGCTTCTTCCTTTCATTTTTTCGTCTATTTCTTCTTCTTTCACTCATTATCGTTCGCCATTATAAAACCAAGATTATTTTTTGGCCTTATGAAGATTACTTGATTAATCCGTAATTCGTTTTATTTTAAAGTTGCTTTTACCTCTCCACAAGTTAACATAGCCTTTCCATAATATGGATTTCGCACTTCTTCTTCCAAACTTATCCAATAGGCACCTTTATTGTCATTGGCCATTGGGCAAAACTGGATATATACATTTTGGTTGACCCCAAAAAGCTGTACACCACTTATCATATGTGCCGAAAGATGCTTGAAATGCCCTCTTTGTTCTGCTATGTCTGAACTGTTCTCAATAGCATTTGCAGATGACTTTAGTTCCTTTTGAATGGTCATCCAATGGTTATGCGCCTTTTCATCCGATAATAATTTCATATCCACTTTTTTCAAGGACTGGTTGATTTGTTCTCCTGCTTGTTGAGCACCCTTGGCATCATCGTTTACCAATGCATCCTTTAAAAGAATGTAATCATCAAGAACCTGTTCTAATTGATTCTGAAATTTGTTTGAAACCTTAATTCTTTCCTTCATTTGGGAATGATCGGTTACATCCATATTTTCTCCAGATCCATCTTCTTGCATTCCCAAATGTCCTTCGTGTCCTGTCATAGTTTTACCTCCTTCTTGATTCATCATTGATTTTTTACCCTGAAGCTGTGCCGCGGCATCTACTGTAAACGTGCCGTTAGTTACCACTTCATCTCCATTTTTTAAACCTTCAAGAACGGTATAACTATCGCCAGTGGCATTGCCCAATAAAACTTCTTTCATTTCAAAAACAGCTTTATTAGGGTCTGTTTTGACATAGACTACAGAACGTTCGCCCGTCCACATAACAGCCGTTGACGGTATGGAAACGGTGTTCTCTGTGCTCGTTTGAGCACCCTCGATTTTTCCTTCTACAAACATTCCCGGTTTAAAGAGGTCTTTTTTATTTTGTAAAACTGCTCTCACGACCACCGTTCTTGTAGCAGAGTTTAATAAGGGGTCAATAAACGAGACCTTGGCATCAAACACTTCGTTTCTATAGGCATTGGTGGTTACTTTGATGGTTTGTCCTTCTTTTAAGGACGCAATTTGGTTTTCGTAAGCATCAAATTCTGCCCATACTGTATTGAGATTGGCAATTTTGTACAAGGGTTGTCCTTGTTTTAAATAATCTCCTTCCTCTACCATTTTCTGTGTTACCGTTCCTGATACGGTTGCGTACACAGGAAAGTTTTCCTGTACTTTCCCAGAGTTTTCTATGGCGTTGATTTGCTTTTCTGAAAGTTTCCAAAGTTTGAGCTTGTTTCTAACAGCTTTATATAATTCTGGTTGCGATTCTTTCAAGGATGAAGCGGTAAGCAGTTCTTGTTGTGCCGCAACTAATTCTGGCGAATAAATAGTTGCCAAGCGTTGTCCTGCGCCAACACGTTCTCCTGTAGAATTAACGTATAGTTTTTCAATTCTTCCTCCAAAATATGTGACCTGTACAGCATTTGACTCTTCATTTGCTTTTATCTTTCCAGATAACTTTAGGGAATTATTTCCTATTTGTCCTTGTCCCACAAGTGACGTTTGAATATTGGCTAGAGCCATTGCATTATCGGTCATTTTGATTTCATTGGCATTGAGGCCATCGGCACCTGATTCAGCTGGAATTAAATCCATTCCACATATTGGGCAGTCGCCAGGTTCTGGTTGCATAATCTGTGGGTGCATAGAACAGGTCCACATTTGATTAGTAGCAATTTCTTCTGAATGTTCGTGATTGTCTTTAGCACTATTTGTTGCCTTATCAGTAGAATCTCCACCGAACAGTAGAAAGCCGCCCAAAAGGCCAACAATCAAGGCAATACCTATATAAATGATGTTTTTTTTCATTGTTTTTGTTTTTATTTGTTATTTTCTAATCGTTTAATCATTGCTTTCATTTCTGCAATTTCCTTTTCTTGTGCTTTAATTATATCATCTGCTAATTTCTTCACTTCCGGGTCTTGTATATCCGCTCGCTTACTGGTTAAAATGGCGATAGAGTGATGCGGAATCATAGCCTTCATCCAGAGTACATCGCCAATAATTGGGGCCTGTGCCCTCACAAGGCCTAACGCACCACCAAATAGGACAATACCTCCAAGAACAATTGCTATATTCTTCTTTTTGTTTTGGTACATATTACGCATTGCCACAAACATAATAATGGCCATAGCGGCAATACCCAAACAGCTCATATAAAATCGGGTAAGACTAAAATAGACGTGGTCAATTTCATAAGAGTTTAAGTACATTGTAACGTACATTGCTATGAAGGATGCCACGAGCATACCTATAAATTTTGTGTAGTTGTTTTTCTTTGAATTTTGATTTGAATTTTCCATTTTATGTTGGTTTTAGTGTTACTTATTTTCGTTTCTTTTTAACCAATTTTCTAATTGTGGGCGACGATATGTACCAAAGTAAGAACCCACTTAATACTGTAATTAACCCTAACAATGAAAACGCCCGCAGGATTATGGTATTAAAGTTGTCCCTGCCTTGATAGTCCATAGTGTGGGTCATCCACAAAAAATCGAACCAGCGCCAGTTTCTATGACGAACGGTCTGAAATGCACCATTTTCTATGGCGACATAAGCCTTCAGGTTTTGTGGGGTTTTATATGAAATCTCATAGGCTGGCAATGGACGGCCACGGTATTCGTGATGCGCATCTACCTTCTCAATTCGTTTTATACCACTTATTTCCAAATCGGGCAGCATATATCTGTTGGCTACCTCTTTTGCTTCTGCTTTAGTAATACCTTTTTTTACATTTCCCGTTTTAGCACTAAATAAATTAGCTTCGTTAATCCAATAATACGGCTCATTTGCTATTTCCAATAATTTTAGTGTTTGGATAGGTTCTTCACTCGCTAATTGCTCAGTCCCTAATAGGTTGGAAAAAGCAGTTTGCCGTGGCTTTTCTTTTTTGAACTGGTCGCCGTGTATTTCATCAATGTCCGTCCAGCTAAAATACATTCCGCTGATAGTCCACATCAAGAACTGAATACCGAGGAATATACCCAAGTATCGGTGTGCTTTTCGAATCCATTTTGCTGTCTTTCTGTTGACCATACTTTCTATAATTTAATTCACAAAAAATTTGACAATGATTCCACCAGCCAACCATACGTAGCAGATATAGGCAACATATTTTAAAACCTTTTCAAGCAATGGGCTTTTAGGTGCCATCTCGCTCATCTTACTTTCGACGTCCTTCTTTTTAAAGAACCCTAAATAAATTAAGTAGCCCGTAATTGCTAAAAAAGCCATATTCAAAAAAGAACGTATAGTCAATTTTAAAATAGTCACTATCTTGAATTTTAACCGTTTTTAATTTATGCTCTTAACTAAATACTTGAAGTGCCAACGCACCACCAACTATTAAGATTAGGATTGTATATACTATATAATTGAGCCATTTTTTAACGACAGATTTACCTGTTGTTTGTTGGCAACCGTTCTTACAACATTCTTTCATTGTTATAAATTCTTTTCTTTATTGTTATTGGCAAAACCTTATAAATAATACTTGAAGATGAGAGGTAAACTTTAATAAACCAACCAAATTTTTACCCCTCAAAATCAAGCATCTTCACTAAACTTTTTTTCTGCGAAATTTTAATTTGCCCGACCTAGGAAGAGAGACGCTATATTTAGGGATTTAATCTCTCTCCCAGTTCAGGCTGCTATTAACCAAATCAACTACTCTTCTTCAAAAGTTCATTGTGCCTGACTTGGGAAGGAACTAACACTAACCATCAACATTGTTTCCTTCCCACGACAGGACTTTATAACTATTCAGATAACCTTATTATCTCATAAGCCACTGTTAACTAATAAACCAGTGTTTTTAAAAGATTATTAAAGGCAGGGGATTATCTATTGAATAGTTTTTTGCACTTTCCCACATTTAAGCATTCTGCTACCGTAATATGGGTTTTTTACTTCTTTGCTGGTACTCAACCACGCACTACCTTTATCGTACATTGGGCAAAATTGTTGGTAAAGCGTGTTCTTTGTTCCCGTAATGGCTACCAAATCTGTTATGTCCTTACTTAAGGTCTTAAAATGTTCGCGTTGGTGGTCTATGGCACTTTCAGAAATATGCTCGGCGTGCTCGGTTGCATCTTCTATAATATCTGCCAATTCTTCTTTATTTTCTTTTGAATAACCGTCCGTATCAAAAGCTTTAAGAGAAACTACCAATTTAGACCCAGCTTGAGCTGCTTTTTTGGTGTCATCTGCAACCAAAGCATTTTTTAAATTAAAGTAATCACTTAAAATTGCTTCTGTTTTTGCATCACTTTTCATAGTTGACATTTTACTATGATCCATTTTCATATCTCCGTGATCGTGGTTCATTTTTTTCTTTTCCTGTGCGTTGGTAAAAGAAACTGCTAACAATAGCATTGCTGCTATACTCATTTTTAAATTTTTCATTTTTATTATATTTAATTATTGTTTATAAACTGTCTTTTAATTCTGTAATAAAATTAATTACCTCTTTTGCTTCCTCTTCTGAAAAGACTGCCTCTTTATGTATCAAAGTGTAAGAATCCAAAGGCATTTCGCCAGCTTCAATCTGTTTGACAATAGATCTTAATTTACTGGCTTTTCGTCGGCTTGACAGGGAATCCCATTCACTGAAATTAAGCTCGGCCTTTCCTTCTTTGATATGGTCTTCCAAAAACCAAGCAGCAGGTTGAATTTTATTGTACCAAGGGTATTGCGTATTATTACTGTGGCAATCATAGCAGGACACTTGTAACTTTTTTTGAATCGTTTTTGGCACATTATTGACCAACATAAAATCCGTTGACGGTACAGTATCACTTTGATTTCGTGTTGTGGGAATAAATTGAATTCCTACAAACGCTACCAATAATATTATTGCTATGATTTTTACAATCCTCATTAGTTAATCTCTTTTTGCACCTTTCCGCAATTCAACATTTGACTTCCGTAATAGGGATTCTTAATGTCCTTGCTCATACTCAACCAAGCACTACCGCCATCGTACATTGGGCAAAACTGTTGGTAAAGCGTGTTTTCAGTTCCTGTAATTGCAACCATATCAGTTACATCCTTGCTCAATATTTTAAAGTGTTCTCGCTGATGATCTATATCGCTTTCCGAGATATGTTCTGCGTGCTCTACAGCATCTTCTATAATATCTTTTAATTCGGCTTTTTGAGTGTCGGAAAAATTTGATGAAACATCAAAGTTCCTTAAAGTTGTTGCCAGAGTTGCACCAAGTGTTTTTGCTTTAGCATTGTCATCTGCAACCAACGCATTTTTAAGATTAAAGTAGTCCTTTAATACACCTTGTGAATTACCATCGCCACTCATTGCCATTTCCTTCTTATCTCCATCGTGATTCATTTTTGAATGGTCTTCATCGGCACTCATTTCAGAATGGTTCCCATCTGCATTATTTTGTTCATTTTTGTTGTCTTTGCAAGACATTGCTGTTAAGGTTATAAATGCTATTGCAACTATACCTAATGTTGATTTTAATTTGCTCATTTTGTTTTAATTTATGTTTGTGTTTATTTGTATTACTTTTTGAAATGTATTTTATAGTTTTTCGATTACGTTTTCTAGCATTGCAGTTATTTCATTGGCAATTTCATTCAAATTTTTATTCTCCACAGCCTGCATCGATGCCATTGGGTTTACGGCTGCTACTTCAATGATGCCTGCTTCAATTTCCTGCACTATGACATTACAGGGCAACATCGTTCCAATTTTATCTTCTGCCTGCAAAGCTTTGTGTGCATAGGGTGGGTTACAAGCCCCTAGAATTCTATACTTTTTGAAGTTTACATCCAGTTTGTTTTTTAAGGTCTCTTTGACGTCAATTTCTGTGAGTATGCCAAAACCTTCGTCTTTCAATCCTTGGGTAACTTTATCAATAACATCTTCAAAAGTTCCATTGACCGTTTTATTAAAATAGTAGTTCATTAGCTTTTATTTTTTGTTCAACATTCGTTTTTGTTCTTCGTATTCTTCTTTGGATATTTCGCCTTTGGCGAATCGGCTGTTAAGAATATCCAGAGGATTTTCTTTCTTTACAGTATATTGTCTGTTTTTTCCAATGTATAGAAATATGCCCAATACCAGTACAATCGGTATTAATATCCACCACCACATCATCATAATTGAAAATTTTTATTGTTCTTATTCAGTTCTTTTTAGTGCTTATGGCCTTGGGCGTTCTTCTTCTTGCCCTTCATTTTTTCCATCTTTTCCTTCATCTTTGGGTCGTTCATCATTTTTTGCATCATTTCCTTCATCATTTCAGGGTTTTCGTCCATCATTTTCTTCATCCGTTCTTTCATTGCCTTTTTCATTTCTTCATTGTTGTGCATTTTATTCATCAACATTTTACGGCCCTTCTCACTACCCATCATTTTATCTAGCATTTTGGATTGCATCTTTTGCATCATTTCCGGATTTTTCTCCATCATAATTTGCATATGTGATTGCATTTTTTGTTTCATTTCAGGATTCTTCTCCATCATCATTTTCATATTTCCAGACTCCATCAGCTCCATATGGGTTTTCATCATTATTTTTTTGGCATCCTTATTTTTTTGTGCCTCCTTGATAAAATCGGCAAACTGAATAGGATTTGAAATGATTTCTTGATAAATGGCATTTCTATTTTCTTCAACCTGTAATGTTTCGCTGGCATTGAAGGTTGATTTGCAACTGACCAATGTGCCAATTGTTACGATAATCAATACTGTTTTTACAATTGTTTTCATACTTGATATTTTTTATTGTTAATAATTCAGTTATTTATTCTTTAATTGTGATTAATTATTGTTAATCATTCGATTTTTGAGTTGATTTTTTGTTTTATTTCTTCATATTCTTCCTTCGATATTTCCCCTTTTGCGTATCTCTCATTCAATATGTCCATAGCCTTTGAACTTTTAGAACGCTTTATTTTTTTTCCTCCTGCATAGATGAGAATGCCTAGAAATATTACTCCGAAAACGATTATAAAATCCCATTTATAGTCCATAGTTTTATATTTTTAAATTGTTAAAATCTTGCCAATAATCCACCACCCCAACCATATCGGTTATTGTAGTTTGCTTGGATTGAAAAATTACGCGAGAGGATATACGAAGCTCCAACCAACCATTGGGTTTCACTTTCAAAGGAATTGTTATCCTCTAAATCATTGACCCATCCAAAGTCCGCTCTATATTCGTATTCGCCTTCCAGAAAAATTCTAGGAAAAATCAACAACTCTCTGTCTAGACGTATTCTTGGACGCAGTTGATTATCCATACTCACATCTACGTTAAATCTGTAAGGCGTAAAGTATTTAACCCCAACCAGTCCAACCGTATTGAACTCGTCGAAAGAATTTGGTATTTCAGTTTCGGTATTAACACCTACGTAAAGACGCACCCAATCATTCAGGTACCTATTATAGCTGACTTCCGCCTCAAGGTTTTTGTCGTAATCGAACTCTGCCCTCAATCCAAATTCGTTACGGATATTGCTCGATGTTAATAAGAGTTCATTAAAGTTTGAACCTATACGAGCCAATCCCCACGAATAATAATGGTCTGTCTCATCGATAAGTTTCTGGACTGGATAATCTTTCATTCTGTCATCCCTAGGGGTATCATAACTAAACACCCTAGCCATTCCACCAATCATATGATACAATATGTGGCAATGAAAAAACCAGTCGCCATATTCTTCGTTATAGAACTCAATTACCACTTTTTGCATCGGTGGTACGTTTACGGTATGTTTAAGTGGTGAACGCTCTCCATTTTCGTTAATTACCCTAAAGTAATGACCGTGCAAGTGCATCGGGTGGTGCATCATCGTAAGGTTGTTCATCGTAATTCTCGTTACTTCGCCCCCTTTGATTTTTATCTTATCGGTTTCGGATAGTGGTACGCCATTCATACTCCAAACGTAGCGTTGCATATTACCAGTAAGATTTAGTAAAATATCATTTACCGGTGCATCTGTCTTAAAAGTGGTGCTCTCTTTAGCCTTTAAAAAATCGTAATTGAAATATGTTTTACGAGTATTATAATCAAAAGAAGAGGTGTCTTTCTGCGTTATTTGCATATTGTGCATATGACCGTCTTTTTCCATCTTCATATCCATTTGGTTATTCATCTTATCATCTTTCATTGACATTTTATCCTGCATTCCCATTTTCATCTGTCCGTCTTTCATATCCATCTTCATTCCATACTTCTGCATTAAAACTTCAGGTGTATTCTTTTTTTTGTTTCCCACCATTGCAGGTGCTCCCATTTTCATATCCATTTTAGCCATTTGCTTCATCATCTCTATTTTACTAGGTCTGTCAATTTTTTTGGCTGGATAAAGCTTGCCACTACCCAAACGAATTGAGGTATTACCAGAGCCGTCTTGTGCTGTAGCAGTAATCTCTAATGTACCTTCTGGAATGGTCACAATTACATCGTAGGTTTCTGCAATTGCAAAAAGAAATCGGTTTTTTTGCTCTGGCGTTACATCAACACCGTCACTGGCAACTATCATTGGGTTACCTGCTCCAAAACCCATCCAATAATATGTTGATGCAGAAGCATTTATTAAACGAAGTCGTACTTTCTCTCCTGGTTTAAATTCTGGGTACTCTACCAATTTTTTACCGTTGGACAAAAATGTGGGATAATAAATGTCTGCAATATCCGCACCTTCCATTCTGTCCCGCCAAAACTTAAATTGTGCACCTAATGCACCTTCCTTTATTACTCTACTTAATGGAACTGCTGTTCCTTTTTTAACTTGATACCATTCGTTGCCTCTTTTGAGGTTCCGTAATACATTCATTGGTTTTTCGTTTGTCCAATCCGAAAGAACTACCACTAAATCCTTGTCGTAGTCCAATGTTTTTTCTTCTGGATGAATAACTATCGAGCCATAGACTCCTTTTTGTTCTTGAAGCATCGTATGGGAATGATACCAATACGTACCCGACTGGTTGATAGGGATTCTATATTGAAATGTAGTATTTGGTTTTATTGGTGGTGTGGTTAAATAAGGCACACCATCGTAAAAATTGGGAAGTATTAAACCGTGCCAATGCACAGAAGTTTCTTCATCCATCTTATTGGTAACATTAATAATGGCAAGGTCTCCTATGTTAAATTCCAAAACAGGTCCAGGAATATCACCATTGATGGTCATTGCATTAGCTGTAACACCACCAAGCGTCATTTTATTTTCTTCAATGGTAAGGTTATACTCTTTAATAGGTCGTCCTTCTTCTTTTCTATCTTGTCCGTTGGTTCCTACTTGTGCAATACCCATAGATGTTATGAGGAACACAAGCAGTATTGTTATCTTTCTAATCATAATTCTTTATTTTAGTATTCTAAAGCCAATTTGGCCTTGTTCAATTTTTTATCTTGTTAAATAATTTATTAAGGCAGATTCTGTATAATACCCTTTAATGGAATCGATTAAATTGATTTGAAACTTTAACTGTAATTCTTGTACATCTAGCACATCGTTAAAATCTATAGTTCCAGTTTCGTAGTTTTTAATAAGAATTTCCTCGGCATCAATGGCCTGTTTCAAATTATCGGTTTGGACATTGAACTTAATTCTTGTCGCATTTCTATTATAAAGCCCTTGTGCCAAAAGTGTTTCCAGCTTATTCAACCTATCCTCTTTTTGAGATTTTATTTCTTGTTGTTTCAACTCATTTTGTCTTGTCACAGACTTATATTTATTATTAAAAATGGGAATAGAAATAGAAACCATAGGCATAACCATATCTTTAAAAGAGCTAGTTATCATTGGACTATTTTCTTGGTTAATATACTGCACTCCAAACCCTACCATAGGACCACTTTCCTTTTGGTTTAACAGCTCTGACTGCTCAACAGATTCATATAACCTATCATATTTAATAAGCTCCGGGTTTATTTGAAGGTTCTCATTTAAAACCAGAGGGTCAACATCCGGAATCATCATTTCTTCCACAACATCTACCGACATATTTTCCTCACGATTTAAAAGGTTATTGAACAGCGTCTGTTCTGCCTGAAAATCCTGTTCCAACACTTCCTTTTGTTGAACTAATTCGTTTTGCCTTATTTGAAGGCGAAGTACGTCAACTGCTGATGCTTTACCAACTTCCAGTGAGGTTAATGCAAGGCGTTCATAGGTTTGTAAAAGTTCAATGTTCTCATCCAGAATAAGCTGTTTTGCACGTATGGCATAGAGTTTATAATATGACTGGGATACTGACAATGAAAGTTTTCTTTTCGCAATTGCTATATCGACAAATTGCGTTTCTGCCATAGATGATGCATAATTTTCCCTTGCTGAAATAGTCCCAAACCACGGTAACATTTGCATTACAGAGGCACTAAATTGTTCCATAGGCATATCCATTTCAGGTGCTATAGCCATAACGCCAAAATTAAATTCAGTATTTGGTAAGCTGTTAACTTCATTTACTTTTTCTTCGGCGATATTGTACCGCAATTCAAAAGCTTGAATTTCTGGATTGTTCTTTTCAGCCTCCTGAATATAGAATGCTAAATCTTGTGCATTTACTTCCGCGAAAGCGAAAAAAACAAGTGCTATTAAAATTATATATCTCATTTTGTAGCTCGTTTTAATTGAAATTCTTGTTTCCAGCTAAATAAAACTGGCACAACAAATAGGGTTACAAGTGCAATTAACATCCCACCAAATGACGGAATAGCCATTGGAATCATTATATCACTCCCTCGACCTGTTGATGTTAATACAGGTAATAAAGCAAGAATGGTTGTCGCCGTTGTCATTAAACACGGACGAATACGTTTTTCTCCTGCCTCAACTACAGATGCCCTTATGCCTTTTCTATCTTTAGGTTTGTTTTTGTCAAAGGTTTGCGTAAGGTAGGTGGCCATTACTACACCATCATCGGTTGCGATACCGAATAGGGCAATAAAACCAACCCAAACGGCAACACTTAAATTAATGGTGTGCATTTGAAAGAGGTCTCGCAAATTTTCTCCGAAAAAGCTGAAGTTTAAAAACCAATCTTGACCATAGAACCAAATCATTAAAAAACCTCCCGCAAATGCAACAGCAATTCCAGTAAAGACCATTAATGACGTTCCAACAGAACGGAACTGGAAATATAGGATTAGAAAAATGATAGCCAAAGCCAGAGGTACTACCACACTCAATGTTTTTTCTGCTCGCAACTGGTTTTCATACGTTCCCGTAAATTGATAGTTGATACCCTTTGGAACGATCAATTCGCCATTGTCAATTTTTTCTTGAATAATGGCTTGGGCATTTTCTACCACATCTACTTCGGCGAAACCATCTAATTTATCAAAAAGGACATAGCCGACTAAAAAAGTATCTTCGCTCTTTATAACCTGTGGTCCTTTCTCATATCTAATAGTAACCAGTTCACTTAATGGTACTGGGCTTCCTTTTTCGACAGGAACATAGATGTCTTTTAAGTCATTTGGATTTGCACGCAATTCCCTTGGATAGCGTACCCTAATTCCGTAACGTTCCCTACCCTCTACGGTTTGGGTTAGCACCATTCCACCAACAGAAACTTGTATAACTTGCTGTACCTGTTCGATGGAAATACCATATCGTGCAAGTCGGTCTCTATCTATGTCCAACAGCAGATAAGGTTTTCCAACAATTCTATCTGCAAAAACCGCTTCCTCTTTAACACCTTCTGCTTGTTTCAGTATATCTTCCAATTGTACCCCAAAGGCTTCAATTTCCTTTAAATCTTGTCCTTTAACCTTTATTCCCATTGGTGCTCGCATACCTGTCTGCAACATTACCAAACGTGTTTCAATGGGCTGTAATTTAGGTGCAGAAGTAACACCTGGAATTTTTGTAACTCTAACAATTTCTTTCCAAATGTCATCAGGTGATTCAATTTCTGGTCGCCAGTTTCTGTAGTACTCTCCATCATCATCGGGGATAAGTTGTGAGCTTTTAACCTTAAAAGGGTCTTTAATGGTGGATGCATTGTATTTGTCATCTTCTACATCAACTTCCATATTTGGATTTGTAACCAAACCACCATCCTTTAACATAAACAAGCCGTCTTCATTGACTTTAAAACGTTGTCTTTCTCGTTTCTCGTTAAGAATATATTCAGACTTGTACTGAATAACATTTTCGTACATAGATAAAGGTGCAGGGTCTAGGGCAGATTCTGTACGCCCAGATTTACCTACTACGGTTTCAATTTCAGGGATACTGGCAACTGCCATATCCAATTGTTGTAATACGCGTTTGTTTTCTTCAACGCCAGCGTGTGGCATTGATGTAGGCATTAACAGAAAAGAACCTTCATTAAGTGACGGCATAAATTCCTTACCTGTATTATTCATAATCATAACTCCAAAAATCACGATGGCAGTAGGTACAGAAAGGAATAATAGCTTGTTGCGTAATGCCCAATTTAAAATTCGTACATAATAGTTTCGGAAAAGGGTAAACACGCCCAAAAGACCAAAACAGATAAGCCCCACGAAAATTAAATTAATCGAGATGCTTCTATCAACTCCTAATGGCCTCCAATATTCTGCCAGCAAAAATATAATGGCAAAGGCAGATACAAATATGTTAATGATGTTGGCACGTTTTTGGGTGATTTTTTCTTTTAATGAAAGTAGCCCTACCACTCCAAAAGCAACTAATATTATTCCAAGCGGGTATCCAAATATTAGTGCCAATATCCCACCAACAATCAATACACCATTTAACATTAAGCTTAATGACTTTTTTATGCCGCGTTTTTTAAAGAAAAAGGCTGCAAAAGGTGGTATTAAAAATAAAGCCACAATTAGTGATGCAGTTAGGGCTGCGGTTTTGGTAAAAGCCAATGGCCTAAATAATTTACCTTCGGCACCAATCATAGTGAACACTGGAATAAAACTTATAATAGTGGTCATTACCGCTGTTAAGATAGCCCCAGATACTTCGGCAGTCGCTTTATAAACAACAGTGTTCATTGGCAAGTTCTCGTCGTTTTCATCAATATGCCGCAACACATTTTCTGAAAGGATGACACCCACATCCACCATTGTACCAATAGCAATAGCAATACCCGACAAGGCTACAATATTGGCATCTACATTAAATAGTTTCATTGAAATGAAAACCATTAATACCGCTACTGGTAATAATCCTGAAATCAATACCGAGGCCCTTAAATTAAATACCATTATAATAATCACAAAAATGGTAATTAGAATTTCTAGAGTAAGTGCTTCGTCAAGCGTGCCCAAGGTTTCTTGAATAAGCTCTGTTCTATCGTAAAAAGGGACAATGGTTAATTGTGAGGTTCTACCGTCACTCAATGTTTTTGACGGCAAGCCAGAACTTAATTCGTTGATTTTTTCCTTTACGTTATTGATTACCTCCATTGGGTTAGCGCCATATCTGGCTACCACAACACCACCTACCACTTCAGCCCCTTCTTTATCTAAAAGGCCTCTTCTTGTTGCTGGCCCGTGGGAAACATTGGCAATATCTTTTAAGCGTATAGATGTAAAATCTTCTGATGTTACCACCGCATTTTCTAAATCGGCAATGGATTTGACATATCCTAAACCACGAATAAGGTATTCTGCTTGATTGATTTCCAGCGTTTGAGCACCAACGTCCTTATTGCTTTGTTTGACCGCTTTTACAACTTCATTCAAACCAATTTTATACTGCCTCATCAACTCTGGATTGACATCAACTTGGTACTCCAAAACATATCCGCCAATTGAAGCCACTTCGGAAACACCACTTGCCGAAGACAGAGCGTATTTTACGTAGAAATCCTGAATACTTCGTAATTCCTGTAAATCCCATCCACCTGTAACATTACCATCTTTATCACGTCCCTCAAGGGTGTACCAATATATTTGCCCTAATCCTGTGGCATCAGGACCTAGAGCTGGATTAACGCCTTCAGGTAGAAGTCCGGCTGGTAATGAGTTTAATTTTTCAAGTATCCGGCTTCGGCTCCAATAAAATTCAATATCTTCTTCAAAAATGATATAAATGCTCGAAAACCCGAACATAGATGAACTACGTATTGTTTTAACCCCTGGAATACCGAGAAGCGATGTGGTTAGAGGATAAGTAATTTGATCCTCAATATCTTGAGGGGAACGACCATCCCATTTGGTAAATACAATTTGTTGGTTTTCGCCAATATCTGGTATGGCATCTACGGCAACAGGGTCTCGAGGAAGTGAGCCTGTATCCCATTCAAACGGGGCATTTACGACTCCCCAAGCAATAAAAAGTGCAAGTAGTAGAACCGCTACTAACTTGTTCTCGATTAAAAATTTGATGCTTTTATTCAGCATTACAATGATTATTAAACAGTTATACATAGAATAATATCCTGATAAAATCAAAATATTAAACACAAGAAAGTGAGCCCAAAATAGTATTGACCATAGGGCTAGCTATTCCGATATTTATCGGAAACTGTTTAAAATCAAATTAAATACGTCTCGTGCAGTTTTTGAATATCCCGTATGAGAAAGGGAACTGCATAATCTCTAAAAGGAACAATTTGCGAATCAAGAGTTTCAAAGAGATTGATATAAGAATGTACAAAAGAGACAACAAAGACTTGTTGCTCAAAATTTAAGGTGTTAAAAGATATCTTAAGGTCATCCTGACCTTCAACAACTAATTGTTTATCTGAACAGCAGGAATCATCCTGAACTTCACTTTGACAATCATTTTTGGATAGTTGTTTATCCATTCCGCAAGTTTCAACGTGCCCAAATAAAGAAGAATCCACCAAAGTTTCGCCACAGTAATGACTATCAATAGTAAAAGAAACTGTTGACAATAACACGATAAGTGCTAAACAAACGGATGATATTTTATGAAAAACTTTTTTCATTAATGTTGCAAATTTATAAAAAATTTATCTCATTTTGTTTATTTAACAATTTTTTTTGATTTATCAATGTTTATTTTGTGCATTAAACCGCTTAACTACTATCTGCAAATAAAATTCTTTTGCAGTTTCCTTTATATGATATAAATCATAGTTCTGTTGAACTTTTAGAATTATATTTCGTATCAATTAATTTTGTTGTTTTTTCGTAAAAAACTGATAATAAAACAATTGAACAGTTGTGTTTAATTTTAGAAAATCCTTCAATGTTAAACAAAATTTATTAACTTTACACTGTGAAATCTCTTTTTACTAGAATATTATCCTTTCTATTAGCAGTTTTTATACTGTTTTCCACTACCTCCTTTACGGTAAATATGCACTTTTGCTGCAATAAAATGGTGGATATGGCTTTTTTTAGTAAAGCGGAATCTTGTTTGGAGACTGCACAGAAAAAAGATAATGATTCCAAGCAATGTACTACAATACAAGAAAAAGACTGTTGCGATAATCAAACCATCGTGAAAGAAGGAGATGACACCTTCAAGAAAGCCAATACAATTTCAGAGATTGAAACTTTAGTTTTCTTAAACAATTTCGTCTATTCTTATATCAACCTTTTTGAAGGTTTAGAGAAAAACACAGTACCTTTTAAGGCTTATAGGCCACCTTTGCTATCCACAGACCTTGTAATTCTCAACGAGTCCTTTTTAATTTGATTTTCTACATCGCAGGTTAAAATTAATCTGCATTACCTCTATAGCCAATATTTCACTTCTGGCTAACATTTGTTGTACCCTATTCTCAACAACGCTACACAATATTAATCCTGTTAGGCTAAACCTATCAGACCATTGAGCTAAACTCAATGACAATACATTAAATACTATGAACAAACCAAAAGAATTTTGGATTAAGAATATGGTCTGTAACCGCTGCTTAAAAGTAATTAAGCAAGAATTACAAGAACTTGAAGTGACAGTACTTTCCCTAGAATTGGGAAGGTTGCTGGTAGAAGCACCAAAAAAAGCGAACAATGAAATTATCGATGCCGTTACAAATGTACTTCACGCCAATGATTTTGAAATTGTTCAGAATGAAGAAGAAATGCTCACGGAAAGAATCAAGATTATTCTAATTGAACAATTGCAAGAACTACCGTTACACATTAAGGTAAAAACATCTGAACTATTGGCTTCAAGACTTCATAAAGATTACAAGACATTGAGCAGATTATTTTCAGCCAATCAACAGACAACCATTGAAAAGTACTTTATTAAATTGAAAATAGAGAAAGTCAAAGAGCTCATTCAGCTTAAACAACATTCCTTTTCAGATATAGGGTATTTATTGGACTACAGTAGTGTAAACCACCTATCTAGACAGTTTAAGGACGTGGTTGGTATGAGTATGACCGATTATAAAAATACTGAAAACTGGAAACGAAGTTTTTATGATGAAATTATATAGATAACAACGAAAGTTGTGCAGATAAATGCTTGTGCCAGTTGTTAATTTTACCGTATTCAATAAATAAGAAATTAAAATAAATGTTTAATTCAAATAAATAAACTTAAAAAATGAAACTCATAGTAATCACTCTTATCCTTGTGGGATTGGCATTTGCAGGAATAGCGATAAAACTTTGGGCAAAAAAAGACGGCAAGTTTGCCGGAACTTGCGCAAGCCAAAACCCTATGCTTAATAAAAATGGAGAGCAATGTGGATTTTGTGGCAAAACTCCTGAACAATTTAAAGACTGCGACGAACCTACACATTCTTAACAGACAATTTACGGGCATAAAAATGGCCGGTTTAGAATAGAAAAATACTTGGTCAAATTGTATAGAGGATGACCATATTTATAAATATGATAGACGAAAAAGAAATAAACACACACCAGTGAATGATTAAGGTTTAGGCTACGTGTTTACTTCTAAAGACAACTATTAATATATTAATAACTAAAAAAAACTAAAACAATGAAAAACAATCACTGGATATGGATGCTCATAGGCTGTGCGTTGCCATTATTGCTCATTTTTTTGGCACCTTCATTTGGTATAGGAGGTGGTTCATCACTTTTTATTTTCATCATTTTTATGTTTGCCTGTCATTTATTTATGCCCCACGGCTCACATAGGCACGGTGGGCATAACCATTCACAGCATAAACAAAATGATAAATCCAAAAATGGTAAAAACGCACCATCTGAAAAAGCTGAAGAGCAGCACAAAGGACACAAACATTAACAACAAAAGCAATGAAACAAAAATTTCAAATAAACGGAATCAGTTGCGGAGGCTGTGTAGCCAGGGTAATAGACACCCTTGAAGCACACCCCAACATAGAAAAAGCAGAGATTTTCCTAGCACCAAAAGGTGCAACGGTAATCACTATGGACAAAACCCTTACGGTAGCCGAATTGCAGAAACAACTCGATAAACTAAAAGGATATACAATAAATCAACAATCATCAAAAATTTAAAAATATGCACTACTACGATGGACATTTTGGAGGAATGCACCTTATATGGTGGATTATTTGGGTCATCTTAATTGCTTGGATATTCTTTATCCCAGCAGATATACCCTATCAAAAAACAAAAAAGGAGAGCCCACTGGATATTCTCAAAAAGCGTTACGCAAAAGGGGAAATAACCAAAGAAGAATTTGAAGAATCAAAAAAGATTATAAACTCGGACAACTAACTCAAAAACATAAAATTATGTATCGATTAAACGTAAAAAAACTCGGTTTTGCCTTCGGTCTTACAGGAACCATAATTTATTTGGGTTGTATGATAGTAATGGCCACAGCAGGACGTGAAGGTACAATCGTCTTTTTCAATAGCTTATTGCACGGTTTAGACACTTCCAATATCATCAGAATGGATATTCCGCTTTTAGAAGTGTTAATGGGAATAGTACAAACTTTTATTCTTTGGTGGCTAATAGGTGCCTGTATTGGAGGTTTTTATAATGCCCAAATTAAAAAGAGATGATTTGTCATTCCTGAATTAAGAATTTTATTCATTCTGGTTTAGTGTATGCTTCTATCAAGAATGTTTAAAAAGTATGTAGCAACAAACCGCTTGAATTAAGAAAATAACTATATGAAAAGTAGTAGCAGTTATAGAAATATTAAGACCATTTTGACTCATCTGTTAATTGGGGCAGGCATTTTTTATTTCCTGGTACACCCTTTTACAATGGTACTTTATTGGTTTGAATACAGTGATACAACCTTTTCATTCCCTTTGTTCCAAGAAATCTTAATTGAACGTTTTTTGGAATCTTTCACTTTCGATATGCAGGGAATGGGCGGCCTCTTAACTTTATTGGGAGGATTCTTGGGGATAGTTTCAGGTTTATTTTGGATAAACCTGAAAAAGAAAAATGAACTTATAGGCGTACAACAGCGATTACTTGTTCGTGATATTGAAGAATTAATCGAGTCTGGCGAAAATGAACGAGTAGAATTTAAGTCTTCCATACGTTATGACTATTACCGTAAATCTACCAATCGCGACCTAGAAGTTATCATAGCCAAAACCATCACAGGGTTTATGAACGCAAAAGGTGGAAAATTAATAATTGGTGTTGATGACGAAGGAAATGTTCTGGGATTGGAAAAAGATTATAAAACCCTAAAGCACAAAAACAGGGATGGGTATGAACGTGCGGTGTTCAGGATTATTTCTACACAATTGGGTCACGAGGCTTGTTTCAGCAACCATATTTCATTCTATGATATTAATGAAAAAGATGTGTGCGTAGTGGATATCGAACCTTCGGAAAAACCCATTTATGTCAACGATACCGAAAACACCACATTTTATGTGCGTACTGGCAATGCAACCTACCCATTGACGGTTAAGGAAGCTGTTAATTATTTAGAAAATAGAAAACAATAGGTCTATGCAATACGTCTGGTTTATATGGTCTCTCATTATCCTTGCACTTTGGGCAGTTATTTTCTTGTCCAAAAAAGGGAATAGAAAAGAAATGCTTAAAATGAGCCTTATTACAATGCCCTTTGGTTTAACAGAGCCATTATTTGTTCCAGAATATTGGATGCCACCTTCACTGTTTGATTTGGCGGAAAAAACAGGTTTTGATATTGAAAGTTTAATCTTCTCTTTCGCTATAGGTGGTATTGGTACGGTACTCTACAATCTTATTTTTAAAAGAGGACTTGCCCAAATACCACATAACGAACGAAGTCATAGCAGGCACCGATTGCATATTTTTTTACTTTTTACGCCAGCATACGTGTTCATCATTCTAGCGCTATTTACGTCGCTCAATCACATTTATTGCGGCATTATAGCTTTATTCATAGGTGGGTTAGCAACCCTTTATTGTCGTCCGGATTTAAAAGGAAAGATATGGGTTGGGGGAATTCTGTTTACGGTATTGTACTTCATTTATTTCGGAAGCATCCTTCCATTTTATCCGCAATATGTGGAGCTGTACTGGAATCTTGACAACCTAACCCATATTCTTGTTCTAGGAATTCCCTTTGAAGAATTATTGTTCGCCTTCACCTTTGGAATGTACTGGTCTGGATTGTACGAACACATCTATTGGCGAAAACTTATTTACTTAAATAAAGCACGTAATTAATTTAAAACTATATAAAATGAAACAGATCACTTTAAATAAAAAAAACAGTAAAGCACAAGTTATAGTCCGTAAAAACCCAGTGGAAAAGATTTATCGATTGTCCATAAGTCTTGTAATGCTTTTATTGCTTTCAATGCTGCTTCTATCTTGTGCCGACAAGAACAAAAAAGTTACTGAAAGTGCACTTCAGTCAAATACCAAAGTCTCTAAAAAGATAACAGAAGACATTTCAGCTGCCCAAAACTACGAAATTGTCCCCAACGAAAAAGTATGTATGGTAAACGACAGGTTTATGGGTGTAACACAAATACCTATTGAAGCCAACGGAACTATTTATTACGGTTGTTGTGAAAATTGTGTTGAAAAATTACAGAAAAACTTGGGTGATGTCCGTTTTGGCACCAACCCTCTTAATGATTCAAAAGTAGATAAAGCTTCGGCAATTATTGTTCAGGATAAAAACAGCGGAAGTGTTTTTTACTTCGCATCGAAAGAAGATGCCCAAACATTTATAAACAAAAATAAGGTATAGGACATCTCAATTAATAACACCTTCAAATTATGAAAATTGTATTGGCCATAGATGGTTCAGATTTTAGTGAAGTAGCCATTAACGAGCTTAAGAAAATGACTTTATCCTCAAATAGTGAAATTCATATTATAAATGTTTATGAACTTCCTAAAACAACCGGTCTGGGATTGCATACTATGGGCGGGAAGATAGGAAATTACATAGAAGAAATTAAAACTAACGCTCAAAAATCGGGAAACAAAATCGTTTCAGAAGCTTCCGATAAAATCAAGGCCGAAAACAAGGCACTTACCATAACCACAAGTGTTGTTAGCGGACTGCCCAAAAGTACTATTAATGAAAAAGCAGAAAATTGGGGTGCAGATTTAATTGTAGTAGGCTCTCAGGGTCACAGTGCTCTTTCTCGCTTAGTATTGGGCTCAGTATCCCAATATTTAACCACAAATGCCAAATGTTCAGTACTGATTGCAAGAGATAGAAATAAAAAATGAAAGAAAAGCAAACACATAGCATTACGTTGGAATCCACCTGTAAGATAACAGATGAGATATGTCTTCCCGATACTAAATTACCTCGTGTGGTTATCGTTGGTGGAGGATTTGCAGGTTTGGCATTGGTTGAGAAACTGAAACACAAAGAAGTTCAAGTGGTTTTACTCGATAAAAATAACTTCCATCAATTTCAACCTTTATTGTATCAAGTGGCAACGAGTGCCCTAGAGCCTGATAGTATTGTATTTCCATTCAGAAAACAAATCAATGGCTATAAAAATGTTTTCTTTCGTTTGGCTGAAGTTGAGGAAATTCAACCCGATTCAAATACTATATTTACCAATAAGGGAAGTGTTTCTTATGACTATTTAGTGTTGGCTACTGGCACGACCACCAATTTCTTTGGGATGGATTCTGTGGCCGAAAATAGTTTGGGGATGAAGGATATTCGCGATTCCCTCAACATCCGTCATATGATGTTGCAAAATTTGGAACAGGCAGCTATTACTTGTGATGATGAAGAACGCGACGCGTTGACAAATTTTGTAATAGTAGGTGGTGGTCCAGCAGGCGTAGAAATGGCAGGGGCTTTGGCAGAGTTTTGCAAATACATCCTTCCCAAAGATTACCCAGAGTACCCTTCTTCCATTATGAATATTTATTTAATAGAGGCCATTGATGAGTTGTTAAGCACGATGTCAGACAAGGCATCATCGAAAACCCTCAAATATTTAGAGGATTTAAATGTAAAGGTATTATTAAATGAAGCTGTAAGCAATTATGATGGAAAGGAAGTCACTACCAAAAGTGGTAAGACCATTTTGGCTAAAAATCTTATCTGGACGGCTGGCGTAAAAGGACAATTCCCAAAAGGTATTGATGAAAAACACGTAGTCAAGGGCAACCGTATAAAAACTGGCTCATTTCTAATGGTTGAAGGATACAAAAATATATTTGCCATTGGCGACATTGCAGCTGTAATTTCAAAAGAAACACCGAAAGGGCATCCACAAGTAGCCCAGACAGCTATTCAGCAAGGTAAATGGTTGGGTAATTCACTATTAAAAATCATTAACAACGAGTCCCCAAAACCTTTCGAATATAAAGACAAGGGTTCTTTGGCAACCGTAGGAAAACGTAAAGCAGTAGCCGACTTGGGAAAAATGAAGTTTGCCGGCTATTTCGCTTGGTTGCTGTGGTCAATTGTACATCTGATGTCCATAAGCGGATTTAGAAATAGATTGATGGTTGGTTTTAATTGGGCGGTAAGTTATTTCACTTATGAAAAGAGCAACCGCCTAATTATTAGAAACTTTAAACCAAAATCCAAAGATTCATAAACAATACTTAAAAAAAAGAAGAAGTAAATAACGTGAATTAATAATGTTAAAGAAGAAAACATATAATGGAATACAAAGTGTATTTAGTGTCACTTCAAAGGGACTAAACAATACTGGTATTTTGCTTCTCATCACTGTTGTCATAGCAATGGTATGGGCCAATTCACCTTGGCAAGAAATATACCGAAGTTTAATGAGAACGGATATTTCCTTTGCCGTGGGAAGCTTTAAAATCGCTGAACCCTTATTACTGTGGATCAATGATGGATTAATGGCTTTGTTCTTTCTACAAGTCGGTTTGGAGTTAAAGCGTGAAATATTGGGTGGGAAACTATCGACTCCTCAAAATGCCATACTTCCTATTGGTGCTGCCATAGGAGGTATGGTCGTTCCCGCCCTTATTTATTTTTTGCTCAATTCAACTGGAGAAGCTTCTCAAGGTTGGGGAGTTCCAATGGCTACGGACATTGCTTTTTCATTGGGTGTATTGGCACTTTTCGGAAAACGTCTGCCCATAGCTTTACGAGTTTTTTTAGTAACTCTTGCGGTTGTAGATGACTTGGGTGCAGTAATGGTAATTGCGCTGTTCTATACCTCTGGCATTTCTACTATGGATCTTTTTCACGGGTTGTTGTTTTTTGGAGTATTAATCATCGGAAATTATATAGGTATTAGAAAGACTTGGTTTTATGCATTAATAGGTATTGGAGGTGTATGGCTGGCTTTTTTCTTTTCGGGTGTCCATCCTACTATAGCAGGTATACTTACCGCTGTAGCAATACCGGGAAGAGTGAAAATTAATGAAGGAACATTTCTAAAACGCTTAAGAAACCTTCAGGCACGTTTTATAAAGATTAAACCCGTACAAGGAAGACTAATCTCTGATGAACAACTCGAAATTTTAGAAGATATAAAAACCACCAGTTCAGAAGCCGAAACCCCACTTCAGAAATTAGAAAAAACACTAAATCCTATTGTAAGCTTTGTGGTGTTACCGCTATTTGCATTGGCGAATGCGGGCATACACTTGCACGGTGAAGTAGGTCAAGTGCTACTTAGCCCAGTTAGTCTAGGGATTGGGGCAGGCTTGGTTTTCGGTAAATTTTTGGGCATTGTTTCCTTTACAAGATTATTCGTTGCATTAAAACTGGCAAAATTACCCGATGCCATTAATTGGAATCAAATTTACGGTGTTGCTTTTCTTGGAGGAATAGGGTTTACAATGTCGTTATTCATTAATGAATTGGCATTTAAAAGCGAAGAATTTATTTATACCGCAAAAGTAAGTATTCTTTTTTCTTCTCTCATAGCAGGAGTTATAGGGTCTATCATCTTAATAAATAATTTGAAAAAACCACAAAAGTTATAAATAGTAAAATAATGAAAAACACCACAGATAAAAATAATAAGCTTTCCTTAATCGGTTCCATATCTCTTGGTACTGGCGTAATGATTGGAGCTGGCATATTTGTCCTTATGGGGCAAATAGCTGAGTTAGTAGGCGATTTATTCCCAATAGCATTCATTGCGGGAGCTATTGTGGTGGGATTCAGTTCATATTCTTATGTCAAGTTTTCAAATGCTTTTCCGTCGTCTGGAGGTGTGGTTAAATTCCTTAACAAATCCTATGGGCCTGGAACAACTACTGGGTTTTATTCTTTGCTGATGTACGTATCAATGGTAGTTTCAGAAAGTTTGGTGGCAGGCACTTTTGGAGCATATACGCTTCGGTTGTTCCCTGAAAGTTTTGCTGGGTACGCATCCGTTCTTGGCATTCTACTTTTGGTAACCGCATATATCGTGAATATATTAGGAAACAGGGTAATTGGTGCAACAGCTACCTTTACAGCAGTCATCAAAGTTTTTGGTATTGCATTGCTCGCCATTGCTGGTTTAATTGCTTCTGGATTTGCAGACATTACAGGAAACTATATTCCTCAAAATACCGAAGCTTTACCGCAGGGCTTTGGCTTTGTGGCTGCATTGGCATTGGCAATCCTTGCCTATAAAGGATTTACAACAATCACGAACCAAGGGGCAGATATTAAAAACCCACATAAAAACCTTGGTAGGTCTATCGTGTTTTCCATACTTATTTGCACACTGATATATGTAGCCTTGGCATTAGCTGTTGCAGGAGGTTTAAGCATTCCTGAAATAATTGAAGCAAAGGATTATGCTTTGGCTGCCGCTGCACGTCCCGTTTTTGGGGAATGGGGTTCTTGGATTACCATTGCAATAGCGATTGTAGCAACCGTTTCAGGTGTTATAGCCAGTGTGTTTTCGGCATCACGTTTATTGGCAATGTTGAGCAATATGAAACAAGTCCCATCTTTAAAAAGAATGGGGAACTTTAAAAATCCTGCACTTATATTCACGGTTGCCCTGGCTATATTACTAACGGTTCTTTTCGATTTGACAAGGATAGCATCCATTGGAGCTATTTTTTATCTGATTATGGATATCGCTATCCATTGGGGACTGTTCCGTCACCTTAAAAACGAAGTGAATTTTCAGCCTATTATCCCATTAATAGCCATCGTATTGGACATTGCGGTATTAGCAGCCTTTCTTTATATAAAATATCTGAACGATCCATTGGTGCTTATCGTAGCAGCGATTGGGATTGTTCTAATACTTGTTGCAGAACGTCTTTTTATGATTTCACACACAGACGATGAAGGTAATATGCCAATGGGAATGGAAACTACAAACAATAAAACATAATTAATAAAAATCAAATTATATGAAAAATATAGCAGTTATAGGATACGGAGTCATTGGAAAAAGGGTGGCAGATGCCATCAACTTACAAAACGATATGAATCTTTCGGGAGTATGCGACATCATTAGCGATTGGCGTATTCAAAATGCGGTAAGAAAAAAATACGATATCTATGCGGCAACTCAAGAAGCCGAATACGAAATGAAATCCGAAAATATTTCGGTAAAAGGCGATATGCAGGAACTTTTAAATAAGTCTGACCTCGTTGTGGATTGTACCCCTAAAAAAATTGCATCAAAAAATGTAGCAGTCTATAAGAAGCAGAACATCAAATTTATTCTACACGGTGGCGAAAAACACGAAACAACAGGCCATTCCTTTAGTGCAGAAAATAATTATGAATCTGCTCTAAACATAAACGCTACAAGAGTTGTTTCCTGCAACACCACCTCTATCTTAAGAACATTGACCGCTTTAAAAAGAGCCGATTTATTGGATTATGCCCGAGGTACACTATTAAGAAGAGCTACAGACCCTTGGGAAAGTCATCTCGGTGGCATTATGAACACAATGGTTCCCGAAAAGGATATTCCGAGCCATCAAGGACCAGACGCCAAAAGTGTCGATCCAGATTTGGATGTTGTCACCGCAGCAGTAAAAGTTCCTCAAACCTTAAGCCATATGCACTACTGGAACGTAAAATTGAAAAAACAAGCTTCAAAAGAAGAAGTGCTAAATGCCTTTAAAACGTCCAGCCGTATTAAATTGATTCAATATGACCAAGGTTTGGTTTCCAACAATACCATAAAGGAAATGTTCTTGGATATGGGAAGACCTTGGGGCGATATGTACGAAGTAGCCCTATGGGAAGATATGCTGAAAGTAGAGGGCGACGAGCTTTTCTATGCTTATGTAGTCGATAATCAAGCTATTGTAATCCCGGAAACAATTGATGCTATTAGGGCATTAACTGGAATTGAAACAGATGGTACAAAATCCATAGCCAAAACAAATGAAAGTCTAAGAATCCATTAAATACTATCAAGATGAAAACAGACAAAAATATAGTAGAACTTTTAGGAGAAAAAGCAGACTTTTATTTAGAACACGTTTGTGAAAAAATAACAAAGGATGAATTGCAAGTGCCAAGCAAAAATAGTTTAGAAAAAGTATTTGGCAGTAGCAACAGAAATCCGCAGGTGCTTCGAAGTCTTTCACAATTGTACAACAACGGAAATCTGGGAGGTACAGGCTATTTAAGTATCCTTCCTGTTGACCAAGGTATTGAGCACAGTGCTGCTTTTTCATTCTATAAAAACCCAGATTATTTTGACCCAGAGAATATTATAAAATTGGCAATAGAAGCAGGATGTAATGGCGTGGCTTCCACCTTTGGGGTTTTAGGATTAAATGCACGAAAATATGCCCATAAAATTCCGTTCATTGTAAAGATTAACCACAATGAACTGCTTACCTATCCCAAGAAATATGACCAGACCTTATTTGGCAAGGTAAAAGATGCTTGGAATATGGGTGCAATTGCCATTGGTGCAACCATCTATTTTGGTTCAGCGGAAAGTAACAGACAACTCAAAGAAATAGCAGAGGCTTTTGAAGAAGCCCACAATCTGGGTATGGCTACCATTTTATGGTGCTATACACGAAATGAAGCTTTTAAAACCGAAAAAGAAGATTACCACGCGGCTGCCGATGTAACAGGACAGGCTAATCATTTGGGCGTAACTATTCAAGCGGATATCATTAAACAAAAATTACCGACAACCAATTTCGGATTTAAGGAAATCGGGTTTGGAAAATATGATGATGAAATGTACCAAACACTAACAACAGACCATCCAATTGACCTATGCAGGTTGCAAGTGGCCAATTGCTATATGGGCAAAATAGGATTGATTAATTCAGGCGGTGGTTCCAAAGGTGAATCAGATCTGACCGAAGCCATTACAACAGCAATAATTAATAAAAGAGCTGGTGGCTCTGGGTTAATAATGGGTCGGAAAGCATTTCAAAAGCCTTTTGGTACGGGCATTGAGTTGCTGCATTCCGTGCAACAGATATATCTGGAAAATAGTATAACGGTGGCTTAATTATATCAAAAACAATTTAAAACAAAAAATTATGAAAAACATACTCGTACCAACAGACTTTTCAAAAAATTGCAATAAAGCAGAAGAACTCGGAATTGAAATGGCAAAGCTTTACAATTCCGAAATCCATTTTTTCCATTTGATGAAAACCCCCGTAGAATGGGTAAAGTTGGATAAACAAAAAGAAAAACAGTACCCAGAAACAGTAAAGCAAATAGGCATCGCAAAAGCCTACCTGAGAGAACTGGAGAAAAAAGCAGAACGGCAAGGTCTTGAATGCAGGACTTTCCTTGAATTTGATGGTGGTCAGGCAAATATCCTTAAACATTCGGGTCATTTTCATCACGATTTTATAGTTACGGGAAGTAGTGGCACCCGAGGCGGTATACGTGAGTTAATGGGAAGCAACGTAGAAAAAATTGTTAGGAAAGCTGATGTACCAGTTGTTGTAGTCAAGGATGAAGAAGTATCCTTTCCTTTTAAGGATATCGTTTTTGTTTCAGATTTTCTTCAAGATGTAAGCGATGCATTTAAGGAGGTTATTTCGATTGCTGAAAAATGCGGCGCACATATCCATTTATTGAGGGTCAATACTCAGACCGATTTTAACAGTATAGAACAAGGGTTGGATCCCATCAAGGAGTTCCTGAAAAAATTCCCCGATTTGGATAACTTCTCAATGAATGTATATAACGAACCAGACGTAGAAACAGGGATAAACAATTTTTTACGATATAAAAATGCCGATTTAATCGCAATGTGTACTCACGGACGTACAGGCTTTTTAAGCTTATTCTCTAAAAGCATCGCAGAGGGTGTAACCAATCACTCCGAATTACCAGTAATGACTATTAAAATGTAACAATGAATAAATCAGTCTTAATAAAAAAATACTCTGGTGAGTACGAAGCCTTTGATGTAAACAAACTCATCAACTCCCTGCGGCGTTCACGGGCAGATGAGGATATTATTCAAGATATAGCCCGGAAAGTACAAGAGCAGATTGAAGAAGGAATGACAACCAAAAAAATCTATCAGTTGGCTTTCAAGATGCTAAAACGAAAATCTAGGGTAAGTGCCTCAAAGTACAAGCTCAAAAAAGCTTTAATGGAACTAGGTCCAACCGGTTTTCCATTTGAAAAATTAGTAGGCAAACTATTGGCACACGAAGGTTTTGATACAGAAGTTGATGTTATTGTCCAAGGTAATTGTGTTCAACACGAAATAGATGTGATAGCGCAAAAAGACAATAATCATTATATGATTGAATGCAAATACCATAGCGATCAAGGCCGAGTTTGCAACGTGAAGATTCCATTATACATCAATTCAAGATTTTTAGATGTAGAAAAAAATTGGGAACGCCAAAAAGGTCACGATACTAAACTTCACAAAGGAGGCGTCTATACAAATACACGATTTACAAGTGATGCGGTACAATATGGTAAATGCGTTGGGCTATTATTGACAAGTTGGGATTACCCAATGGATAACGGGTTAAAAGACAGAATAGATAAGTCGGGGCTACATCCATTAACAGCAATAACAACGCTTACTAAGGCCGAAAAAACGAAATTATTGGATAAAGGTCTTGTGCTCTGCAAAGAGCTTCACGAAAACCCAAAAGTTTTAGAACAAGTAGGAGTGCCAAAGTCAAGGCACAAAAAGATTCTCGAAGATTCAAGAGAACTATGTAGAATTCAATAAAGCACTACATACATTTTTAATTTAAAAATAGAACAAATGAAAACAGATGAACTGAAAGAAAAGGACAGTATAGATTTAGAGCCATTTTACCAAGCATTGGAAGATGACTCTAAACTACTTGAAGAAGCCCTTGAGATATTATTGGAAATGGTTCACTTTGAACCTAAATCAGTAAAGAAATTGGCTCTTTTTATTAAAGAGGATTCTCGTAATCTATATAAAGAAATAGTGGAATTGAGCAAATCAAAACAAGATAAAGGAAATACACCTTCTTGCTGTGGTGGACTCTAAATAAATACTATAAAGATGGATAACAATAAAATAAATATTCACTTTTTAGGTGCAGCAGGTACGGTAACCGGCTCAAAATATTTAGTGGACACAGGAGATAAAAAGATACTCATAGACTGCGGACTTTTTCAAGGGTTAAAAGAATTACGCCTTAAAAACTGGGAGTATCCACCCGTTAATGTTGCTGATATTGACGCTGTTTTGCTTACCCACGGCCATATGGACCATACAGGATATTTGCCGAGATTGGTAAAGCAAGGTTTCAAAGGGCCCATTTACGGCACCAATCCCACCTTGGACATCGCAAAAATCATATTGAATGATAGTGCCAAAATACAAGAACAGGAAGCCGAACGTGCCAATAAAGAGGGCTATTCCAAACACAGTCCCGCGGAACCACTTTACGATTTAAATGATGTAGAAAAAACCATTCCACATTTTAAAGACGTTCCACAAGCACAATGGATTCCGTTATTTGATGGTATCAAGGCACGATTTCAGTATAACGGACATATTCTTGGTGCTACATTCATCGAGCTGGATGTTGAAGGAAAGCGTTTTGTCTTTTCAGGAGATATTGGAAGAACCAGTGATTTATTGCTTTATCCACCCCTGAAACCAAAAAGAGCAGATGTGCTTTTTATAGAATCTACTTATGGAGGAAGGTTTCATCCAGATGAAATGGAAGCACTTCCACTGATTGAAAAATTGGTAAATGACACCATCAATAGAGGTGGCAGCCTGTTTATCCCAAGCTTTTCGGTAGAACGTGCCCAATTGATGATGCTTATTTTTTGGAGGTTACTCAAGGAGAACAAAATCCCCAAAGTACAAATGATTATGGATAGTCCAATGGGTGCCAACGTATTGGAACTGTTTCATAGAACTCGGGATTGGCACAGATTGGAAGACAACGAATGTGACGAAATGTGCTCACACTTTACAGTTGTTAGCAGTTATCGTGAAACAATGGAATTAAGAACAGATTACAAACCAAAAATCGTGATTGCAGGAAGCGGAATGCTCACAGGGGGAAGAATGCTAAACTATCTTGAAACACAGGCACAAAATCCAAATAACACCTTACTTTTTGTAGGATATCAAGCTGAAGGCACTCGTGGCAGAAAATTATTGGAAGGTGAAAAAGAACTAAAAGTATATGGAAAATGGGTGCCGTTTAAAATGCAAGTAGTAGAAATTGAAGGGCTTTCGGCACACGCAGACCACGCAGAACTTATGGACTGGATGGATAAGATAAAAAACAAACCCGAACGTATTTTCATTGTACACGGTGAAAAAGAGAGTGCAGAAGCATTGCAAAAAGGCATCAAGGAAACCTATGGGTGGGATGCAGAAATTCCGCAATTATACACCATCGAAGAAATAGAATAAATCGAAAAATCACAACAACCAATAAAATATGGACACACACTCAAACATATTAAAATATAAACATCTCGGAATCTATACCCAAAACGAAAATGTAGTGTATATGCGCGAAGATTGCCACGTCTGTATTTCAGAAGGGTTTGAGGCACTTACCCGAATAAGAATATCCAATGCAAATACATCAATCGTAGCAAGTCTTAATGTCCTGAATTCTGATATTCTGTTGCCTAATGAAATCGGACTATCAGATGCTGCTGCGAAAAAACTCAATGTTTCCCCAAACGATACATTATATGTTTCCCATTTAGAGCCTATTGAATCCTTAAGCCACGTCAGGGCAAAAATCTATAACAAAAAACTGGATTATAAGGCCTATAACAACATCATAACCGATATCGTGGAAGGCGATTATTCCAACATCCACCTTTCGGCATTTATTACTGCCTGTGCTGGCGACCGAATGGATATTGATGAAATATCCGACCTAACGAAAGCAATGATTGCTTCCGGAAAGCAACTGAACTGGAACAAGGATATCGTGGTCGACAAACATTGTATTGGCGGATTGCCTGGCAATAGGACAACACCATTGGTAGTTGCCATTGTTGCCGCGTATGGGCTTACTATGCCAAAAACATCCTCACGGGCAATCACTTCGCCAGCAGGCACAGCAGATACAATGGAAGTACTGACCAATGTTACGCTCTCTTCCGAGGAAATAAAGACCGTAGTAGAAAAAGAAGGCGGATGTTTTGTTTGGGGCGGTACAGCGCAGTTAAGTCCTGCCGATGATGTGCTCATTAAAATTGAAAAAGCCTTGGATATTGATAGCGAAGGTCAGCTCATCGCTTCAGTACTCTCTAAAAAGGCAGCAGCTGGTTCTACTCACGTGGTCATTGATATTCCCGTGGGAGAAACCGCCAAGGTTCGCAGTACCGAAATGGCAGAAAAACTAAAAAATCATATGGAAACCGTTGGAACTGCTGTTGGGTTGAATGTAAAAGTTGTAGTTACGGATGGCACGCAGCCTGTTGGAAGGGGTATCGGTCCAACTTTAGAAGCCATAGATATATTAAAAGTTTTGAAAAATGAGGAAGATGCACCTAAAGACTTAACAGAAAGAGCATTGCTTTTAGCTACTGAACTATTAGAACTTTCTGGAAAAGTAGAAAAAGGAAAGGGACAGGAAACCGCACATAAAATTCTCAAATCTGGAAAAGCATATGAAAAATTCGTAGCCATTTGTAAGGCGCAAGGTCAATTTTCAAAACCAGTTTTAGCACCTTATAAAATTGAAATTAAAGCTGAAAAGTCAGGCGTTTTGCAACGAATTGATAACCGTAAAATTGCAAAACTGGCCAAGCTTTCTGGAGCACCACAATCTAAATCGGCAGGGATTCTTCTAAATGTGCATTTGGGAGAACAAATCGAAGAGAACCAACTGCTTTATACCATATATGCTGAATCCAAAGGTGAACTTAATTATGCCTTGGAATATGAAAACAACCATAACGACATCATAACTATAAATTAAAGAACATACTATGAAAACAATATTATTCAGTCTTCCCGGAAATGAAGAACTCACAGAACTAATGGCTACAAAAATGGATGCTGAAGTGGGTCAAGCCACATTAAGGAAATTCCCTGACGGGGAATCATACACGCGCATATTGTCTGATGTTAAAGATAAATGTGTGGTACTGGTATGCACCTTGCACGAACCGGACGAAAAACTGTTGTCACTATATTTTTTAAGCCACACAGCCAAATCATTAGGAGCTATGTGTACCTGTTTGGTAGCACCCTATTTGGCGTATATGCGGCAGGACAAAGTATTTAATGAAGGAGAAGGAGTGACTTCCGGTTTCTTCGGAAAATTGATTTCTGGTTTCGCCGATAGCATTACCACAGTTGACCCTCACTTGCACAGAATTAGTTCGTTGGGAGAAGTGTATCAAATTCCAAATAAAGTGATTCACGCTGCCGACGCAATTTCAGAATGGATTAAAGAAAATATCGAAAACCCGGTACTTATCGGACCTGATTCTGAAAGTGAACAATGGGTGTCAGAAGTCGCCAAAAATGCAGGAGCACCATTTACGGTATTACAAAAGGTGCGTCACGGTGACCGTGATGTAGAAGTCTCTGTTCCCGATGTGGATATATATAAAGATGCTACACCCATTTTGGTAGATGATATTATTTCCACAGCCCGAACAATGATTGAAACCGTACAACATCTTAAAAAAGCAGGAATGAAACCACCTATTTGTGTAGGCATTCACGCCGTTTTTTCAGGAAACGCCTATCAAGATTTATTGGATTCCGGAGTAGAAAAAATAGTGACTTGTAATACCATCCCACACTCTTCAAATGGAATAGATTTAAGTGATATTATGGCAAAAGAGGTAAAAAAATTAATGCACCATATATGAGAAAACAAGGCTTTATAGTACTAATCACTTTATTCAGCATCACAATGACTGGACAAACTGAAATGCTCATTGGGCAGATTTCAGGCAGAGTTGTTATTCGGGAAAACTTTGATGAAAATGGTTCTTTTTTAAATAAACAAACTTTCAAAGCCAGTGAAACAATAAAGAAAAATGGATACTATGAAATTGAGGTAGTTACGGAATTGTTTGATAAAGACAAAAAATTGACCGATAAATACACCACAACCTATCGTTGCAAGCCTGATGAAGCAAGTGTAGTGGTAATGGCTTTCCCGTTTTCCAATCCAAAATCAAAGAAAACAGAAATCAACACCACTTCAAAGAAATTTAAAGAACTATACAATTTGGATAATCTGAAAAATATTGAATTGGAAATGAGTTTTGACTCGGGCTTGTTGAATTTTTTCGGTTCAAAAAGCATCATAAAAATTTACGATCGAAAATTAGAAGCTGGCAAAAACACTATTAAATCAAAAATAAATATTAAGGCCTATGCCTGGGGTATTCGCATCAAGCAATTCAATTATACTGTTATTGAAAAATTAAATGAAAAAGGATTATTGACTTTTCAGAAATTTTCAGAAGCAGATAACAGCTATTTTACAATAAACTATAAATAAAGACAGATGAAAAATTACGATACACTTTCTGAAGCCATAAACGATTTACAGGGAAATGGCTATACATATGATTTTAACCTAAAACCAGAATGTTTGGAGTGTGCCTCACTAAAAATTGAAATACACCCAGAAGATTTTAATGTTGACGAGATGCATCGTTTTGAGGGTATGAGCAGTACCGACGATAATAGTGTGCTTTATGCTATTTCATCAAAAAATGGGATTAAAGGACTTTTGGTAGATGCCTATGGCGTCTATGCCGAAAACATTTCGGAAGCTATGAGAAAAAAATTACGATAACACTTAAACAAGACAATAATGGAAAATCACGAACACCACAATCACGATGAAATGGACCATTCTAAAATGGACCATTCGAAGATGAAACACAAAAAAGAAGACCATTCTAAAATGAACCACAAAGGTGGGGACCATTCGGGTCACAATCCGGGTCACGGTCAAATGGGCCACGACCATCATAAAATGATGATTGCCGATTTCAGGAAACGGTTTTGGGTAACCTTAATCTTGACCATTCCCATCCTCATCATCTCCCCGATGATCCAAGGGTTTATTGGGTATGAGTTCCTGCTTCCCGGAAACCAATATATATTATTTGGCCTTTCTTCTGTAGTGTATTTCTATGGCGGCTGGCCATTTATTACCGGATTTTGGTCCGAAGTTAAAAAAGGTGCACCAGGGATGATGACCCTTATTTCTATGGCCATTACCGTGGCTTACGTTTATAGTTCGGCAACCGTGTTCGGCTTAGAAGGAGTTGATTTTTTCTGGGAACTGGCTACCCTTATCGCTATTATGTTGGTAGGACATTGGATAGAGATGAAAAGCGTCTTGGGAGCATCAAAGGCCTTACAGCTTTTGGTAAGTATGATGCCCGCAGAAGCCCATAGGGTAAAGGGTGATACCATAGAAGATATTCCGTTGGAAGATTTGTTAAAAGATGATGTCATATTAGTAAAACCAGGTGAAAAGGTGCCTGCTGATGGTATTATAACAGAAGGCACCAGCTACCTGAATGAATCTATGCTTACTGGGGAGTCCAAACCAGTTAAGAAAGAAATAGATGATAAGGTTATTGGAGGTTCGGTAAACGGTAATGGCAGCATAAAGGTAAAGGTTGAGCATACAGGAAAGGACAGTTATCTCAACAAGGTGATCACAATGGTTGAAGAAGCACAAAAGTCCAAATCAAAAATGCAAAACCTCTCGGATAGAGCTGCAAAATGGCTTACCTATATCGCATTAGGTATTGGATTTGGCACATTGGCGGTTTGGCTAATTTTAGGCTTCCCTTTTGTGTATGCTTTGGAGCGTATGGTAACGGTAATGATTATTGCGTGTCCGCACGCTTTAGGTCTTGCCATTCCATTAGTGGTCGCTATTTCTACTGCGGTTTCTGCACAGAATGGATTATTGATTAGAAATAGAACAGCTTTTGAAGAATCCCGAAAAATAACGGCATTATTATTCGACAAGACTGGAACATTGACCAAAGGTGATTTTGGTGTAACAAGGGTTGAGTCGGTCAATCAGAAATATCCACCTAAAGAAATTTTGAGGCTTTCAAGTGCATTGGAACAGAGTTCTGAACACCCTATTGCGGTTGGAATAATTAAAAAAGTAAAAGAAGATGAAGTTATTATTCCGAACCCTGAAAACTTTAACGCAATTACCGGTAAAGGAGTCGAGGCGAACGTAGAAGGGAAAGAAATAAAAGTTGTAAGTCCCGGATATTTAAGGGATGAAAAAATAACTATTCCAGAGGATGCCTATAGCGATGCCGCAGAAACTGTTGTTTTTGTCTTGATTGATGGAAAACTGGCAGGATACATAGCATTGGCGGACGAAATTAGACCGGAATCTGCCGATGCCATCAAAATTTTCAAAAAGAATAATATAAAAGTTTTAATGGCTACCGGTGATAATGAAAGAACTGCCAAAGCTGTTAGCGATAAACTCGGCTTGGATGGATACTACGCCGAAGTTTTGCCACATCAAAAAGTGGAAATAGTAAAAGAATTGGAAAGTAAGGGAGAGTTTGTGGCAATGACAGGAGACGGAGTGAACGATGCACCGGCTCTGGCTCAAGCCAATGTAGGTATTGCAGTAGGTTCTGGCACAGACGTAGCCGCTGAAACCGCGGATATTATTTTGGTAAACAGCAACCCACAAGATATTGCTAACTTGATTTTGTTCGGTAAGGCTACATACAATAAAATGATCCAGAACCTTGTTTGGGCAACGGGATACAACGTTATAGCCATTCCGTTAGCTGCTGGAGTGCTTTATTCTACCGGTTTTGTTTTGGGCCCAGCCGTTGGAGCTGTACTTATGAGTTTAAGTACGATTATAGTGGCTATCAATGCGCAATTATTAAAGCGAAAAATCGGTAAAAAATAAATGGACAAAAAAGAAAAACTCAACAGGATATTTTTAATCCTGTTGAGTTTATTTGTAGTGATGTTGGGCTATGGTATTTTATTGCCAACCCTTCCCTACTATACCGAAAGATTAGCTTTAGGAGATAACCTAGATACTGATTCGATTAACTTTCATATTGGTTTTTTGACCAGTATTTATCCGCTCTTCCAGCTTCTTTTCGTTGTACTCTGGGGCAGGCTATCCGATAAATACGGCCGTAAACCCATTATCATTGTTGGGCTAATCGGCTTTGTAATTATGCAATTACTTACCGGTCTTGCTACATCATTGACGATGCTATATGTTGCTCGCATCTTTGGTGGTATTTTCACGTCATCAGTTATTCCAGTTAGCAACGCATATTTGAGCGACATTACTTCTGAAAAACGAAGAACAAAAATAATGGGTTGGTCGGGTGTTGCCATTAGCTCTGGTGTTATTTTTGGCCCTGTCATTGGTGGCTTTCTGTCTCAAACTGACCTTCATTTAAAATATACGATAGGTCTGCTGCATTTAGACCGATTTTCAGTACCCTTTTTGTTTGCCGCTCTTCTAGGACTTATAGTCTTATTTGTAGTAGCAAAATGGTTAAAAAACACCACTCGCGTACATACGTTCACAACACAAAAAGCGAGCTTGCGATTCACATTTACCAAATATTTTGTCGTATTACTGGGTCTGTCGTTTGTCATCCAATTTGTAGTAACGCTGTTTGAAACTGTCTTTTCAATATATGGGAAAGATGAATTAGGATTTAACAGTAACCAAATAGGTATTGGTTTTATGCTATGTGGTTCAATAATGGCTGTTTTACAACCTTTGTTCGCTACTTACGGAGAGAAGTTTTTATCCACAAAGAAACAAATTGCATTAGGGTTGTTTATATCTGGATTATCCTTAATTGTCTTTCCCTTTTTTAAGAATGAATACTTGGTATATGTGTTAATCGTTGTTTTCGCTGCTGGAGGTGCTATGGTAACCCCAAATTTACTTTCTGCGGTCTCATTAATATCAAAGCAAAATACTGGCAGGAACATTTCTATTCAGAGCTCTACTAATAGCGTTGGTCAAATTCTAGGGCCTGTTTTAGGGACTTGGTTACTCGCAGGTGGTTTTTACTACCCTTTTATAATTGCTGGCAGCATTGTCTTGGCTGTTATTGGTTTTTTATTCTTTTTCAAAAATCCACCATAAGAAAATAAGCACATAACCATATTTATTGATAATTAACCCAAATCTAAAGCCCCAAATATTTTGCATAAGCTGATTCATAAAATTTTAGATAATTACAAAGAGGAAATAAAAGCAGTTGAGGAATCTAATCTTAACGATTTCAATAATGTTGAACAAGGTATTTCCATTTCAAGACAATACTTACAGCAATTGCGAGTTTGTGTAAGAGAAAATGAATTTCAAGACAAACAAAATGAAATCATATTCTTTAAAAAACATAAGCCTTATGTTTATAGCAGATTGAAATTTTATGCCAAACTCTACAATTTTTTAATAAACAGACCTGCTGGCACCATAAAATCTCAACAGGAATTTATCGATTCAGAAATAAATAAACTACAAGAAAGCAATCGGCGAAATATAGATTTTATAAAATATTACAGGGAAGATTCTGAACTTTTGGATGAATTCTATTTTTTACGAGGAAATGATAAAATCAGTCTGGTGTCAAACACATCTCATTTTTATACCGATGCAGAATTTTCCACAAGCCACGATAATGCAATTGCCAAAATTATGGCCTACGATTTATTAATCAGTCATTACGTAGAAGAGTTAAGTTATTTGAGGGATCTGTCAAACGGTGTACAGAATAAACTGAGTACTTTATCAAATGGCGAGCGACTTGGATGGACAGCCTCAAAAACAGACCTAATTGAATTGATTTATGCCTTACAGGCTTCAGGAGCGATAAAAAGTGGTACGGCTGGGATTAAAGAGATGGCTTCGGCTTGTGAAGACATCTTTGAACTCAAACTCGGAAATGTTTATAGAACTTTTCTCGAAATTAGAGAACGGAAAATTGACCAAACCAAGTTTATCGATAGACTGAAAGCAACACTTTTAAGGAGAATGGAGGAAACGGATGGATAAAATTCATTTCGCTTAAATGTTAAATTTCTTCCCAAGTTGGGTACTACTTGGGAAAAAATAAAATTAATTTTCGTTATTATCATTTGGCATATACTATTTTCAGGACAACCGCTAAACAAAACTAATTTAAACCATTGAAAATGAGTATATAAAAACACCCAACTTGGGTATGACTTGGGGTTAATATCCAATAAATCATCCCAAATTTGTAGAACGAAAGTCAAATCGACAGATTCACGAACACTTTTTTATTAAAATACTAAAGCTCGTGAGTTAAATCAGGTCAGGGGCTATCAAATTAGTTGAAAAGTGATAATGATAGCCCCTTTCTTTTAAAACCGTTCTATTATGCCAGCAAATATTATTACCACAGACGATCTTCGGGAATTTAAAATAGAATTGCTCGATGACATTAAAAACCTTCTTTCCAAACAAGCTACTGGAAAACTCAAAAAATATCTCAAATCTTCAGAAGTTATGGACTTGCTTCAAGTCAGTCCAGGAACATTACAGAATCTTCGAATCAATGGTACGCTACCATACACAAAAGTTGGAGGCATAATCTATTACGATGCCGAAGAAATTCAAGATGTAATGACCTCAAACCGTGTACAACACAAGACAAATTCTTAAATGATGAACTACATAAAGCTACTTAATGCGGCTTTTGAAAAGTTCTTTTTTGATGACCGCCTCAACCCAACACATATAAGTCTCTATATGGCACTGTTCCAAGAATGGAACAGTAGCCGATTTGCAGATGAATTTTATGTGAACCGTCGAGAATTAATGCGTGTAGCCAAGATTGGCTCAAAATCCACTTACCATAGATGTGTGACAAACCTTGATTCTTGGAACTATCTCACCTATTTCCCTTCCAATAACCCCTACAAAGGAAGCAAAATCAAGATGGCCATTATCGGTACAAGTGATGAACCGGATATGGGACGGTACGATCCCATATTAGAACAGCTTGCGGAACAGTACCATCCCATCCGTGAACCTGTTATGGGACAGCACCGTCCCAAAAATGAACAAGTAGTGGACTCAAACCGTCCCGTGAGTGGACAAGCATTGGTATCTACTATAAACAATACCAAACAAGTAAACAATATAAAACAACCAAAGGGCTGGCAGGCGGTTATTGATTTTTTTATTGAAAAAGGTTTTAATGCTGATGAAGGAAAAAAATTCTTCGAGCATTATGAAACTCGGAATTGGAAAACTAGCGATGGAAAAACAATCAGAGATTGGAAGGCTTTAGCTAAAAATTGGATGGATAGAACCGACTTATTTGCCAAAGAAAACAAATTAAACAAAAAACCACCGTCCCATTCCGATAGCTATCGGAACAAGGACAACTTGCGAACCGCTAAAAACAAAGATTATGGACAACCCCTCTAAAATAACAGAAGGCGGCGTCGAATATTCGTTAGGTAAATTTGATGGGAAAAGCGTACTGTACGATTTTCCGAAAATTCTAGTTTATCTGAACGCCAAAGGAAAATTACTCTTCGGGAATAAATTTAGGATTTACGAAGAGGATAAACCGATCATAAGAAAGCTCTGCGCCTATTTTATCAAGGATAAAGGCAATTGTAAAAAACATAAAATCGATATAGAGAAAGGAATTCTACTATCTGGACCCGTAGGTTGTGGTAAGACCAGTTTAATGAAATTACTAAAACACCTTGTTCCTTTGCAACGTCCCTACGAAATGATTCCCTGCCGGAATGTAACTTTTAGTTTTAACCATCTCGGCTTTAAAACCGTAGAAGATTATGGAAACACAAAATTCTACTGCTTTGACGATTTGGGCGTAGAACCTGCCGGCAGGTTCTACGGTAAGGATCTAAACGTGATGGGAGAAGTACTCTTGTCTCGGTATGAATTATATCAGCAAACCAAGAAAAAAATTAAAACACACGCTACTACCAATCTCAATGCCGAGGAACTGGAAGAACGTTATGGGAATCGCGTGCGAAGCCGGATGCGAGAACTTTTTAATTTGATTGCTTTTGATACCAAGGCTAGGGATAAACGGAAGTAATTACTATTTATTATTAAACTTTGGCAAAAAATGTGTATTTTGCCAAAGTTTAATTCAAATATCGTTGTTCTGGAACAAACTATTAAAGATAAAATACCAACATACTTTGTTGACCAGCAAGCTATTTCAAAAACCAGTCTGGTAGAGCTTATTCAGAAAGATTTTCCAAACTTAAAGGAAAGTTCTATCACTGTGTATTTGTCTAAACTTAAAAAAGAAGGTGTGTTAAAAAACCCATCCAGAGGTAAATACACTTTAAGTGGAAAAGATAGATTTATTCCAGTTATTGATACCAAATTAAAACGACTGTACAATAAAATAAAAAAAGATTATCCATTCATTGAATTCTGTGTGTGGAACACTTTATGGTTAAACCAATTTATGCGCCACCAACCCTTTAGATTTTACACCATAATTGAATTGGAAAAAGATGTGGTACAATCCGTTTTTTACAAGTTGAAAGACCAAGGCAAAACCGTTTTTACAGAACCAGATGCTGAAACTTTCGAGCTGTACGTTCATAATAGTGATAATGCAATAATTTTAAAGCAGTTGGTATCCGAAGCACCTTTAGTTCAATCCGAAAATATCATTATTCCATCCCTTGAAAAATTGTTGGTCGATATGCTAATAGACACTAATTTATTTGGTGCACAACAAAGTGAATTGGAATTTATTTACCGATCGGCATTCGAAAAGTTTGAGATAAGCAAAAGTAAAATGAAACGCTATGCCCACAGGCGTAATAGAGAGACGGAAGTTGAACAATTAAGCAATTTAACTTTGGCAAATAATTAATTTTATTGCCAAACATTAATTTTAATGATTAAAGAAACTACATATCAACCAGAGTGGATTTATGAAGTCAAAAAAAGACTAGGTAAAAAGTATGATCCAAAACTTATTGAAAAGGTTATCTATGCCTTACTGTTTTTGGAACAACTTGAAATCAACAAACTCGATTTTATTTTTAAAGGAGGAACTGCATTATTGTTGGCAACAGAAGAGCCTAAAAGGTTTTCAATCGACATCGATATTATTACCGAGCAAAGCCAAAGCGACATAGAAACTGTTCTTGAAGCTATAAGTAAAGAAACTGAAGCGTTTACACATTGGGAAGATGACAATGACAGAAAGCACACGCCTGATGCACCAGTTGGTCATTTCAAGATGTTCTACAAAAGCAATGTAGATAGTCGTGTTGAGCCAATTTTACTGGATATTCTCTACACACCAAACCCTTATCCCGAACTTACAGAAATTCCGATTGCTCACAACTGGCTTCAAACACAAGGGAAAATCACAACAGTAAAAATGCCAACGTTTGATGCCATTTTAGGCGATAAGCTAACTGCGTTTGCACCAAAAACCACAGGGATTTTATACAGCAAAGATAGACCAGTTGAAATTATCAAACAGTTATTCGACGTAGCGTTTTTAATGGATAATATTTCGGACTTAGCAACAGTCCGTAACAGCTTCACAAAAGTAGTTGCAGAGGAAATAGCGTTTAGAAAATTAGACATAACCTCAGAACAGGTTTTGGAAGACACCCAAAAAGCCTGTTTTATACTTTCCGTCCGTGACACAAATTCCGAGGAATTTAAACATCTGCAAACAGGAATAAGCAATTTTACCAATTTTACATTGGTAAGGTTCAATATTGAAGAAGCCATTACAGCTGCTTCAAAAGTTGCATACCTATCTGAACTGATTAAGGCTGGTATTGATAGCGAAATCGAAAGGTTTACAAATCCGCTTGAGGTTAAAGATTGGTTGATTGAGAACCCTCAATTCACTAAGCTAAATAAATTGAAAAAGAGCAATCCGGAAGCGTTTTTCTATTGGTTTAAGGCAATAACTTTAAGTTAAAATTTCACAATTTAATGAGGCTTTACTTGGAAAAAGAAAACTACTATTCTTCCCAAATAATACTAAGAGCTCTACCCTTAAAAGTAATGCAATGCTCAAAAAACTTTCTTTGATTATTGTCTTCCTTAACGTAGTTGAAAATATCAACTGCCCAAATCTCTTCTTTTTTGAACAGGTTATCAGTAATGTTCTTAAAGTATTCGCCCATTACTGTATTTGCCGCCACCTTGTTTTCATATAAAAGATATTTATAGGGAAAATGTTCGCTGCAATATTTCCAACGTATTTTTCCATTCTCGCCATAGACAATCATAATATCGTGATTTCCTATATCTGCAAACCTAAAAGCACAGGCAGTCCTGCTGACTTTATACTCGTCCTTCAAATAATCTACCAATTCAATACTAAAGGTTTTACGATAAAAATCTTTTTTGAATCTTTCCTCTGGCATCAGCAAACAGGATGCAAAAAAATCTGCTTCTCTTTCTATTTGGTTAAACTGCCTCTGATTAGTTCTTGACGGGTGTGGTTCCAACAGTCCTTTTTTCAATCCAATCCTATGGGAATCTATATAGTAGTGTCCCAGCTCGTGTGCCAACGTAAACCTTCCTCTTGCAGAATCTGGCCTATTACCCAAATCGGTATTTATGTGAATATAAAACTTTCCATTATCAAAGAAAGTCATTCCATCAAAGGTGTTCTTGCCGTAGCTGTCATAAAATACCGATAGGCCTTCATCATCTAATATTTTGTCAAGAGGCGTAATCTTTTCTTCATATTCCAATGCAATGCTTTCGGCTAATTCCTTTATGTTTGTTTTATTCCGAATCACTAGAATCTTGGTTATGTTTTTTCCGCATTTTATCTATAATGTGTTGAGGCAATTCTTTCTTTCCTTTTCTAGCGACCATTCTTAGGGTTTCAATTTCTTCAACAACATCTTCTTCAAACATTGTTATGACTTTTGGCTTTCTATAAAACGTATTATTGATTACGGCAATTGGGTTAATAGATTTATCATCCAACTTATAGTCATAATCTTCATATAATTTATTGAACCTATCTAGTTCAAGTTCATTACTAGGGAATAAAAACCCTGTTGAACCTAACCAACTGTCCAATTGAGCTGTTTCAATTAGTTCTATTTTCTTAGGCTTGGCCATTATTCATAATGTCTAAATAGTTAGTAACGTGTCTATCCGCATCGCCGTAATAGGTGTTCACGGATTTTTGGGTTAAAGAGAGTTTATCTCTAAGCAGTTTTGTAATTGTTCTTGGCACTTTTTTACCTTCCTTTCGATAAGCTCTATAAGTAAAATAAATGATTCGATGCTTTTCAGATAATCGGGTAAGAGCTCTTTCAATGGTTTTAAGTTTTGCCACAACCACCCTTTTTGCCTCAGCGTCGTCTGGTACGTCAAACTTTGCCAACAACTCATCTGCATTTGTAACCAGGCTTAAATCTTCTTCTTCAGTAGGCTCTGCACAAGTGTTCTTTTCGCCATATTTAATTATTTGGGTGTATAAAATTCGATACATCCAAATAAGTATGCCCTTATCCAAATCTCTCGCTTTGGACTTGTCTTTGTCAAAAGTTGGGTATTTCCAAACTCTGGCAAAAGTACAATGCGCTATTTCCAAAGCCACCACCTCGTTATATCCATACTTATTGCAGTAAATCTCGGACTTACGTTTCAAATCTTTCTCAAATCGATAACAGAATTGCACAAAAGCGGCTCCTGCCTCTTTTGGAAATTCATCTTTAAAAGAAATATAATCCAGCAGGTCAACGCTAGGTAGTTTTTCAAAATCTATGTCCTGATTAGTACTTGTATTCATCTATATACCAAAACGGATATATCTATAATGGTATATGAGTGGACAGCACCCATAAAACCTTTGGTTAAACAACAAAATGCTATAAGTAAATAATTAATAATGAAAATCAAATATAAAAAAAGTAAGTTCAACTAAAAATTAAAACTATGGCTAAAGATTCATCTGGTAAAAAGTTCAATAGAATTCCTGAACACAAAAGAAAAGTAGGCGGAAAAACTATTATTATCAAGGAACACATTAGAAGTAACCGGAAAGACAGTAAAGGAAAGTAATGAGCGGAAATCCACAGCTCTGAATGGATATTGTTTAACCTAAAAATTCATTTTTATGAATAGTATTAATTTCTCTAAAGGAGAACTGAGTGTATGTCGTAAGGGCAATTGTGTTAATGTGAGTGGAGATATGGCAAAAGCCGTAGTCTTTGGTATTGCAACACTCGTTGTTATAAATGGCATAGCTTCAATATTAGAGCAATCTAATTAGAAGATTGATTGTGGTAGTCTTATTCTAAGAAGACTATCATAATTAAAACCGAAAAACAGCCAATTTGTCATAATTATTTTTTATTGGGGATTGGTTCAAAATTTGTAAATAAATTGTTAAAAATATGAAAACATGAATAAAATAAAATATTATCCTGTCGGTAACGGTGATAGCTCGCTTTTCAAGATCAACAATGCGAATATCATAACGGATTGTAACATACGTGAAGTCAAAGAAGAAATTTATGATGTAAAAAAAGACCTTATAGATGAGCTGGACACGAAAAATGATAAACCCTACACGGATTTATTCATCTTGACCCACCACGACAACGACCATTGCCTAAATTTCAAAAAACATTTTCATACAGGAAAAGTCAGTTCCTATGATACTGATGATGAAAAAATTATAATTGATGAACTATGGGTAAATGAGTATATCCTAGCTGACGACAACATTTCTGATGATTCAGATGCTGGAGTCATAAGAAAAGAAGTTAGACGAAGAAGAAATCTCTACAAAAACGATGACAGCACCAAAGATGAACGAGGGAACAGGTTGGTGCTAATTGGGTATGACGACAATAATAACTTCACTAGTGTACCGCAGCATATCCCTGGTCAGATTGTAAAAGAAATAAATAATACCGCCCTTGATGGATTTGAATTTTTCATTCACGCGCCTTTCAAGGCTGATGTCATTGACTGCAATGCTAATAAAGATAGAAATATGTCCAGCATAGTTTATCAGGCAAGGTTCTTAAAAACTAATGACTCTGATTTTGCTTGTAGAGTTTTGCACGGTGGAGATGCGGACCACTATCGATGGGCCACGATTAAAGAAAAATCAGAGAAAAATGATAATAAAGATGCTCTGGAATGGGATATTTTCCAAACACCGCACCATTGCTCTTGGACGTTTTTCAACGATACACCTTATAAGGATAGCGATAGGGATATTGATAATACTGAGCCAAAACAAACATCAATTGATATTTTAAACTACAGTCTTACAGGAGCTAAAATTGTGGCCACTTCAAAGAAAATTGTAGATAATAAAGATAATCCGCCACATTATCCTGCGAGAACAGAATACGTGGATGCTGTCGGGAGTAACAATTTTAAGAACACTCAAAAGTTTTATGATGATTTTAAAAAGCCCATCGTTTTCGAAATTGATAATTATGGCGCAACATTAAAAAAGTCAGTAGCGGCGGCAATAAGTTCTGGTTTAAACCAACCATCAAGGGCGGGAAGAGCAGGATAAGTATGAAGCTAGATTACACAACCCCAAAATCCGAAAAAGTAAAGATTGAAGAGCTAAAAAATGAGAAATCAAAACAGATAGTATCTTCAATTGATGCTTTTGGCGGAACAATAAATCTTACAGAGATAAAAAAAGCTGACGATAAAGATGAGTTCCTGTTTCTGAATTTTCTGCCAGATATTCCAAATAACCCAATAAACGATATTAGACAGGAAGAAGCAATTGTCATAATCACTACTGGTAATAATCAGGAATTACCTAAAGTTTTTGCTTTAAGGGATGATTTTCCTGTTGGGCTTTCCCATACCAATATAACTAAAGACCAAAGACCGGTAAGCCTTTGCATACACGAGGAAAGTTTTAAAGAGCTTAGGCACAAATGGTCTGGCTCTTACTTTTTGCATTCCATTAAAAATTGGCTAGAGCTTACTGCTAAAGACAAGCTACATCTGGAAGACCAGCCTTTGGAACCTTTTGTTATTGGAAGTAATGGTATTATTATTGACCCGAATAAAAATTATATTAAAGAATTGCCTAATGGGTTTTACACAACAATAGGAAGCTCTCTAGGGATACCAATACATAGACTTTATATAACTACTAAGCCTATAAATAATGGCGTTGTGCATCAAAGAATTGGTAACCTATATGTCTTAAATGAACTATTCAAATCCAAACAAATTGACTTGCTTGGACTTTTAAAACCAAGAATCATTAAACTAGTCAATGATGGATTGACCAATAATATTAATGGGGATTACTGGAATGGGATAGTATTTTTAATTGTAGAAATTCCTATTCTAAGGAATTCCAAAAATTCAGAACCGACTTTGGCCGGGTTCAAAATCAATGCAACTTTAGGACAATTGTCAAGTATTTTCGGCCGCTCATTAGTAAACCTAAATACTGTATTTAATGTAGATCAAAATTTGAGCGAAAGCAGACTTTCATCAATAAACGTTGAAATCTTAAGCCCACACTTGGCTCTAAACAAAGCATTGGCCAAAAATTACAGCGGTACCGATAAAAAGTGGTCAGAGTCTAAATTTTCATTGATTGGGCTTGGTGCACTAGGCTCACAATTTTTTATGAATCTTACTAGAAGTGGCTTTGGTAAATGGAATCTAATAGACAAAGATATTTTGCTTCCGCACAATTTTATAAGGCACGCTTCAATAGATATTGAAAATCATATTGTCGCAAATAAAGCGAAAGCTATCTCGAAACAAGCTAATGAGCTTTTAAATGACCATACTTTTTCAAAACCTATCGAAAAAGATATTTGCAACGTTGAAAAGTCATTATTACTTAGTTCAGATGTTATTCTAGATATGTCAACCTCAATAGGCGTAGAAAGGTATTTGGCAAATGAATTTCAAGCGGTAAGGAAGTTTTCTTTATTCCTAAACCCAATAGGAAATGATTTAGTGATGCTTTCGGAAGATTGTGAAAACTACTATCCATTGGATATGTTAGAAATTCAGTACTACAAACAGCTATTGGAAGACTCAGATCTATCTGAGCACTTAACCTTTAACCAAGAAGGAAAAATTAGATATGCTCGCGGCTGTAGGGATATCACTTCAAAAATACCTCAAGAAAATCTCGCTGTTTTTTCAGGTATCGCATCTAAGGCATTCAAGAAAAAACTAAATGACAATGGCGCATCCATTGATTTGTGGAAAATAAAAGTATCCGGTGCTGTTGAACACTATGGTTTTTTAGCAGATGATTGGCTTGAAGAAAAAATCAATGACTGGACTATTTTTATGAACGAAAACATTCTGAAAAAAATATTTAAGTTCAGAATTGAAAAGTTGCCCAACGAAACTGGTGGCATTTTGATAGGGGCAATTGACAATTTCTACAAGAAGGTTTATGTGACCAGCACTATATTATCACCAGAAGATAGTATTGAAAAGCCAACCTTGTTCATTAGAGGCATTAAAGGAGTTAAAGAAAAATTAGAGCATATAAGTAAAACTACTAATAACAATCTTAAATACTTAGGCGAATGGCACAGTCATCCCAAAAACTGTGGATTGGGTATGAGTGGCGATGATAAAGTACAGTTTGCCGAACTTTTGAATGAAGCAAAGTTAAATGGTCATCCAGCATTAATGTCTATTTTCGGCGATAGTGAAAAATATAAAACATACTTTGATAATCATAAAATATGAAAGCAACTGAGTATTATATTAAAGCAAGATTATTCCCAACAATAATTTGCGCCGTACCCCTTCTAACGCTTTACTATTTTGGCTTCAGCGAAAAGATTATAAACTTTATAGAATTCCTAAAAGGATATAAGTGGGTTAGTGATATAACAATATCTGTAGCCATAATTTATTTTATGACACAAATCAATAGGTTCGTTGCAAAAGAAATTTTTCAGAAACTATTTTTTAAAGACGAAATAAAAATGCCAACAACTAATTTTTTACTGCAGTCAAATACATTTTTTGTAGATGGCACAAAAAAACGTATTAGAAAAAAAATCAAAGCAAACTTTAGGATTGAACTTCTCAGTTTAAGTCAAGAAAATGAAAATGAATTAGAAGCCAGAAAAACCATAGTGGATGCAGTAGCTCAGATTAAAAATGTTACCAGAGACAACACTCTTTTATTTCAGCACAATATAGAATATGGTTTTACCAGAAACCTAATAGGTGGTTGTGCCATTGCCATTTTGGTAATTTTGTTTAACCTTTACTTTTTCAAAACTATAATTCCAAATGAATTGGTATTCAATATCAGTATAGGGTTTGGGGTTCTTTACTTGCTACCAATAGTACTTAGTAGTTTCTTAGTAAATCGTTATGGAAAATATTATGCAAAAGTTTTATTTGAGCAATTCTTGAAGGCATAAGTTATAGAAAAATAAAATCTAATTGCTAATTATCCATCTCATAAAATCTCTAATTTCATTAAATAATGATAAGGAAAGTTGTTTTAAAATCTTGACAATCTCTATCCCTAACTCTTTCATAGCTTTAAATTTTAATTAAATTTCCTAATATCGCCAGAGCCAAAACCAGACAGGATTCTGTCTCTAAATGGTATTGACTCTCATCCCAATTGCTCAAAAACCCCAATTCCAAAAGCACCGAAAGACAGTAATCAACGGTTTCCCTCAAAACTTGAAAATCGCCAAACTTCACACCTCTACTCTCAAAACCAAGTTTCGTATTGAGCGCAACTTGCATTCGAAAAGCAAGCCAGACGGAATTATCTTGATATATAGATTGCTTATTGCTCACATATACTTCAACACCTCTCGCATTAGGGTTATCCGAATGATTACAATGCAAGGACACAAATAAATCAGCTTTTAGAGATTTCGCCAGCTTCGTTCTATCCGATAAAGAAATAAGCGTGTCGCTATATCTGGTCAAATAAATATCCAAAGGTTTATCTAAGTCATTATTTAGTTTCAAAATAGCATTTGCAATATCCAAAACAACATCCTTTTCTTGGATGCCATTTATACCGATGGCACCAGAATCTTTTCCACCGTGTCCAACATCAATTACAATTCGTTTTTCAGCACCTATTTCTTGTCCAAAAATGAAACACATCTTTAGGAGCAAAAAGACAAAACTGACGTTTTTGAGCACTTTTTTCATTTTTAATTTTCGGGTTATCAACAACTTGTCTTGTAAAATCCATAAAATTTGATGCTAAATAATAGCAACAGAATTCAAACAATATCAAATAAAATTTTATTTATAAATTATTGATTTTCAGTTATTTATAAACAAATATATGTAAATTTCCAATAACGAAAACAACGCTAATTTTTAAACTGTTACGTTATGAAAAAATCAATCTATTTGACAACTTTTTTATCGCTGTTCTCTACCTCGCTTTTTGCTCAAATTGGTGGTATTGAAAATTCTGTTGACGATGTTGCCAACACCATCAGAACAATATTTCCTATTCTCTTGGGAGTAATTTTTCTTGTTGGATTCCTGTTCAATGCTGGACATTTTTTCGGCGAAAACGCAGACCTTAAAAAAGGCATAACCCGAGTATTGGTCTTCGTACTCATTGCTGGTGCTGTGGTTGGAATCTTCACCTATCTAATCGGAATCGTAGTCTAAGTCTCTAAGGAGTATTTAAACATTAAGCTGTATGAAAAAATTCGAGGTCTATAGGAACATTAGGAAACGGGCGGTCATTTTCGGTTTGCCCATTTCCCTCTTTGCCTTAATGATGGTCGTAGTACTAGTTTCTCTATTGGTAATCATATTCTCTTTCAGCTTCGGGATTATCATTGGGCTCATCCTTATCAATGCTACACTTTACATTGTTTTGACGCGCATCGCAAACAATCCGCAACTGTTTCAACTTACCAATGCATTCCCAAAAATTATTAGTAACAAAAAAAAATCAAGCCTCGATTATGAACAAGATTAACCTTTCGGCATATCGACCCATCGCAGATATTCAGGACAATATCATTTTTGCAAATAATGGTAATGTGATCTTGTGTTATGAAGGTAATCTACCGGAAATTTATGCTTTATCCGAAAAGGATTTTGAAGATATGCACGGTGCTTGGTTTCAGGCCATAAAATCACTTCCGGTAGGAACCGTAGTGCATAAACAGGATGTCTATCTCAAAAAATCTTATTCTGCGGAAGAGCTTCCGAATACAAGCTTTTTGGAAAAAGCAACGCACGAGCACTTCAAAGGTCGTGGATATATCGAACATAAATGTTATCTGTTCTTTATTCTGACTAAAAACAAGGCGCTCAACAATTCCAAATACGTTAACCCTTTCCGAAAAGTTTCAAAGGGAATCGTGCAGGAACAGAACGACAATATAAAGAGTTTTGCCAACTCGGTAAGCGATTCCGTTTCTTTTATCAATAATAGCCGAAAAATGGAATTTTTACCACTCAATGCCAAGGAAATTCAGAAACTAACCAACGGTTATTTCAATGGTTTTAATGAGGGATTTGATACAGATATCATCTTAGATAGAAAAAGCGTCAATATTGGCGAAAACCATTTTGATGCCCTGGCCATCAACAGCGAACTGTGCTTTGGCGAAAGTGTACAGAGTAGCAAGACCAATGAGAAATTCACTTCAGACGATTTCGTGTTTCATCAAGGGTTTATTGATGGCTTAGGGCTTACACTCAACGAAAATCATATCGTCAATCAAATCATCTATCTGGATGATAAACAAAGATGGCGCAAGTTGCTCGATAAAAAAGTTGAAGAATTGAATAAAAGTTCCAACTTCGGTTCGCAGAACAAAGTGGTTCTGGGCAAAATCCAGCACATCCTTGACCAAATCAATGCCGATGATAATGCACGCATTATTCGTGGTCATCTCAATATTGTCTATTGGGCGAAAGAAGCCAAAGAACTCGATAAAATCACTTCCAAAATAAAGACCGAGTTTAAGGAACTGGACATTATCCCATACTATCCGCGAGGCGAAGAGCGTAAAAACTATATCCTTAATAGCTACTGCTGTTTTTCATCCAACTTTTCAAACAATGATTTATATGTGACAGATTTAAAACATGCTCTGTGTCTGTTCATCAACAATACCAATTACAAGTCAGACAATACTGGAATTATTTTCAATGACCGTGAGCATAACATTCCTGTTCTTAAAGATGTCTGGGATGAAAAGAAGAAACGTATCAAGGCACGAAACTTTGCCATATTTGCACCTACTGGCGAAGGCAAGTCTTTTTTGGCTAACAACATACTACGCCAGTATTTTGAAAGTGGTGTTCGTCTGGTCATCATAGATTTGGGTGGCTCGTACACCAAATTCGCCAAGCTCTATCCTGAAAAATATACCGTACTCAGATATGAAAGCGGAAAGAATTTGGGTATCAATCCGTTTTATATCAATGATGTAAAAGATTTGACCCCAGAACGCTTAGAAGATTTATCGGTTTTCCTTTTTGAGCTCTTTGCTTCAGATTTAAAAGTTACTAAAGCACAATCGGTTTCCGTAAAGAAAATATTGCGCCATTATTATAATAACAATTCAGAAAATCACTCCTTAGATGGTTTTTACAGCTTTATAGAAAGTAATCAAGAAACCATTCTTGACACTCTTAAAATCCATCCCGATTATTTCAACATTACAAGTTTTTTGCACGTAATGTCAGAATATATCGGCGATGGTCTATATAGTTTTCTGTTTGAAGTAAGCGAAGACCAGACCTATAAAATAGAGGATAAGCGACTCATCGTTTTTGAACTGGATGAAGTCAAGGACAATAAGGAAATACTATCTGTAATGTTGAAGCTGATAAAGTCAGCTATTCAAAGAACCATTTGGAAAAACCGTGCTGAAAAAGGTATTATCCTATTCGATGAGTTTGCAAAGCAACTAAAGTTTGATAACGTACTTGAAAGTGTGGAATTCTATTACCAAGCCATCCGTAAACAGAATGGTGCTATTGGAATTATCCTGCAATCCATCAATCAACTTCCGAATAATTCCACGTCTGCGAGTATTTTAGAGAACACACAGGTCATTTACAGCTTGAACAACGAAAAAGGCTATGACGAGCTGGTCAAACGGCTCAACTTATCCAGTCACGATCTTAATCAGTTAAAATCCATCAAAAACAATCTTTCTGGGCTACGTAAGTACACTGAAATGTTTATCAAAATTGGTAGGGAAAGCAACATTTTCCGGTTGGAAGTTCCGAAGGAAGTTTATGCAGCTTACTTAACTGATGGTAATGAAAACGAGGCCATAATGGCCATTTATAAAAAGACCAATAATATGGAATTGGCAATCAAAGAATTCACCTCTAAAAAATAATATTATGAAGAAAACAATTCTAATCCTCGGAATGGCACTCCTTTTTAGCTTTAATATGAAAGCCCAAGGAATGCCTGTGTATGACAATACAAACTTTGTGAGTTTGGTAAAACAATTGGTAGAATCTGGTAAACAGACCGCGCAAATGATTAAGTCGGTAAAATTCTTAAAAGATGCAAAAGAAGCCATCGAGAAAGTATCGAGTGTAGTACAACAGCTCAATGCTGTTCAAGAAATTGCAAACAACAACCAGCGACTCATGACTGTAATGCAAACTGATTTGCAGGACATTTTGAATTCGCCTTACATCAAACCCGATGAAGTCAATCGGGTTGTAGAATCGTTTGATGCTATCGTTCAAAACTCTCTGGAAACGGTAGATTTTATTGACGAAGTTCTGTCCAGTGACTATCTGAAAATGAGCGATGCGGAACGTGCTGAAGTTCTCAAGGAAAAAGAGAAAGAATCAAAGGAAATGCTATCCAACATTACTACTAAAACCAAACGCTATCGTGATATTATTTCTTTCCGAAAAATGCAGGATAAAGTCAATAACCGTGAAACTGAATATTAAACAATAATGTCAATCGGACTAGAATATATCGATACCGTTTTTCAAACGATACAGAACAGCAGCTTCTCACAATATACCATTGCTGGAATGAAAACCCTTGCGATTTTGTTTTTCCTAATCAATATCCTTAAAAAATATAATGAAGGGATTGCAAATAAAGATGGTTATACCTGGGGACTAAGTCCTGGGGAATTAGCAAAGAATTTTGCCATAGTCCTTTTGGTCATTTTCTCGACACAAGTGTTAGGCTTTTTCGATAGCATCTTGGTTTCAATAGAGGCACAATATCGTGGAACCGCACCTGCCTTACTTCCCTTACAGATGCAGGATATTCCAATAGAAGAGGATGTAAACCTTATAGATGCCGCAAAAAATGCGATGACTTTGCTTTATGAAGCCTTGGTAACACCTCTCTATGGTTTTAAGATTCTCGCCTTTATTATAGGGGTAATCTTATGGATATTAGATTTGTTCATCTATCCGCTGTTTTTGGCGGAACGTTTCTTTCTTCTTGGCATTATGCAGGCCTTTTTTCCATTGGTCATAAGTCTTGCCGTATTTGAAAAATTCCGTTCACTGGCCTATACTTTCTTTAAACTTTATGCCGCGGTATATATGCTCGTGCCAGCTTTTTTCCTCGTCAATGTTTTTGTGAATGCAATTTACACCGAACTCAATACAAATTTCTGGACAAATCTATTCGGTACTGATGTCGGCGAAGGCTTCTTTGCACCAGTGGTTCAGTTGGGCTCGGTTGGCTTTATCGTCTTTTTAAAATTTAAACTTTACAAGCGTGCCACTTCTTTTACACTTCGATTGTTTACCAACTAATTCCGAACACTATGAATACACCTTACACGAACATATACAAAATATTAAAACTGAATCGTTTTATCGTCTTAGCGGTTATTGTCTTCGCATTTCTCTCCAGTAGCTTTTCTATCTGGATAGCATTTACTACAAATCAAAAAGCGCTCAATAGCGCCTTTGCAATCAATACCGATGGCAGTATCATTCCGCTGAAGCTCGTGACTCAAAAAGAGAATTTTAGGGTCGAAGCTCTGGCACATTTGGAATTGTTCCACAGATATTTTTATAACATTGATGCGAGCAACTATGAGAACAATTTGGAAAAAGCGCTTTGGTTAGGCAATAGTTCTGTGGACAATCTTTATCGTCAGAAAAAAGCAGATGGCGTTTATAACCGATTACTGCAATATTCTTTGGTTCAAAAGGTGTTGAGCATTGATTCCAAAATCAACGAAAGTGATGGAAATTACAGCTTTTCCACGACTAGTATTTTTGAAATAAACCGTGGTTCAATCACTGACACCTATGAATTGGTTTCTTCGGGAAAATTAATTCACGTAGATAGAAACTTTCCCAATAATCCGCACGGATTATTGATAACCGAATATTTTGAGAACACCCTTAAAAAACTAAACGATGAAAATAGAAAAAAATAAAATCGTGTTTGCGGCCGTGCTGGTCGTAATATTCATATTCCTGATTTCCTATTCCTTGATGGTGATGGGCGATGATGAAAGTGAAAATAAAAACCTTAAACAGACCGTCGTTCCTAAATTGGAGCAAGATCAAAAAGAATACGATTCCAAACTGGACGCCATCAATGATTTAAAAGAAGTACGTGAAACCAACGCGCCCAGTATTTATGATGAAAAATTGTTGGACTCCACAGGGTTGTACAATCCGGATTTACCGGAATTAGAAAAAGAACGTATTGTGGATAGCATTTACGACGCAAACAAGATTCAATATTCCAATAAAGGTTATAGTAATTTTGAAAGCAAAAGAGTATCTCTAACGAAAACTTCAACAATTGATTCCGCTGAAATAAAAAGAGAACAGCAAATTCAGGTCAAGGAACTAGGTTTGGAACATCAACTTTTTTTCGCAGCTGCACCAAAAGTCAATGAATCGGCTATACTGGGAAATACAGACAAAGCTATCTATGCGAAAGTTGATGGCGACCAAGTGGTCAAAGCAAATTCACGGTTGCGGATGCGGCTTACCAAAACTGCCATTATAAACGGTAAAACAATGCTAAAAAACAGTTTGATATTTGGCTTTATCAGCTTTCAGCCTAATCGGGCGCTGATCGAGATTGAGAACATTCAACATCATCCCACTAATCTAAAAGCTTTTGATTTGCAAGACGGCAGCGAAGGTATTTATGTAGAAAATAACTTCCGGGCGGAAGCCACCAGTGAGGTTCTGGACGATATCATTGGTGATATTAACATTCCCACTGTCCCGCAGGTCGGCGGTATAACAAAAATTCTTCGGCGCAACAACCGTAACGTTAAGGTTACGGTTCTCAACAATTATAAACTCATTTTAAAACCAAAACTATGAAAAATATACTTTTAATATTAGCCTTTGTGATTAGCACTTTTACACCAAAACAAACTCTGGGACAAGTTAATGAGCTTCCACAAAAATCACTGGATACAATTTATGCGAACGATACCAAGAATGTGGCTTTGTTCTTTCCCGAGCCCATACGCCAAGGCATAACCGGAGCCGATAATTTCGTCTTTACTTTTAATCGCGAAAAAGAACAACACTTAGGTTTACTACAGGCAAAACCGGGAAGAGAAAGTAATCTTTTGATTATCAACAACGACGGTTCAATATTTTCGTATATTGTAAGATATAAGAAGCATCTTGATCAGCTGAATTATTTCATTCCTATTACCAGCAGTATCGGGAATGAAACGCCAATTGTAAAAGATTTCGTTTCGGCCAAAGCTGCTGAGAAAAGTGTTGATAACAACACCTATTATTATCAAAAATTCTGTTCTTATCTTCTTGACAGAAAGCAGCGTATAGGTCGGATTAAAAAGCGAAACGAAGGTATCGTTTTGAGTGTCGAGAATATTGTTTTTGATAAAGATGAACTCTATTTCGTTATCCAAATAGAAAATAAATCTACCTTGGATTACGATTTGAATTTCTTGAAACTTTCCATTGAAACACGGAAGAAAGGCAAAAAGAAATCTTTACAACGCTTATACCAAGAACCGATTTACAAACATAATTTACCGGATAAGCTTGTAGAATACGGAACGGTGAACTTGGTTTATGTAATGCCCAAATTCTCTTTGTCCAATGATCGGCGGGCAATTTTAGAGTTGAATGAAAAAAATGGCGAACGCAATATTGAATTGAGAATATCCCATCGATATATTAATAATCCAAATTAATAGTGTTATGAAAAGAATAGCCATTTTTTCGTTAGTAGTATTATTCCTATCCTGTGCAAGAAATCAGGATTTATCGCCCTCAGAGACTGTAAATTTTGTAGTCGAAAGCTTTTACCACGGGGAACAAAGCAACCTTAAAGGAATATACAACAGCTTCAGGATATGCTAATTTTTCGAGCATACAAGAAATATTTGCAGAGGATGAACACTCTAAACCTAATTTTAAGGTGGTGGAGGAAGCGGTGGAAGGTGAAGTGGTGGAAGGCGAAGTGGTTTGGATAAAATATTCCACCGCTTACGACTTTTTAAATTGGTCAAGAAGGATGGAAAATGGAAGGTTACACATAATGAGCTAAAAGATAAGGAACTTTTTAGATAAAAAAGTTCAATCTAATTGTCGTGATGGTGAAACGACAATTAGAAAATGAAGGTTTATTTCAATACATTACAAATTTCTATTTTATTTATTTTTCGGCAGTTAATTAAATTGTTTTTTACATTCCACTCATCGAATTTTTTAGATAGTCGCTTGTTTGTTTGCTTTTGTTCATTATATTTGAAGGTTCATTGTCACTGAACAATGTAAAGCAATGAACAGAAAAGATTATGTATCGCAACAATGACTTGATTTACGAAGCAACTTCTAAGCTGGAAGAACTTATCAATGTACCTATTCAGGTAGATAGCAATAGGGCTGACTATGATGCGCTATTGACTGTATACAACACACAGTTTGTTGTAGAGAGCAGATCTGCTGTTAGAACCTCTAACCAAGGCCTCATTTTATCTCAACTGGAGGAACTAAAAAATAACAATAGCAGACCTATTATTTTAATAGCCGAATACATTTCTAAAAAAGCAACTCAAGAATTAAAGGAACGTGGTATTAATTACATCGATGTTGCGGGCAATGCTTATATAAAACATCAAGATTTAGCGATTTTTATAGAAGGTCAAAAAAGCACCAAAAAGGACAAAACAAATCAATCCCGTGCTTTTCAAGAAACAGGTTTGAAAATTATTTTTCATTTATTAAATAAACCAGAAAACCTTCAAGATTCTTACAGAAGAATAGCGGAACAAGCCGATGTTTCCGTAGGCTCAGTGAGTAACGTAATGGCCGAACTTGAAGCTCTAAATTATTTGCTGAAAACTAACGATAAACGAGTTCTTAAAAATAAGACAGAACTAGTTGAACGTTGGGTGGTCGATTATAATGCGACTCTTAGACCTCGAATTCTAAGAAAGCGAATGCGGTTTATAGATCAGGAGCATTTAAGAAACTGGCAAAATATAGATTTACATACTGCAACTGGTTCCATTCTTTGGGGCGGAGAGCCCGGGGGCGCAATTCTAACAGAAAGCCTAAGACCTGAAAAATTTACCATTTTCACAGATTTAGACCTTTCTTATGTAGCCAATAAACTGCGCTTGGTTCCAAGTGAAGAAGGCGCTGTTGAAGTTCTGCAAAAATTTTGGAAAAATAACGAAACCAACAACCAAGTGGCACCCCCACTTTTAGTATATGCCGATTTAATGAATAGCGGGTATGGAAGAAATATCGAGACCGCAAAAAAAATACTAGAGAATGAGCTACAACATATCTAGCGAAAAATTTACACATCCACTGTTGAAGCCAATTCTGTTGGAACTTACCAGCTACTTCAAAGAAGCCGGTATTTCCTTTTTTGTAATCGGCGCCACCGCACGGGATATCATTATGGAATTACACGATGCGCAATCCGGTCGTTTAACCTACGATCTCGATATTGCGATTACCGTAAATGATTGGGAACAATGGCTTAAAGTGGAACAGGACCTTGTAAAGCTTGAAAATTTCACCAAAGACAAGGATCAAAAGCAACGGTTCATTTATAAAGACAAGTTTCAACTGGATATTGTGCCTTTTGGAGAAATAATGAAAAAGGATCACAAGATATTTTGGCCTCCCAATGAAGAAATGGCGATGTCGGTTTTGGGTTTTACAGCTGCTGATGAGTCTGTATTGCCCGTTCGTATAGACGATGAAACCGAAATCAAAATTGCGACACTCAGCGCTATTTTTATACTGAAAGTAATTGCCTGGAAAGATCGCCACCAGCGTAACAATAAAGATGCAGATGATATAGGTTTTATTTTAGAAAACTACTTATCCATTCACGAAGAAAGAGCGGCTACCCACTATTATGATGTTATATATGGGCAAGAGCCATTCAGAAACACTACTGGAGGAGCGGTGCTTTTAGGAAAGGATAGCAAAGAATTATTAGAAAAACACACAGAAACAGTTGACTCTATTCTTAAAATCTTAAACGAAGAAATCGATAAAAAGGAAGAAAGTAAATTGATTAATCAAATAATAGAAACCCATAAATCCTTAAACTATGACGAAGTGCTACAATGCATTCAAAATATAGTTAATGGATTAAACGAAAAATAAATGACTCAAAATTCGCATTCTAAACTTATAGCTTTTATCTGGTCTATTGCAGACGATTGCTTGCGCGATGTATATGTACGCGGAAAATACCGCGACGTCATCTTACCAATGGTCGTTTTGCGCCGATTGGATGCCTTACTCGAACCGTCTAAACAGGAGGTTATGGACGAAGTTCAGTTCCAAACCGTAGAAGCCGGTTTTACCGAGTTGGAATCTGAAGGTTTAAAAACGGCTTCCGGCTATGAGTTTTACAACACCAGTAAATGGACGCTGCAATTGCTGAAAGATACTGCTTCCAACAACCAGAGCATTCTCTTGGCCAATTTTGAAGATTACATCCTCGGGTTTAGCGATAACGTCAAGGAAATCATTTCAAAATTCAACTTGGGACGCCAGGTTAAACATATGGCTTCTAAAGATGTATTACTCGATGTACTGGAGAAATTCACGTCACCTCACATCAACTTGACACCTTTTGAAAAAAAAGATCCAGATGGTTATAAATTACCGGCACTATCCAACTTGGGAATGGGCTATGTGTTTGAGGAACTCATCCGGAAATTCAACGAAGAAAACAACGAAGAAGCCGGGGAGCACTTTACACCGCGTGAAGTAATTGAACTAATGACACATTTGGTTTTTAAACCCGTCAAGGATCAACTGCCACCGGTAATGACCATTTACGATCCGGCTTGTGGTAGCGGTGGAATGCTCACGGAAAGCCAGAATTTTATTAAAGATGAAAACGGCGCCATTCAAGCTAAAGGCGATGTCTATTTATTCGGAAAGGAAATCAATGACGAGACCTATGCCATTTGTAAAAGTGATATGATGATCAAAGGCAACGACCCGCAAAATATACGACTGGGGTCCACGCTTTCTACCGATGAATTTTCCGGAAATAACTTCGACTTTATGCTGTCAAATCCGCCTTATGGAAAAAGCTGGGCTAGTGAGCAGAAATATATCAAAGACGGAAAGGATATTATCGACCCACGTTTCACTATTCAACTTTCCAATTACTGGCAAGAAACCGACACCGAAAAAGCCATCCCCAGAAGCAGCGATGGACAATTATTGTTTTTGATGGAAATGGTGTCTAAAATGAAAAGTTTAAAGCAAAGTCCACTCGGAAGTCGTATTGCTAGCGTTCATAATGGCAGTAGCCTTTTTACTGGTGATGCAGGCAGTGGGGAAAGCAACATTAGGCGTTATTTAATTGAAAACGATTTGCTTGAAGCCATTGTGCAACTGCCCAATAACCTATTTTACAATACCGGCATTACCACTTATATTTGGTTGCTTAGCAATAATAAAACCAAAGAACGACAAGGCAAAGTACAACTCATCGATGCGCAACCGCTTTATCAAAAATTACGAAAAAACCTCGGACAGAAAAATTGTGAATTTTCGGCGGCACATATTGCAGAAATCACGCAGACTTTTCTCAATTCGGAATCCAAAGAACGCCTAGAAGACGATCAATTGGCCAGCAAAATTTTTGACAATAAAGATTTTGGGTATTATAAAGTCACCATCGAACGCCCCAAACGCCTGCGGTCCCAATTTACCACAGAAGCCATTGAAGGTTTGCGCTACCACAATCAGTTGCAGGAGCCTATGGAATACGCGTACCAAACCTACGGGGACAAAGTTTATACGGAATTGCCCAGTCTTAAAAAAGAACTGTTGAACTGGTGCGAGGCCAATGAGATTAGTTTAAGTTCCAAGAAGAAGACCCAACTGACGTCAAAGAAAACCTGGGAAGATGCTAAATTCTTGATAGATACCGCAACCAAATTATATGAAGTTATGGGAGACGCGGTGTCTATGGACTTTAACCATTTTTCAAAACAGGTAAATAAAGCACTTAAAAAATTGGAAATCAAACTAAGTAATTCTCAGAAAAAAGCCATTCTGGATGCGGTGAGTGTTTACGATCCTGAAGCTGAAAAAGTAATCAAAGCCACCAAAACCGTAAAAGGTGAAAAACTAGAAAAACTTTGCGCCCATTTAGATTGCACGCCCACAAAACTACACCATTTCGGCTATTTCCCGAGTGGAAACAAAGACACCTACACGATTTATGAGAGTGAAAGTGATTTACGGGATTATGAAAATGTTCCCTTAAACGAAACCATTTATGATTATTTTTTAAGGGAAGTTTTACCCCACGTGGAAGAGTCTTGGATAGATTTGGATAAAACCAAAATTGGGTATGAAATTAGTTTCAACAAATATTTCTACCAGCACAAAGCCTTACGCCCGCTAGATGAAATTGATAAAGACATACGTGAACTGGAAACCAAGAGTGAAGGTTTGATTATGGATATTTTAAACAGCGTAAACCTATGAAAACCTATCCTGCATATAAAGACAGTGGCGTAGATTGGTTGGGTAAAATTCCTGAGCATTGGGAAGCAAAAACCAACAAATATATATTTGAGATAAAAAAAAATCAAGTTGGGAAGAAATCTAGAGATTATGACTTATTGTCATTAACCTTAAACGGAGTAATACTTCGTGATATGGAAAATCCTGAAGGGAAATTCCCTGCGGAATTTAATACCTATCAAGAAGTGAAAAAGGATGATTTTATCTTTTGCCTTTTTGATGTAGAAGAAACACCAAGAACAGTTGGGTTATCAAAGTTTGAAGGAATGATAACTGGAGCATATACTGTAATGTCTGTTGCCGAAAAAAACGATAGTTTATTTTTGTATTACTATTATTTAAATCTTGATAGCAGAAAAGGATTAAAGTTTTTGTATCGTGGGCTAAGGAATACAATACCAAAGGATTGGTTTTTTAGTTTAAAAACGCCCCTTCCCCCAAAACCCGAACAACAAGCTATCGCGAATTATTTAGACGAAACCTGCGGAAAATTGGACACCGTCGTAGCGCAAAAGGAAAAAATGATTGCCTTACTTAAAGAGCGTAAGCAAGCTTTAATACAAAATGCAGTAACTCGGAGTTTAAATGAAAACGTGCCGATGAAAGATTCAGGAGTAAATTGGATTGGGGAGATTCCTGAAAATTGGGAAGTGAAGCGGTTGAAGTTTGTTTCAGAAATTAGAAATAATAAACTGTATGCTAAGGAAAGTGAACTTCCTTACTTGGGTATGGAGAACGTGGAGTCTTGGTCTGGTAAATTAAAAGAAACAGAAAGTGAATCCGAAGGTTTAGCTAATGTTTACAAGTCTGGAGATGTATTGTTTGGCAAGTTAAGACCTTATTTAGCAAAGGTATATTTAGCGGATCACGATGGTCTTTGTAGTTCAGAATTTCTACCATTTATTTCTTCAGATAATCTAACAAACAAATTTTTAAAAAATATAATATTAAGCTTCAGGTTTATCAATCAAATAGATTCATCAACTTATGGTTCTAAAATGCCACGAGCAAATCCTGATTATATTAAAAACACTCTTATACCAATCCCCCATAAAGAAGAGCAAGAGAAAATTGTCAATTACATTGATGCGCAATCCCAAAAAATAGATCAAGCCGTTAAGCAACAAGAACAGGCTATTATAAAATTAAAAGAATATAAGGCAAGCTTGATAGATAGTTGTGTATTGGGAAAAATTAAAGTGAGTTAAGTTATGGCAGTAAATCAATTAATAGATCCAAATGATATCCATACAGCCGCAGCTACTTGGAGTGGGTTTATATATCAAGGAAAGGTTGCACTTTATCACGTTTTAAAGTTATTAAATGCTGATTCAGATAATGTAAAATATAGTCTGCAATTGGATTCGTTGGAAGATTTTGCTATAGTTGAAAAAATTGATGATGAGATAAATCCTATCACTCTTCATCAAGTAAAAGCAATGAAAAGCGCACATTACTCATCGTATAAAGTAGCTTTTGAGAAATTGGAAAAAAGAATTGATGAATACCCTTGTGAAGGTGCATATTTCCATATGACCACCGAAACCGAAAAAGGTGTAAATGAAATAAAGGAGAAACACCCTAAAATGGATATTTATGATCAGTATGATGACAACTGCTTCTGTCCTTTAGAAGAAATTGATGAACAATGTGGAAATCTGATAAGTAAATATTTAAGGCAACATAATTTAGAGCAATTTGACAATTCAGATACTCGGGAAATATTCAGAAACAAATTAGAGACAATAATTTGTGGACAAATTATAAAAATTCACAGTAAGAACCATAAAAATGATGTAAAAATTCGAGAAGGTGCCTACCACTCAATAATACCACTCACTGATTTTGAAGTAATTCTAAAAACTGATCCTCAGGAATCCCTTGACAACGAGGATTATTATTTGTTTTTAACTAAGGAGCTTTTAAACCAATACCACTGTGAGTTTTGTCTTGAAATCACTGAAGAATTAGATGATAAAGGCGAAACATTGACCGAAGATGAAAAAGAAAAATTGAGCGATTATTTGCAACAGATAAATGAACTTGATAAAAATTCCTTATTAAAATTCATTCAATCTTTATTGCCAAACAGGAAGGTCAAACTTGATACAATAAAAGAACTCAAGGATTTTAATGTCCAACAGGACGAATTTAAAGATGCATTTCTCCAAATTTTATTTGAATTGGTTAAGCCATCTGGCAAAATAGGACAAAACTTATCTTGGGAAGGCACTGATAATTTGAGGTACACAGCGACAGCAATTAATACAGGTCAAGCAACTAAACATAAACTCTGTAAGCGTATATATGAAAATATTAAAAGCACAGACATTGACGTGCCCTATGAGTCCAATAAGCTCATAACCACAAGTATTGATATTATAAGTATAAAAGACGAACTCAACCTTCAAAATGAAATATCACAAGGGCAAAATGATAAAAAAAATCATATTGTTAAGTGGTATGACATTGGGCTGATATCGCTAAATAATGCAAAGAAAATAATAGAATGAAATCATTAATACACGATATATTCATAAAGGAAGATTTTGAGGTTACAGAAATTTCAAACTTAACTTTCTTTAAAAAGAAGTCAGAGGCAGATATAATTTACTACTGGTTAATAGTCGAGGTGGATACACTTCAGAATGTTATAGAATTACAGGATGAGTGGTTTGAAAGTTGTAAAAAGAAAATGGAGTTAGCTGATTTTGACAAAAACACTTCGCTTTTAATTTTAACTGAAAGAGAAGACAGTAAAGAATGGAGAAAAGAAGTTTTAACTATAGAAGAAGATCCTTTTCAATTTAAAAAATACGTTCTTGGATATGACCAAAACAGTTTAAGGGTGCTGAAAGAAAAATCTCAAAATGGTGATTCTGAAAGTATTATAAAACTAATGACAGATGAACTGGTCTTCAATGATTATAAAGAAAACTACTCAGAGTTCACTTGGCATAAATTACTTTATACCATTTCACAAAAAATACCATTTATTACATTAAATGTCGAAACGGAGAAAGGTTTGGATAATCTATTCGCTGAATCTGATGAAAGTCTTAAACAAGTGGATCTTTATAAGTCTTTCAAAAGAATCGATGAAAAATTTGATGAGGAAAAGATAAGTCAATTAGGAGACATTGAGTTCGACGAACTATATTCAAGTATCACAAAAGAAAAAGAAGAATGATGGGCATAAAAATCAAAAAACTTTACATCAAAAATTTTAAAGTTTATAGTGAAAGAGAATTTGATTTTCAAGACAGTTCACTAATAGTTTTCGACGGTCCGAATGGCTTTGGGAAAACCACTTTTTTTGATGCCACTGAATTGATTTTTACTGGAAAAATAAGAAGGTATGATGATTTTAAAGATAAATTAATAGATAATCGGGAAACAAGACTTGAAAATCCATTATATAATATTGAAGGAGACGGTTCACCGATTACTTTGAAAGTACAATTTGAATTTGAGGGCACAGATTATTTTCTGATGAGACAAACCCAACCCCATGCAGATATTGGTAATAATTTAGACTTTAGTGATTTTAAATTATTTGCTCTTGAAGATTTTGAGGATGACCCAAAAGAAGATAATGAAAAAAGGGATGATTATATAACTGAATTTTTAGGCCTCAATTATAAAGATGATTTTGAATTTCTTAATTATATAGAACAGGAAGACAGCTTATATCTGTTGAAGAAAAACGAAAAAGACAAGCAGGATAGTATTAGCTACTTGTTTAATACAAAAGAATTTGAAATTAAAATTACCAAATTCTCAACCATTAAAGAGCGTTTAAGAAAGTTCAATGAAATCTTTAAAGATGAAGAAGATCAATTACAAGAGGCAATAGATTCAATAAAAGAAGACATCTTCAAAGAAGAAGAAACGGAATTCATTAAGTTATTTAAAGGCAAAGATTACAGTTGGGACTCAGAAGAAATCGATTTCAAAAAAACATCCTATGAATCAATCCTTGATAAGGAAATAGGAATACTTCCACAGATTAAAAATTTAGTTCAAAATAAAGACGCGTTTTTTAAAAGTATTTTCAATACAAAACTCGACAGAATTCTTAATAATGATGAAGCAATATCAAGACTCTATTATTATGATCATTTCAGAGAAGATGAGGAAAAAATATCCTTGGAAAAAGAATTATCACTTTTAATTGAGAGTCTAACTGAAGATTTATATGATTTTTCTTTTGAAAAATTAGCGGATGATAAATATGCTATTGATGAACAAATTAAAGATCGAATTGAATCTCAAGACGCAATTTCTAACTATGAACATAAATTAGAAGAATTAAAAAAAGTTTATGATAGTTCAAGTAAAGCTTCAAAGATTTATTCTCGCATCCTATCTTCTCATAACAGTCTTAGAAAACATTTGACGGAATTTCACATTGACATTGAGGAAAACGGTGTCTGCCCGTTATGTGGATACGATTGGGAATCCAAAGAAGTATTGCTAAAAGAAATAGAGCAGCAGAAAATAGAATTAGAAGATTTGAACAAAGACCTAAATTCAGAACTGACTGAACTTAAGGAATCCTTTTTGTCAAATGAAGTGGAAGAATTAATTGAAATTTTAAGTGACTTTCAAGACAGCTTTCTTTATCGAGAAGAGTATTTTGAAGAGGATTTCTTTGATAAAGACTTAATAAGATTGGATAGGGAAATAAAGGAGACTTTAAAATCTTTAAAAATTGATTATTCAGAATCTATTTCTACAAATATTGAAATAGATGAAACAACGGAGAAATTAGATAAATTAATCGAGTTTCTTCGATTGCAGAAAAAGACTTACAGTGAAGATAAGCTAGAGTCTTATTTTCAAGAAATTTACAATTCATATTTTGATCAGAATCCTGACTCTCTAAAAGAAATTAAATTAATAGATATTGATAAAAAGAAATTTTATTTGAGGTATTGTTATTCTTTATATCTCAGTTCATCATTAAAAGAGAAAACCCAGAAAATTAAAAATGTTCAAGAAAAAAAGTCTAAATGTCAAAATTCATTAACAACAATAAGTAAAATAGTAAAATCACTTCAAGAATCATTAAAATCTTACAATGACCAATTAATTAAAGATATAGAACTTCTTTTTCATATTTATTCAGGAAGAATAGTCCAAGATTTTTACGGTGGTTTAGGACTTTTTATAATAAATAAGAATAACAAAATTAAATTCGTAACAACACCAGATAAAACTTATGATGCCATATTTTCTATGAGTAACGGCCAATTGTCAGCATTAGTTATATCATTTACAATGGCACTAAATAAAAAGTACTCATCCAGCAAGCTGCTTCTAATTGATGATCCCGTACAGACAATGGATGATATGAATACAGCAGGTTTCGTTGAAGTATTGCGAAATGATTTTAAGGACACCCAAATTTTTCTTTCAACACACGAACAAAATATGTCGACTTATGTAAGGTATAAATTTAAAAAATTTAACCTTAAAACGTTGAGATGTAGAGTAAGTGATAATTAATACGAGTCTATGCAAACCAACACCAACGAACAAGCTTTAGAAGCCGCCATTCAAAAATCTTTAACAGGAGTTTCCTTAGAAACACTCAAAGAAGAAAGCACTTCTGTTGCAGAAGCTAATGCAGTATATAGAACAAGAAACGGGTATTATAATGGCGATCGTATCCATTTTGATGCGAAATATGCGCTTGATACCGAGCGGTTTTGGGATTTTCTGGAAAGAACACAGAAAGAAGAACTCAATAAACTCAAACGCAGTAACAATTGGAAACTTAAAATCTTGCAACGTTTGGATCGCATTATCAAAAAACAAGGAGTGCTTCACGTACTCAAAAAAGGTTTGGGAGTTGATGATGCACACTTCACGTTGTTGTTTCCTTTACCCTTGGGAAGTAGCAGTGCAAGAGTTGCTAAAGATTTTGACAGTAACCAATTTAGCGTAACCCGCCAATTGCCATATTCAGAAAGTAATCCGCGGGAAGAAATTGATATGGTAATTTTCGTCAATGGTTTACCGCTAATTACCCTTGAACTCAAAAATCAATGGACAGGTCAAAATGCACGCTTACACGGTCAAAACCAATACCGCAAACAGCGTGATCCCAAAGAACCTTTACTCAATTTTGGGCGATGTCTTGTACATATGACTGCCGATACCGATGAAGTCTTTATGACGACCAAGCTCAACGGCACAGATACATTTTTCTTACCTTTTAATCAAGGTTATGAAAATGGTAAAGGCAATCTGCCCAATCCATTTGGTCATAAAACAGCCTATCTATGGGAAGAGGTATTTAAGCCAAAAAGCATAGCCAATATTATTCAGCACTTTGTGCGCTTAGACGGAAAGTCTAAAGACCCGATAAATAAACGCACTTTATTTTTTCCTAGATACCATCAAATGCGTGTAGTACGGAAAATTATGGCACACGTGAGCGATAATGGAACCGGCTTCCGTTACCTTATCCAGCATTCTGCCGGTTCGGGAAAATCAAATTCTATTACCTGGGCAGCTTACCAGTTGATAGAAGCCTATCCAAAAAATGAACAAGCAGCTGGTAAAAAAGCAATAGACAAACCTATTTTCGATTCTGTTATTGTCGTAACCGATCGGCGTTTATTGGATCGACAGATTCGTGAAAACATTCGCAGTTTTTCGGAAGTCAAAAATATTGTAGCCCCTGCTTATTCCAGTCGGGGTTTAAAAGAAAGCTTGGAGCAAGGTAAAAAGATCATTATTACTACGATTCAAAAATTCCCTTTTATCGTGGAAGGCATTTCTGATTTAAGCGATAAGCGCTTTGCCGTGATTATTGATGAAGCACACAGTTCGCAATCGGGCACCACGGCAGACAACCTAAACCGGGCTATTGGACAAGAATCAACTGAAGTAGAAGCCGAAGATGTTCAAGATAAAATAGCGCAAGTGATGCAATCCCGAAAGATGCAAACCAATGCTTCTTATTTAGCCTTTACAGCAACACCCAAAAACAGTACGTTAGAAAAGTTTGGAATGCCACAAGAAGATGGCAGTTTTGAGCCTTTCGATTTGTATGCGATGAAACAAGCCATAGAAGAAGGTTTTATTTTAGATGTGTTGAACAATTATACCACATTTAAAAGCTATTACCGTTTGGCCAAGTCAGCTGAAGGAAACCCAATCTTCGACACCAAAAAAGCGCAAAAGAAATTAAAAGCCTTTGTCGAAAAAGACCAGCAAACCATAGATACCAAAGCTGAAGTGATGCTGGATCACTTTATGAAGCATTCCGTTCAAAAGAAAAAAATGAAAGGAAAAGCAAAAGCGATGATCGTGACCCAAAGTATTGAGTCGGCTGTTCGGTATTTCAAAGCTATTCAACGCTTGTTGGTAGAGCGTGGAAACCCATTTGGAGCCATCTGCGCTTTTTCAGGTGAAAAAGAAGTAGACGGCATTTCCTTAACCGAAGAATCTGTCAACAATCTACCTGCGCATTTAGATACCGCCAAGTCATCTGATCCCGATTATATTCAGGACAAAATTGCGCGTTATTTTGATATGGACGATTACCGTATTTTGGTAGTCGCCAATAAATATCTCACAGGATTTGACCAGCCGAAACTATGCGCAATGTATGTCGATAAAAAATTGCAAGGCGTGATGGCGGTTCAAGCCCTATCACGATTAAATCGTTCTGCGCCAAAACTGGGCAAGAAGACCGAAGATATCTTTGTGTTGGATTTTTTCAATGACAAAGAGGATATTAAAAAAGCTTTTGATCCGTATTACACGGTAACCACTTTAAGCAGCGCAACCGATGTAAATGTGCTGCACGATGCTAAAATGATGTTGGATGAAGAAGGTGTTTATGAATGGTCTGAAGTGGAACTGTTCAACGACTTGTTCTTTTCCAATGTCGATACGGAAACCTTGGGAGCCGCTTTGAGCAAAGCCCAAGCTCGGTTTGATGTGGAGTTGCAGTGGGAGCAAAAACAAAAGGCTGATTATAAAATCAAGGCGCGGCAATTTGTCAAAATATACGGCCAAGTCGCTGCGCTCTTAGACTTCAATAAACCGGAATGGGAAATGCTCTATTGGTTTTTAAAGTTCCTTATTCCAAAGATGGTCATCAAAGATCCCGATGGGGATGATTTAGACAAATTATTGGATGCCGTTGATTTAGCGACTTATGGATTGGAACAACGCGACAAGATAGGGGTGAAAATAGGGTTGGATGAAAGTGAATCCGAGCTCGACCCGCAAAATCCAGGTATTCGTGGGGCTCACGGCGAGAACGAAGAAGATGAACTGGAAGCCATTATCAAAACCTTTAACGAGCGTTATTTTCACGGTTGGGATGCCACTCCGGAAGAACAACGCGTAAAAATGCTCAGTTTGCAAAAATTTGTCGAGGCACATCCCGATTTTGAAGAAAAGGTAAAACAAAATCCAGACGAGCAGAATAGCGATATCGCTTTACGCCGCATTATTCAGGAAGTTTTGTCCCGACAACGGAAAAATGAACTGGAATTGTACAAGTTGCACACCCAGGATAGCGCCTTTCAACAAGCTTTTTTTGATACGTTGAAACGGATGGTTCAATTGGATGTTCGACAAAATAAATGAAATCTAAAGTAATATCACATATAGGTAAGCGAAAAACCAATCAGGATCTAACATTGGTTAAGAAAATAAATATGGACTCCTATCTCTATCTAATCGCAGATGGAATGGGAGGCTATGACAATGGTGATATCGCAGCAGCAATGGTTATCGAGAGTCTGACTACTTTTCTATCCAATAGTACTCAATTCAACGAAAATGTCATCCACAAAGCAATAAACAACGTAAACTTAGCTTTGCGCCAATATCAAGAACAACATCAATCAAAACTTGGATCTACCCTAGGCGGAGTAATAGTTTCAGGGAAAACGGCGAAGACGTTTTGGGTGGGAGATGTAAAAATTCTGCATTATTCAAAAGGAAAGCTAGGTTTTGAGAGCAAAGCACATAATTTGAGTAGTGAGCTTTCTGAAACTGAAAATTCAAATGACAGCGTAAATTTTTCTAAATATAACCACATTGTCACCCGTTCTATTCAAGGGGGATGTTAAGCAATCTGTGCCTTCCTACCACGAACTGATCTTGAATAAAGGAGACAAATTGTTTATTTGTTCTGATGGTGTCCACAACATCATTGATCCCCAAACCTTGCAATTCTTTCTCAATAAAGAGGATTCCACCCATTCTCTGATAGCGACTATTGACCAAAGAATTCAAAAAGAGGCAAGTGATAACGCTAGTTTGATTTTGGTAGAAGGTTTTGATGATTTATAAACCAAATAATTATTAATGATTTATTGCCTCCATATTGTTTTGTCAAAATTATTTTCTGAGTATAGTTTCAATTCGGGACGCAGTGTGTCCCGAATTGGTTAAGCTTTGTTTTTTAATTGAATATCGACTTCGCCTCATCATAAACCCGCTCAAAATTAGCCGCTAAATCAGCCTGAGAAAATTGTTTTGATTCCTGCGGAAGCTCTCGCTGAATTTTAGATAGTTTGAACTGCACTTTTTTATCCTTCCCATCTGCATAGGTAATAAACTCTCCCTGTTTCAAGCGAAAGAATACGTCTGCTCTTATCTTAGGAATTTCCTTTTCGCCTGTTGTGATTCGGGTGTCAAAATCGAGATTATGACCACGACTAATGCTTTTCGTAGGGTCTTTAATAATTTCAAAAAAACGTTCGTAATACTTTGCGGTGTCTGGGTCGTTGACCTTCCCGAAAAACTGATAAGATAGATTACTCAATATCGCTTTGCTTGCCTTATCGCCATACATCATATCGTTCTGTATTTTGTCCTGCATTACATAAATAGTCGCAATATCATAGCTTCTTAAAGTAGCAGGAATGCGATGCATATTTAGAAGCCGAATAGTCGGTGCTTCTTCCATCAGCAAAAATGAAGGCTTTGAGTTTCGAACGCTCATTTGTTTGGTTATTGTGTGGATAATGGTAGCAATAACGGGCGAATAAGAAGTTTCAAATTTTGGATTGTTCACGATTGAAATTACCGCAGGATTTTCTGAATTATTAATATTCAGAGGAACTTCATCTGCCGATAAAGTCATAAAAATCCGTTGGGTACTTATTCGCTTTAGCGCATTGGCCAAGGTGCTTTTTACACCAGCGGTTTGCCTATCGGAATCTTTGCCACTAATAAAAGCATCTGCCATGGCCCTGGAGGTGGTATTGGTTTCTAAAAATTGCACCAAGCTATCGGTATCTAAATATTGGTAGATAGCAATCAAATGGGGGAGGGTACAAAACTCAGGGTAGGAGGTTTTAAGCTTCCAGATGAGTCCACCAATTAATCCTTCCGCAGCATCATTAAAAAATTTGGTCGTTCCCGAGGTACCGGACTCTCGTTGCTCCAACAAGTTCTCAATCAATACCCTTGACACCTCATTTACGCTTTCCTCGTTCTCTAAATAGCGTGGCGCTATAGGATTTACCCTATTAATGATTTTATCAAAGGAAATGACCTTAAATGGGACATCGCTATCCTTAAAAAGTGGATATGCCATTTCTGTCAACTCAAAATCTTTGTAGTCGTGGATAATTCCGCAGAAGTGCTCTTTCCGGAAATGCTTCAAAAATCCATAAATCACACTTTTAGTCTTACCACTTCCCGCAGAACCGATGACGGATGCACCACGTTTTATATTATCCAATTTGAAATTTCCTTTTTTCGTAGAAAAACTGACTCTATATTTGGTATCGCCATTTTGAGGCTTTACGGTTTTGTGCAGAAAAACATACAACGCTATATTAATTAGCATAAGCGGGCAAACCAAATAAAGCATTAGCGATACTAATTTAATTGTATCTGACATATAGAATATCAAAGTTGAAAGTAGCAGGATATTTAAAAGAAACGCATACCTGCTTAGCCGAAATAGCGCATAGAAAACGGTACTGGCCAAACCAATAATTGAAAGTATCGTTATTAGATTATCTATCTGCATAGTCATTAGATTCCGATGGAACTCGATTTTATGGCCACTTCTGCACCACGTCTTAACCGTTTAAAAATCCGAAGTGCAATTTGAGCTTGACTAACTGGAATGGTCGGCACAATGGGCAATCCAGATTTTGTAATCATTTTAAAAGCCAAGGCTTTTTCGTTTGCTGGTAATTTCATCAATGTCGAAAAATATAAGTTCGGGTTTTTTACAAAGGTTTTTCGAGCCTTATAGGTTTCAGTGTAATTGCGTTTATAGCCAAATGTGTTGTCAAAAGTTTTTTCCGCTTTCGCGAAAAAAGTATCTCTATCAAAACCACGCTTTACTTTTTTTCCGTGCATTTCAACTTCCGAAGCTTTGTGTTTACTTCCTGGGGAAAGACTAAATGTATTGGAAGCGTCTTTTCTGCTCACAATGATATGGATATGGCTTTGGTTTCCGTCTTTTACCATTCCCTGGACTATCCGTTTTCCGTTTTGTTGATGTGGTGCTTGACGTTCCAATTTGGCAATTTCTTTTCTCATTTTTTTGATATTCCCTTCAGCTCGTCCTTCCTGAATATTTCTGATTTCGGTTTTAAGCTGCAATATTTTTGTGGCAAAAGGTTGGTTTTCTTTTATCTGAAAATCTGTTCCCTTAAAGGTGCGTTGATGCTCAATTTTAGCGTAATATTTTATATCATCAATTGTTATGGGGCGTCCGTTTATTTCACGATTGAAGGATGTAACATAATCCTTCATTATCTCTCTGGTGTAAGTTTTTAAATCCTCTCGACTGTTCTGTAATTTGCTCAATTCGTATTTGGACGGACTGACTGTAATCGAGTAAAATTTAGGTTCTTTCTTTTTTAATTTTGCGGTGTTGCCATCAATCCCTTTTACGACTTCTTCAGCAGAAATCTCATCGCCATATTGGTTAAAAAAATGTTCCATTTCAGTTTCTTTTAAACCCTCATTTTCTTTTTCTAAATAACCTACAAAGTCGGCTGAACTTTGACTGTAATTTCCATCTAATTTTTGCGGTGTGATTGTAATGTACATAACTCAAAAATTTATAGTTCGTTCTTCAAATTTCGCTTCTCTTGGAAACGAACTTTTTTCTTTTCCTCAGTCACTTTTTTCTCTAAAATAAGTGGTTTTTTTTCTGGTTCTTCTGCTTCAAATAAGGATTGAATCATTGCCACCGTAGGTTTCGTTTGCGTCTTTTCCACATCTCGCATTATGGCAATGACCGCATTTATTCTCTTGAGCAGTTTCGCTTCAATGGTACGTCCAGTTGGTCCTAATTTTTCTTTTGGCGAAATTTCGTTATAGAAGAAAAAATCCAGCATTGCTGCCATAGCTTCTGTGTGCGATTTGAAGTAAGTGCGTGAGAAAGTCTGGAAACGCTTTGCAGTTTCCTTTTTAAATCTAATTCCGATAAATGAGTCCATATTTCGCCTATTTGTCGCAAAATCTTCCCTAAAAATAGGCGTTCTCAGCCCGTTTGTCGCAAATCGTAGATTGTCAAGATTTTAAAATATATTCAAATCGTTGGTAATCAGCTATTTGAAAACGAAAAGGAATCCGAAACATCGCGTAGCGTGTTACCCTCTTGCTATTCCTTTTCGTCACGCGCAAGCGTGACAAAAATCCATACAATCCGGTTGAAAAAACCGATTGCCATTTTAGGAAAATAAATTTCCGATATGTTATTTTTAGATGTGTACGGTTATCGGCGAAAGTCGAAAAATGGATAACCTATACTTAAAATTGAATGCTGAATTTCAGCGAGATAAAGATACGCTTTTTTTTGATATGATATTAATTACATACAAAAAACACCTCTAAAATTTAGAGGTGTCTTTTCATTTTGGTTCTGAAATTTATATGTTAAACACATAGGTATAAGAATATAAATTCCGCAACGCTTCTTCGTCGAGCATCTTGTCCAAATTAGTGTTATGCTTTGTTGCATAATCCATTATAGCCTTGCCATATTTTTCCTTTACATCTTCCTTGGAATTGGCAATTAATCGCTCTTGTGTTTCCTCGTTCAAATCGGTAAAATTTAGATAAATCATAGTTTCTAAATTTTAGTATTCGCTTGGTAACATCAGCGTATCATTTACAAAAAACAACCGCAGTTCATCGAGTGGAAAATCCGTAACTCGGTAGCCGTGTTTTTCCAAAATATTGTCATTGCCATCGCTGTAAATTATCTCGGCTTCATAACCCGAATAATCTTGTTTTTCATCGGATAATTTTTTGAAGTCTATCGTAATAAATCGGCTTCGGTTCATCAGGCTTTTTGCAATTACCGAAGTATCGGTAATAAGCCAAAAACATTCTGCAACCTCTGACAGATATTTCAGTCCATCGGTAAATCTTGTTTTCAAAAGTGGTAGCGAATAGAACATTTCTGTTCCCGTAAAATATTGCAACCGTTCTTTAATTTCGTTAACTTGTGCTTTCATTGTGATTTCTATTTATAGGATTAATAATGAAAAAGAGGGCGCAACTTTCGAGAGGAACGCCCTCTTTAATTTTAAAGATTACTTGTCGCTTTTGCTTCCAAGCAATAAGATTTCATCGGCTACCACTTCGGTAACATAGCGTTGTTCATTTGCTTCGGTGGTGTAGCTTCGGGTTTTCAGTTTTCCCGATATGCCAACTTCTTTGCCTTTTTCGACATACTTTTCTACAATTTCAGCAGTCTTGCCCCAAGCCACTACGGTATGCCAGTTGGTGTCCGTTTGCTTTTCGCCTTTCTTGTCCTTGTAATACTCGTTTGTTGCGAGTGAAAAACGGGCTACTTTCTTTCCGCTTTCAAGGGTCGTAATTGTTGGTTCTTGTCCAACGTTTCCAATTAACTGTACGTGATTTTTAATAGTACTCATAATAAAAAGATTTGTGTCTGCTTAGTTACAGACTGATTTATAATTCCCCTATTGATTTAAAACAGATTAAATTTTAAGGGGTGTTTGTTCTTTTCTTTCGTGCACCGCACAATGGATAGAGTGGGTTTTGTCAAGACTTTTCGGGATAAAATCAGGTGTGTTTGCGACGTAGTAATCCCGTCATTTTACGGGATTCAAGGAAGTAGAAACCTTATTTTTCACTAAAACTTGTATAGTCTTGACAAGTTCCATAAGGGCATTAGCAATTCTTTTAAAGCCAGTTGCGATTTGAGCGTACCGACAGTTAAGCGAAATGAGTGGCTGGGTTTAATTTAGAATTGGTTATGTACTGCCTGTTTTTCGACGACCCGAAAAACAATAAAGGCTTTATCCATTATAAACCCCTTAAAATGTGCAAGGCAACGGTTCGGTTTTTAGGCATTTTCGAGTAAGGGCTCAAGAAGACCGCACCGAAAATTCCGTTAAGAAAATCGAGGCGATGCCTTTCCGATGAAAAAGCGGACTTGATTCACGGTTTTAGCTCTGGAATGTAGTGTTCCTTCCCAGCGCAGCGGGAAGGGTTAACGGAATGGAAAGCTGAAATTGGGGATTGTGTCCAAGACTTGTGTAGTGAAGCTCTTTTTCCGAAATGCAGCTTTTTGCGGAATGTAGGGAAATGTGCTAAACGGATTCAGAATTGCCTATTATTAAAGAATTTCAGAAACCTTAATGATATATCCTTTATTTCATTAATTGAAGTTTCATCTTTTGCAGTTTCAATAAGCGCCCAATATTTGGGCTCGTTCCAAACAAACTCTCTTGATAGTCCTGAACCACGTTGATTTATAAAGCCCCAAAACCAAAGGTCATCCCAAACTTCCATTTCTTCAGAAGAATAATTATTTTGTAGAAGTCTATTTATTTTATGGAAATTCCATTTTATGGATGGGTCAATACGATAGAAAATTGCCTCAATGACCGCATCGACAGGCAAGAAAATTTTTTCTTTTGGGTCTATATCTTTCGGCGCATCTTCCCATATTGGATTTTTAAAACCATACTTACCGTTATGCAAGTGATAAATAGTTTTGGCAAATAATGCAGAAGTTTTATTTCCCCAACCGGTCTGTCTCAACATACCGTAATAAAGAGATTCGTAATTAATAACACAACTGTCTTTGTCAAATAAAAAATTGATAAATGTCTTAAAACTGTGTAACTGCGATTTATTTGAATATACGTTCTGAAAAAAAGATGACAGAATATCAATTTTAGGTTGGCTCTGGGTATTGGCTACGTGATGAAGAACTGAGTACAATTTATCTTCAGGCGAATCAAAGGGTGCCAAAAATAAATTATAAGAATTTGATTGAACCTTTTTATTATAACCTCTGTTCTCATTTAAGAATTGGAATAATGGATGTAGTTTAGAATTTATTGATGTATTCAAAATTAATTAGTTTCAAGAATTACTGTTCCATTGGCATTTACCCAATAGTGCCTTATACCAATCTTATTCAGCTCTGGAATAATGCTTGCTATGGCTTTTCGTATTTGTTTATCATCAGGATGTGCAATGGCAATTTTTGCATTTGGAAACGAAACTTTGGTTTCTAAGCATTTTACTATTGCTTTACCCAAATGAGTTTTAATTTGTCCAGAGTTAAAATAATCTCGTCGCTTTGTAGGCGAATCTTTATGAGCTTTAGCACCTTTAACCTCAATGAGTAGCTTTTCACTTTCTTTGTTTGCAACAATATCATATCCTCTTGTTTGACCCAAGCAAAAACTCTCTATTTGATACCCTTGTTTAACCAAATAAAGCATTAGCAATTCTATAGTTCTATTTTCCGTTATTTTTTCCATTTGTGCCTAAAATTTGGTACAATATAATTAGATTAAAAACAATTACCGATTTTGAAAAATGTAGATGAACTTAAAGCGGACTTAATTCACAATTTTAGCTAGGAATGTAGCGTTCCTTGGCAGCGTAGCGAAAAGGTTTAGCGGAATGGAAAGCAAAATTGGGGATTGTGTCCAAGATTTGTGCAATGAAGCTCTTTTCCCGGAATGTAGTGTTTTCTGCTTTTTCAGCAGGAAGCGTGGAATGTAGGGGAATGTGCTGAGTGGGTTATGAAAGCTGTATTCAATAAAAATCTAAAAAATACTTTTGTGAGTTATTGACTCACTCTTCAAAAAGTCCTTTCTGATTTTCAGATAATATCTTCATCTCTGATTTTTCTGCATTTTTCAACCTGTCTTTTAAAGCCTTTCTTCTTTTATCATAAATCCATCTTCTTAAATTATTCAAAAGTCCCATTTCATATTCTGAAAGTTTGCTTGGTGCGATTTCAGTCATTTCGTTCAGTTGGTCATTATTCTTGAACTGAATGGCATATTGAAGACCTAACCAAGTGTAAATATTTACCCATTCGGTAGGCATTGGTGCTTCATAAGTTCTGGGCATTATATATACCAAAGCCTCGGTAAGCGATGCCATTTCTTCTTGTTGCACAGCACATAACAGTCGTGACGGTTTTATGTTTTTAAGTATATCTTCTGGAATTATATCTTGCCAAGCAGACTTAAAAACAATAATGGGACTCGTAAGAGAATCCATAAAGTTGAAAACGAAATCGTTCGTTTGCTTTGTATTTGACTTTGATGTTTTCTTCTGTACTCGTAAAGGTTCGCAGTCGAACTCAAAATCAAGTTGTACCAAATTGAAATTTTCCATAATGTGAGATTTTATTTTGAATAATGATTTAAAAGTGTTCGGTAGTATAGCGGATGCTTATCTCGGTAGTAAGCCAAGTGACTTTCTGCACCTTTAGTAGTGTAGTTTTCACTACTTAATCGATAATGTTCTTCTGCTTCTTGAAGAGCAATGGTGGGATTTTCAGATATTTGTTTCATAATTCTAAAATTTTAGTTAAACAATATTTGAGCAGAACCCAAACGGAAGCTAAAATCTCAGCTCAAAAGGAAACGGAATAAATAAGCGTTGGATAATGCAATGGCTTTATGCCGTAGTCTTTTGATGGGTGTATTTTACGAGTTTACCTTTGCACTGATATTGATTGATTATTCTTATAATTTTAGCGGACATAATTCACGATTTTAACTTGGGAATGAAATGTACCGTTCCAGCCCAGCGAATCAGGTTAACGAAATGAAAAACGAAACTGGGGCTTGTGTCCAAGACTTCTTGAAGGAAGCTCTTTTTCGGGAATGTGGCTTTTTCTGCGGAACGCAGGGAAATGGGCTGAATGGGATTGCAAAACCAACTTTTCAAATCAAAACCTTTGCTAAAAACAGAAAAAAATCCAGTTTAAGGTACTGGATAAACCTTTAATCGCATCAAGCCATTTCATAGACAGCATCAAACAGTTTTTTGTCCAATCGTTCCTGTTGGGAAAAGCTTTTCTTCAAAGTATTATGAAGCATTTGATTGAAAGCATTGTAACCTATCCATAAATTGGGGGCTTCATCGAGCAACACAGCTTCATTATCAAGAATTTCAAGAACTTCACGAGACTTTTTCGAAGGGTCGCTATTTTTATCGCTGCATTCGTATCTGAACAGTTTAGTTTTATCCAGAATAGCTTTTACGAATTCTTGTGTATCGATGATTTTAAATTCCTTCATCCTATCGAATTTCTTGGTAATGGTGTAGAACTCATTGTCCAGAAATTTATCAAAAAGGTTGTTCAATCGTGGCATAATAAGATGTGTGTTGTTCTTACTGTGCTTTATGGAAAACTCTATTTCCGCTTGTGAAACGTGCAATCCATTAGAACATATTTCTCTGTAAAAGCCAAAGTGGCCAGAGGTCTTTTCACTACCGTCATACGAGTTCTTGAACCGAAGCATCGGCAGTATCAAGTCTTTCTGATTTTTTACGGTAAACTGGCTTTTATCATCGATGATAAAGTCGGTAATAAACGACCTATCATTTTTGTTGATGGTGCGTTTGTGGAAATTCAGTTGTGCATCGGTCAGCATTTCTTCGGCTTTCTTGAAGAACAATTGATTCGGAATGTGACCATAACTGTTCGATACTACATTGACAATTTTTCCATTGGAAATTATGACGTTTTCAAGTCCACGTCGTGATTCCATCTGTGTCAAGGTTTTTAAGGATTTCATTTCTGATGGAACGAAGATTTCATCCTGCTGTAAATTTTGTAAATACATAGCTTTTGAATTTAGATTAAACAATATTTGAGCAGAACCCAAACGGAAGCTAAAATCTCAGCTCAAAAGGAAACGGAATAAATAAGCGTTGGATGATGCAATGGCTTTATGCCGTAGTCTTTTGATGGGTGTATTTTACGAGTTTACCTTTGCGCTGATATTGATTGATAACTCTCTATTTTTAACCCTCATCACCAATGCGGTATTAGAATAAAAAAGAAGAAGAGCCAGCACGAATGCCGACCCTTCTTCCGAACAACAAAAGCTACTCGTTGAGTTCCTGAATTTTCTTTTCAAGAACTGCTATTCGCTCTTTCAAACGTTCTTCACGCTTGCTTCTTTTTTCAGCGTATTCCTTTTCAATACCGACAATCTTGGATTTGTAAAATCCTTGCATCGCATTGTAGAATGAAATGTTCGTCAGATTATTAACGTGATTGCTTTCGCCAAAATGCACTTGCTTGGTGAGCATATACCGTATCAATTTATGAAAGATTTCCTTTTTGAACTTCTTCTTGAAATTCTCAACGATTTCAACTTTGGTCATCTTTGAAGTATCACCCAACAATCCTGAAAAGTATTTTTGTTGGCTCATATAATCCACATTATTTTCAAAAAGTGATATTGAAAAAGCGACCATTTCATCTACCGATAGTGTTTTCTTGGTATTGATATATTTGGTCTCTCTAATCATTTGAACAACTTCTTCAAACTGCTTGTTGTTGTCAATTTGCTTTTTACGAATTTCCCTTTTGTTGATTTTAACGATTTGTTCTTCAGGGGTACAATCCGCCATTTTCCTGTCAGTCAATGGTGCCGAATAATCATTTGATTCATTTTTAGGTTTCTCTATGACCTTTACATACACTTCTTTATTTTGGTATGTTTCAGGATGGAATACGATACCGTTTACAAATCCATTTTCTTGAGCTGAAAAGTATATTTCTAATTCTTCTTCATAATCCTGTACTGCTTCCCGTAATTTTCTTTTTAATTCATCATCGGAAAGTTTGTAATGTTGATATTCTGTTTTGATGTCATCAATTGTTGGCTCAATCGGATTTTCTATGATTTCAACATCATCCAGCAAATAAACCTTCAAACCATTCTTTTCCAGTTGAGAAATAATGAGCTGGTTTCTCTCATCGTCTGCCCAATACTGTCGTATTTCAGGAATTAACAAGATGTTTTCTTTCTTCGATTTCTCAATCAGGTTCAAGAAAGACTTCGTTTTCTTGGTCTCAAAACAAGCTGACTTGGTACAGACCATTTTATCTTCACCAAACAGATTTCCTTGATTTGCTGCATTGAACGGACATTCTACACACGACCCAGCTTTTGGCACTAACTCTTTATCTTTGACATCGAAGGATGCTTTTTCCAAATCATAGGTCTGGTCTTTAATCATTCTATTTATCTGGTGTGCATTAAAGTCTTCGCCCATCGTTTCCAACATCATTTGTTGTTCTTCGGGTTCAAAAAGTGCGACACCAACACCCAATGAAATGGTCATTTCGCCATTTCGGACAAAGTGCTTAAAGCCCTCTATCAATCCTGCCAATTTTAGGCGTTGTCTTATAAAGTTGTCTGTTCTTCCCAATCGCTTTGCAATTTCAGCAGGTGCATACTTTTCACTCAGAAAGGCAATTGCTTCGGCCTCTTCGGTAGGTTCAACATCCTGTCTTTGTAGATTTTCGATGATTTGAATTTCCAGAACATCATCGTCCTTATACGTTCTTACAATACAGGGTATCGTTTTCTTGCCAGCTAACTTACTGGCACGATACCTACGCTCGCCCATTACGATGATATAATCTTTTTTGGATTTCCTTACCGTAATAGGTTGTAGTACGCCGTGCTTCTCAATACTTTCTGAAAGCTGTTCTAGCAACTTTTCATCAAACGTTTTTCTGGGTTGCATCGGGTCGGGATTGACCTTTGCAATAGGCAGATTCTCAATTTTAAATGCCTTAACATTTTTTCCGTTCACTTCTTTTTTTGCAGCTACTTTTGTTCGACTGCGCTTTTTTGTGGTACTCGCTTTTGTTGTCATAATACTCAAATTTTTGATTAAACAATATTTGAGCAGAAACCAAACGGAAGATAAAATCTTGGCTCAAAAGGAAACGGAATAAATGAGTAGTGGAAGAAGCGGTGGCTTTATGCCGTAGTCTTTTGATGGAAGTATTTTACGAGTTTAACTTGCGGTAATATTGTATGATAATAAACTTCACCCTAAAGTATACTCAATTTTAACTTTTATTCGTTGAAGAATGTAGATGTTTAAATACAAGAATTTGTCCCATATTTATGTTTTTTTTGGGACAAAAGTAAAGTAACTGAAAGAGAATGTTTTTTGAATAGAATGATAAAAAAACGCTAGACTTTATTGAAATAAAGAGTTTTTCATAGCACTTAATGTCAAAAAATTAAAAAGCATATCATTTTATATTAGCACCAAAAAAAAGCAAAATGTTGTACCTATGTTGTACCTGTCCTATTTTTAGCCACTATTTTCAAATGAAAAAAGCCGAAGATTTCTCTTCGGCTTTTGTGCGGGCGGGGAGACTCGAACTCCCACACCTCGCGGCATCAGATCCTAAGTCTGACGTGTCTACCAATTCCACCACGCCCGCATTTTAATATTTTAACACTTTTTATTTGGTTTAATCCTAAGTCTAGCGTGTCTACCAATTCCACCACGCCCGCATTTTAATATTTATATCCTACTCTAAACAAAAATAACGTTTAAAGTCTAGCGTGTCTACCATCCCGATAACTATCGGGACCACCACGCCCGCATTAAAAATCTTTTACAAAATACTTAGGACTCTCTGTAAAAGGAGTGCAAATATAAACAAGATTTTGGTTTTAAAAATATTTTTTTTAAAAATTTTAAAATCTCCTAAATCTAAGTTAAACCCAAACAGCAATTCCTTTAGAAATCACAATGTTTGGTAGAGGTTTTGTACTTTAGCAATTCTTCAAAAACAATCCATATGAAATGCCTCATATTTAATTATAAAAAAACCGAAGATGTCCCGATAGCTATCCCTGTCTGGTAGGCAGACATCTTCCAATTTCTCAAATATATTATATAGATGAAAAGTGCAAAACCTTATATTGAAAAAAACAAAGATCGATTCTTGGATGAGTTGGTTGAACTTTTAAAAATCCCATCAATTAGTGCCGACCCGGCCTATAAAAAAGATGTTCTAACAACAGCGGATGCCGTAAAGGTACAGTTGGAAAAAGCGGGTTGCGACTCAGTAGAAATCTGCGAAACTCCCGGATATCCAATTGTCTATGGCGAAAAAATTATTGATAAAAACCTACCTACCGTTTTAGTGTATGGGCATTATGATGTGCAACCGCCAGACCCAATGGATTTATGGGATAGCCCACCTTTTGAGCCGGTAATTAAAAACACCGAGCTACACCCTGAAGGCGCAATCTTTGCTCGTGGTAGTTGTGACGATAAGGGCCAAATGTATATGCACGTAAAGGCTTTGGAATATATGACCGAAACAGACCAACTGCCCTGCAATGTGAAATTTATGATTGAGGGCGAAGAGGAAGTTGGAAGCGTTAGCCTAGGATGGTTTTTGGAAAGAAACAGGGAAAAACTAAAAAATGACGTTATTTTAATTAGCGATACGGGAATGATTGCCCCAGATACGCCTTCAATAACAACTGGCCTTCGTGGATTAAGTTATGTGGAAGTAGAAATTACGGGACCAAATCGCGATCTTCACAGTGGGCTCTACGGCGGTGCCGTTGCCAACCCGATAAACGTACTGACCAAAATGATTGCTTCGCTTCACGATGAAAACAATCATATTACCATTCCTGGTTTTTATGACGATGTTGAAGTTCTTTCAAAAGAAGAACGCGAAAAAATGGCCGAAGCACCGTTCAGCCTTGACAATTATAAAAAAGCACTTGACATAGATGCTGTTTATGGCGAAAAAGGATATTCTACCAACGAACGCAATTCCATTCGTCCTACATTAGACGTCAATGGCATCTGGGGCGGATACACTGGCGAAGGAGCTAAAACAGTAATTGCGAGCCAGGCGTTTGCAAAAATAAGCATGCGCTTAGTGCCAGACCAATCCTGGGAAAAAATAACCGAATTGTTTAAAAAACACTTTGAAAGTATTGCTCCCGAAGGAGTTCGTGTAAAAGTAAACCCGCATCACGGCGGACAAGCTTATGTAACCCCAATTGACAGTTTGGGCTATAAAGCTGCTGAAAAAGCTTATGAAGAAACCTTTGGTAAAACACCAATTCCACAGCGCAGTGGCGGAAGTATTCCAATTGTAGCCCTGTTTGAGGAAGAGTTGAAGAGCAAGACTATTTTAATGGGCTTTGGTTTAGACAGCGATGCCATCCACTCGCCTAACGAGCATTTTGGAATTTGGAATTACTTAAAGGGAATAGAGACCATTCCTCAATTTTATCATTTCTTTACTGAAATGGCTAAATAAATAAGGATGTTGCTCGGCAAAATCAGAGCAACTTATTTCTTTTTGAAAATGAAAGTAAAAGTATCAGACCTGACAGGTTTTTAAAACCTGTCAGGTATTTTATTTATACCTACAAGGAGGCCTAACGGCAAAATACTTCAACAAAAGTACAGCACATCACCTTGCAGGAGATTAACTAAAACCTACTAGACCTTCTTATTCTTCGCATAAAGTATGGGCATCCGCTAAAGCTCCGGTGACACGCGGGCGAATGACGAGGGAAAACCTGTGAGGACTTTTGATTAAATTTAAATCAATATCTTTATTCATTAGTGTCCGATTAAAAGAGTGAGAAAATTTGTTGAGTCACAGATAATAGGCAATTAGAATATTTTTTATTTAATGACAGCATGCTATCAAACTTAGCATCAAAATTTATCAATTAAAATGTATGTTTAATCAATTTTATCTAGTTTTCAATCTATTAAAAAGCAAGTCTTACGTCTTTCAGCGCAGCGGTCTTATATCTTAGTCGGACACGACTAATCTTTATTAAAGATTTTTATCAAATTTTAATATTATGGAAACCCAATATATCACAGATAAAAAAGGAAAGAAAATTGCGGTGATACTTTCAATGGCGGATTATAAAAAAATGCTCGATCAACTTGAAGATCTTCAAGATGTAAAGCTTTATGATAATGCAAAAAAGAATTTAGAAGAATCAATGGTTGCCGAAGATGCTTTTAAATTTATAGAAAGTGAGCGTTAAAAGGCAGGTAAATGGATTATAGGGTTAAGATAAAAAAAAGTGCTATTAAAGCTTTAAAAAAAATCAATGATCCTTATTATTCTTCAATAAAATCTGCAATTCTTTAATTAGGAAAAAACCCACGACCATATGGATACGGAAAGTTAAAAGGTAGAGAAGCCTACCGTATTCGCGTTTCAGATTATAGAATAATTTATGAGATATTCGACAATGAATTATTAGTAGATGTTATTTCTTTAGGGCATAGAAAAGACATCTATTAAATTACAACTTCTTTACAAAATCAGTAATAATCACAATTTGCTGTCCGTCAACTTTTCCTTCAATATATTTTTCGTTGTCACGGTCTAGGGAAATTCGGCGCACTGCCGTTCCTTGTTTGGCAACCATGCTGCTGCCTTTCACTTTTAAATCTTTTATTAGCACTACCGAATCACCGGCTTCCAGCACTACGCCATTGCTATCTCTATGCACTATGGCTTCCTCCTTTTCTTCTTCTGCAGCTACATCGGCTTTGGCCCATGCTTTAGTGTCTTCTTCCAAATACATCATATCGAGCAGGTCTTGAGGCCAACCTTCGGCTTTTAACCTGTTCAACATGCGCCAAGCCATAACTTGAACCGCCGGAACTGTGCTCCACATACTATCATTTAAGCACCGCCAATGATTTGGTTCTACTTTTTCAGAATCTTCAATTTGTTCTTTACAAGTGTTGCAGATTAAAATGGAGCCTGCCACTCCTTCCACTGGCGAATTAGGCACTTCAAACACACCGAGGTTTTCTTCGTTTCCGCAAAGTTCACATTTGTTATCACTTCGCTGTTGTAATTCTTTTTCTAGACTCATTGTGTAAATTTTTATGCCGCCGCAATGGCTTTGGAAATTAATAGTACAAAGATAGCCCAATGGATTGAAAAAACCTTCTGAAAAGCTAATAGTAAGAACACGTAGTAATAAAAAAACCGACAAAGACGTACGACCGCTACGCTGTATAACTTACGACGTACGACCAGAATTGCAATGACCTGATAATCGGGTTAACTTCATTTAAAAGGCACTTAAGCACAACTACATATCTATCACATCAATAACAATCAAGTACTAAGCCTTACACCTAAAAACGAAATAACGGTTACTGAGATTGCTGAAGCTTCTTAAGTCTTAGTCAGACACAAATGATTATCTTTATTAACCTGAAGCCATAAAAACATCGAAACTCATGAAGCCCAAATATACCCCACCCGCGTTATTTAAACTAAGCTTATTTTTAATTCTGATTTTCACGTTTTCAGGTTTTGCCCAAAATAAAAAACAACCTGATTTGGTTACTTCTTATAAAGAATATACCGAATTACCTCGTGAAATAAGTTATGCCCACCTCAACAAAACCACGTATCTAAAAGGAGAAATACTGGGTTACACTACTTATGTTTTCGACAAACTAAGCAAAAAACCTTCACCAAGAACTACCAATGTTTATTGCACAATTTCCGATGAAAATGATAGAATTGTAAAAAGTGAAATGATTTTGGCAGCCAACGGAATTGCCAATGGCTCTTTTCAAATTGATAGTCTTTTTACTTCGGGAACATATACTTTTAAGGCATATACCAATTGGATGCGAAATTTTGACGAGCATAACTATTACACACAGACAATAAAAATTCTGAATTCCGAAGCGGAAGATACTGTGAAAAACAAAACCACAACCTTAAAACTGGATGCTCAATTTCTTCCGGAAGGCGGTCATTTTGTTGCAGATGTAAAAAACTCTGTCGGTGTTATTGTAAAAGACAGCCTTGGTTTTGGAGTTCCAAATGTTACAGGAAAAGTTATAGATTCAGAAAGTAATACTGTTATCGATTTTAAAACGAACAGTCTAGGTATCGGAAAATTTACTTTTCTACCTAATGAGAATGAACTGTATAGTGCCATAATAAATTTTAATGGTTCCGAACAAAAATTCACAATACAGAAGACGGAAAACCAAGGGATAGCTCTAACCCTAAACGATTTGGGAACTCGGGTGGCACTTTCCTTCCGAACCAATAAAAATACATTCGAGCAAATAAAAAATAACGATTACACCTTGGCCATCCATAATGGAAATGTTCTAAGAACCATCGATATTAATTTTGGAGAATCGCTGGAAGTTATAAAAATGATCAATTCTAAAGACTTGAATACAGGCATCAACATTTTTACACTTTTTGATGAAAATAGTCAGCCTATCATGGAACGACTTTTCTTTAAATATGATGGAATCAAGCTTCTGACAGCACAAAAACCACAAATTACAAATGTAGCAGATTCCCTGACGGTTAAAATTCCTATAAATAACATCAACACTGCTTTGGTTAATAACTTCAGCGTATCCGTGCTTCCTGTAGAAACAAAATCTTACAACCCCAACAACAATATAATTTCCGAAACTTATTTACAGCCTTATATTAAAAGTTATATTGAAAATGCCGCCTACTATTTTACGGATATAACCCGAAAAAAGAAGTTTGAACTGGACAATGTGCTTTTAACCCAAGGATGGAGCAGTTATGATTGGAACAGCATTTTTAACCAACCTCCTAAAGAACTTTACGAATTTGAAAACGGCATCAGTTTTAGAGCAAATATCAACAACAAACCTGCTCCAGAATATATGATGTATGCCAGTATGAATAATGAAATGGAAGTTTTTGATTTTGATGAAGGAGATAAAGACTTTGGAGCGGTAGGGCTTTACCCAATGGAAACTGAAAAAATAAAATTTAGTGCAATTAAGAAAAATAAAGATATAGCAAAGCCAAGCTTATATTTTCAATTTTCACCGTCGGCAATTCCAAGTTTAAACAAAACTGGATTCCATGTTCCATTAAATAACAAAACTATAAGTGATACTTATTCAGGCCAAAAAATATCAAATACAAGCTGGGGAAAAGCTGAGCAGCTTAAAGAAGTGGTAATCCATGCAAATAAAACAATATCTCGAGAAGACAAATTAACAAGAAACGCCTTTGGAAAAGTTAAAGTGATAAACGATCAAATTCGAAAATCGACAGTTTTATTGAGTGATTATATTAGAACGCAAGGGTTTAAAGTATATGAAATGATGGGGCAACTGATTATAACAAACCCAAGACCTACTTCATTTGGTCAAGGAGAGACAATTACCACGAAAGGCACACTATCCGGCAGCACCAATACCGTTGTCAAAACCAAGCCAGTTCTTGTTTATTTTAACGACATTAAACTTGGGAATACCGACATGCTCTATAAATACACCATGGACGACGTAGATTATATTCTTTTCGATAAATCAGGTGCAAGTGAAGGCGGAGTTGGTGCTCCAGGGGTTATTAAAATATATACCGACCCTAGTCTTTCCCAAAGCAATATGAAGCGGAATATATCGCAAGAAGTTTCCGTTCCGTTGGCATTTAGCAGTCCAAAAAAGTTTTATACTCCGGAATACACCTCTTATCAAGGCCAATTTTATGAGGATTACGGAGTTATTGGTTGGTTCCCGAGGCTGACAATCCAAGATGACGGAAACATACACTTTAAAGTTCAACGACAACTAATAGATAGTCTATCCGTTTTTATTGAAGGGACTGCTAATGATGGTAGTTTTATTTCGGAGAGAAAGACAGTAACAATTCCTTAGAACTTCCGCTAACCAAAATCTTTTGATGTTTGCTTTTGGCTCTATATTGTTTCAAGGAGGTAATTTTTTTCAAAGATCAAAATTTTATAAGTGCTGTTTTGGCCTAGTAAAAGTTTACGTAAAAAATAATGTGAGTGAAGGGCTAAGCAAACTAGCGCCAGCCGATTGAATTATTTTAAGTTAAGCTGTCTTGAATAATTCAAAATCTTGAACTAACGGATGCGAGCCTTTAGTTTGCGCCGCAACGAGGGAAGTTTTTAGTAAAGTTTTGCTCAGCCTAGCCTTTTTTTGGTTCGTTTTTTTTGGCAATGAAAAAAAATGAACAATTATATTTAAATGATTCAATTTAAACAGTTAGATATATTTTTATTATTACAAAAATTAATCTACCCACTATATTCAACATAGCACCTTACTTTTTTATTACTCTACACTTGTAGAATTAAAATAATTACTCTACGTTTGTAGAATCAATTTTAATTGAAGTTAGATGACACTCTCAAAAGCCGAAGAACAATTAATGCAATTTCTCTGGAAACAGGAACGTGCTGTTATGAAAGATTTGGTTGATGCATATCCCAACCCAAAACCTGCAACCACCACCGTCGCAACACTTTTAAAACGAATGCAGGATAAAAAGTTTATAGGTTATAAACAGCTTGGACGGTCGCGTGAATATTTTCCGTTGGTAAAAAAGAAAGATTATTTTTCAAAACAAGTCAATGTCCTTATCAAAAACTTCTTTAACAACAGCCCTTCACAATTTGCCTCTTTTTTTACTGAAGAAACCAATCTCTCTAAAAAAGAGTTGGAAGAGTTGAAAGCTCTAATCGATTCTGAAATTAAAAAGAAGTGATTATGGAAGTATATCTTTTAAAATCCACAATCTGCCTGACGCTATTATTCGTTTTTTATAAAATAGTTTTAGAAAACAGCTCCATGCATCATTTTAAGCGGTTTTACCTATTGGGAAGTCTAGCTGCGGCATTTCTAATTCCGCTGATTACATTTACAACCTATGTGGAAGCCTCGCCATTAGTTCCTATTTATGCTTCGGCAACTGAGCGAATAATCTTGACTGAAACTGTGCAACCCCTTACGTATTGGCCAACTGTTCTCTGGATAATTTACGCTATTGGCGTAGTATTTTTTAGTGTGAAGTTTTTCAGAAATATTCAGCTTATTGTTCAAAAAATTCATCGGAACCCAAAATGTCAGAAAAGTGGCATTACGCATGTTCTTTTAAATGAAACTATAATTCCACATACGTTTTTCAACTATATTTTCCTGAATAAAAGTGAATTCGAAAAAAACGAAATTCCTTTGGAAGTCATGCTTCACGAAGAAGCCCACGCACATCAAAAACATAGTTTTGACATTGTTTTAATCGAAATTTTAAAAATACTGTTTTGGTTTAATCCGCTGTTATTTTTTTTTAAAAGAAGCATCAAACTCAACCATGAGTTTCTGGCAGATGAAGCTGTTTTAAGTCACGGTTTTGAAATGGCAGGGTATCAAAAACTCTTATTGACGTTTTCAACAAAACCTGGAACGCCAATACTGGCACATTCAATTAATTACGCATCCATAAAAAAACGATTTTCAATTATGAAGACCAATACCTCCCGTCGCGCTATTCTGTTTAGAAGCATTTTGATACTACCCTTGTTAGCTTTTTTAATTTACGGGTTTAGTACGACCGAAACTGTTGAAAAATACAATGGCTCCAGTTTTGTTTCAGTAAATGACACTATTGAAGACATTCAAATAAAAATTGATGAGAACTCTAAAATCTTCTTGAACGGAAAAACCGTTTCCCTTTCCAACCTTAAAGACGAATTAAACAAGTTGAACACAAGTTTATCGGTAGAGCAAAAGCGAAAATATTTATCTGCGAGCATTGACGTGGAAAATGAAAGCCATAGCGATTTGGCAGAAGAGGTTGGCAATATCCTTTACAGCTCCAATATTAGAAGTTGGAGCATCACAAGCCTTAAAGGCGAAAGAGACGCTGGGCTAAAACATATTCCACAAACAAACCCAATGGCTGGTAAAACGGTAGCGGAAGCTGAGGTTATGCACCAAGCATATTTAAAAGAAGTCGAAAAGTTTGAAAAAGCTACTCCTCATGCAACGAATGATAAAAACAACCCATGGTCAGTTCAAGTTGGAACATCTGTGGAAATAGATGAAACTACTGGAGAAATAATTCAGCAGAAAGCCACTAAAGCAGAAATAAAAAAATATAATAAGCTGGCAAAAAAATACAATGCCATTGCTATTGAGAAGCGCAACATAACCAAAAAGGATCTCGAACTTCTAAAGCGCATTTATAGTAAAATGACCGATGAGCAGAAAGCAAAGGCTGAGCCTTTTCCAAAGTTCGATTCAAGTTCTGCTTCCAATAAAACAGGTTTTAATTTTAACCAAGACATAAATACAAATATCCCTACCCCTGAAACTCCTTCTTTTTATACTGATAACAAAGAGGTGAAGGCTAATGCATCTACAGTATTTATGTATGAGGATATGGTAATTCCCGCCAAAAAAGCTATTGAATTACTTTACCATAGTGAAAATAAAATCTACACCTCTGCCAGTAAAGAAAATGGGCAAGATGTGGTGCGGATTTCAGCAAGTGCTATGAAAAACGGAAAAAAATTCGCTTTATTTAATCCGTCACCATCTATTATAACGATGTCCGATAAAAGTTTAGACCCCAATACAGGCATAACGGACGCCACTTATTATTACCAAAACATGGTAATTACTCCAGAAAAAGCAAATGAATTACTTAAAAATAATAGTAAGCTACGAGTCTTTATAAACAAAACAGAGGATGGAAAAGGAACTATAACTTTATCTGAAAAGGTGATTTCGAATATTAAAATTGACCAGGATAAAGACAATGGTTATTAAATGGTCTATCTAATAAAGCGCTTACCGCTAAATAAAAGATATTTTTAATTTAGAGTTTGTTTTTCTCGAGGACTACAACTTATACTGTATCTTAAATAGAATAGTTCTTGGGAAAGTAAACTTTCTGGTATCTGTAATTACAAATTCCGAAAAAAAATTATTTTGTTTAAACTTTGTATTCAATAGATTACTCGCATTCAATTCAAAGCCCCAAGGGCTATCTTCTTTTTGATAAAAAACAGAAGCATTTAATTGATCGAAAACACTACTAGCTCCACTACTTTTATTTTTATTTTTTGATAAGGTGTAATCTGCATTAACTATAAAATCTTTTAGCAAAACTGCATCTACAGTACTGAATATTTGGTCATTTTGGAAATTGGTAATTCCATCCGCAGACTTATAATTGTCAAAATCTTTGGTGTAACCTATTTCCAAAGTTGGGAAGGAATCAAAAAGAGTTTTAAAACCAATCGTCCCACCGATTCTCCTCGATATATTTAAGCTTTCCTCTTCATTTAGTAACTGAAAAAAATCTGAATAATTAAGATTGCTCTTTACGAAATATTTCATTTTTCCAATATCTTTATAAACACTCCCATTGAAGCTAAAGTTTTGTTCCGGATTATCTAATAGCACCACATCGTTATATTGCTCAATTCCATTGAGAATTGTTGTGTTTTTAACGTGTTTTTCCTTTCTCTCATAATTCGCGAATAAAGCAAGTTGCAATTTGCTGCTAAGTGAAAATTTATTGTAACCTAACGTAATATTATGGAAGATTTCATTTTCCAAAGCATCATTTCCTTTATAAACACTATTAAAATCAGACAATATATATCCATTTGCAAGTTGAGAAGTTTGAGGAACTCTATTCTCTAAGCTATAATTAAAAGTTAGCTTTTCCACAAAACTAAACGGAATATCAATATCTAATTTTGGGAGAAGTAAATCTTGTGATTGGTTTTTCTTAACATCCTTTTGGTTCGTTGTCCAATTAAAGAAGTGAAGGTATAAAGCAGGTTTAAAAGTAACTTTTCCAGTTTGGAATTTGTATTCCAATCCTAAAAACGTATTGACAATATTGTATTGAAGCTTATTATCAAATCCGTTATCCGAAAAACTGTTAGAATTGCCGTCAGAAAGAAGTTGACTATCCTCACTTAGATAACTAGAAAATGATGCATTTACACCAAAGCTGGGGTATAAGTGATGAAACTTACCTACTACCCAATAATCCTTTATTAAACCATTAAAGGTATGTGAGGCGATCCTTTTGTTTTGAAGTAAATAATAATCATTATCGTCCACCAGGGGAAGTAAGCCCTGTAAAATAGGCGCATCGGTTCTCCAACCATTATTTGGTTTATTTTCATTGAAATTATATATTCCTTCTATTGTTGCAGTATGTCTTGATGACAATTTTAAACTATAGTTTAGCTGTTGCGTTAATTGAATGGAATGAAGTTTTGAATTTGTTTGTATAAGATTATCTTTAAATGGATTTTCGGTAATTATTGAACCATCAGAATTATTAGTGCTTCCTTTAAAATAACTGGAATAGGAAAAATCTTCTTCAAAACTAGGCTTATACTCCAAGTTCGCTTTTCCTATAATAAAGAAGTTATTATTGCTGTTGTCCGTTAATCTCTGTTCATCGAATGGGTCTTCTGAATTTGAGTAACGATTTAGTGTACGAGAGGAGGTAGTGGTTTTACTTTTTGACGCAATTACGTAGCCGTTTAAATTTGTACTTCGAGAAAGAAATTGCTGTAAATTCAATGCGCCAAATTGCGAAACATTTTCGGTATAATCCCGATTTGAAATATATTGTGAAATGTCGCTATTATAGAGCGTTGAAAACGAATTTTCTCCACTAAAGAGTTTGCTAGTTCCTCCTTCAAAATTGATATAATCGTTTAGAGTAAAGGCCTTTTCTGATATATTGTTTACATCACCAATGAAACCCACACTTGTATTCGGACTGTAATAAAAAAGCTTTGGATTTACTACATATCTGTTTTTTAATCCGCCACCCGCTTCAATATCTCCGAAAGTAAATTTCTTCTTGTCTTCTTTTAGTTTTATGTTAAGAGCAATTGCATCACTGTCCAGTAAACCCTTAAGCATAGCTATCTCCGTATAGTTATCCAGGACTTCCACTTGACTAACTGCATCTGCAGGAATATTATTGACAGCGAGTTTGCTATCTCCAGTAAAAAAAGTTTGGTTTTCAACCAATACCTTGGTTATTTTTCTGCCCTGTACTTTTACGTTGCCTTCCCTATCCACTTCAACACCTGGAAGATTTTTTAGCAATTCGTTTAATTTTCGTTCTGTTCCAGTGGCAAAAGCATCTACATTATAGATAAGTGTATCTTTTTTTACAACAAGAGGGATTTTACTTTTTAGAAAAACCTCTTCCAGCTGGCCAATGTTTTCTTTTAGAATGAAATTTTCAATACTATTTTCATCAATATCAATAGTTTTGATTTGTTTCTGAAAGCCTAAATAGCTAACACTAACTTGATAACTCTCTTTGCTTTCTATTTTTAAGGAATAGAGACCGTTTGCATCTGTTATGGCAAATGCCATTGATGCATCCTGGCTATTTGGCACTGCAAGAATATTGGCATTCGTCAAAGGATTGGCTAAGCTATCGCTAACTTTTCCCTTTAAAATAACCGTTTGTCCATGGCCAGAAAAGGTTCCAAAAAAAAGATAAGCGAGAGGTATTATAAAATATTTTTGAAATATAATTATATTTGGCACATCTTATTTCTTAAAATATATAAAACTAGAAGATGGTTTAAATATTATTTTTTTGGCTTATTGGATTACTTCAATTAAATTTAAATTGAGTGTTTTCATTTTTCTTTGAATATTTCTCGCGAGTTATAGTTTCCCCCTTTGGCCATTTTATTTTAACCTTTTTAGTTTCTATTTTAGTAGCAACAAAACAACTTCCACTCTGGCACTTCTTTAAAATCAATCCAGGTAGGCCTCCATATCCTTGTGGCCCAAAATTAAAAGGAAGTTCCGGAGCATACCAGACTATAATCTCCCTACGCAAATCATTACCTCCAGCTGGATGCGGTTCAGTATATTTTGCTATGGCTTTGTAACAAGTGTAACCTAAAATAGTTTCAGTTTCTTTGATTAATTCCCAATCAAAAAAGTCGAAACCGTAATTTATAAATAACTTACTTCCAGATCTCTTTTCCAATACCTGCTTAGTGGTAGCATCTTGATAAAAATCTCCTCTATCCGCATTCATTCTTGCAAGTTCGTTTACAGAGCTTCCGTTTGCATCACTTAACATAAGTTCATCTAAGTAAAAAAATGATTTGTCCTTATCGATTTCTAAACTGTAAGTACTTTTTTCCGCTTCTAATGTAGCTTTTAACGACAAATTAGCCAATCTTTTAAAATTTTCGCTTTCACCTGGATTTTGCATTTCTTGTTTAAATGCTGAAATCTGCTTTTTGCTGTCCATTCCATATGTAATCACCATATTTTGCGCAGTAATTGGCATTATAAGATTAAGCGACATTATAAATAAAACTAATACTACTATCTTTTTGTTCATTGATCTTAATTTAGGGAATTTTAAAAAAACAACTCATTTTCTAGAAATATAAAATAAATATTCAATTTTGGAAAAACTTATTTTATAAAGAAAATGAGTTGTCTAAAATATTCTTTTATTAATTCGGAGCTATTGCACATTGGCTCTTGTAGTAATTTACTCTTCCAAAATATTGATCTGGCGTTATAGTTCCATTTGCCAAATCAATATCCGCACGTCTCATAGCTTCACTCATGCAGTCTACGGCTACATCACTTTTGAATGTTGGAGTTGTAGCATACGACGTTAAAGAAGTTGCAAAAACAACAACACAAATTAGAATCATTTTTTTTATGTTTTAGGTTTTTATGGTTAATAATTCCCCAAAACTCAAAAAAAAAAAAAAACTGAAATACAAAGTTTATTGATACTTCTTTTTCTACAATTTTATATTTGGCTCGAATTTAGCCATATATTAAAACATTATTTATTATTAAAACTATTATAAGATTCATTCGGTAGTCCAAAGCGTATTCAAAAGACTACTAGCTTCTTTTAAATTTTCTTTGTAAATCCGTCATAAAAATTACTCGTTATGTTGCGCATCAAATTTTACCGCAAAAAAATCTTACTATTGCTTATTCCAAGTGTCATTTAAAACATTGACATCTGGCAGCATTTTATCGGGATCCAATACCACGCGTTGTACCAGTTTTGACGTTTTTAATAAATGGCTCCACACATTGCCACGTTGCCAAATTTCTACTGGAAGCAACACCGTTTCCGTAGTATTATCGGTATAAGTGACCAAGAGTTTGACCGGCATGGGAATTTCGCCGTTATTTTCTACAGTAATCAAATAATTTCCCTGATACGGTTCTACCGAGGTAATGCCCATGTCTATGTTTCCGTTTCCGTAAAACCATCCTTTCCAGAAATAAGACAAGTCTTCTCCCGCAACATTTTCAATATGGTTAAAAAAGTCGTTTGGCTGTGGATGTTTGTACGCCCAATGACGAATGTAACTATTGAAAGCATTGTCAAAACGTTCATGACCAAGTATGTATTCACGAAGTAAATACAAGCCTGCAAAAGGTTTGTAATAGGCGGTATATGCCAAGTTTCGTGGGTTAGCCACTTCAGGTGATGTTTCTATGCCTTCTCTGGTTTCAGAAGTTAGATAGCTCAACAGACTGCGTGGGCCTTCCATTCTTGTACCATATTCGCCGTTATTAAAAGCTTCGGTGCTATAATGGTTAATAAATGTATTTAAGCCTTCGTCCATCCATGGGTAACGACGTTCATTGCTACCCACGATCATCGGGAACCAGTTGTGGCCAAATTCATGATCGGTAACGCCCCAAAGGCTGGAGCCAGTACTTTTATACGAGCAGAAACTAACGCCTGGGTATTCCATTCCGCCAACATTTGCCGCAACATTAATTGCGTTATGGTACGGATAAGGGTAATAGGTTTTTGAGTAATATTCTACTGATGCTTTTGTGTATTCGGTAGAACGGGTCCATGCATGGCTTCCGTCGCTTTCTTTTGGATATACAGATTGCGCCACGCCAGTTTGTCCATTGCCCAAATCCATACGGGCAGCATCCCAAATAAATGCTTTTGAAGCAGCCCAAGCCACATCGCGTGTGTTCTCCATTTTAAAATGCCACGTAAGTGTACCGTTATTTTTAACGTTCGCAATTGGCTTTCCAACCTCATCGGGCTTGATTATATATACCGTCTTATCACTTTTTTCAGCTTGTGAAAATCGTTTTTGTTGCGTATTTGTAAGTACGTCTTTTGGGTTTTGCAAGACGCCAGAGCAAACTACAGTTTGAGCTGCAGGAGCAGTGATTTTTACATCAAAATCTCCATATTCACAATAAAACTCGCCTGCGCCCAAGTACGGCTCAGTATTCCAACCCACCACATCGTCAAACACGGCTACCCGCGGATACCACTGCGCAAGGGCATAAACCGTTCCTTCTTTGGTGTCCAGTCTTCCCATTCGGTCCATACCTTCAACGGGAACCTTAAAGTTAAAGTTCATTTTAATAGTGACCTCCCCGCCATTGGCAGCTAGTGGCTTATCCAGAAAAAGCTGCATACGGGTATCGGAAACCATATATTTTGAAGAAGTTCCGGTTTTGGTCTTTGCCTGAACATTAGTCAGTTTATAACCGCCTTCAACATCGCCGCTATATCGACTTCCCTGAACGGGCGTAGTAAGCGTGCCGCGGGAGGTTTCGGTAAAACGATTCTGTTCTAAATACAACCAAATAAAGTCTAAGGTTTCAGGACTGTTATTGGTATAATGAATCGTGACATTGCCAGAAACGGTATGCTTTTTATCGTCTAATTCTACTTCTAAATTATAATCAGCAGAATTTTGCCAATATTCGGGGCCGGGCTTTCCCGAAGCGGTTCGGTATGCATTTCCCTGCCGGTAGCTAAAATCGTCAAAAAAATGTTGGTTGTTCTGGGTTACTTCCTGCGCATTCAGTGCAACGGAAAAAGTGGAAAGAAGCAGCATTATCCACAAACTGCTGTTAAAATACTTCATTATATATAAATTTTTTGCAAATAGCGAAGGTAGCAAATGAGATGTGAAAAAATTGTTAAAACGACGTATTCAAATGACCCTTTCCCAGTGGCCTTGAGGCAATGTTTCACTTTAAAGTTTTCGTACAAGTTGGCTCTAGTTTAGAATAGCTATGACACATTAGACCTTTGGACTCCCATTAAAAATACTTCGCCAAGGAAATAGGTTGATTTGAAAATAAATTGTAGTCTGTTTTTATATTAAAACAGACAATTTGAAATTCAGAACAAGAAAAAATCAACCTAAAAGCAAACTGGTCTAAAATTTTAAAGTACTGTCTAAAATTGAGGTCCGCGGGATTACTGAGAGGTTAATTAATTGCAATCTCTTCTATTGATACGATTTCTGCTTTTCTTCAGAATAATGCGATTCAAAAATCCGGTATTTGAATAATCCTACCACCACTGCTCCTCCAATTCCATTTCCGGATAAAGTTAAGAGAAGAAACCAAAGATAGTCTGTAACTGAAATAGCATCTGTATTCAGAAAGGCGCCAAACACTTCAATATTCCCAACAATGCTATGATGGAACCCGCCAAAACCAATAACCCCCGTAATCATAAAAATAAGCAAGACTCGGGTAAGGGAATTCCTGGTACTGTTTAACAGCCATGCCAATAGGCCCATAAGCCACCCAGCAGTTATGGCGCTCAAAAGCAGTACCCACCATGGATAGTTTAAAACATGGGTTCCTACTTTTACCATGGTATCATTTGTAAAAAGATGCATTTTTGGGGCAAGGCTTCCTATAAAATAAACAAAAAACATACCGCCTATCAGGTTGCCTACAATCACAATTCCCCAAATGCGCATCAACTCCCAAATACTCCGCTGCCCGTTTAAAACCGGAAGGGCCAAGACAGAAGTTTGTTCGGTATAGAGGGCAGATTTACCTAAAATTACCAATATAAATCCAATGGGGTACACGATACTAAAAAGCTTAAAGACAAGCTGCTCGTCCATACTACCACTAAAAAGGTAATAGACCGAGCAAACCAGTAGATAACTAAACCCAATCTCCAGACCGGCGATTGTGGCGCTTAAAAACATGGCTTTGCTCTTGGTTTTAAAAAGCTCTTCCCCTTCATGGATCACCCTACTCAAAATATCTCTATACTTTTGGGCGCCCTTTACCTCATTAGACTTTTTCTCCAAGTCCTTTTGATAGTCTTCTTGGTCTTTTTCTTCTTCTTTCATCAACTAATTTAGCGGGTGATTTTTAGCTCCTAGCTATGGAATTGATTACAATAAGCCTATTCAATCTTTATTTTATCGGCGGTAATTGCATCTGGTTTACGGGTAGCATGGCGTAGTACAAGATAGCCACACACACCACTAAGTAGCGATGCTACCAATATCCCGATTTTTGCTTCTTCGCGTATCAATTCGTCGGCAAACGAGAGATTTACTATAAAAAGTGACATAGTAAACCCGATACCACACAGCAGCGATATTCCGAAAAGCAGTTTCCAGATTTCTCTGTTTTGCGGCATATTTTTGTAGAAAAATTTAAGCAGAATCCAAGCCGCCAACATAATTCCTATGGGTTTTCCTATAAACAGCCCTACAATGGTACCCCAAGTTATGGGTATGTGAAAAGCTTCGCCTAAAATTTCTGAATCAAAGACAATTCCGGCATTTACAAAAGCGAAAAGTGGCATTATAAAGAAGTAAACCAAACCGTGTAATTTTCGTTCCAATCGTTTGAGTGGTGACTCCATAACACGTTGCGTTTTTTCAAGATAATAGTACGCTTGAGAAGTTGTCATTGGGAAGGTTTCATCCTGTGCTTGTTTAAACAAACTTAAACCACGCCTTGCAAAAGCCTTTACCCGGTTAAGTGACCATTCGCGATGTAACGGTATGGTTAACGCCAGAATTACCCCCGCTATGGTTGCGTGAATTCCAGAAGCCAAAACGGCCCACCATAAAACAAACCCAACGGCCATATAGGGCGTCAATCGGTTCACTTTTCTAAGATTGAAAAAGATCAGGATTAAGGTACATATTGCTGCAATTCCCAAAGCGCCCCATCGTATCTCGTCAGTATAGAAAAATGCGATTACCAGTACGGCTATAAGGTCATCAACCACAGCAATGGTAGTTACAAAAACTTTTGCCCAAGAAGGTATTCTAGAGCCCAACATCGCGATGATACCAATTACAAAAGCAATGTCAGTAGCCATAGGGATTGCCCATCCATTTACATAATCGGTACCTTGATTAAAGACAAAATATATAAGTGCCGGAAAAATGGCACCACTTATAGCTGCAACCACAGGAAAAACAGCAGATTTAAGCGATCTGAGTCTTCCGAATTTCAACTCACTTTTTATCTCAAGACCAACCAATAAAAAGAATATTGCCATTAAGCCATCATTTACCCAATGATGAATTTCTTTTGAAAGATTCATCCCCTCAAAGCCCAGGGTAAATTTAAGGTGCATTACCTCTTGATAAAAAGTTTTTAAGGGCGTGTTAGCAACAATAAGCGCGGCTAAGGTTGCCAAAATAAGCAGAACCCCGGTAGCGGATCCTTTACTGAAAAACATACTTAACTTATTGAGAAGTCTATTCATTGTTCGGTACAAGTTTTAATTTCTTAAGATACAATTTCGCATTAATATTTTAAATAGATCAATAAAAAATGATTTTTAGCAAAAAAAATTAAGAAGCAAATAAGTAAAAGTACGAACTAACAACACCTATTTAGCACGCAATAGACTAACAAACAGATAGTTAATTTCACAAACAAGCTGCGAGTATGTAAACGCTACCTGAAAGCAGGTTTATGGTATTGCAAAAACTTTCCAGTTACTTGCATGTTTTTTTTGACCTATTTTATAAAGATAAAAATATTTTTTAGAGGGAACCAAAAAGAATCATTGTTAAAGCTCCCAACCTAAGGTTGTGCGGATTATATAGTCATCGTAAGCTGTTCCTTCAGCCGGTTTGCTGTCATAATTGTAGTTAAAGCCTAATTTTAAAAATAAATCTAATGGTAAGTCATATTTAAGATCCAGATTAAAATCTGCCCGCAACCTTTCTTTTTCGGTTAAACTTGGATAAGCAGTTACTTCAGAAACCAAACTAAATGAGTTAAAGTCGAAAAAATTTACACCTAAAGCCACAAAAGCTTCCCCACTATTTCTGTTTTTATCAACGGAATCATCATAGGCTTCGTTATTCCAGGCAAGACCAATATTTCCACCAAAAAACATACTGTTATTTCGAATAAAATACTTCCCCAGACCCAATTTATTCGTCATCCGTAATTTTAGGTTTTGTTCACTGTTAGACAAATATTCAGATTGAAGCATAAGAAAGTAATCGCGTTTCAAAAAGTAATTAAAGGAAAACTGCCCAGCGGTTCGTTGTATTTCCTCAACCTCATCTTGATTGGTTCGCGTAGCATTAAACTTTGTTCGTATACTATAGAAATCTGAAGTGTAGCCTAAACTTGCAGCTGCAGTCAATTGACTAAGTTTACTGGATTTAGCAAAGTTAAATCCAAAGGACAAGGAAGCATTTAAGCGGGAAACAAAACTATCTTTTTTTAGGCGGTTGATAAAAACAACATCATTGGTATTAAAAATACCTGCACCATCCCTTAAAATTAAGGAGTCATTGGTAACACTAGCGTGTAAACCCGTAATTTTATAACGCGTACCACCGGCACCTGTAACTAAGAACCCTTGTTTACTTGACACGGACTGCACCTTTTTCCATTTCACCTTTAAGTCGCCACTACTATATGACGTACTGAAGTTTAAGACCCCGCGGTCTAACTTTTCAATATCACCAATGAGTTTATCACCATTACGCAATACAAGTGTATCTTTTTGGGCGTAGGTAACTAGGGAAAGTAATAATCCAAGACAGGATAAAATATGCTTTAAGTTCATTTGCGCAAAACTATATCTTTACAACTGTATAAAAAAGCTCGATAGACGTTTATGCAATTTTAAGAGGTGTTAGAAATATAGAATTTTTCCTTTTTAGACTCTCAAATATTTTTGCATAATCTTAAAATCCCACAACTTTTGGACTTGATCCTTGATCCCTTGATCCCTTGATCCTATGTAAGTAAAATAACCCATAACAAAAAGACCGAAGCTTTCACTTCGGTCTTTTAAAATCTGTGGGCGATGAGGGGTTCGAACCCCCGACCCCCTCGGTGTAAACGAGGTGCTCTGAACCAGCTGAGCTAATCGCCCTCATTGCTTATTGAGGATGCAAATATAAGTTAGTTTTTAATACCCACAAACATTTCTGAGAAAAAAAATCATAAAACTTCAGCTACCACAAAAGTGCTTCCGCCAATAAAAACTAAGTCGTCTTTAGAAGCCGCCTTAACAGCCATATTATAAGCACTTTGAACCGAGATATACTCTTCTCCTACCAATCCGAATCCTCTTGCTTGCGAAAATAAAAGTGATACATCTAAGCCGCGTGGAACATTGGGTTTACAGAAATAATAGGTGGCAGCTGTAGGGAACAAGGTCAAAACAGACGCCAAATCTTTGTCGTTTACTACACCCAAAACAATATGCAATTTACCATACTGCTCCTTTTTCAACTGTTCCAGCACTAATTTCAATCCTTCTTTGTTATGGCCGGTATCACAAATCACTTTCGGATTCGTACTTAAAACTTGCCAACGCCCCATTAACCCCGTATTCTTTACGCAATGCAATAAACCGGTTTTAATATTTTCTTCGGAAATAGTCCAGTCTTTATTCTGCAAGATTTGCAAGGAGGCCAAAACAGTTCTTAAATTTTTAAGCTGATATTCTCCTTTTAAATCTGAAGTGTAATCTTTCGTGTTAATGTCTTCAGCAAAATAAACAGGAGCAGCTTTTTCTGAAGCAATGCGCTCAAAAACAGGTTTGGTTTCTGGTGTAGCTTCGCCAATAACCACAGGTACTGACGCCTTAATGATACCAGCCTTTTCCACAGCAACTTGTTCTAGCGTGTTTCCTAAAAACTGCGTGTGGTCTAAACCGATATTTGTGATGATAGAAATTTCAGAAGTGATAATATTGGTGCTATCCAGCCTTCCTCCCATTCCTACTTCAACAATAGCGATATCTACTTCTTGATTTCTGAAATAATCAAATGCCATTCCTACCGTCATTTCAAAAAAAGACAACTGATTACTTTCAAAAAACGACTTATGCTCCTTAACGAATTCCGAAACATAAATTTTAGGAATCATTTCGCCATTAATCTTTATCCGTTCCCGGAAATCCTTTAAATGAGGTGAAGTGTAAAGTCCTGTTTTATACCCAGCCTCTTGAAAAACCGAAGCCAATAAATGGCTAACACTCCCCTTGCCATTGGTGCCGGCAACATGGATACTTTTAAAAGTGTTTTCAGGGTTCTTGAGATAATCGGCAAGGTTTACTGTAGCTGCCAAATCTGCCTTATACGCAGACTGCCCTACCCTTTGGTACATGGGTAATTGCGAAAAAAGCCACGTAATTGTTTCTGAATAATTAATAGCTAAAGGATTTTAATTAGACCCAAGATAAAGGTTATAATGTAATGTTGAATTTAAACTGGTTCGTTTTCCGTAGAAAGCTCTAAAATACTAAATCTCCTTAGGAAATGTCTCTTTATCGATGCCTAAAACACAGTTAAAAAAATTTGGTACTATGTTGAATATGGTGGGTGATTAATTTTCATTAATAAAAATAGGTCTAACTGTTTAAATTGAATCACGTAAATATATTTATTCATTTTTTTTCATTGCCAATTCCGATAGCTATCGGAACGAACCAAAAAAAGGCTAGGCTGAGCAAAACTTTACTAAAAATTTCCCTCGTTGCGGCGCAAACTAAAAGCTCACATTTGTTCGTTTAAAATAGTTAATGTTATAATAATATCGCTAAGATTAAAATTAGCTGAGCGGCTGGCGCTAGTTTGCTTAACCCTCCACTCTCCCGATAACTATCGCGGATCATTTTTTACGTAAACTTTTACTAGGCCAAAACAGCACTTATAAAATTTTGATCTTTGAAAAAAATCATCCATTTGAAACAACATAGATCTAAGAATTTACTTGCCAAAATAAACACTACTCAGAAAGACTAAACTTATAGATAATCTTACCAATCTGCTTAGCGGGTGCATTTTCATCTGCATTAAATTTGGTAGCTAAAGCGGCGCGTTTTGCAGGATCGGTTAGACATTTAGCATTATTGGTTGTTCCTCGTACTCCTGGCATTGCTTTTATTACTTTTCCATTTCTATCAACCTCAATGCTAACTACAACAATACCGGCTTCGTTACAGTCCTGGACAAACTTTTCCTTATTAAGCGCCTTTCGCCCTCCAAGCAGATAGTTTCCATCGCCATCCAAGCCTTTTCCAGTACCGTAATAAGCACTTGCCTTTGGGTCTCCATCTGGATTTCCTTTATCTCCTGCTGTGCGATCATTTCCTTCGCCTCCTTTTGCTTTGCCATCACTTTTTGGGCCATTTAAAATACTAGAAAGCGCATCGGTTGTTGCTTTATCTGGCTTCGGATCGGGTTTTTTCGTTGTTTTTTTTGGTTCTGCCTTAACCGGTTCCTTTTTTGGCTTCTCCTTTTTAATTACAGGAGCTTCTTCAGTATCTTGGGTTACGACCTCATCTTTTTCTACATGGGTATCGGGTTCAGCTTTTGGCTGTGCCTCTGGAGTTGACGTAGTTTTTTGAGGTGCAGTCTCAATTTTTTCCGTAGGCTGAATATTTCCACTACCGGTTTCGGTAGTTCCAAAATTAATCGCTATTCCTTGTTCTATAGGCGGATCCAGGTATCGCATTCCCACATAAAACAATAGCACAAGTATGATTACATGCACGATAACCGTGATAATCATACTCTTTCGCTCATGTTTTGTCTCTAAAAACTTCAAGGGTTTGTGGTTTAAAAATTTAAAATAAATTACTGACTACCACTAGGTGCGGTTATCATTAATTGGGTCTAACGGCTAGCACCACTTTAAATTTATTCCTGTTTGCAATATCCATTACAAAAACAGCTTCTTCAATAGGCACACCTTCCTCGGCCCGTAGTATTATGGTTGGCTCCTCTTGTCCTGCAAGTACTTTTTTAAGCTCCTTTTCAATGCTGTACTCACTTACGCGCTCCTTATCTACGTAATAGGCGCCATCTTTTGTAATACTAACAGAAGCCTTTTGTACATTAGAAGTTTTCCCTTTTGCCTTCGGAAGTATTAAATCTAACGCATCGGGCGTTATTGCCGGCGAAGTAAGCAAGAAAAACACCAACAGCAAAAACACGATATCCGTCATGGAACTCATGCTAAACTGGGCGCTAACTTTATTTCTTCCTCTTAAATTCATAGTAACAATTGAGTTTTGAAAACCTAGGCAGGTTCGTTCAACATATCTAAGAAATCTACCGCTGTTGCTTCCATTTGGTGCACTACCTTATCAGTACGAACCACTAAGTGATTGTAGCCCATGTAAGCAATAATACCAACGATAAGCCCGGCAACTGTAGTTGTCATTGCCGTATAAATACCTTCGGCAAGGGTTCCCATCTCGGCTTGTCCGCTACTAGTAGCCAATTGGTGAAAAGCTAAAACCATACCAATAACCGTCCCTAAGAAACCAATCATTGGTGCCGCACCAGCAATAGTTGCCAAAACGCTTACATTTTTTTCAAGCTTATAAACCTCCAAACGACCTGCATTTTCAATGGCGGTATTAATGTCTTCCAGCGGACTTCCAATTCTAGAAATTCCTTTTTCCGTTAAGTGAGAAACCGGCGTATTGCTTTGGGCACACAACACCTTTGCAGCTTGAATATTCCCAGAAGCCACATTGTCCTTAATTTGGTTCATAAAATTACTGTCCATCGTAGAGGCAGCTTTTATTGCGAAAAGTCGTTCAAAATAAATATAGACTGCAACAAATAAGAGAATAAAAAGAACGCCAATTATTATTTGACCTGCCACGCCTCCATTCAATAGAAGATCCATGATGGAAAGCGTTTTTTCTTCGGAAATAGGTTCAACATCCTGTGCTACTTCAGCACCCTCTTGAATTAAGAAGTTTAACATAGAAATTGTTTTGTTTTAGTGAATAACGAGATTAGGTTTCAGAAATTGTTGTTTTTGGTGAAATATTCCATTTTCTAGCAATAGATTGCGTTTGGCTTCGGTTTTAAAAGCAAGGTACAGCCATATTTAAATAGCTGTACCTAGTTAATAATAATTTGCAAAGATGGATTATATAAATGCAGCCAACCAAGTGAATACAACATATATAAACACAAAAATTAGCCTGAAAAGCCGTTGTTTAGGTAAATTATAGCAATTCCTTTAAAGCTATTTCAAACGCAGTTTTACTGATGTTTATTTTGGTACTATTATTATCGAAAGTATTTTGGATTGCATTTTTTATGGTAATGGAAACATCGTTAAAAATTGCCTCATCGGTCATTTGCACTTCGCGCTCCATAAAATAGGCAAAAACACGGGCCATGCCACAGTTGCTAATAAAATCTGGAATTAAACTAACGCGGGCATCTGTATATTCCATAATGGGGCCGAAGAAAATTTCTTTATCGGCAAAAGGTACGTTTGCACCACAACTTATTACTTCAAGACCACTTTCAATCATTTCCGAAATCTGATCTTTTGTTACCAATCTCGATGCTGCACAGGGCGCAAAAATCTCTGCATCCAGCTTCCATACTTCGCTATTGATTTCATCAAAAGGAATCATGTTTTTTGCAACTAAGGTATTTCCATCTTTATTAAGAAACAGCTCTTTAACTTCTTCAAAAGAAAAACCATCTTGGTTGATTACACCACCGTCGCGATCAATAATACCAACAATTTTAGCTCCCATCTGGGCAAGATAATAGGCTGCGGCCGAGCCAACGTTCCCGAAACCTTGCACTACAGCACGCTTCCCTTTTACGCTACCGCCATAAATATCATAAAAATGTTTTACTGCTTCTGCCACGCCATAACCGGTAGCCATATCGGCAACTTTATAGTTTCTGGTTATATCTGGGCAATATTGCGGGTTTTCCAAAGCTTTGATTACCCCGTGGCGCAGCTGCCCAATTCGGTTAATTTTATCGGCTTCCGTAGGTATAAAATGCCCATTAAAAACTCCTTCCTGCGGATGCCAAATACCAGCTTGCTCGGTAAACGGAATTACCTCGTGTATCTCGTCCACATTCATATCACCTCCTGTTCCATAATATCCTTTCAGCAATGGGGAAACAGCTTTAAACCAACGTTCCAAAACTCCTTTTTTACGAGGATCGGCCGGATCAAAGTTTATCCCAGACTTGGCGCCACCAATAGGAGGGCCTGCAACGGAAAACTTCACTTCCATTGTTTTTGCCAGGGAAACCACCTCATTCATATCAAGGCCTTTTCGCATTCTTGTTCCGCCACCCGCAGCACCGCCGCGCAACGAGTTGATTACGGTCCAACCTTCGGCATCTGTTTCGGGGTCTTTCCAATGGAAAACTATTTCGGGATCTCTTTCTTCGTACTTTTTAAGAAGCTCTTTCATTATTTAAAGGATGTTTTATATTTATTTCTGGCTTTGAACGTACCATATTTTACATAGCAATAACTACCCTGAAAACAAACTCTGGATAGCACCTGCCTTTCTTCCAAGCCAAAGCTCAAAAGGGCAAAGCAAATATAGAAAACTTGTTTAGGGTTTAGATTTATTTTGAATAAAAATTATGGCCGGAAAATTTCACGAAGTTTTGTCTCTAATAATTCCAGGGAAATATTCTTTTCTACTATTTTACCTTCGGGATTAATCAGTAAATTACTAGGAATCGAAAATATTCCATATTCAACCTCTACTTTATCATTTAACGAATCTCCATCAATTACGTTTACCCACTTTAAACTATCGGTCTTAATAGCGGTTTTCCATTTTTCTATATTATCATCTATAGAAACGCCCAAAACCCTAAAACCCTGTTCTTCATATTTATTCGAAATCAGGTTTAACTCTGGAAATTGTTTTCGGCAAGGTAAGCACCAAGATGCCCAAAAATCAATAAGCAGAAACGTCCCTCTAAAATCTTGTGTATTCACCATAAAATCAAACTGATTTGGCAATTCAAAATCAGTAATATTATCACCCACGCCTATGAATCTTTCAGGAAAAATGATACGTTCAAGTCTTCCATTGTCGAGAGAGTCAATGGTTTTAATTTCTAACTTATTATACAAGTTCTTTAATTCTTGTGGTTTTAAAACCGAATCAAAAGTGACCTCCTGCAATAAACTTCTTGGGTAATCATTATTAGGATGTTCTGTGAAAATTTCTGATAGTTTTGAGTAGTACAATTGATTCCAATTTGACTTCATGAAATTCTTCTCCTTAAATCTCTCAAAATCATAAAAAAGCTCAGAAGTCCTTGTGCCTATTACGGTGTCAATAATGACCCAATTTAATTCATACTCTTCGTACTTTCTTTTTTCTAAAGATATATTAACAACCATATCTGTATTTTCAACATAAAAATTCCTATCGTTCGTAGCATAACCTGTTGTCATCAGAAATGCCGATGTTGGCCAATCAACTTTCCCTTGAAAATGGAATTTCTTATCGTTAATGAGACAACTATCCTTGAATTCGCCATATTCCAAATACAAATACCCAGAATAATTGCCTTCAATTTTACCATTTAATTTAAAGCCGTTGTGTTTCTCTTCACAACCCAACAACGAAGTCAATGCGATTAAACTTAAAAACAATAGGTTTTTCATGTATTGAAAATTTAAGGTAAAAATATCCTTCCTGACGTATGATCTCGCTTCGCACCGGTTACACTCGCCAAGCAATTTACCTCATCGCGGAGTTTCAATACGCCCAAAAGTCCGAAAATCAGAGCTTCCTTGTATTCCACAAGTTCTGGGGAAGGAATAATAACCTCAACCGAAGCAAGGTCGTTCAGTCTTTCAATCAAAAAGGAATTATACGCGCCACCGCCAGTTACCAAAACCTTAGAATTTGGAGTAAACTGATTGGCAAGCTGTATGGCAATATGCTCGCTAAAGGTCCGTAACATATCTTTAGGTGAAATTTCTGTTTCGTCCAAAAGCGGAAAAACATGTGTGTTAACCCATTCCAAACCCAAAGATTTCGGAGGTTTTTCAGAATAAAACTCAAGTGAATTCAATTTTTGAAGCAAGCCAGTATCAATTTTTCCCGAAGCCGCTAATTTCCCGCCGTCATCATATTCTTTCCCTAGTTTTTCGGCATATTTGTTTAAAACAATGTTTGCGGGGCAGATATCAAAAGCAATTCGCTCTCCGTTTTTTTCAAAGGAACAATTCGCAAAACCGCCCAAGTTTAAACAATAGTCATATTCAGGGAAAAGCAGGGCATCGCCAATAGGCACCAAAGGAGCGCCTTGCCCGCCGAGCGCTACATCCTGCGTTCGGAAGTCGCAAACAACGCTTCGGCCAAGGAGTTTAGCTATTCGCGGCAGGTTCCCTATTTGATAGGTAAACCCGTTTTCCGGCTGGTGTAAAATGGTGTGGCCATGACTGCAAATGGCATCAATTTCCCGGATGTTATGCTTTCTAATGAATTTTAAAATTTCTTCGGAAAGCATTTCTGTATATTTAAAATCCAATCGTTCCAGTTTCATTTTGGAATACCCCAAAGCCTTCCGCAACTCATCTTTCCAATAGGAAGAATACGGAATGGTTCCCGAAGCAAGAATCTGAAAGGTTCCGGTTAACGGCCGTATCGCCTTATCCTCCTGATAGGCAGCGGAAATACCGTTTTCAGCCTTAGTTTCAAAAATAAGCTCCACCAAATCAATCCCGTCTAGTGAGGTACCGCTCATTACACCTATTATATGATAATTGCGCTTTTCCAAAATTTAGATAGTCTTTAAAGCTTAAAGGTAACTAATGCGAAGTGAAAAATTCCAGATTATAAACTTCAAATTTCAAACAAAGCTTAAAAAGGAAATTACAAACAGTTCAAACTGCTTTGAAATTAGTTTTTTAGTATTTGAATTTCACCTAATTGGGATTTGCTTTATTTTTAAAGTACCTTTGCAAAACTTTAAAACAAACTTTTTTTAAAATATAGCTTATGGATTTCAGTCTATCCGAAGAACATTTAATGATTCGCGACGCCGCTCGCGATTTCGCCCGCACCGAATTACTTCCAGGTGTAGTAGAGCGCGACAACCTTCAAAAATTTCCGACCGAACAAGTCAAAAAAATGGGCGAACTCGGTTTCCTGGGTATGATGGTTGACCCAAAATACGGCGGTGGCGGTATGGATACTGTTTCATACGTTTTAGTAATGGAAGAGTTGAGTAAGATAGATGCTTCCTGCTCGGTTATTGTTTCGGTAAACAACTCATTGGTTTGCTACGGACTTGAAAGCTACGGCTCTGAAGACCAAAAACAAAAGTACTTGACCAAACTTGCTACAGGTGAGAAATTGGGCGCATTTTGTTTAAGTGAACCAGAAGCTGGTAGTGATGCAACTTCGCAACGTACTACCGCTATTGATAAGGGCGATCACTACGTGCTTAACGGTACCAAAAACTGGATTACCAATGGAGGAACAGCAGATTACTACTTGGTAATTGCTCAAACCGACAAAGAGAAAAAACACAAGGGCATCAATGCTTTTATCGTTGAAAAAGGATGGGAAGGTTTTGAAATTGGTCCAAAAGAAGACAAACTCGGAATCCGCGGTAGCGATACACACTCCCTAATCTTCAATGACGTCAAAGTTCCAAAAGAAAACCGAATTGGAGCGGATGGATTTGGCTTTAAATTCGCCATGAAAACATTGTCTGGTGGGCGTATTGGGATTGCAGCTCAAGCCTTGGGAATTGCTTCCGGTGCTTATGATTTAGCCCGTGAATATTCCAAAGTGCGCAAAGCTTTTGGCACCGAAATTTGCAACCACCAAGCTATTGCATTTAAACTTGCCGATATGCATACAAACATTGAGGCGGCTCGCCATTTGGTAATGAAAGCTGCCTGGGATAAAGACCAAGGCAACAACTATGACATGAGCGGCGCCATGGCAAAACTATACGCCAGTAAAGTAGCGATGGATGTTTCGGTTGAAGCGGTTCAGGTTCACGGCGGTAACGGTTACGTAAAGGAATATCACGTAGAACGCCTGATGCGCGACGCAAAAATTACACAGATTTACGAAGGAACTTCAGAAATCCAGAAGATTGTGATTTCAAGAGGACTTTTAAAAGACTAGTCTCGGGTCTCGGTACAGTCCCAATGACAAATCGGGATCACTCGACCACCTTTGACTGGCCTTTTTAATAAATTTTTTATATAAACTAAACCCTTGAACTTTCAAGGGTTTTTTTATGTCTATGTTTTAATCAAATTAAAAGTTGAGGGCAGCTGAATCATTTTTTATTTTTTTACAAAATGAATGTAAAAAACAAAAAAATGTACCGAAGCTACAAGAAGAAATTCCAAACCAATCCAAATCGCAATACAGCATCCCGATACGGCTGACCAGGAGCGGCAAAATGCTCATTCTTTCCACCAAAAAGCGTAGTTAGGTTTTCATAAACAAAGAAAATACGCGTTTGCCTGATCTTGGCATTAAAGAAAACATCTACCAACGGAAAGCCTCCTAACTTTTGATCGTTTTGAACATAAAATTCTGCTAAAACGGGATCGTAAGCGTTCATATTATATTCGGTAAAATATTTAAACGTTACTCCAGTTTGCAAAAATAACGCGCGCTTAAATAAATGTTCTTGAAAATAAAGCGAGTTGCGGGTAATTAATTGTGGCACGTTTAAAACTGACTCGCCTCCTAACACCTGTTGGTACATTAACGTATTATCCAAGGCGAAAGAGCCAAAAGTAAACTCCTTTCCAGCTTTTACCTTTAAATAATTAACGCGTTCTGAAGCTTGCATAGGCGATGGTGTACTGTCATTGGCTTTTATCCCAAAGTAGGTATAATCATCAATTCCGGTATAACTTACAGAAGCATTCCCAAATTTTTTGGTGTTGATCTCAAATTTGAGTTCTTGGGTTTTTACATTGGTAAGCTCCGTTTTCCAATTATAGTTTTGATAATCGCTTTGATACAATAGAAAATTAAAGTTTGGCGCCACCGAATGAATTGTTAATGAAGCCTTTGCACTGTAATCATCATTCAAATTATAAGAAGCTGCTCCTTGTAGATAATTGCCATCAAAATCTCCGGCAACATTTATAGCTCCTTTTCCAAAGAGTTTAAACCCGCGGTATTCCTTTTCATAAGCTGCTCCCGCTTCAATGATGTTTCCTTTTATTCTATTTGGAATTCTTCCGCCATCCAATTCCAGAACCGAATTATACCCATAATTAAAATCGGTATAACCCGCCCAGGCCGTGATTTTTCCGATCAGGGAATTATTAAAATCGGCGTAAGCTTTCACATTAAAATCTTCCAGTTTTGTCTTTGTGGCAAGATTACTAGATTCATAAGAAGGGCCATAAGGTTCAAACGGACTACTTTGATTGTACCTAAAAAACTTGTCTTCGTAGCTTAAAACATTCCCAAGGGTCAAAACCGAATATCCAGTACTGTCGCGGGTGCTGAGTAGCTCATAATAATGATCTCCATAAAAACGAAGGCCTTCCAGTTTGTTTTCGGCATCTTCAAAATTCACGTCAAGCCTACCGCGGTCACTAAATTCAGGATCGTCATTTATAAAAAGTTCTAATGAGTTTTCAGACAAGCCACCGTTTTCCTCATTAAGAATATCTTGAGCAGCTACGTGGGCTCGCACTACATAGCGACGATCTTTTGTATGGTAATTGGTGGTGAAAAGAAAGTTTCCCGTACTGGTTAAAATATGCTGATATTTCCCCAAAGAGCGCACGCCTTTATACCCCACGGAAAAATTAAATTGAGGCGATGTATTTACGGTAAAAAAAGCATCCAACTGCTGTCCTTGGCTGTAAGCGGTTTTAAAATAGAGTTCAGTAAGCGGTGTTGGCACATTAAAATAATTAACGTCTTCAATTTCCTTATAATTAAAATGATGCGATTGCGCCGCAAATAGTGGTTTTAGGTTTAACCTATTAAAAGAATGTGCCAGCGAGTTATAAGTTTGCCCAACGTTAGAGAATTGAAGCAGTTCAAAGTTATCCCTTCGCAAATAATTAAACTTATACTTTTTCTGAATGGATAGCGTAGTATCCACAAAAGTAGTGTCACGTGCAGCCGAAATAATTTTATAGAGGGCAATAGGTGGTTTTTCTTCAGTTCCTTTGGTTCCCGTAGTTGTTGTGGAAGGAGTTTGTGAAAACACAGTTGCCGAGGCACAAATAAAAAGAAATAGCAAAAGTGTATTTTTCATTCTTCGGAAAACTTTGCAGCAAAGGTATATTTTTTTTAGATTAAATTCTTAATGCTGAAATGTGATCTGTAATTAATAAAACGTTAAATGGACAATCAGGTTTTAAGACAATGAAAATTATTTAGTACCTTCATATCTCATAACGAACCAAAAAACAAACAATAACCAAAAACTACCATTTTGAATATAATTTCTGAAAATGTTATTCCGGGCGATCATGGAAAAGTCTTCGAGACAAATGCCGAAAACCAACGCGAACTTGAAACCTTAAAAAAAGCAATACTAAAAATAGAGGGCGTTAAGGATGTATTATTGAATAACGACACCTACCCAAGAGAAATCACTGTGCTTACTAAAGATTTTGTAAACGTATCTGAAGTAGAGCAAGCTGCAAGCAGTGTTGATCTTCATGTGTTGCCACGGGCTCTTTTTCATTTATAAATAGTCAAAATCTATTTCAGAAAAAACAAACACCAAGACACTAGCTATTGAAGGTGGTTAAACCCCTTAATGCTACCTTTGCTGCTCACAATTTCTACGCAAACAATGCTCAAGTTAAAAATTAACCCCCATCTCTTAGAATGTGGTACTGACGAAGCTGGCCGTGGTTGCTTGGCCGGTCCCGTTACCGCCGCAGCTGTAATCTTACCCGATGATTTTCAACATCCATTTTTAACGGATAGTAAGCAACTTTCAGAAAAAAAGCGTCTGGAGTTAAAAGCGGTTATCGAGCAAGAAGCAATCTGTTTTAAGGTTGTGCACGTTATGATGGACGAAATTGATAAAATAAACATCTTAAACGCCTCAATTTTGGCAATGCACCGGTCAATTAAGGGGTTAACCAGCCCACCAGAATTTATAGCCGTGGACGGAAACCGGTTTAAACCTTTTAAAAACACAGCTTTTGAATGTGTAGTAAAAGGCGATGGCAAATACTTACATATTGCAGCTGCATCAATTTTAGCAAAAACCTATCGCGATGAATATATGACGGCACTTCACGAAAAATTTCCACACTACAACTGGAAGCGCAACAAAGGCTATCCCACCAAGGAACACCGAGAAGCCATACAAACTTACGGAAGCACAAGCTACCATAGAAAGAGTTTTAAACTTCTGCCAGACCCACCGCAATTGGAATTATAAACAACACTACCTTTTTTTAGAGGAAGCACTAGTGTAAAATTTACTTTAGGAAGCCGAAGCCAAAAAAAACCTGGAAAAATTCTGTTGAAAACAAGTCAATAAACTATTCACAATTACTGTTTAAGCCTCACTAATCCTTGCTATTTTTGCAATATGAAAAAAAATATGGAAAAATATTCCACGCTGTTACTTTTGGTTTCGATGTTTTTTGGAATTTTTATAAGTTGCGACAGTACACCTCCAAAAACGGGAACCTTGATGGACTATATTCCACAAGATCCTGAAGTGGTTTTTAAGATTTCAAATCTGGGAAGCGTACAAGCAGATATTGCCAATAATGCACTTTTATCAAAATTTGAAAATACCAGTCCGCACTCTTTTTTTTCTGAGAAAGCCAGCTTGCAGAAAAATCTACATCCCGAATCAGAAAGCCTTTTATGCCTTAATAAACTCAATGATTCAGTTTCTGGATATACCTTTATTTCAAAAAACACGAAAAATCTTTTTCAGGCAGATTCCATTACAGAGAAAACTGTAGAAACCTTAACCTTAGATCAACACCAGCTTCAGCGTATTACTATTGCCGATAACGTAGCCTATATGGCTGTTAAAGACAGCGTTTTTATTGCCTCTTCCTCACAACAGCTCCTCTTAGATGTTTTAAAAGGAAAAACGGAACGAAGCGCCACCTTTTCCAAGGTTTACAATTTGCCCACCACCAGCGTGCTTACGGGTTTAATTCACGGCAAAAAAGCAGGTCTGAATGATTCTACTGCCATCAACTTTACGTCGTGGAGTGCACTAGACCTGGCCATTGCTCCCGAATCTCTTACTGCCACTGGCATTAGCTTGGCTACCGATACCATTCCACAATTATTAAATGTTTTTGATGGACAAACACCACAAGAAAACAACATTGCCAATTTGGTGCCAATGGATGCTTTAGGCGCTGTGAGTTTCACTTTTAACGATGCCGAGAAATTTCAAAAAAAATTAAGTGAATTCAGGGGTGAAACAGTGAATACAGAAATTGCCGGAGTTTTTGGATCTATCAGTGAAGCTGGGGCTATTCAGCTTAAAAAAGATACCGCTGTTTTTCTTAAAAGTATAGATCCGTTAATGACGGGAGATGCCTTGGCGCGCTACCTTTCGGTAACTGATACGTTTCGTGAAATTAAAATTAGCAGTTTTAGTGAACCGGAATTATTTCAAAAATCATTTTCGCCTTTTATCAGCTTCAAAAAGGCAAACTTTATGATTCAACTTGAAGATTTTTTCGTTTTTACTGAAAATGAAATCACCGCAAAGCAAATAATCAGTGACTTTCAGAATAACAAAACCTTAAAAAACACTTCCTATTATAAAAATACAGCTAATGATTTAAGCACTTCTTCCTCTTTGTTGATTTATAAAATGCAAGGCGAATTCACTGAAACCCTTTTAAAATTTCTGCCATTTAAAAGTAAAGAAGAACTTAACAATATCGCTTTAGATGCGTATCCATTAGCGGTTCTACAGTTTAGTTACGACCGTAATTTTGCTCATGTAATTTTAAGTATCAAGAAAGCTGGCGCCAGTGCACAAAATGATTTGGGTGAAGTTTCAGAAAAATTCAACTTAAAATTAGACAATACAATCTTGGGCAATCCACAGCTTGTTGCAAGCAGTAATATTGTAGTTCAGGACATAGGGAATAAGTTGTATTTTATTTCGCAAGGCGGAAAAATTCTTTGGACTAAAAACCTGGGCGCGCCAATTATGGGGAACATAAAAGAAGTTAATATTTCTGGCAAGGCGCATATTGCATTTACAACCAAAGATGCCGTTTATATTTTAGACCGAAATGGTAAGCCCGCACGCTCCTTTCCCATAAAATTCAAGGACGAGGTAACGCAGCCTCTTTCGGTCTTTGACTACGACGGCAACCAAAACTATCGCTTTGTGGTGGTTCAAGGCCAAGACGTATTAATGTATGACAAACGCGCAAAAATTGTAAAAGGTTTTGGTTTTACAAAAGCTAAGAGTTCAATTGTACAGCCTCCGGTACATATTAGGATGGGGAACAAGGATTATATTGTGATTGCAGAAAAAAGTGGAAAGCTCAATATTTTGAGCCGCGTTGGAAAAACAAGAGTTCCCGTTTCAAATAACTTCAATTTTTCAGACATTCCCATTACGCATGAGGACAATAACTTTGTGGTAATCACCAAAGAAAACACTAAGGAACAGATATCGCAAAGCGGACAAGTATCTTCAATAAAACTGAATGTTGGTAGCAATTACTGGTTTGCCATGGAAGGAAAAACAAAGGCGACCTTAGATGATAATTTATTGCGAATTGACGGCAAATTGGCGGAACTCCCCTTGGGACTATACACAAACCCAAAAATGTTTACCATAAACCGCAAGGTGTACGTGACCATCACGGAAACACAGGAGAAAAAGGTTTATGTTTTTGATAAAAACAGCACGCTTCTAAATGGATATCCTGTTTATGGTACTTCGGAAGCATCTTTGGATGGAGGAAGAACAAAGCATTTGGTTGTAAAAGGTGAAAGTGACAGTGTTTTAATGTATTCGTTTTAATAGGAAAAATGAAAATATGAGTCGTGCCATTGACAGTTCTAAAGTACTTTCAGAAGAAATAGATCTCTCCAAATTTGGCATTACTGGTCATTCCTTGGTACTACAGCGCGAAGACTTGATTCACCCTTTTGTTTCGGGTAATAAGTTTAGAAAGCTCAAATACAACCTTCTTGCTGCAAGCGCAGAAAACCACGACACCCTACTCACTTTTGGAGGTGCTTTTTCCAACCATATTGCAGCAGTTGCAGCGGCGGGAAAGGAAATGGACTTTAAAACCATCGGGATTATCCGCGGGGAAGAGCTCGCTTCAAAATCTACTAAAAACCCAACACTAGGTTTTGCCGAAGATTGTGGGATGCAATTGGATTATATTTCACGAGAAGCATACAAAATGAAGGAAGCTCCTGACTTTCTAAATCACTTAAAGGAAAAGTTTGGTAATTATTATCTTCTACCCGAAGGCGGAACAAACGCTCTTGCCGTAAAAGGATGCGAAGAGATACTGCCTAAAGACAATACCTTTGACTATATCTGTGTTCCCGTTGGCACTGGCGGTACAATAGCTGGATTAGTAAAAGCTTCCCAAAACCATCAGGAGGTTTTGGGTTTTTCGGCTTTAAAAGGTACTTTCCAAGCTGCAGAAATTCAAAAATACACCTCAAAAACTAACTTTGAAATTACCAATTCGTATTGTTTTGGGGGCTATGGTAAAATAGATTTAGATTTGGTTCGTTTTATTAATGAATTTAGGGAAAAGACCAAAATTCCATTAGATCCAATCTATACCGGAAAGATGTTATACGGCATCATGGATCTTCTAAAAAAGGGGCATTTCAAAGAAAATAGCCGTATTTTTGCCGTCCATACCGGAGGCTTGCAAGGCATTGAAGGAATGAACCAGAAATTGAAAAAGAAAAACCTACCTATAATTGAATAAAATGATTGGCAGAATACTTACTCTTCTTCTTATATGCACAATTTGTTTCAGTAGTTGTAAATCAAAGAAAACGGCATCTAAACACCGAAAAAACCATAAAACCGAACGCGTTGTTCGCAAAAATCAATCTCCGAACAAAAAAAACACCAAGGACAAAGCGCCTACGGTTGTTAAGGCTCCAAAAAACACTTCGTACAGCCAACGTGTAACAAACTACATCAATGAATTTGCTGAAATCTCTAAGGAAGAAATGCTACAATACGGTATTCCCGCCAGTATAACTCTTGCCCAAGGAATATTGGAAAGCGGTGCTGGGGCTGGAGAACTTACGCGAAAGGCCAATAATCATTTCGGTATAAAATGCCATAGAGGCTGGGAAGGCGATCGAGCCTATCACGATGACGATGCCAAAGGCGAGTGTTTTAGAAAATATAAGGACCCAAAGTATTCCTACCGAGACCATAGCTTGTTTTTAACACAAAGAAGCCGCTATGCAGCTCTTTTTAAGCTTCGGAAAGACGATTACAAAGGCTGGGCTAGAGGGCTACGGAAAGCTGGATATGCCACCGACCCCAGATACCCACAAAAACTTATAAGCATTATAGAACGCTACAATTTACAAGAGTATGACCATGAGGTTTTGGGTTCAAAAGTGAGCGTTTTGGCACCAGATGAAACCAAGATAGGAACCTATTCGGTACAAGCCGGAGATACACTTTATAGTATCTCGCGCAAGTTTAACCTCACTGTGGAAACGCTTAAAAAATACAACGGACTACGAAGTAATGATATCGCAATAGGTCAGGTGCTGTACCTACACCCCGTAAAAAACCGATAACCTGTACAAGTTCAGAAATAGCATTCCATACTTCAATATTATAAACAACAAAATTTACCGATTACCATGAATTACCAAAGAAGCAGCGCCCTATTTACAGAAGCCCAAAAAGTTATTCCGGGAGGTGTAAACTCCCCTGTTCGTGCTTTTACAGCAGTTGGCGGCACTCCCGTTTTTGTTGAAAAAGCAAAGGGAGCTTATTTATATGACGTAGATGGCAATAAATATATAGATTATATAAATTCCTGGGGGCCAATGATCTTAGGCCACGCCCACCAACCCGTGGTAGATGCGGTTGTGGAAAAAACACAAAAAGGAACTTCTTTTGGGACGCCAACTGAAATTGAGACCGAAATAGCGTCTTTAGCGGTTTCCATGGTTCCAAATATTGATAAAATCCGTTTTGTAAATAGCGGTACTGAAGCCTGTATGAGCGCCGTACGGCTGGCACGTGGTTTTACCGGAAAGGATAAAATTATAAAGTTTGCCGGTTGTTATCACGGGCATAGCGACTCTTTTCTTATTCAGGCAGGCAGTGGCGCGGTAACCTTTGGTACGCCAAACAGTCCCGGCGTTACAGAGGGAACGGCAAAAGACACCCTCCTGGCCAATTACAATGATCTGGAAGATGTAGATAAGGTAATTGCCGCAAATAAAGGCGAAATAGCCTGTATTATTTTAGAGCCGGTAGCTGGAAACATGGGGTGTATTCCGCCCACAACAGGTTTCTTGGAAGGACTTCGCGAGCGTTGTGACGCAAATGGCATTCTTCTTATTTTTGATGAAGTAATGACGGGGTTTAGACTGGCACCCGGGGGAGCCCAAGAACTTTTGGGAGTGAACGCAGATATCGTAACCTTTGGAAAGGTAATTGGCGGTGGATTACCAGTTGGAGCTTTTGCAGCTAGAACGGAAATCATGGATTACTTAGCGCCTATTGGCCCTGTTTATCAAGCCGGAACCCTTAGCGGAAACCCGTTGGCAATGGCGGCAGGCTTGACTATGCTGAAAGAATTAAACGAAAACAAGGATATTTTTGACGCCATAAATAAAAAGACAGCCTATTTACATAAAGGAATCGATGAGGCGTTGACTTCGGAAAAAGTCACTTTTACAATTAACAGAATTGGTTCCATGATTTCGGTACATTTTTCTGAAACCCCGGTTACCGATTTTAGTTCTGCGGCAGAAGCCAACAATGATAATTTTAAAAAATTCTTCCATGGCTTGCTTAATGAGGGCGTCTATATTGCGCCAAGTGCCTTTGAAACTTGGTTTATCTGCAATGCACTTAGTTATGACGATTTAGACGCTACCATTGCAGCTTGTAGAAAAGTTGCAAAGGTCTTAGGATAAACTGAGGAAACACGGAGTTATAAGGGAAACAGGAGTCAAGAAGTGGGAAGCTGGAGACAGGGCTTTTTGAGACGGGACGGGACAAAAAATAAAAATTCTTAGTTAAAATATACTTGCAACGCTTGCCCAGTATGACTGGAAATCCTGAATCATGAACATAAAAAACCCTTTCCAAAACGTTGGAAAGGGTTTTTTATGTTCTAAGTAATTGTTATTTATTGATTCTTAACCCATTTGCTATATTGATCGGCGTTTAGGGTTTTTTTCATTGCAGCATCTAAATTGGCGTCCAATTGTTTCTTTTCAGAAGAAACGGCAGCACTTTTTAGGTCTTTGCCCTTTATGCTTTTTTGATAACCAACTTCTTTTGCCACAAGAGCCCTAAAAATGGTACGGCTTTGATCGCCAGTTAAATCAAGGGTTTTTGTAAGCTCAGCGGTTTTTGTTTTGGCAATTACCTCTGGTCTGCTATTATCTTGCGCCAATTGCTGGGCAGAGCTTGTCTGTACCCCAAGAATCATTGTTATCGCGAAGACAAAAACTGTTACTATTTTTTTCATTGTTTTAGATTTTGGTTTTAAAGTTACTAATGTAACTATTTCTATTATAAATTAAACAATAACTACGCCAAAAACTTTAAACTTTAAGCTTTTTTTAGTCGTTAAGCCTATTTCTGTGCCTTTTTCTACCTTTTTTACGAACTTGTTGGTTTGCTTTAACATCCACGCGTTCACTTCGCATTCCCTCCCATTTTCGCAGTTGATTTTCTGTAAGAATATCTTTCATCTGCTTTTTAAAGGCTATTCTTTGGTCTAAGCGTGCATTTTTGGCCTCATATCGTTGCGCTTTGGTTTTTCGTTTGTTGTTATTGCGTATTTCAAGTTTATTCCTGCCCATTTTTAGATAGACCTGTTGTACTTGTTTCTGCTGTTCGGCTGTAAGATCTAAGGCCAAGGTCATTTTTTTTGCCCTTAACTCGGCCCGTTGTTCCAGCGTCATCTGGGTTTTGGCATTTTTATGATGGCTTTTTAAATCTTTCGCTTTCTCCTGTGCGTCCATCGTAAAAGTTGCCAGTGCTATAAAAATTATTATCAGTTTTTTCATAATATGTTTTTTTATGGTTCAACATACCTATGACTATCAAAAACCCATTAGGTTTAATATTGTAAAATCTGGATTTTCCTTGAAAAATAGGGTGCGCGGTCATGCCACCCTTATAATAAACAAAACCAACATTGCTATTGCTTCACTATATTAATATCTTAAATTATGAAAAACAACTACTTTTCTACTCGTTATTCTATTTATATCTTCCGTGGGTTTTTCCCAAGAAAGAACCGAAATAAACGTTGACAGCATGCTCGTCAATATAGACAAAACCACATTTACTTCGGTGGATTTTGAATGCAATCCGATCCAGCATTATTATGATTTAAATCATAAAATAAAACATATTTTTAACCTAATTTTAGCATTCATAAAGATTCATGCTAAAAAACACGAAAACAATTGAACAATATCTAAATTTTAAGGAACTATTAAAACAACAATTTTAATTTTAGCCCTTATTTTGATAGCCCCGATAAGCTGCTCAAAAAAGGATAATGACGGGTTTACGCCCACCCTCCCACCAATAACCCAAACTGGGGAAAATAGCTTTGGGTGTTATGTTAATGGGAAATTATTGGTCCCAAGGGACGGTACTGGATCTTTTAATACTCATGATTATGGGATGAATTTAATTGCGGGTCCTGGACCAACAGAATTTACATATCATGAAATTAAGGTACATGATTATGCCAGTGAAAAGACTGGAAGAATAACTTTACACCTTATTCAACTAGATTCAATAGGCACAGGGGTTTATACTATAAATGAAAGTAATTGTATGGGAAATATTGACAGCCCAATTACAAATAATATTTTCTGTAGGGTTTTTGATTATGAAAATGGAATTTACAAAGAATATTGTTCTTTTGAGAATTCTGGTACAATTAATATTACCCGTTATGATAATGGGATAATCTCGGGAACTTTTAGTTGTCGCGTTCGTAACAAGGATAATCCCAACGAAATTGTTGAAATCACGGAAGGAAGATTCGATATAGATGGATATACGCTACCCTATACAAACTTCCCTTAAAAAACAGGGTGCCACTGCAATGGCACCCTTTTAATAAATAAAACCAACATTGCTATTGCTTCACTTATTAATATCTCAAATCATGAAAACAACTACTTTTCTACTCGTTATTCTATTTATATCTTCCGTGGGTGTTTCCCAAGAAAGAACCGAAATAAACGTTGACAGCATGCTCGTCAATATAGACAAAACCACATTTACATCCGGCATTTTATATGACAGGGTATCTGGTCTGGCACAATTGAAAACTTTCAATGATACGGTTCGCCCCGCACACCATACGTATTTTAAACAAGCCCTGCTGGAGCTTTACCGAGCCTCTAACAAGAATGAATTTTTGCCCGTTAAGGAACTGGAACGGCTTTATACGGCAGACAGCTTACAAAACCAAGTGGACATTGGGATCATCAATGCTACCTACCATACCGTAAATTACGACCCCGATAATATTGAAAACGGAGCCTTGGATATCCGCGATGGGCTATTTGTGCAAATTAACAACAATCCGCCGTTTTTACCAAATCATGTTTTTATTGCGGCTCCGTTAAAACTACACTTGGCCGGGGAAAACGTGGTTTTCAATTTTAACCGCAATCTTTTATTACAACGTACGGAAGGTAAGAACATCAAGACATTGGTTGCCGATTTTGGGATCCAAAGACCCGTTACGGTAATTGAAAATGGAGAAATGGTACAAGAGAAGATTGAAATTCCATATTCCGAAATCTCCCTTATATAATTAAGACAAAATAATTTCCGAAATCACAGGGTGAAAATCTGAATTAATTATAATTCAAATCAAATCTACCGTCATTTACTTTCACAATTTCTCCAAATTCATTTTCAGCATTAAACCAAAACTCTCCTGTAATTATCCTTTCGTCCTTATCCAAAAATAGAACTTTCACCTCTCCAACTTGCGCAGAGCTTGTTGCATAATCTTCACCGGGCTGTGATCCGGAAGTTGCTTTACCCGAAGTATAAGTAGCATAACTTTCATTATAGCTTTTCGCAACCAAGTTTATAGTTTGACCTTCTAAATTATCAATATCTACATCATACGCAAACAATGTTACAGATGAAAATTTATTATTTCCGCCATCTCTACTAGTAAAACCAACGATAAGAACTTTATGTCCATCATAATAGTCAAATTTGGCTGTTTTATTACCGTACATCCCTCCACCACTTGGTCTTAGGATAGTTCCATTTATCCTGCACGAGATTCCTCCTGTTCCATCATTATTAATTCCGGTAAGTACATAATCGTCCTTATTACACGAAATGAATACTAAAGTTAGAATCAGTAATAAGATTTTCGATTTCATATTTAACTTTCAAATAAGATAGATTGTATGCCCTTATATTTCGATAGTTTCCTATTTCTGCGACCAATGCAGAACTAAAAAAAGGAACCACTCTTTAGCATTTCTTTTTTCAATGTAAACTAAATAGTTTTTGGTACTATGTTGAATATAGTGGGTAAAAGTTTCCTCCCTTTAAAAGAAAGGATTTCCACCTCGTTAAACGGGACGTGGCTATAAATTTTTAGTAAGTCCCAACCCCAACCCTTCCTCGAGGGAAGGGAGCCAATTAGGGAATAAATTGTAATCAGTTTTAACAGCAAAACATACCGCCTCAAATCAATATTTGCAAAAATCAACACAGAATTAAGCTATATCTACTGTTAATCAAAACAATTCTACTTCAATTTACCCATTCAAATCAACATAGAGCCATAATTTTTTATAAAACCGAAACCGTCAACTGCTCATCGGTTTTCTCAACTTTGGCTACTTTGTTCTTGGTAAGCCCTTTTATGGCCTTGTCCCATTTTTTATTGCTCAATCCAGCCTCCGATTTTAATTCCTGCAATTCCACCGGCGACTTGGCCTTTAAAAGGGTATAGACCGTTTTTTCATCCTCGGTCATGGCCACTTTCTTCTTTTCGGGGCGCATCTGCGGAAAGAAAAGCACTTCCTGGATTGAAGGGTTATTGGTTAAATACATAATCAATCTATCCATCCCAATGCCCATGCCGCTGGTTGGGGGCATTCCGTATTCCAGGGCGCGCAAAAAATCGTAATCTATAAAGGCCGTGGCTTCATCATCTCCCCTATCGGCCAGTTTTAATTGATCCTCAAAACGCTCGCGTTGGTCTATGGGGTCGTTCAACTCGCTATAGGCATTTGCTATTTCCTTCCCGCATACCATTAGTTCAAAACGTTCGGTAAGGTCCGGGTTATCGCGGTGTTCCTTGCAAAGCGGACTCATTTCCTTGGGATAGTCCGTAATAAATGTTGGCTGAATGTAATTACCCTCACATTTTTCGCCAAAAATTTCGTCAATCAACTTGCCTTTCCCCATGGTCTCATCTACGGGAATATCCATTTCCTGCGCAGCTTTACGGATTTCTTCTTCGGTTTTACCCGTAATATCAAAACCTGTAAAGTGCTGGATAGATTCAGCCATTGTTACCCTTGGATAAGGTGCTTTAAAGTCAATTTCGTGTTCTCCAAAAGTAGTTTTTGAAGTTCCATTAACCTGAATGGCGCAGAATTCCAGTAATTGCTCACAGAAATCCATCATCCAGTTGTAGTCTTTATAGGAAACGTAAATTTCCATAGCCGTAAACTCCGGATTGTGGGTGCGGTCCATCCCCTCATTCCTGAAGTTTTTCGAAAATTCATACACGCCATCAAATCCACCAACTATTAATCTTTTTAGGTAAAGCTCGTTCGCAATGCGCATGTACAGCGGAATATCCAGCGAATTATGGTGGGTTACAAACGGTCGTGCCGCGGCCCCACCGGGAATTGGCTGTAAAACCGGGGTTTCCACTTCAAAATACCCGCGCTCATTAAAAAAAGTGCGCATGGCATTAAAAAGCTTGGTTCGCTTTATAAATATTTCCTTTACGTGCGGGTTCACCACCAAATCTGCATAGCGTTGGCGGTAGCGTTGCTCGGGATCGGTAAAGGCATCGTGAACTTTTCCTTCGGCATCAACACGTGGTTGGGGCAATGGTTTTAGCGCCTTACTTAAAAGCGTAAAATCCTTTACCATAATGGTCATTTCGCCAACCTTGGTCTTAAACAATTCGCCTTCAATGCCAATAAAATCACCAATGTCTAGTAGTTTTTTATAAACATCGTTGTAATACGATTTGTCTTCACCGGGACAGATTTCATCACGGTTAAAATATACTTGGATGCGGCCTTCTGAATCTTGAAGTTCAGCAAAAGAAGCTGGTCCTTGGATTCGGCGTGACATTAACCTTCCGGCAACTACTACTTTTTTTCCTTCCTCAAAGTTATCCTTTATCTTTTTTGAAGTGATTGTAACAGGGTAAAGATCTGCGGGATACGGGTTGATACCGCGTTCGCGCAGTTGGTTGAGTTTTTCTCTTCGGATGATTTCCAGTTCAGACAGTTGCATAGGTTTTGTATAAAATAAATTTCAGCCTCAAAATGGCAGGTGCAAAGATAAGTAAATGAAGCTCTAAATCATAGCTGATATATTTGAAAGTACCGTGAGGGAAAATTATGATTTCGTCTAAGCAAAAATGATTGATAAAGAGAACCACAATGGACACGAAGAAGGCACCATGAACACAAAGGGGTAATGCATAAGCCGTATTCAGATTCAATATATGGATGCTTGTAAAATCTAGGGATTAACTGCTACACCTTAGTTGCAGAAAAAAATCGACTCGAATATCCGGAATATCATTGTGTACTTTGTGCAAATCTTTGTGCGCTTTGTGGTTAAATATCTTTGCGGTTGAATAAATCTCTAAAAAAGGGCAACCACAACGGACACGAAGAAGGCACCATGAACACAAAGGTATAATACATAAGCCGTATTCAGATTCAATATATGGATGCTTGTAAAATCTAGGGATTAACTGCTACACCTTAGTTGCAGAAAAAAATCGACTCGAATATCCGGAATATCATTGTGTACTTTGCGCAAATCTTTGTGCGCTTTGTGGTTAAATGATCCTTAAGGTTGATTAAAACCACTATAAAAAGACAACCACAACGGACACGAAGAAGACACCATGAACACAAAGGTGTAATGCACAACTTGAAATTTCTTTGCGCGCTTTGCGCAGATCTTGGTGCGCTTTGTGGTTAAAAGTCTTTGCGGTTGAATAAATTTCCAACCAATTGCGAACAACGAAACCTCACATAAAAAATATTAATCGTAAATTTGTTTTATATGAATATATGGAGAGTACTGTTATCAATTCTCTTTCCGCCCTTGGCTGTGATAGACAAAGGCTGTGGATCGGTAGTAATTGTTTTAATCCTTACCGCTTGTGGTTGGATTCCCGGTGTGATAGCCGCACTTATTATTTTAAACAACCCTAAATACCAGTAATATGAAGTTAAAAATACTTTTTTATTTCGCTTTGGCACTTACCGTAATCAGCTGCCAATTTAATGAAACCATGGTCATGAACGCAGACGGAAGCGGTACCATGTCGGTTGAAGTTAATCTCAACGAAATGATGGCGTTTAGTGGCGCAATGATGGATACGGCACAGGTAAAGGTGGACACTACAGTTTATGTAAAAGACTTTTTGGAAGAGAAGAAAGACAGCATTGCCAAACTTTCAAAAACCGAGCAAAAGAAGCTAAAAAAGTTGGAAAACTTCATTATTGGCGTCAAAATGGATTCTGAAGCCGGTGAAATGAATTATAATATCTCTACAAACTTTAAAAAGGTAAGCGAAGCAAACGATATAATGAATGGTTTGGAACAAGCAACCAATATGGCTCCGAACGATGATGCACAAACGGGAAAAGTGAGCACCGACGAAGACACTCCAGAAATTATCGGGGTAGATTACACGTTTAAAGATGGTGTTTTTAAACGCGATGCCTATATTAAGGATAAGGAACTTCACAAAAAACAAGTAGATAGCCTAAAAGAAGCAGCTGCTTTTATGGGGAGTTCCAATTATACGTTACACTATACATTTCCGAAGAAAATAAAGGAAACCTCAAATCCAGAAGCTACTTTTTCAGCAGATAAAAAAACAATGACCGTAAAGAAGCCATTTATTGAGTATTTTAAAAACCCAGATGTGTTGGATTTAGAGGTAGAACTGGAAAACTAGGTTTTGGTATATTCTAAAAACAATCAAGTTTTTTACACTTATTTAGAGTATGGAATGGTAATTGAAAACAATCAGTTACCTTAATCAAGAATCACAAAATTTAAATCTATGAAAGCAATCTATTTTTTACTCCCTTTGTTTATGATTAATGCCTGCAAAACGCAGACAGGTCCAACTACTGCCTCAGAAAACACTAAAATGGAACAAGTTGAAAACAAAAAATCTGGCTGTCCAGACGATGGCACGTGTAGTGTTGAAGTACACCAAAACAAGACACTAATAGTAAAGGATGACGGCACCGGCTCATTTTACCCCGACTTTGAAGAAGGAAACAATACCATAATTGCATACACCTATCACAAACCAGGACCTAAAGGCGTGGCAGACGCAGATTATTCGGAAACTATCCATTTTGAAATACCAGCAGGGGTTGAAAATTTCAAAAAATCAGATGCTTCTTTAAGCGATGTGAATTTACTTTATGGAAGGCATTGTTTCTGTAGAGATGGCGGTTACTTTCCCGTTACCAAAGGCAAGCTTGTGGTTGAAAAGACCGAAAACGGAATTATGTTCGACCTTAAATTTGACACAGGCAAGACCACTCAGGTGATTTCGCATATTAGGGAAACAGCTAAAATGTAAAGTAAAGTTGTTGGACGGAAAGATAAAGAAGAATCAAGAATTAGGAAATACGAGCCAAGACGGCTTACATTTCTACGACAGGAAATAATATATTTAATTGGAATGATCCATAAAGTGGATAGGCAAAAAAAATAGCGGGACAAAATCCCGCTATTTTTTTGTTGAACCTTAGCATTCTACACATTATTTATAGAAGTATTTTAATGGTTCTATGTAGAATATTTGTAGTTAACTTCAAACTAAATTAGTTGCTAAAAGATGTATCCAAGCACGACCCCCAAGGGGTAAAACGTGGATAACCTTGGTTACAATCGGAATGTAATGAAGATTGCAACCAAGGTAAATGGACCCCGACGCCAATTAGAACTCCAGAGGAGTTCAACTATGTTAGCGCACACTTCCGGCAGGGTTGAACCCACTTCGGGGTTCTCGGCGCATAGGTATCTTTTAATAACCCATATTGCACTGCGTTTGTATGTGGTTATCAAAGTAAAACTCCTTCGGAGTTGCTTCACAAAGAAGTCATATTTGGAAATAACAACTTCAATAAGGTACTGAGCAGGCCCGCTTCATATATTTTCAAAAAGCATCCTATGGTTCGTTTCTGGTTTCTGGTTTCTGGTTTCTGGTTTCTGGTTTCTGGTTTCTGGTTTCTGGTTAAAAACAAAAAAAGAGAAAAGACAAGGACTTTCACCTCATCTTTTCTCTTTATTCTTTTTCGCTACTCTTGAAGTTATTTCTTAATAACCTTTTTAGTAGTTACTTTATTTCCGTTTTTCACAACAAGGAAATACATTCCACTTTCCACATATTCGTAATCCAATTGCTTGGTGAATGTGCTTGATGCAGAAACATCGTCAAATGTAGTCTGGCTGATTGCTCTTCCTCTTAAATCGTAAAGCGAAACTTCAATATTGTTGTTTGAAGCTGGCTTAAAGCTAAGGTTGAACGTACCATTTGAAGGGTTTGGATAAACCGCAAAACCATCAAATTCAAATTCATCAACACCTACAGTTCCATCAACGGTGATAACACCATCATTTAGGTCGTAGAAAATGTTGTTTGACGATTTAATCATCATTCTACCTGTAGTGGTGTTTAAGTTTGGCACATCAATCTCGGCACTTCCCGTATTCGGTACGTTTAGTGCGATTGTAACAGGGTAGGTAAGACCGCCATCTTCAGAAAACAAGATATCTACATTAGGGCTATCAACTGGGGCAACATCAGAGCCTGCAACATCCCAAGTAACGGTTTCGGTATTCCCGATAGTCCAAGTAGTAGTACTTGATTGCGATGTAACCATAAAAGGTCCAGCCGTATCATCAGTGGTAAGGAACATATTGTCACGATCAGTAGAACCACCAGTTAAAGCATTGTCGCGCACGGTATATCTAAACCGCATTGTTCTTCCAACTTGTGGAACAACTTCCCAAGTGTTTTTTGTTTGGTTGGCCAAAACTGTTGCCAATTTAGGCATATATCTTTGTGGTTCGTCTTTAGGCTCAAGTGATCTAAACATAGGACCGCCTGTAGCGTTTTCTCTTGGTGGCATTTGGGCAGGCTGACTGTCCATTTGCTCCCAGCTATGCGATAATACATCGCCATCAGGGTCTGTAGCCGTTCCTTCTAGAATAAAAGGAGTTCCTTTTGGAATGGTGTAATCTGGCCCCGCATCTGCTGTTGGTGGCAAATTGTTTGTAGCAGTTTCTGACGGACAAGAAGATGAGTTACCATATTTAATGTTAGTCCAAATTTCCTGAATACTTATGGAGTGGAAATAAGCATCACTATGCGGCTGAACGTTTGGAGGACAAACCCCAGCATAACTCATAATTGTAGAACCACTACCAGTTTCATAAGCAGTAGATCCGTTTCTGTTACCACCGCAGGCATTGTTAAACGTATGGTTTGCACCAAACTGGTGCCCCATTTCGTGGGCCACAAAGTCAATATTAAAGTTATCACCAATTGGCGTAGGTAAACCTGTTACCCCTCTTGCTTTTTGACCATTTACGCAAGGTACGCGCAACCCGGCAATACCACCACCACCAGTACTGAAAACGTGACCTATATCATAATTTGCAGAGCCAATTTCAGAATCTATAGTGCTTTGGTTTTCTGCTAACATTGTAAAACCACTATTGTTTGTATAAGGGTCACTTCCAGCGTTTAAGTAAATAATATCTTCGTTATCTACCATTAACATGGTTAAGGCAACGTCATTTTCATAAATGCCGTTAACACGCGTAACCGTTACAACCATTGCTGCAAGTACAGCGGCTTTCTTTTCAGCATCAGGAGCCGAACTTGAGATACCTGCGCGGTTCCAATGATAGTAGGAATATTCGCCCGTAGAGGCCAACGCCAATCTATAGGTTCTTAAAGTTTCATCATTGACAACCTCTGTATCATCAGGCCTAGTAGCTATTTCTTCACTTTCAAAATGACACACAAAATCATACGGATTTGTATTGATTTGATTTACGTTATATGAAATGTAGTAATCGCTATCCTTGGTGTAAGGGTCTATATAAATAGTTGAAAACTTTGGTGAAGAAATCATCACGTTTACTCCAAAATCGGTAACGCTAAATCGCGCTTTTGCAGAAGGATCATCAATACCTTGTGCAACATACGATCTTAGGTTTGGATGTTTTGCCTGAAATGCAGGTTCCAAAACGGAAGCTTCATATACACGGAATTGTTGTAGCTCACCTCCATTTGTAGGAAGGCTAATAATTGCACTTGACGCTGCCGCAGTTCTTGCAGGAGCATTTGCCAAAATGTTTTTTAAGCCCGAAGTATTAAGCGCAAACAGGTTGTATTCCTGTGGCATTGCATTTCGTTCTGCTAATTGTCTGTCTTGCGTTTGTCTGGCCGAAGCCTCGGTCCACAACGCATTGCTCTGTGCGGTTACCCCAAAGCAAATTAGCGCCATGGAGAAAACCAACATGTGTTTTAAAGTACTTTTTTTCATTGTATTTAGGATTATTATGAATGTTTAGTGCCGTAAAGATAATAGACTTTGGGCGAATTAAGGAATTTTTAAGAGGTTAATACCAATTAAAATCATTAGTGTCCGATTAAAAGAGTGAGAAAATTTGTTGGGTCAAAGATAATAGGCAATTAGAATATTTTTATTTAATGACAGCATGCTATTATACTTAGCATCAAAATTTATCAATTAAAAAGTATGTTTAATCAATTTTATCTAGTTTTCAATCTATTAAAAAGCAAGTCTTACGTCTTATGTCTTTCAGCGCAGCGGTCTTAGGTCTTAGTCGGACACGACTAAATTAAAATATCTAAGCACTAATATTTGTTTCTTTCTCGTCTAGGGTTCAAAAAAAAGAATCTCAAACCAAGGCTATGCACTAATTTTGCCATGACCAATAAAATTAAGAATATGACATTAAAAACTAAACCCGAAAACTCCGGTTATTCCAAATTTACGGGCATCGGGATGGTCTAAATAGTTTCCGCGGAAATTAAAGTCTAACCTGAAAACACGGAAAATATTACCTACCCCAACACTCCATTCCCAATAAATATCTTCTGGAGCTTTATACACAATATTTGAAGCATTTATATCTTTGTTTTCTTGCGAAATTGAGCCATAAACAGCTCTAAAACCAATCACTTCCCGAAGATCTAAATTCCGAAGCAACGGAATTCGAGAGAAGATTCGACCACCAAAATTGTGCTGCAAGTGCAACGAAGCGTAGGAATCACTTACAAACTCATAATAATCTAGCTGGGTAAAGCTATTGTACATACTAAAATACGTTTGGTTACCAGGAATCGGGTTTAACAAACTCAAGGGTACTGCGCCAAAGGTTTTCCCTACTTCTACCGTAGATAACAACCGGCCAATCCCACCTATATTCCATGGTTGGGTATAAAAAGCCTGTAGTTTTTTATATTCAAAATCACCTCCCATTACATCTTTTAGTCCATATGCATAGCCTGCATAAAACAACGGAAACTCCCCCGAATTAATAACGGTACGCTCCACTCCATATCCTGAAGTTTTTTTACCAGGCGTGTAGAAAAAACCAACTTGAATTTCAGGCTGTTTCAATTCGCTTTTTATCTTTCCGGTGAAAACATCATTCTCCATGACTTTGTAATCAATGCTAAAAGTTTCGGTAGCCGATTTCAAAGTACGGTAAGAGCCGGTAATTTTAATGATAAAATTCTTCCAGGGTTCAATATCAAAACCTACGGTACTCAGGTTAATACGCGAAAGTCTGTCGTTAGAACCTACAGATATCAAAGAAGAGGACGCCAAACTTCTTCCCAGAACATCGTTACTGTTGGTAAGGCTGGCTCCCGTTTGCTCCACATCGCGACGGTTGCCGCCAAAAACCGTTAAACGCGACCTGCGGTCTAAAAGCCATTTTCCAGAGATTCCGTACTTAAAGCGATCGTCCTTAAAACCATAAGCCCCAAAACCTTCGATACGCCATGGATCGTTTTGGCCAAAATAAGTACGACCTCCCAAGCGAATGCGCATTCCTTCGGCCTCGTTAAAGCCGAAAATTGAAAATACGGGCCCAACATCAAAGTTATTTATCTCGTAATACCCGCTTGCTAGGGTTGCTCCCAGATTGTATAGCGCTTTAAACCTGCCCACGGTTTTTAAGGTATCAAGCATTTTATAGACGCCCTTTTCGTCTTTGCTCAATTGTTCCATCCGGTTTTTATCCCAGAAATCATCAGGCCGGTTATACACCTCATAATTATATGGATCTACTTGCTGGTTATAGAATTTTTTGCCCTTGGGACGGTCAAAAACATAGTTATTATATAAAGTGGTGCGCTTGCCATAAATTCCTTTTGCCGCTTCTTTTTTCCGAAAGCTAAAATCGCTCATAAAATAATCGCGGGTAATTAAAAAGATTGAATCGTTCAAGACATCAAATTCCTGTTCAATATATACGTCGCGAACCCAGTTAAGGTTAGCACTTTTTGAGGCTTGCAGGTTTATTTCTTTGATTGCCCACGTAGTATCGTTCACCCAAAAATCACCTTTAAAAGTGAGTTCGTTCTTACGGCGCGGATAGTAAACAATATTATAGCACCATTTATTATCCCGATACGCACTATCGCGAAGCACATAGTTATACACGTCTATCCCCGTACGCGACAAGGGACTTGTAAAAGCCTTGTCAAAAAACTTCAGGTAATTGTCATAGACATCGTACTCGTTATAAAGATCTTTTAGAAAAGCGATAAGGGTCTGGTTGTTATCAAAGCCAGAGTTTTTGTTACCCTGCAATATCTCTTTTTCTTTATTTAAGGAATTGTCTCCATATACTTTTGAAGCGGCTTCATTAATAAATATAGGCAAATAGGTGTTTCCGGTAACATTTGAGGTGTCTGTTTGGTCAAAAATAAACTCCATGCCCTCAAATACTCTATTTTTGATAAGCGCACTATCAATGGTGTTCAGGTCAAACTCCAGTTTTTCATATTTATCGTATTCGTATTGCCGAAACTTCTTGACCCCATTTTCGCGCCGATTTTCCCAAATTTTTCGAAGTATATCGATCGCTGGATTATTTTTTTTCGAAGTTTTTCCGGAGTAAACCACCACCTCATCCAAGGCATCGGCACTTTCTTCTAGAACCACTTCCATGTTATAAGTAGTACGGCCTTCGAGCTCAATTTCCTTGGTCTGAAATCCTAAAAAAGAAAAGATTAATGTTTTGTAGGTTTTATCGCTTTCCAGATAAAAGCGACCGTTTTCATCTGAAATAGTTCCTTCCTGCGAATCTTTAAAGAGTACATTGGCAAAAGCCACGGGGTAGCCCGTTTCATCTTTAATGAGTCCGCTTACCTTGGTCTGTGAAAATACCGAAACCCCAATTATTAAAAAGAATACGATTAAAAAATGCTTCATATAATTTAACTCTGGGAATATAATATTTTTATGCAAGGAGGATTAAAAATCAAATAACAAGCATCATCCCGATAGCAATTATTAATGAAGGACCGCAAATGATTTACCAAAACGGTCAACCCTATTTAGGGAAATACATTCATTGACTACTAGCTACTGACTACCGATAACTGACTACTGACTACTGATTACTGATTACTGATTACTGACTACTGACTACTGAAAACTAATCCTTATAGAGCACTTTTTTTACGGCCTTCACAACGTCTTCGTTATTTGGCAACCATTCTTTAAACAAAACGGGAGAATAGGGTGCGGGAGTATCTGCAGTATTAATTTTAACGATTGGCGCATCCAGATAGTCAAAAGCATTGTTTTGCACTTGATAGGTTATTTCAGTAGCAACGTTGCCAAAAGGCCAAGCTTCTTCTAAAATTACGAGGCGGTTTGTTTTCTTTACCGATTCATAAATGGTTTTATAATCTAACGGACGAACGGTTCGCAGGTCGATTACTTCACATTCAATACCGTCTTCAGCCAAGGTTTCTGCGGCTTTATAGGCTTCTTTGATGATTTTTCCGAAAGAGACAATCGTTACATCAGTTCCTTTCCGCTTAATATCGGCAACACCAAGAGGGATCAAATATTCGCCCTCAGGCACTTCGCCTTTATCGCCATACATTTGTTCACTTTCCATAAAAATAACAGGATCGTCATCGCGGATGGCAGCTTTTAGGAGTCCTTTAGCATCGGCCGGATTGCTTGGCACTACTACTTTTAAACCCGGGCAGTTGGCATACCAGCTTTCAAAAGCCTGGCTATGGGTTGCTGCAAGCTGACCTGCTGAGGCTGTTGGCCCACGAAAAACAATAGGAATATTAAATTGCCCGCCACTCATCTGGCGCATTTTTGCCGCGTTGTTTATAATTTGGTCAATGGCCACCAAAGAGAAGTTAAAAGTCATAAACTCAATAATGGGCCTGTTGCCGTTCATCGCAGAACCAACGCCAATTCCGGAAAATCCATTTTCTGAAATCGGAGTATCGATAATACGCTTGGCGCCAAACTCATCTAGCATACCTTTACTGGCTTTGTAGGCTCCGTTATACTCGGCTACTTCCTCACCCATTAAATATATTGTTTCGTCACGACGCATTTCTTCGCTCATCGCTTCGGCAATTGCCTCTCTAAATTGTAGTGTTTTCATACTTCTTATGTTGTTTATCCTGAGCCTTTCGAAGGGCTCGATAACCGATACGGATAATTTTGATTACTCTTTATTTTTAACTCCCTGTAATAACTTTAACAAAGTTTTAAAACTTTGTCAAAGTTATAATTTATCGCCAAGATCTATCAATTTAATTTTTGACGGGGAACAAAAATAAAACTAATTATTGAGTTGGACGAAGTTTTGTTGCAAAAGCATATTTAGCGCCATGTTAAGATTACAGAAACCTAAATAATTATAGTGGGCATACCTATTTCTGTATTACTATAAACCTTTTCTAACAACTAAAGTTCGGGAATGTAAATAAAGCTGATCATTTTTTTCATTGCCAAAAAAACCAACAACAGGACTATCTTCAAAAAGAAAATCAAAAAAGACCACGCACTCTGCATCAATTCAAAGTAAGCACCATTTCAAATTGATATTTTACACTTACCAACTGGGTGTTAATTTTTCCTGGTCTAAATGTTGGGAGCGACTTCAAAACCCTAATAAATTCTTTTTCAACTTGATTTGAGGAAGTGCCAATGTGTATGTTGCGAATAACGCCCTTGTCTGAAATAATGAATTTGATTATCACCTTATGCGCTCCTATAGCTAGGCCTTGACGACTTAAAGCTTGTTTATCTAAGTTTACATTTATAAAATTAATTATAGAATCGAACGTACAATTTGCCAAAAACCTTCCCGAAAGCCCTTCACAACCCAATGCCATTGGTGGCACATCTGCCATTTCGGGCCAATAAGCCTCCTCAATAGTTTCGTCAAGTTCGGAGTCTGTAATATTTTCAGGCGTTTCATTGCTATCTTCAACAGAATCGAGGCTTACTTCCTCAACGCGCTCTAATTCTTTTTCCTTCTTAATCAACAGTATTTCTTCTATCAATTTTTGTTCTGCCTCATCTTTTTCATCTCCTTCCACTACATTCCCATTAGCGTAAAAAATTCGGGCCTCAACTTTTCCGTTTTTGTTAAATAGCGTATGCTCGCCATATTCAGTACCATTTTTAAAATGCCCTGTATATTTTAAATTACCATTCTCGTGATATTCAATTTTTTTTCCATTTAAATAACCTTCAAGATATGTAGCTTCAAGTAAACACCTACAGGTATTCTTTGCGTTTGGCGCATCTTGATAGAGCGTTCCCGTTAATGGCCGTCCATTTTTATAAACCACATCACTAATAACATCAACCTCATCTGTTGTTGCATCAATCTGCGCTTTGGTTCCGTGAGACAAAAAGAAAAGCATGAAAAAAAGTAATACTCTCATTTTAATTTTTTTTAAGCACTCTATCAAATATGTTATTTTGCATATCGTCCATTACTATTCTAGTATTAGAATGCGATCTAACCTGCCATACAAACACGGGACCCTCAACCATTTTTATATTTAAAAAAAGTCCGGCTATAGTCCAATTAAACGCCTTGTTCTTTCCCCTACTATTTGTGTAATTACCTGTTCTATCAGATTTAAAAACGTAATTGGCATTTTCATTCTCTACGCTCCAAGCACCAAATAATAGGGGTTCAACAAACTCCTCTTCAGACAATTCCTTTTCATCAAGATCAGTATTGACTATTTCAGTTTCGAGCGATTTGGTGTTTTTTAATTCAGCCTTCTTTATGGGTGTTATTTTAATAGGATTCTCCTTTTTCTTTACTGAAACCCCAACCTCTCTTTCTTTATTCACACTATCAATTTTATTCTTTATACTAGTTCTAAGATCAGTTATGTAAGCAATCGAATCATAATCTGAGGACTTTATTAGACTATCTGCAATTTTATAATTTTTGTTCTTAAAGGTTTTTTTAGCTACATAGTATGTTCTTAAATTATTCATAGTTGCTTTTTCTAGCGGAAGAAATTTCCCCTCGCCCACAAGTGCGTTTTCACCTTCCAAAATCATAAATTCCATTTCAATACTGGGAAATTTTGTCAGTAAAGCTTCCAGCTTTCCCTCATCTCCGGGAGTATAATTTGTAAAACTTGAAGTAGTAAGATGTGGTTGTAGAATAGTTTTTATTCTTTCCTTTTCGAAGGAATCGCTTTTAAGTTGTATCTCGCGTAGCTTTGAATCAATGTCTCCCGTACGGGGTTCTATTTGTTGATAAAGCTGAAACCCTTTTTTATAATCACCTCTATTGTAGGCTTCCTCAGCAACTTTAACCCGAACATCTTCATTGTCATCTGCATTGAATGTTTCCTTATTTGTATTGAATATGTCATCTTTATTTAAAAAGAAATAGGTGCCGCCAGCTAGAAGCAAACCAACCAGTATTATAAGCATCCAGGTTGCCAAGCTACTGGAAGAAGATTTGTTTTTATTCGGTTTTTCTAAAACTTCCGTATCAGAATCTTCCATTTTTGTTGAAGGAATGGTCGGTTTTGCTCTTTGAACTATATTTTCATTTAAACACAATTCATTTTTAAACTCCAAACAACTTTTATAGCGCGCAACAGGAAGTTTAGCAGTAGCTGTATCTATAACATCCTGTGCCCGATTACAATTTGTTATTTTAAAATCTCTAAGCCTCGGCAAAGGCTGCTTAACAATCTTGTTATAGATTTCAAACTCCGTGGTGGTTTCTATATCATAAATTGGCTCCCCGGTTAACATTTCATGATACACAACTCCTAACGAATAAATATCGCTTCTTAAGTCCACTTCACCATTGGTAACCTGCTCTGGGCTCATATAAAGCGGGCTTCCCATTCGTGAACCGGTTTGGGTAATACTCATTGCATCATTAGCGAGGGTTGCAATACCAAAGTCCATTATTTTAATCTCCCCGTTCGGAGAAATCATGATGTTTGCAGCTTTTAAATCGCGGTGCACCACACCTTTATTATGAGCATAACCTACGGCTTCAAGAATTTTCGTCATGTAAAGGTTGGCCTCCTTTTCTGATAAGGCACCTTTTGTTTTAAAGAGATAATCGCTCAAAGTTTCGCCTTCAACATATTCCAAAATAATAAAAAGACCTTGATCGTTATTTACAAAGTCAATGACCTTAGTAATATTTGGGTGATTTAAAACCGCTTGTGTACGCGCTTCTTTTAAAATGTGTTTCTTGATATTTTCTTCTTTCACCAAATGAGGGTGTAACATTTTAATGGCCACCTTGGTGTTAATATTAATATTTTCGGCCAAATACACCGTACTCATACCACCAGCACCAATTTCCTTTAATACTTTATAATTGCCTATAATTTTGTTGGTCATTCTTACTGGTTATTTTATAAAAACACATTGAATTTCTAAATTCAACAAAGCCTTCCTCTTAAACGAATTAACTAAATCTTGAAAATTAACATTTTTTATACTTTTAACTGTAAAATCAAGTCATTTTTTGAAAATAAAAAGAGTAAAAATGAAAATATAGCCCATTTACCTGAAAATTCACATGCTTTTTTAACCAGAAAAATGTAATTGTTATCAATTCTTCTAAAAATTATCGGCTTTAAGCGTTCAACTTTAACCAATATTTATTATGCATGCATAGCAAATAAACGCCAAAATATTCTTAACTTCGCACCTAAGGATTCCGAAGCTTAAAAAGCTAAGGATTAAGCAAGCAAACCTTTCAGTATTACATTGATATAGTTTGCTATATTTTACAATCTAAAAAATAGTATAAAATGAAAATATTAGTCTGTATAAGTCACGTACCGGACACTACTTCAAAGATTAATTTTACGGATGACAACACCAAGTTTGACACAAACGGGGTGCAGTTTGTAATTAATCCTAACGATGAATTTGGTCTAACACGTGCCATGTGGTTTAAGGAAAAACAAGGTGCAACCGTGCATGTAATTAATGTTGGTGGTCCAGAAACCGAACCTACACTTAGAAAAGCCCTTGCCATTGGTGCCGATGAAGCCATAAGAATAAATACGCCAGCGACCGATGGTTTTTCAGTAGCCAAGCAACTTGCAAACGTTGCAAAAGAAGGAGGCTACGATTTAATTCTAGGAGGTCGCGAATCTATTGATTACAACGGCGGAATGGTTCCTGGCATGCTTGCAAAACTTATTGATGCAAACTTCGTAAACACCTGCATTAGTCTTGAGGTAGAAGGCGATAAAGCCACTGCAATCCGTGAGATTGACGGCGGAAAAGAAACTCTTAAAACCTCGCTTCCACTAGTTATTGGTGGTCAAAAAGGAATTGTAGAGGAAAGTGATCTTCGCATCCCAAATATGCGTGGTATTATGCAAGCGCGTAAAAAACCCTTGACCGTAAAAGAACCTGTTGACGCCAATGCGGAAACCAGTACGGTAGCATTTGAAAAACCAGCGCCAAAAGGCGATGTAAAATTGGTTGATAACGTTGACGAATTAATAGACTTACTTCATAATGAAGCGAAAGTCATATAAACCTTCCGTACCTTCTCCCCTCGGGGGAGATCCGCCTAAGCAGAGAGGGGACAATGAAGCAAAAGTAATCTAGATTTGTGATTAAAGACGTGAGATTTTGAGACAGATCCACGTTCTCTCAAACTAGTTTATCAACCGCAACGTCAAAAAATCTAATATCTAAAATCTAACATCTAATGTCTATAATAGTATATACAGAATCAGAAGAAGGAAAGTTTAAAAAAATAGCTTTGGAAGCCGTTTCGTATGCAAAAGGAATTGCAGACCAAATGGACACTACGGTTACCGCCGTTAGCATAAATGCCGATGACACCTCCGAATTGTCAAAATACGGCGCATCTAAGGTACTTGAAGTTTCCGACGATAAATTAAAGAAGTTTAACGGCGAAGCCTATGCCGATGTTATAGGTCAGGCAGCGAAAAGTGAAGATGCAAAAGTTATTGTGGTATCTTCAAGTGCCAACAGCAAGTTTTTAGCGCCTACCTTGGCAGCAAACCTTGAGGCTGGCTTTGTACCTAACGTTATTAGCCTTCCTGAAAGCACTTCTCCATTTAAAGTTAAGCACAGTGTGTTTACAAATAAGGCCTTCGCAATCACAGAAATCAATACCGATGTTAAAGTTATCGGGATTGGTAAAAACGCTTTTGGAGTAAAAGAAAATGAAACTTCTGCTACAACCGAAGCTTTTACACCAAATCTTGACGCTCATGATTTTGACATGGAAATAGTTTCAGTTGATAAAGCCACTGATAAAATAAACATTGCCGATGCCGAAATTGTAGTTTCTGGCGGACGCGGACTAAAAGGCCCTGAAAACTGGGGAATGATAGAAGACCTAGCCGGTACTTTGGGTGCGGCAACAGCCTGTTCTAAACCAGTTAGCGATATGGGCTGGCGTCCACATAGCGAACATGTGGGGCAGACTGGAAAACCAGTTGCTTCAAACCTGTATATTGCAATAGGAATTTCAGGAGCTATCCAACATTTGGCTGGAATTAATGCTTCCAAAGTAAAAGTTGTTATCAATAACGACCCAGAAGCACCTTTCTTTAAAGCCGCAGACTACGGCATTGTAGGCGATGCTTTTGAAGTAGTGCCGCAACTCACAGAAAAATTAAAGGAATTCAAGGCGCAGAACAGTTAATTTTTGTTTAATTTGTGCCTCGAAAAAGGCTGTTTAAATTCGGAAACACCCTAATTTAAACGGCTTTTTTTTATTTTTAATAGATTCGTTATTTTTAGCAGTTATTGTGAAAACGAACCCCAGCCCTCAAGGCAGCAATAACCACTCCCATTAGGGATTGGGGGTAAAGTTGACAGAGAAAATGAGTTTAGTAAAACTTACCATTAAAGGAATATCATACAGCCAAACGCAGAATGGAGCTTACGCCCTTATTTTGAATGAAGTTGATGGCGAACGAAAACTCCCCATTGTTATCGGTGCCTTTGAAGCACAATCAATCGCCATTGCATTGGAAAAGGAAATAACGCCGCCCCGACCATTGACGCACGATCTTTTTAAGAATTTTGCCGACAGATTTAAAATTGTGGTGAAACAAGTAATTATCCACAAATTGGTAGATGGCGTTTTTTACTCCAGCATTATTTGCGAACGCGACAATACCGAAGAAATAATAGATGCCAGAACCAGTGATGCCATTGCGCTTGCACTTCGCTTTAACGCACCAATTTTTACCTATAAAAACATTCTAGATAAAGCTGGAATATATTTAAAAACTACCACCTCAAAGAAATCGCTTTCAAAACAAGAAGAGGCAGTTATCGAAGACCTAATTTTAGGCGAAGACAAGGAGTCTGTAAAACCAGCAAAGGAAGATTATAGCAAGTTTAGTTTGAGCGATTTGAACAAAATGCTTGACGAAGCCGTAAAAAATGAAAACTATGAAAAAGCGGCCAGCGTACGGGATGAAATCTCAAAAAGAAAGTAGATGTCAGTTGGCAGCAATAAAAAGTAACAGTGTTCAGTTTTGAAATTTGGAATTTATCCCGATAGCTATCGGAATTGAGATTTATAATTTATGCATAAATTTATACTAGTAGCCATTGCGCTAATCTTCTTCGGAAATGGATTTAGCCAAAGCATTGAAAAAACATGGCAATTTTCAGCGGTTAAAGACCAAAACGGGCTCGCTATTCTCAATGTAAACCCTGAAAGCGATTATTTAAAGCTAGAAGAGGGTTCCTTTGAATATCAAATGGCTGCTAATGACAGCTTAAAATCGAGTGGAGATTATATTTTTCACAACAATCTTTTGGTTCTCTTCTTTAACCAACCCAACGACAGCATTAGAAGGTTTCGAGTTTCCAAAGTTACTGACAGCACACTTTCCCTTTCAGAAAACAATCTTCGTTTTCATTTAAAAACGCCCACCGCCCCAACTGCAAACGCCCTTCAACCCGTTGTAGACTCACCCCAAATAACGCCTAGCCAAGGCTTTTCATTAAACAGCCTTTGGCGCGGAATACTCGGTATGATTTCCTTAATTATTATTGCAGTTCTTTTTAGTTCCAACAGAAAGGCAATCAACTGGAAAACTGTTGGTCTTGGTCTAGCTTTTCAGCTGTTGATTGCAATTGGCGTACTTAAAGTAGGCTTTATAAAAGCTGGGTTTGAAGCCATAGGTCAAGTTTTTGTAAACGTACTGGAATACACCAAAGCAGGAAGCGAATTTTTATTTGGCGGCATGTTAGATATCAATTCCTTTGGGTTCATTTTCGCCTTTCAGGTATTACCTACCATAATCTTTTTCTCAGCCTTAACTTCGGTTCTTTTTTACTTCGGAATCATTCAAATTGTAGTAAAAGGAATGGGCTGGTTACTCACTAAAGTACTTCATATTTCGGGCGCTGAAAGTCTCAGTGTAGCCGGAAACATATTTTTAGGTCAGACCGAAGCGCCACTACTTATAAAGGCGTATTTGGAAAAAATGAACAAATCTGAAATCCTCTTGGTAATGATTGGCGGTATGGCCACCGTTGCCGGAGCGGTTCTTGCCGCATACATAGGCTTCTTGGGCGGCGATGATCCCGCGCTACGCCTTACCTTTGCAAAACACCTTTTGGCAGCATCGGTTATGGCCGCTCCTGGGGCAATCGTGATTTCAAAAATACTCTACCCTCAAACCGAGGCTATTGATAAAGACGTGCATGTTTCCTCAGAAAAAATCGGATCTAATTTTTTAGATGCCATTGCTAACGGAACCACTGAAGGATTAAAGCTAGCTGTAAACGTAGGCGCCATGCTTTTGGTTTTTGTAGCATTTATTGCCATGCTAAACGGCATCTTAGGATGGGTTGGGGAAGTTACTACACTTAATCAATGGGTGGCTACACATTCGGCATACGATAGCCTTTCACTAGAGGCAATTCTCGGGACTATTTTCGGACCGCTTATGTGGCTTATAGGAGTTGCAAAAGAAGATATGATGATGATGGGCCAGCTTTTGGGAATTAAATTGGCTGCGAGCGAATTTGTAGGCTATATTCAGTTGGCCGACCTTAAAAACGTCTCAAATGAGCTCCATCTCAATTACGAGAAAAGTATCATTATGGCAACCTATATGCTTTGTGGATTTGCAAATTTTGCTTCCATAGGCATTCAAATTGGCGGAATAGGATCCTTGGCGCCCGGACAACGTAAAACACTGTCTAAATTTGGAATGAAAGCCCTAATTGGCGGAACAATCGCCTCATTAATTTCCGCTACCATTGCGGGAATGATTATTGGCTAAAAAAATTCATGCGAAGCCAGGGGCCTTCAGGGTAATTGTTAGTAACTTTTTATATCCAACAAATTAGGTGCTAACAAACTAGCTACATTTTAATTATTTTCGTTTTTTATAAAATTTTTCTATAACATCAACACTTATAATTAATTAGGTGTAAAAAGAGATATCCGCGTTCGCGGGCATTACTATGAAACAATATCACGATTTACTTAAACACGTTCTAGAAAACGGCACAGAAAAGCAAGATAGAACCGGCACAGGTACTAAAAGCGTTTTTGGACATCAAATGCGTTTTGACCTCAGCGAAGGCTTCCCGATGGTTACCACCAAAAAATTGCATTTAAAATCGATAATCTATGAGCTGTTGTGGTTTTTAAATGGCGATACCAATATAAAATACCTTCAGGAAAACGGCGTTCGCATTTGGAATGAATGGGCAGATGAAAATGGCGACCTAGGCCCAGTTTATGGGCATCAATGGCGAAACTGGAACAGCGAAGAAATAGACCAGATTTCAGATATAATACACACCCTTAAAACCAATCCAGATAGCCGAAGAATGTTGGTAAGCGCTTGGAACCCCAGTGTAATGCCAAATACCGCTAAGCCTTTTTCAGAAAATGTTGCCAACGGAAAAGCGGCACTCCCACCTTGCCATGCGTTCTTTCAATTTTACGTAGCTGATGGAAAATTGTCTTGCCAACTCTATCAAAGAAGTGCAGATATTTTTCTTGGCGTTCCATTTAACATTGCCTCTTATGCCCTACTCACCATGATGGTTGCACAGGTTTGTGGGTATCAAGCAGGAGATTTTGTTCACACCTTTGGCGATGCCCATATTTACAGCAATCACCTAGAACAAGTTGAGCTTCAACTCTCCCGAGAACCAAGACCTTTACCAAAAATGTTGCTCAATCCAGACATTAAAGATATTTTTGGCTTCACTTTTGATGACTTTAGTCTAGTGGATTACAATCCACATCCGCATATTAAAGGCGCTGTTGCCGTTTAAATTAAAAAATTTATACATGAAAAACGTACTAATTATACTTTGCATCCTTGTTTCAACCACTGTTTTTTCCCAAGAGGAATGGGGCGATGTAAATAAAAACAAAGTAACCCTTAAAGAAATTGGCCCTGTGTGGCCCGGCTGCGAAAACGGCAGTGCTGCAGAGCGTGACAATTGCTTTAATCAAAAATTAGCTACACATATTTCAAAAAATTTTAAGTACCCGCCAGAAGCTTATAAAAATAACGTCGAAGGAAGGGTGATTGTCAACTTTATCATAAACGAAAAAGGCTTGGTTGAAGTGCAAAGTACTTCGGGCGGAACAAAAGCTTTACAAAAGGAAGCAAAACGAAACATTATGGCAATGCCAAAAATGGCCAAGCCGGGAATGATGGCAGGAAAGCCACGCGCTATTAAATTCACGGTTCCCTTCACATTTAAAACCGGCAAATAAATGCTTCAAAAAATATTCTTCTTCGTTGCTATAACCTGCCACCTTGTTTCTTTCGCACAAGAACCAGAGACCAAAAGAGCGGATGTGCCTTTTGCCGTGATAGAAAATGTACCGGTATATCCAGGCTGTACGGAAAATACCAATGAAGAGTTAAAGAATTGCATGTCTGATAAGATTTCAGCTTTTGTAGACCTTCATTTTAATATGAACAAGATAGCGGCTTTAAACTTACCTCCAAAAATTTATAGAACCGCGGTACAATTTAAGATTGACAAACAAGGTGAGGTTAGTGATATTAGTGTCCGTGCAGATCATCCTGAAATTGAAAAGGAAGCTATGCGTGTGGTGCGTAACCTACCCCAAATGATACCGGGAAAACACAGAGGCAAAAATGTAGGTGTACTGTATGCTCTTCCTATAATTTTTAAGATTGAACCGCCTACTAAAAAGAAGCAGAAAAAGAAGTATAAAAACAAGCGAAAAAGCTAAAAACACTGGTTTAACAAGTGTTTAACGAGCTTAGAATCGCCTTAAACAATTATAATAATTATATTTAAAGTGTTTTATAATTTACCGCATTTCCGGAAAAGCACTTTTATATGATTGCAACAGATACGCTAGCTAAGTTTTTTACCGAAACTCGCCAACATACCGAAGACATTTGCAAACCCTTAGAGATTGAAGACTATGTGGTCCAGCCCATTGTAGATGTTTCCCCTCCCAAATGGCACTTGGGCCATACTTCTTGGTTTTTTGAGGAGTTTATTTTAAAACCTCATAAAGCCAACTACAAACTATTTCACGAAGATTTCGCTTTTGTTTTTAACAGTTATTACGAAAACGTAGGTAAGCGCGTTATCCGCAACGACCGTGGAAACTTATCACGTCCTGGAGTGGCTAAGGTTTACGATTATCGGCATTACGTTACCAATGAGATGAAGGATTTTCTGTCTGATGATATTTCATCTGAAATAAAAGAAGTCCTTTTAATAGGAATCCATCACGAAAAACAACATCAAGAATTACTTACCACCGATATAAAGTACATTTTAGGAAACAATCCGCTACTGCCTAAATACAACGATTCATTTTTAGAAAACCCGCACCAAGAATTTAAGCAAGACTGGATTGATATGGAAGAAGGCGTCTATGAAATAGGGCATAACGATACCGAAGAATTCTGTTATGACAATGAATTAGAACCTCATAAAGTTTACCTACAAGCGTATAAAATATCAAACAAGCTCGTTACCAATTCGGAATATTTAGAGTTTATAAACGCAGGAGGCTATAAGGATTTTAACCTATGGCATGCTGAAGGTTTAGATTGGATCAAACAAAATGATATCTCAAAACCAATGTACTGGCATCATATTGATGGGGAATGGTATCAATACACCTTGCAAGGTTTGCAAAAGTTAGATGTTAAGGCTCCGCTTTCACATATTTCCTATTATGAAGCTTTTGCGTATGCGCAATGGAAGGGCTGCCGGCTACCCACAGAATTTGAATGGGAGGCCGCACAGGAATACTTTAAATGGGGCAGCCGTTGGGAATGGACCGCAAGTGCTTACCTACCCTACCCAGGATACACCAAGGCTCCCGGGGCCATTGGCGAGTATAACGGTAAATTTATGGTAAACCAAAAGGTGCTGCGTGGCGGTTCTGTAGCAACTTCTCCTCAACACACCAGGTACACCTATCGCAATTTTTTTCAAACGAATCTGCGGTGGCAATTTACAGGCTTAAGGCTAGCCAAATAAACCAGTTAAAAATTATGGACAGCAAAGTAGAATCTCATAGAAACAAGGCTTTTAAGGACGAGGTACTTAAAGGCCTTTCAAGTTTCCCAAAACAGCTCTCCTCAAAATACTTTTACGACAAAAAAGGCGATAAGCTCTTTCAGGATATTATGGCTATGCCCGAATACTACCTAACAGGCTGCGAATTTGAGATTATTAAAACAAACACCGAGGCCATTGGAGCGCTCTTTCGGGATAAGGAAAACGGTTTAGATTTAATTGAATTGGGAGCTGGCGACGGTAAAAAGACCAAAGTTCTTCTAAAGTATATGACTGAAAATAATTTCAATTTCACCTATAAACCCATTGACATTAGTGAAAATGCTGTTGAAATGCTTTCAAATAATCTCGCGCAAGAAATGCCTATATTAAATGTTGAGGCTGAAGTTGGTGAATATTTTGAAGTCTTGGAAAGGTTAAAAGGTTTTACCAAACGAAAAAAAGTAATTATGGTTTTAGGTAGTAATATTGGCAATCTAAAACACCCCAACGCAATCGATTTCCTTACAAAGCTTCAAGACGCCATGCTCCCTGACGATTTGCTGTTTATGGGGTTCGATCAAAAAAAGAACCCACAAACCATTTTAGACGCCTATAATGACGAGGCAGGAATAACCGAAGCTTTTAATAGAAATATTTTAACTCGGATAAACAGGGAGTTCGACGGTGATTTTCAAGTTGAAAAGTTTAAACATTGGGAAGCATACAATCCTGAAACAGGCACGGCAAAAAGCTTTTTAGTTGCTACCGAAGCTATGGAAGTACGGATTGAAAAACTCCAATTAAAAATAAATTTTGACCAATGGGAGTCTATCCATACCGAAATATCTCAGAAATACGACGATAAAATTGTGCAATGGCTCGCCCAAGAATCCGGACTTAAGATTGAAGCTTCCTTTACCGATGAAAAGCAATATTATAAAAATTATGCCTTCACAAAAGCTTGATGATGGCACAGTGGTTTGTGGGCCATTACCGTGTACTGGTTTACTGCTAACTGATTACCTAACCACAATCTATTTACTATAATTAGCAAGAAGTTTTTCCAGATCGGCTTCGGTGTTATAATAATGGAAACTTACCCTAATTCCGTCACCGCGAAGAGCACAAACAATCTTATTATCTCTAAGTTTTTTATAAAGTGTCTTATCACCTTTTAAGTTAAAAATAGAACTGTGTTTATCTCGCAACAAGGTATCTTGCTGAAGTAAGCCTTTTTCGGCAAAACGTTCTTTTGCTAGTGCAGAAAGCGATTCAATCTGCTTGTATAACTTCCCAAGGCCTAGACTCTGTTGAAATACTATTGCCTGCTCCAAACTTCCATAATTAAGTGTGTCTTGATGCCCAGGTTCAAAATGCTTCATAAACTTTGTATCGGCGGATAAACTCTCAAAACTTGCCGCAGAATTAAAGCCAATAGTTTTGGGGAAAATCCGTTCTCGAGCAGCTTCTTTCACCATGATAAAACCATTTCCGTATCCCGCTGCCAGCCATTTATAGGCGCTTGTTCCCAAGACATCAATCCCACTTTCGTTAAAGCTAAAACGCTCTGTTCCCAAATATTGCGTTCCGTCTGCAATAAGCAGTAAATTTGGGTGGTTGGCTTTCAATTGTTTTAAAAATTCAAAGTCAATTTTTATTCCGTTTAACCATTGCACAAGGCTAAAAATAAAGACATCTGGCTTCTGTTTTATAACAGCTTCTTCTATATTTTGCTCTAAATTTTCATCAATTTTGGCATAACACACGTTAAAATCACGAGTTTCTACCGGCCAATTTACCGATGGATAATCATTTTTAAGTAGCAGTATTTTTTGATCTTTTGGCAAGCCTTCCAATACCGTGTTCATTCCAAAAGATAAATTGGGAATAAGTGCCGTTTCTTCCGCAGAAGCGTCAAAAAAATCAGCAAGCCTGCTTTTAACCCGCTCAAGTAGTAAATTATGGGTATCTCGAAAAATATGGCCTTGGTTCAACAACTCAAAATCGTGTTCCCGCCGCCAATCAATTACTGGTTTAGCGACCAATCCGTTTGCAGCAGTATTTAGGTAGGTACAGGTGGGCAATACGGGAAAGTGTTTTATTAAATCTTCCATAAGTGAGGCTTCAAAACGGCTAAATTTAGGTATTTTTACATGACCAACTTGTTAACCTATTATCGTTAACGAAAATAACCAACTATGTTTTCAAAAGCTAAAAAATCTGAAAGAATCGATGCCGAGCAACGGGAGCAATATGAATATGCCCGTCAACGCATAAAGCAGAAAAAAAACCTAATGCGCCACTTTATTCTGTTTTTGGTTGGTTCGGTTTTACTCATTATTATCAACCCAGTGTTGGGCTATGGCAATGATATCCTTTTTAAAGATTGGTTTATTTGGGCTATTTTAATTTGGACGTTTATTTTTCTGGTACATCTTTTTAATGTTTTTGTTATGAATAAGTTCATGAGCAAGGAATGGGAAGATCGGCAATTGGAAAAACTCAAAGCCCGCCAAGCAGAACGAATTGCGGAGCTTCAGAAAAAAGTTGATTCGGAACTACAATTACCAAACTCACCCGAAGAAACTCCAAAAAAAAAGGAATTAAACAACCCTTTACCTCCAGACGTACAATGATTACAATGATTGCCGCAGCCGGCGAAAACAACGAACTGGGAAAAGACAACAATTTGCTATGGCATCTGTCTGATGACTTTAAGCGTTTTAAAAAGCTTACCACTGGGCATTATATTATTATGGGCAGAAAAACCTTTGAGTCTTTCAAGAAACCGCTTCCCAATAGAACGCATTTGGTAATTACCCGAAACAAGGATTACAAAAAAGAAGGCGCCATTACGGTCCACAGCATGGAAGAAGCCTTAAAGATTTCTGCCGAAGAACACGAGGTTTTTATAATTGGCGGGGGTGAAATTTACAAAATGGGGCTTCCGCTTGCCGATAAAATTGAACTTACGCGCGTACACGGCAGCTTTGATGATGCCGATACTTTTTTCCCAGAATTTTCAAAGGAGCATTGGAAGCTTTCTTCTCAAGTTGAACACGAAAAAGATGAAAAGCACAAGTATTCCTTTACCTATGAAACCTGGGTACGCAAATAATTTAAAAAAATCGGCTTGACCAATCTACGCTTGTAACAATAAACTCCACAGATCTCCAATACAACAGGCATGTCGCACTTACTTCAAAAAATAGCGGAACAAAATAAGTTCAGCTTGATTGACTTCAAACCGCTTTCGGGTGGCGACATCAATGAGGTATTTCTACTAAAATGCCGAGAAGGGCGTTTTGTGGCAAAACTTAATCAGGTATCTAAGTTTCCGGGTATGTTTGCTGCCGAGGCGCGAGGGCTTGAAAGATTACGCCAGACAGCAAGCTTTAAAATCCCAAGTATCCGTGCGAATGGTGAAATAGAAAACACATCGTATTTATTGATGGATTACATACCCAATGGTCATCCCGATTCAAATTTTTGGGAAGTTTTCGGAACCAATTTAGCAGCCTTGCACAAAACTACAAGCCAGAAATTTGGCTTGGACCACAACAATTACATTGGTAGCCTCCCTCAATACAATGATTTTCGAGAAACTGCTTCGGAGTTTTACATCAGTCAACGATTAGCGCCACAATTGGAACTGGCTTCAGCAAATGGATTTCAGTTTAAAGGCTTGAGTAAATTTTACACAAGCATTTCCGAAGAAATCCCCAAAGAGCAGCCATCACTGATTCACGGCGATTTGTGGAGCGGCAATTATATGGTTTCTGAAAAAGGGCAGCCAGTTTTAATAGATCCTGCAATAGGCTTTGCACCTCGCGAAATGGATTTGGCGATGATGAAGTTGTTCGGCGGTTTTCCAGATAAAGTTTTCACTACTTATAATTCATCTTTTCCACTAGAGCCCAGTTGGAAAGATAGAGTTCCGTTGTGGCAGTTGTATTATCTATTGGTGCATCTTAATTTATTTGGAGCAGGGTATTTATCACGTGTAAAGTCCATTATAACTAAATATACTTAACATTCTCTTCGGCATTCTTTAGTAATTCTTTGGCCACCAATTGGGTGCATATTGCTTAACTTGAATAAAAACAATTGAGTTATGAGCAAGGAAAATTTATCAGAAGTAGAAGCAAAACAAAAGTTTAGAGAAATGGTGGATTCCATAAAAATTGCTATGTTCGCCACAAACCTGAGTAAGAAGCCGTTGAGTGTTGCTCCCATGTACACCAAACGTGTAGATGAGGCGGGCAATTTATGGTTTTTAAGCAGTGCAAACAGCAACCATAATGAAGATATATTGCGCGATGCCGATTGTCAATTACTCTATAGTGATGGCAGTTCAGATTTTCTGAGTGTTTATGGGGTTTCTGAAATAATAAATGATCGAGACACTATTGATTCACTTTATAATAAGACGGACAACGCATATTTTAATGGGGCAGACGATCCACAAATACGAGCGATAAAATTTATACCTGAGGAAGCCGCGTATTGGAGCGCAGACGGCGGTAAACTGGTAAGTCTTTTTAAAATGGGAGTAGCAGCAGTAACAGGAAAAGATCAAGATGTAGGAACTTCTGGAAAGATGGATTTATAAGAAAATTCATCCTAAAAACGGATGATACCCTTTACTAAAGTAACAAAGGGATTTTTTTTCTATTTTTACAGCCACTTAAAAACATGACAACAATATGAAAGCATATATATTTCCCGGACAGGGCGCACAATTTACCGGAATGGGTAAAGATCTTTTCGAGAATTCTTCAAAAGCGAAAGATCTATTTCAACAAGCAAACGAAGTTTTAGGCTTTGACATTACCAAAATAATGTTTGAAGGCACTGCGGAAGAATTAAAAGAGACCAAGGTAACCCAACCGGCCATTTTTCTACACTCAACCATTTTGGCCGAGGTAATGGGCGATAATTTTAAACCCGAGATGGTTGCCGGACATTCTTTAGGTGAAATTTCGGCTTTGGTAGCCAACAAGACGCTCGCTTTTAAAGATGGGTTACAATTAGTTTATAAGCGCGCTATGGCCATGCAAAAAGCCTGTGAAGCGACGCCATCAACCATGGCTGCTGTTTTAGGCCTAGAAGACCATATAGTTGAAGAAATCTGTGCAAATACGCCCGGAACCGTAGTTGCGGCAAACTATAATTGTCCCGGTCAGCTTGTTATCTCAGGCGACGTAGATGCAGTGGAAAAAGCCTGCGAAAACCTAAAGGAAGCTGGAGCAAGACGCGCATTGATTTTACCAGTTGGCGGTGCTTTCCACAGCCCGCTAATGGAACCTGCACGCGAGGAATTGGCTGCTGCCATTGAAGCAACAGAATTTAAAACACCCGCCTGCCCTATTTACCAAAACGTTTCTACTTTTGCGGTTACCAAACCTTCAGAGATAAAAGAAAACTTGATTTTCCAACTCACTGCTCCGGTAAAATGGACGCAGAGCATTCAGAATATGATTAATGACGGCGCCACCGAGTTTATTGAAGTTGGCCCTGGAAAAGTGTTGCAAGGACTGGTTAAAAAAATTGATCGATCTGCTGCAACAGCAAAAGCAACAGTGTAACTTAATATTTACACTTCTAGATTCAATCTTGAAAAAAGCGTCGAAATTTATTTTTTCGACGCTTTTTAGTTTAATTTTCATTAGTGTCCGATTAAAAGAGTGAGAAAATTTGTTGAGCCAAAAAATAATAGGCAATTAGAATATTTTTATTTAATGACAGCATGCTATTATACTTAGCATCAGAATTTATCAATTAAAAAGTATGTTTAATCAATTTTATCTAGTTTTCAATCAATTAAAAAGCAAGTCTTACGTCTTATGTCTTTCAGCGCAGCGGTCTTATATCTTAGTCGGACACGACTATTTAATTTTCAGAAAATTGAACTACGGGGTGCTATTTTATGCCTGAAATTATTCCGAGGCGATAAGAGTGCTACCTCTTTCATAAAATTCCTTTCTTTCTGAGTCGGGTACTAAGTCGCCGCCAGTAGCCCAAGCAATATGGGTAGCTTTTTCCATATTAATGTTGTGTTTTGCCGCATAATCAGTTGTGGCAATCATTTGTGGCCCAATTAACCCCGCCGTGGCCGAAGGTTCCAAAAACACTTTTTCGGTATCCATTAATTGTGACAGTAAGTTAAAGAGATGAGCATCGGCAATGGTATAAGCGCCGCTGATAATATGGTTGCTAATATTTGTTGCAAAATTGGAAGGGCGTCCCACTGCCAGGCCATCGGCTTCGGTTTTATTATCTATACCAATGTCATGAACACTAATATTACTCATTTCGCCCGTAACCAGACCAGTCAAGACCGCTGGCGAATGTGTGGGCTCCACATAAAAACAGTGTACATTATCGCCATAAATCTTTTTAAGTCCAAAAGCTGTTCCTCCAGGAGACCCGCCAACACCACAAGGAGAATAGACAAATAACGGATGTTCGGCATCAACTTTTATATTGGCCTCTTCCAGTTGTTTTGCTAAACGTAGGGCACCTACCGTATAGCCTAAAAATAATTCGTGGGAGTTTTCATCATCCACAAAATAGCCCATTGGGTCGGCGTTTGTTTTTTGTCTTCCCGCAAGTATGGCTTTACTAAAATCGCCCTCAAACTCAATGACCTCAACGCCATGAGAGCGCAACAGATCTTTTTTCCATTTTTTGGCATCACCAGATACGTACACCTTTACTTGAAACCCAACTTTTGCACTAATAATCCCGATGCTCAACCCTAGATTGCCGGTGGAGCCAACGCCTATTTTATAGGAACTGAAAAACTTTCTAAATTTCTCACTAGCAAAAACGCTATAATCGTCTTCGGGATTTAGGATTTTTGCATTTAACGCAAGCTCTTCGGCATAATGTAAGACTTCAAAAAATCCGCCTCTTGCCTTTATAGATCCTGCGATGGGAAGGGCATTGTCGCATTTTAAAAAGAAACGTCCTTGCACCTTAGGACTTTCTTGATTTAAAAGCGCCTTCATGTTTGTAATTTCCTTTAGCGGTGACTCGAGAATACCATTTTTTCTTGCTGTTTCAGGAAAAGCTTTTTCAAAAAACGGTGCAAAACGCTCCCATAGTTTTTCAGCAGCATAGATATCCTCCTTTTTAATGGGGAAGGAAGGCATTTCAGACTTTTTCTTTTTGTTGGGGTTAAGCCATGTTACTGGCTTTAAGTCTATAATTTCCTTTAAAATGGGTGTTTCTTTTATAAATGAATCTATCTTATCTTTTGAATACATTTTCTGTGATTTTTAAGCATTTATGGCCTTATACCGAGTTAAGAATGTAATGACGCATTCAAACGCATTTAAAAGATTTTCGCTGTTCAAAAGGTTTTATCTTCCGTCATATATTCTTTCGCCGTTTGGTAAAACCATGCATTAGTTTCTACTATAAATAATCGCCTTATAGCAGTTTAGCATCCAAAGTTATGTTTAAGCTCAAAGCTTTACTTACCGGACAATTTTCCTTGGCGGCATTAGCACATTCCATAAATTTATCATCACTGATATCCGGAATGCGAGCCTTAAGTGTTATGTGAGAACCTGTTAGCTCAAGCTTATCAGCGTCCATAGTGACCTGCGAAGTTGCGTCTAAAGAGTCTGGCGTGTAGCCTTCTTTTCCTAAAATTAGGCTAAGCGCCATTGCAAAACATCCTGCATGGGCAGCGGCGAGCAGCTCATCAGGGTTAGTGGCCTTGCCATCGCTAAAACGTGAATTAAAGCAATATTCGTGATCGTTTAAAATTTTACTTTCGGTAGTTATTTTTCCAATTCCTTCTTTAAGAGTGCCGTTCCATACGGCATTTGCTGAACGTTTCATATAAATGTGTTTTTCTAATTGTTATTCTAAAGGGTTTTGAATTCGTTTTGAACTTAAACCCTATTTTATACTTTTTCTGCTATTATGGCAAATGCGGTCATTTGATCTTCATATTTTGTAAAGATTTTACGCATTTTTAAAATTCGTTTTTTAGCCTTTGGATGGGTAATTATATTGAAACCTATTTTTAAAGCCCTGAAAATTCCTTCATCGGCTATCATCCGTTGTGGTTTCAGAAGGTGCATGGGAGCCCCATGTATTTCCCTGATTTTAAAACCTTCTTTTTTCAAGAGATCGCACCATTCTTTTTTGGTCAATGGGCGTGCATTAACACGAATTACCTGCGCTAATTTTCTCTGAATGGTATTTTTAAACTCGGGAGCCAAATTATCTGGAGTTAAGCCCAGTTCATGAATTCCGTACAGGCCGCCTTTTTTCAGGACTCGATAGGCTTCTCTTATTATTTCAGACTTGCGCTTATCGGCCTGCATGGTTAACATTGCCTCTCCAAGGACTTTATCAGCACTGAATGCATCCAAACCTGTATGGGCTGCAGTTGTGTTGACGATTGAGGCGGATACCGAACCGTTCATTTTTGTGCGTAATCGTGCGGCGGCCTCTTCATTTAATTCAATACCAGTATATTGCTTGGGCTTTTTCTTCAATATTATTGAAGCGGTATAACCCATTCCCGGTGCAAACTCAACAAAGCTATCTTGGGACGAAACTTGTAAACCATTAACTAGTTTGCTTGTTAGTTCTCTTCCTCCGGGACGGAGCACCCGTTTGCCCATTTTAGCAAGAATCCAGTGCCCCTGTTCGGTATTTATGGTTTTGTTGCTCATCATTTTTGATTTACGACGCCCTCCACTCGTTTTGCGGAATCACCTTTGTTCAGGCTTAACCGTACCGTACTAGTTTCAAGTGCTTTTAAATCGTGAGGCACACCGCCTTCAAGACCAATTAAATCACCTTTTTTTAAGTTGTGTACTTCGCCATTTACGCCAAAATCGATGGCACCTTCAAATATTTCAACAACAATAGGGAAAGGAGTTTTGTGCTCTTTCATAACCTGCCCTTCCTTGAAAGCAATTCTAATTTCTTTTCCGGCATCGGTTTCCATTAAAACTTGGATGGTTGGCCTTTTTTCTGTGTAGGTGATGTCTTTTACAAGTGATGCTAATTTCATAGATTTATAGTATTAATTTTCTTATTTAGAATGATTCAAAATTACAAAATATTTTTTAACTCACCGTCCAATTTGCTATAATCTTTAGTAGGTTGATCCATCCATATAATAAACGATGGCACTTAATGGTTTTTAAAATGTAACTTTGAAGTATACAGTGAAGAAGGTTTTATTTTTTAATTATGAAACAACCCAAGGATAAGAATATTGCGCTAACACCAATTGTAGAAGAGCATGACGAAGTAATTCTTTTTTGTGAACGGATTAGGGAAGGTTTGCGAAACAAAACGGAAAACAATAGAATTAAGAAATATATTGATTGGTTTAAGGCCGAATACCTAGATCCTCATTTTGAAATAGAGAAAAAATATATTTTTCCAATCTTAGGGAGCAATAATGTACGTGTTAAAAGAGCTTTGGCAAACCACAGACGCCTTAAGCGTTTATTTGCAGAAACTGCCCAATTAAACACGGTATTTAATAAAATAGAAGAAGAATTGAGTACATACATCGGCTTTGAAGAACGCGTGTTGTACAACGAAATTAAAAGCGTAGCCACACCGCCGCAGTGGGAGCAGGTGGAGAAAAGCCATCAACAATTAAAATTTAACCATGATGCCTGGAAAGACTGCTTTTGGGAGGAAGAACAAAAACAATCATAGCGTTTAAACCTTTCGCTATATAAAAACGCCGAGTGGAAATCCACTCGGCGTTTTTATTCTATATGTATAATTTTTATGCCGTAATACTACAGTCCACGCAATCTTTTACCTTTCCGTAATAGGTTTCGCGGTATTTGTGAACGGTTTTAAAAGGAACGTTTAAAAATCTCTTTTTAATATACACCACACTCGTGGTGAACATCCCCATTTTTTCTGTAAATCGTTTTTCTCTTTTTGTTTGTCGTTTCACTGAAACTAACTTCATCATTTTGTTTTTGACCCCCTTAAACCCTCAAAATCATTATCTTGAAAGAAAAAGCCCAGAGTGCTATTCGGGTACAAAGGAACGAAGAATTGAAGCAAGTACCAAAAAATAAGCGTTAAACATAAACTAAACCTAGATGTAGTTACTGTCTAAGCTCGACAAATCATAATGAAAAATCGAAATTCAAACTCTACTTATTCGGTACTGGATACGCAATACACCAGCACTATATATCACGCACTTTCTGCTCCCATTTCCAAGCGGATTCCAGCGCATTTTCCATTGTTTTTTCTGCCTTCCAGCCTAGAACATCATTTGCTTTTTTGGTGTCTGCGTAAACTGAAATTACATCTCCCGGACGACGGTCAACAATTTTATAATTCAGTTTTTCTCCGGTTGTTTTTTCAAAAGAGTTTACTACCTCCAATACGGAGCTTCCTCTACCTGTTCCCAGGTTAAAAACTTCAAACTGGGTTTCGTTTTTCCTTGTGAGCAAGCGCTCCATGGCAATAACATGGGCTTTTGCCAAATCTACTACGTGAATGTAATCGCGAATGCAGCTTCCATCCTCCGTAGGATAATCATCGCCAAAGACTGAAAGTTGTTCCCGAACACCGGCAGCGGTCTGGGTAATAAACGGAACCAAATTTTGCGGTACACCTGCAGGTAGCTCACCGATAATAGCAGTTTCATGAGCGCCAATTGGGTTAAAATATCTAAGGGCGATGGATTTTAAGGAAGAAACCGTGCAAGTATCCTTTAAAATCTCTTCACTTATCTGCTTTGTGTTTCCGTAAGGAGAAGTTGCCGCTTTCACGGGTGCGTCTTCTGTAATTGGCAATGAATCTGGTTCGCCGTAAACGGTACAGGACGAACTAAAAATAAAGTTGTCAATCCCGTAGGCATTACATTCCTGTAACAAATAAATAAGGGTATTCAAATTGTTTTCGTAATAAAGCAATGGCTTTTCAACACTCTCACCAACGGCTTTACTCGCTGCAAAATGAATGATACCGGCAATATCTTGATGCTCCTTAAAAAACTCTGAAACATCCGCTTTATGGCGAAGATCCAGTCTTTCAAAAGTTGGTGGTGTCTTTGTGATATCGGTTATTCCCTCTAATACGTCTAGAGAAGAATTGGATAGATTATCAACAATCACTACCTGATAACCTGATTTTTGAAGTTCAACAACGGTGTGGCTTCCAATATAGCCTAAACCTCCTGTAACTAGTATTTTTTTCATATTTATGTTCGCAAAAGCGAATAGCTCTTTAAATTATCATTTCTCAATAAAATCAATCACTGTCTTTGTGATAAAATCAATTTGTTCCTTATCCAATTCGGTATGCATGGGGAGCGAAATAACCTCGTTTATCAATTGATTGGTCACCGCAAAATCTTCTTCTTTATACCGTTCATCTTGATAGGCCTTTTGAAGATGCAACGGAATTGGGTAGTAAACTCCGCACGGAATTCCACTCTCATTCAAATGTTTGACCAAGGCATCTCGATCAGTATTTACCACTTTTAAGGTGTATTGGTGAAAAACATGGCAATTACAGGTTGTATAATTTGTTTCGGAACATTTATCACAACCCGAAGGCGTAATTATGTTTTTATGCGCTTTAAAAGCATCGGTGTATTGCTGGGCAGCTTCTTTCCGCGCGTTATTATAAGCATCTAAATTGGGCAGTTTTGCACGAAGCACTGCGGCCTGAATAGCATCTAACCTACTGTTTACACCAACAACATCATGGTGGTAACGCTCGTACATTCCATGATTTACAATTCCGCGAATACGATGTGCAAGCGAGTCATCATCGGTGAAAATTGCTCCCCCATCGCCATAGCAACCTAAGTTTTTGGAAGGAAAGAAAGACGTTGAGCCCACATGGCCAAGTGTTCCGGTTTTCTTTTTAGTTCCGTCTTTTGAAATGTAATCTGCCCCAATTCCTTGGGCGTTATCTTCAATTACAAATAGATTATGCTCCTTCGCAATTTTCATAATGGCATCCATATTGGCGGCCAAACCAAAAAGATGAACGGGTACAATGGCTTTTGTTTTGGGCGTAATTGCTTTTTTAATTGCTTCCACATCAATATTAAAGTTGATAGGATCCACATCTACCAAGACAGGGGTTAACTGTAAAAGCGCAATAACCTCTACCGTTGCTGCAAAGGTGAAATCGGCAGTGATAACCTCATCGCCGGGTTTCAGCCCCAGGCCCATCATGGCAACCTGAAGTGCGTCTGTTCCGTTGGCACACGGGATTACGTGTTTTACATCTAAATATTCCTCAAGTTCCTTTTGAAATTCGTGGACTTCAGGACCGTTAACAAAGGCAGTAGTTTCAATTACGTTCATAATGGAACTGTCCACGCGCTCCTTTATACTTTGATATTGACCTTTCAGATCAACCATTTGAATTTTCTTCATAAAATGCTATAGTGTTGTTTTACAAAATTACGAAAATCATATTTGATATTTAGACTTCCACACATATTGAATGACCGTACGAAGATAAATGCGCTAAAAACCTAAACATTCTTTCGTTTCTGTGTTTCATACCTCAATGATTTCCCTTGAGAACAATAGATGGTTTTAAAATTCCTAAGCATGAAAGTTCATAAAAATTCAGCTGTTAGAATCTTGATTCTACAAATTGAACTTTCGTACTTTTTATTTGGTATTTTTGTCCAGCATGCATACCATCTACAATTTATTGATTTATATAGCTTCCTTCGGACTGAAGATTGTAGCACTCTTTAGTAAGAAAATGCAACTTTTTGTTAGCGGAAGAAAAGATGTTTTTAAAACGCTTCGGCAAGAGATTTCAGAAACCGATAAAACTATTTGGTTCCATTGCGCTTCCTTGGGCGAGTTTGAGCAGGGCGTTCCTATTATGGAAGCCATTAAAAAGCAAAAGCCCAATCATAAAGTTGTTATTAGTTTTTTCTCTCCCTCGGGTTACGAAATTAAAAAAAACACGCCCTTAGCAAATGTGGTTGTGTACCTGCCCATGGATACACCTGCCAACGCACGCAATTTTATAGCTGCAGTAAGACCAAGGCTTGTGCTTTTTGTGAAATATGAATTCTGGCCAAACTATCTTTTTGAACTTCAGAAAAATGAGATTCCAATACTATTGATTTCTGGAGTTTTTAGAGCAGATCAAATATTTTTCAAGCCGTACGGCGGTTTTATGCGAAAAGCTCTTAGCACTTTTGAACACTTTTTTGTTCAAGATGACAGCTCGGAATCATTGTTGAAAAGTATTGGGTTTACAAACACCAGCCTTAGTGGAGATACTCGTTTTGATAGGGTGTCGCATCAAATTGAAATGGACAACACCCTTAAATTTGCTGAAGAATTTAAAGGAAACTCCTTGTGTATTGTCTGCGGAAGTACATGGCCAGAAGATGAAGCCGTACTCTTAGACTATATAAATAATGCCCCAGAAAATGTAAAGTTTGTTATAGCACCTCATAAAATTGAAGCGGCTAAAATTGAATCCTTTAGGAAGAAAATTAATAAAAAAACGCTGCTTCACTCTAGTTTAGATAACGCTAACAGTAGCGATTATAACGTGTTGATAATTGATTGCATTGGTTTGTTGGGGAAACTCTACAGCTACGCCGATATTGCATATGTAGGCGGAGCAATGGGAAAAACAGGACTCCATAATATACTAGAACCGGCAACTTTTGGCCTACCTATTCTTATAGGAAAGAACTACGCCGAATTCCCCGAAGCAATTCGATTGCGATCTCTGGCTGGGTTATTTAGCGTGTCAAACCCTACCGAATGCAGTGAAATATTACATAAACTTGTTGAAAATGATGATTTCAGAAGAAAAACTGGAATGATTTCTGGCTATTTTGTCAATAGCAATACGGGGGCTACAAAATTAATTATGGAATACGTTGCTGCACATCATGTTTAATTTGTAGTTAATAACAGCCTAATGCACTACTGCTTGTTGCTGTTTGCCCCGTAAACGAATAAAGTAAGTAATTCCTTATAGGTATGTTTCTAGGTGGTTTTTCTTAAGCCATTAATTTGGCCCTTTAGCTCGTCCATTGATTGTTGCAGCTGTCTTAGAAGGTTGCTTTCAGAAGGTTCATCTACACCAAAGCTCAGTTTACTGTTTACTTTCCATAACTCCTGAATATCTTTAGTTTTTACATCTATGGGTAAATATTGGTCGTTTAGGGAAATAAGCCGTGCCGCGTGCGGATTGCCAGGAACTTTTTGAAGCTTTTTTACCAAAACTGAATCCCGGAGGACTACAATGTAAATCTTACTATCAGCGGCTTCATTAATATTAGGTACAGCCCGGCCCAAAACCCATTCATTCGGTTTAATATTCGGCAACATACTATCGCCTTCCACTTGAAAGCCACGGTAAGATGCATTTCGATATTCTGGCAATGGAATATTAAAAGCGGGCAAGGTTTGATACCAACCCGTGTCGTGGATGTTGTCTGGATATCCTGCAGCAGCTTTTTGGTTTACCAATAAAATACTATCCTCACCATTGGCATCTAGTGTAATAACCTTAGGGCTTACATCGCCTCGGGATGAATCAATATGTTTTTCAAAACTCTTTCCATAAAGCCACAAGGGGTTTATATTATATTGAGCCATTAGCTCCATTACAACCTTACCGGTAATTTTTGTTTTCCCGCGCTCAATATCAGCCGTAGTAGCGCCAATATCTAGCAATTCTGCAAATGACTGCTGGGTATGCCGTTGCTCTTCACGAATTTTTTTAAAGCGTTGTGCTTCAATGTTTAATTTTGAATCCATACACAAATATAACTTATTTTGGAAAAAATCCAAATTATTGTTACACTGAAGCTATATTTGTTGGAATATTTCCTTTTATGTTTAAAATTTATCAATAAAGTAGAGCAAGAGCAGGATTTAAACAGTTTTGAAAGAATAGCATAGTAAAAACCTGAAATTGCAAATTATATCCATCGCCTTCCAAATTGAAAGACGTGAGAAGGCAAGCTTAAATCACATGCTTTTAAGGCCTTTCGTAATAGTGAATTCTGAACTGCTGAGAGGTGACTGGAACCCTATAAATTAGTGATTTGTAATAAGCAAAAAAAACGAAATATCAAGATATCGGGTAAATATTTAACATAAGAAAATTGTGGTTTCAATTTTTTAACTACTTTTGCACTCTATTAATCACTAATCTATTATCACTATGAAAAAAGTATTTTTATCACTAGCCGCTCTTGCATTGGTTGCTTCTGTATCCTCTTGCAGAGACACTAAAGAAAAAATGGAAGAGTCTGCAGATTCTATGCAAACTAAAACAGAAAATGCAATGGACGATGCTGGCGACGCACTAGATGACGCTGCTGATGCAACTGGCGATGCAGTTAATGATGCTGCTGATGCAACTGGAGAAGCAGTTGATGACGCAGTTGACGCAACTGGGGATGCAATTGACGATGCCGGTGACGCTGTCAAAGATGCTGCTGATGACACTAAAAAAGCAGTAGAAGACGCAACAGACGGTGAATAAACCGTTTTTGCCGTAAAGTATAAAGCTCTTTCAAATTTGAAAGAGCTTTTTTTATACCTTATAATTTTATCAATATAACTCACGGGTTACTCAGAACAACCACAATTGGGTTTGCACTGGTTTTGACGCGTGGGAATCCTCGTCCATTTCTTAGAGGAGTCAAACTTGCTTTCTTTTTTGTGCTGTGCTTCCGAAGCGTCTATCTTTTTACGATTTTGTTTCTTTTGATGCGAAATAAAAAACCTAGAGGTTAACTTATTCGTATAGCGCATATAGTGAAGAAAAACATCGTACGGCTTTGTGGGCTTCCATTGATCCTCAGCAATGGCGATGAGTAAAAACGTTACATCAGGGTTTTCTTCGTCCGTATTTGGCCTAAAACGATTTAAGTTTTCAATGTATTTCCGGTAGTAATCCGCAAAAAACACATAGTTAAAATTAAAGTTATTGATGGTATTATAAAACGCATCAATGTCAGCTCGCGTTAATCCACCTTCTTCTCTTTTGGCCAGCTTTTCTCTAAATTCAGTAATTGTTCTATGGAATTTCATCTTTACTTGCTCGTTTGGCTTTATCCAACAGGTTTTTGTGTCGTACAACACCGCTACAGGAATCAGCTTTTTACTTGTGTGCAAATTTAAGCAATCAGATAGAATTGTTTTAATAATTCCATCTTTATAGATTGACAACAATTTTCGCATAATCTTAAAATGTAAACTGTAGCCATAACTATAAAACAAAAAAAAATCCCCAATGTCCAAAAACAAAGGGGATTATGTACTGATGACGGGTCCCGATAGCTATCGGGATGAACCCGCATCATACCTAGTAACCAAACCTATAACTAACTCTGGATACTTTTTTAGGTTCTCGATATAATTCCTACTTTTCATGGACTTGATATGACTTTCAATCTTTCGCGCTTGTCCATATTCCAAAGCATCTATACGAAGGTAAAGCTGCCAATCGGATGCTCTACCCGTATGAGCATTCGCATAGGTATTATTCAAGTGCTCCTCTAAGCGAACGGTCAAATCCAAACAACTGCCCGTATAATAACCATCGATGGAAGTAGAATACAAAATGTAAACTGTAGCCATAACTATAAAACACAAAAAAATCCCCAATGTCCAAAAACAAAGGGGATTATGTACTGATGGCGGGACTTGAACCCGCACGCCCGAGATGGGCACAGGATTTTAAGTCCGGCGTGTCTACCAATTCCACCACATCAGCATTAAAGGTGTGTCTACCATCCCGATAATTATCGGGACCGACACATCAGCATTAAAGTGTTGTTATTCCTAATAAAGATTGGAATAACCCACGTTAATTAAACTAGGTTGTCTATTACAACCTGGACTTAATAAAAAATGCCGACTGCATCGGCATCTTATTTTTGCAAAAAACGGCTCCAATCTCGACGCTTCGAGACGGAGAAACTCGTAACCTCAATAAAGAAGTTTCGCATTGTGAGCGAAAAACGGGATTCGAACCCGCGACCTCCACCTTGGCAAGGTGGCGCTCTACCAGCTGAGCTATTTTCGCATTATATTTCAAAAAAACGAAATGTCGCTCTATCATCCCGATAAATATCTGGAGAGCTACTTTCGCAATTCTTATGTTTAAAGAACGTCGCTCATACTGTAAGCGGCAGCAAATTTAAAAAATTTACTTCAATTAAAAAGTATTTTTGAAAGTATTTTTTTCTTAAAATTTTGTTTTCAATCTCCTTTCAATAAAAAAGTGAGGCCATGTTACTTTTTTAGGTTAACAGAGGCATTTCGTTGTAGCATTCGGCGTATCTCATTCAACTTCATTAAAGCTTCTACCGGGGTAAGCGTATCTATATCTATATCAAGTATTTCCTCTCGCAACTCTTCTAAAAGCGGATCGTCTAATTTAAAGAAACTCAGTTGCATTTCTTCTTTAGAAACGGCCTTCATTTTCTCGGTCAATTCTTCTGAAGCATGACTCTTCTCTAGCCGCTTCAATACCTTATTTGCCCGCTGAAGCACTACCTGTGGCATTCCGGCCATTTTTGCAACATGGATTCCAAAGCTGTGATGACTGCCTCCTGGCACCAGTTTCCGCAGAAAAAGTACATTGTCCTTCAATTCTTTTACCGAAACGTTGTAATTCTTAATCCTAACAAAAGTTTCGGTCATTTCGTTTAACTCGTGGTAATGGGTGGCAAAAAGTGTTTTTCCACGAGAAGGATGTTCATGCAAATATTCACTTATTGCCCACGCAATTGAAATCCCATCGTACGTACTAGTACCGCGACCAATTTCATCTAAAAGGATTAAGCTTCGCTCAGAGAGGTTGTTCAAAATACTGGCTGTCTCGTTCATTTCAACCATAAACGTAGACTCTCCCATCGAGATGTTATCGCTGGCTCCTACCCTAGTAAAAATTTTATCTACACAGCCCATTCGCACTTCAGAAGCGGGAACAAAGCTACCCATCTGCGCCAAAAGAACAATCAAGGCTGTTTGCCGAAGAATGGCAGATTTACCACTCATATTGGGTCCCGTAATCATTATAATTTGTTGATCATCGCGATTCAGAAAAACATCGTTGGCAATATAAGGCGCATCTGGCGGCAACTGTTTTTCAATTACCGGATGACGTCCATCTTTTATATCAAGATCAAACGAGTCATCTAAAAGTGGCCGCGTATAATTGGCTTCTTTTGCTTGGGTTGCAAATGAACACAGGCAATCTAACTGTGCAATAAGGCTTGCATTTTGCTGAACAGCACCAATATACTGAAGCATCCACGCAACTAATTTTGAATAAAACTCCTGCTCTAAAGCCAGTATCTTTTCTTCGGCACCAAGTATTTTGGCTTCATACTCCTTAAGCTCCTCGGTAATGTAGCGTTCAGCATTTACAAGAGTCTGCTTCCTAATCCAGTCCTCGGGAACTTTGTCTTTATGGGTATTTCGGACTTCAATATAGTAGCCAAAAACGTTGTTTGAAGCAATCTTGAGCGACGAAATCCCCGTATTTTCGGTTTCACGAGCCAGCATTTCGTCTAAATACTCCTTGCTATTGGCCGAAACATTACGAAGCTCATCTAATTTTTCTGAAAAGCCTTTGGCAATGGTATTTCCCTTTAACACATTAACAGGAGCTTCCTCAAACAAGGTTTCCTTTATTTTGTTCCGAAGTAATTCGCAGTCGTTTAACTGTTCGCCAATAATTTTTAACGATTCGTTTTTAGCATTTAAAGCCAAAGCTTTTATTGGCACAACCGCTTCTAATGAATTTTTAAGATGAATGACTTCCCTAGGATTCACTTTGCCCGTTGCCACCTTAGAAATCAATCGTTCTAGATCGCCAATTTGTTTGGTATAATTTTGAATTTTTCCTAAAACCTTAGGGTTATCAAGCAAGAAACTAACTACCTCGTGCCGCCTATTGATTTTTTCAGCATTTTTTAATGGGAGGGCCATCCAACGCTTTAAAAGCCTTCCACCCATAGGCGAAATAGTCTTGTCTATAACATCTAAAAGCGTAACTGCATTTTGCTGCGTAGACTGGTAAAGCTCTAGATTGCGTATTGTAAAGCGGTCCATCCACACGTATTCATCTTCGGCAATTCGCGACAAGCGGGAGATATGTTGTAGTTTGGTATGTCGGGTTTCGCTTAGATAATGAAGTGCTCCACCTGCGGCAATAATTCCGTCTTCCAGATGCGCTACGCCAAAACCTTTAAGGTTTTTTGTGTCGAAATGCTTCGTAAGGGTTTCAAAAGAATAATCACTTTGAAAAATCCAGTCTTCAAGGTGAAAAACATGATATTCTTCACCAAAGGTTTCAGCAAAGAGTTTTCTTTTCTGTTTTGAAAAAAGCACTTCGGAAGGACTGAAATTCTGAAGCAATTTGTCGATATATTCTGCGGGACCTTCCGAAACTAAAAACTCACCTGTTGAAACATCCAAAAATGAAACCCCGATGGTAGTTGAACTTCCCCGCCCTTTGGAAGTTCCAAAGTGAACCGCTGCCAAAAAGTTATTCGACTTCGATTTTAAAATATCATCGTTAAAGGCAACACCTGGAGTCACCAGTTCGGTAACCCCTCGTTTTACAATGGTTTTGGTCTTTTTAGGATCTTCCAACTGGTCGCAAATAGCAACCCGGCAACCTGCCATAACCAGTTTTGGCAAATAAGTATTTAGTGAATGATGCGGAAAGCCAGCAAGCTCCATCTTGTCGCCTCCGTTGTTTCGGGCGGTAAGGGTTATGTTTAAAATTCCAGCGGCGCGAATCGCATCTTCGCCAAAGGTTTCATAAAAGTCACCCACGCGAAACAACAACAGGGCATCTGGATATTTAGCCTTGACGCTATTATATTGCTTCATTAATGGGGTTGTCTTTTTTGCCATAATCTATACCCCGAAAGGGAGTGTCTTTTTTATTTTAATAACTAACCGATAAAAGTACGGATTATGTAGTTTTTTTAAAAATGTACCCCTTATGAATTGTTGAGGTTTATCAACAATTGGCGGCTTTCGCTATAGCAACCTTCCAAAAGTGGAAATAAATTCCATTTCCATCAAAAAGCTTGGTCTGTTTTGTGAATTTATAAAAAAAAGAGCTCATAAGCCGCAAAGATATCCAGAGCTTTTCCAATCAATTTTTAAAAATTAACTTTGTAACCTATGAAAAATCGAAAACTTAAAAACAGCGAGCTTGATCGTATTAATGCGGAAGAGTATAAGAAGGCCGAAAAAACACCGCTCATCATTATTCTGGACAATGTTAGAAGCTTGAACAACATCGGCTCAGTTTTTCGTACGGCCGATGCATTTTTGATAAAGAAAATTTATCTCTGCGGAATCACGGCACAGCCACCACACAAAGACATTCAAAAAACCGCTTTGGGCGCAACGGAAAGTGTAGCTTGGGAATATGCTGAAAACACAATGGATGTAGTTGAAAAACTGACCAAAGAGGGTGTTTTTGTCGCATCAATTGAGCAAGCAGAACTCGCCGTAAACCTCAACGATTTTTCGGTACAGCAAGATCTTACGTATGCCGTTATTTTTGGGAATGAAGTGAAGGGCGTGCAGCAAAAAGTAGTCTCTGCCAGCGATGCGGTTATTGAAATTCCGCAGTTTGGAACCAAACATTCGCTTAACATCTCAGTAAGTGTTGGCGTTGTGACCTGGGATTTTTTCGTGAAGTTGAAAACAGTTGGTAGTGGGTTGTAAAAAAACGAATTAAAAACATTGTAGAAACTGCACTTTTTTCTTTCTTCTACCTTCAGTTTTCTTTTTAAAAAAACTTATCCAGCAATAGTTCCACGTGAATTAAGACGATACTGAAAACCCCAAGGACAATGGCAAACTTCAGGATATTATGAAGCACCATATAGTGTATCTTGTTTTTGGAGTACCACAGAACCGAAAGGAAAACAACTAAACCGGCAATACTTATGTAAAAATAATACTCCATATAACCTATTTCAGCCTTAAATTTCGTGATTAGCAAAACGATTGGCGCCAAGGTCAATACACTTAACACTGTCAGCATTCGCTTTGAAGTTTGTTCGCCGTAGGTTACTGGAATAGTTTGATAGCCGTGTACAATATCGCCTTTTAGGTTTTCGAGATCTTTTACCAGTTCGCGCATAGCAATCAGTAGAAAAAGAAAAGTGGCGTGGACAAAAATAACGATGTCGAAATTGCGATAATGAATGAAAATTGCAAAAAACGGAATCACTGCTAGCACAGCGGCAGTTATATTCCCTATAAACGGATATTTTTTTAGTTTATGGGAATAAAACCAAAGGAAGAAAATATAAACGGAGAAGAAAAGCACTGCTCTAAACGAAACATAGCTGGCAAAGACAACCGAAAGGAAGTTCAGTACAAAATATCCTGAAAGCTTGGTGCGTTGACTCACAAGCCTATCCAGCATTGTCTTTCGCGGGCGGTTTATCAGGTCTTTTTCACTGTCGTAAAAGCTGTTAATAATATAACCAGCGGCAATTGCAGAAGAGGATGCAAGCACCAACATCAATAAACTAACATCAAATAAAACCTCACGTACGGGCAAATCTGGAGCGAGAATATAGATACTCGTCAAGTATTGCGCAATTACAATTATTAGAATATTATACCCCCGAACGACTGAAAACAGACTAAAAAACTTAAGTAGAAATAGTTTTTGCTTTCGGGTTAGCATGATATGTAAAATTGAATACTTCTAAAGCGGTTTTAGAAAAGCCAAATCTAGAAATTATAAACCACTTCCAGCTTATAATCTTTTAGGGCCTCTTTTGCCTTAGCTATATCTTCAGTAAAACCTAGCATATATCCACCTCCACCAGAGCCGCAAAGTTTAAGGTAATACGAATTTGTATCAATTCCCTTTTTCCACAGTTTATGAAACTGTGCAGGAATCATAGGCTTAAAATTATCGAGCACTACTTTTGAAAGCTCCTTGATATTCCCGAAAAGCGTTTTTACATCACCTTGAAGGAAGTTATCCACGCAGGCATCGGTATGTTTTACAAATTGGTCTTTAAGCATGTTCCGGAAACCTTCTTGCTTCATGTTTTCCATAAAAATCTGAACCATCGGCGCCGTTTCACCAGTACTTCCACTGTCTAACAAAAACACTGCTCCTCTACCATTTTCGGTCTGAGAAGGAATTCCTGCAGGCTCAATATTATCAATGGAATTGATAAGAATTGGTAAGCTCAAATAACTGTTTAAAGGATCTAATCCAGAAGATTTTCCATGAAAAAACGATTCCATTTCAGAAAAAATAGCCTTTAGCGTAAGCAACTTTTCACGTGTAAGATTTTCAAGAACCGTGATTTTATCTTTTGCATATTTATCATAAATAGCAGCCACCAAAGCTCCGCTACTGCCTACACCATAGCCTTGCGGAATACTACTATCAAAGTACAGCCCTTTCTCCACATCGGCATTTAGCGCTTCCATATCAAAAGCAACCAACTCGGGCTTCGTGGTTTGAAGCTCCTCTAAATATGTAGCAAAACGCCCTAGTCCTGCATTAGATTTATGAGTAGCAATGGTATGATGTTTATCAATTTTTAGCGCTCCATTATAAAAGTTATAGGGAATGGAGAGTCCTTTGGAATCTTTTATAATTCCATATTCACCGAAAAGAAGGATTTTTGAATAAAAAAGTGGACCGTGCATAAGCTGTTATTTGTAATTATAAAAATACAGGTATTTCGCTTTAAACCTGATATTTAATGCAAAGATAACTATTTTAACAAATATAATTGGATAAAGATTTCGGAATTCGTTTTACGATGAAAAAATTAAAATATTATACGCTCATCCAATACCAGATCTCCTAAAATTTTAGCAATGAGGCACTTCAAAAATTAAAAACTCAAGCTATTGCAAAATAATTTGTACCTTTCTTAGCACTATCCCCCTCACAATTTGTCTATTTAAAATTCTTTCTGGTAATGATATGCAAGTATCAAAGCGTATGTTTTTTCTTTTGCGCACTATTCTTTTTCGGGGTAGTTAATGGTTTTTCACAAGAACCAAATTCAACAATAGAAAAGATCCAAACCCTTATTGATCAGGATTCTTTAGCAGAAGCCCGAGCAATCGTGCAACAACATATTTCTTCTTATAAAACTGAAAAAAAATTCGACAGTCTTTATAAATATATTCAATTTGAAGGTAGCTTTAAATTAAACAATGGCGATAATGCAAAAGCAATTAAAAAGGCTGAAACGCTCACGCAAGAAATAAAGACCAAAGCCAGCCCACATTTTATTGTGGAGGCTATTATTGAAATGGGTCGGGTTTACTCAGACGCCGGCCAATACCAAGCAGCTTACAACCTCTTAAAATCTACCACCTCATTTTCAAAAACCAATAAAGACCCTAAAAATACAGATTTGGCTTCTCTTCAATATAGCTTAGGGTATTACGCCTCCAAACTTGGAGATTATCCGTTATCAAAAAAGCATTATCTGAATGCATTGCGTTTCCTCACAAAAAGCAGGGCTGAAGATTTTGCGTTTTACCAACAGCTTTACAATGCCCTTGGGGGAGCAATGTGGCGGGAGGCCAAAATGGACAGTGCGAGGTTTTATTTTGAAGAAGCCGTGGCGGTGCTAAAAAAAACAGACCAGGACGATATTATGAACCAATATTACAGACCCGCATTGCTAAAAATGAACCTCGCGGTAATCTGGAATGCCTTGGGCAAAAACTACGAAGCAATCAAAGCATCGCAAGAAGCCATTACAGGTTTTCAGGAATATATAAACCAATCTAAAGACGAAGGGAGAATATTCAAGACCAAGGAGCATTTATTGGCAACCATTGATAATATGGCCGCATTTTACAATACCCTTGGAGAATTTTCCCGTTCACAGGAGCTCATTGAATATTCCTATGCTCAAAAAAAGAAGATTTATAACGAAGCCAATATCCACCTCATTATTTCGCATATCATCCTAGCTCAGGCAAAAAGTGCAAGCCATGATTTTGAAGGTGCCGCCACCAATGCAGACAAAGCATTAAAGTTATTAAAAATAAGCGATGACGGAAATTCGTTTTGGGAAGCTGCGGCCTTATTAACAAGAGCCGCTATTTACAAACAGTCGGGAAACATTGAAAAAGCTGCAATTTTCTATGAAAAAGGAGAGGCTATTTACAGAAATACCATGCAAGGAAACCATACTAAGGATTTTTTAGACATCCTTATGGAAGAATCACTTTTTTATGCAAAAAACAACAAACGTGAAAAGGCGCTGACACTTGCCGAAGAAACTTATACGTTTACCCATACCGGCGATTTTAAAAACACACTTCAAGAGTTTCACCACACTATTAATTTAGCACGTGTACACTATGAACTCAAAGATTATAACGACGCAATACTATACAGCAATAAAGCGCTGAAGTTTAATATTCTTCGGCAAAACCAAAAAGCAAAGGCCTCAGATTCAATTTTAATCCAGTACCGAAAACCCCAGGCATTATATATTAATGCGGCCTCAAAATATTACCAACAAGAAAATAAAAGCGCTGCTTTTTTAAAAGAACTTTTAGACCAGATAAATGAAGGTATTTCCATATTAGAACAACGCAAAAAATTAATAAACAATAGCGAGGATCTAAGTCTGCTCATTACCGAAAACGAGGAAGTATTCCGTTTTGCTAAAAAAGTTGCAATGGAACTTTACCAAACAACAAAAGACGAAACCTACCTAAATAAAGTAATCACCTTACATGAATCAAGTATATATAACCGGATAAGGTCTAGGTTAAACCTGCGTGAAAACGTTGCCTTCCAAAACGTTCCCAACAAAGTTATTGCTAGGGAAGCGCATTTAAAGAATGGTATCATTTCGGCCTTAAACAACTCAGAAAACGAAAACATACAAGTCTATTTTGAAGCTTCAAGAAATTGGGACGTTTTTTTAGATTCCCTAAAACATAGGTTTCCTAAGTATTACAAAATGCGCTATGCCATCTTAGAGGAGTCTATCACAGACCTTCAACAAAGGATTCCTAAAAACACAAGCGTGGTGCGTTATCTCTTTATTGGCGAGAACCTATACGCCTTTGCGGTTTCTTCTAAAACAAAGAAAATGTTTAAGTTAGATTTTGAAAGCGTAAAAGATCATATTTCAAACCTAAGCAACTTTCAAAATTCAGTAGAAAAAATAAGTCCGTTACTTTTTGAACTTTACCAAAGCTTGTGGCTGCCATTGGAAAATGACGTGCAAACCCAAAAGGTTGTAATAATACCAGATAGCGATCTTTTTAATCTAAGTTTTGAAATGCTAACGCCGGCACCTATTGCTAGTTTTAAGGAAATGGCAAACAATAGCCTCTTGGCCAAGCACGATATCTCGTACAACTTTAGTCTTTTGTTATATAGAGGCCGAGGTAAAGCAACGAGATACTCTTCAAATTATATTGGCTTTGCACCTGGGTTTAACAAAAAGATGAAGGCTGAATATCAATTTTCCATTAACGATTCGGTGAAAATAGATAAAACTTACCTGGGTCTCCTCCCCCAACCTTTTAGTGAAGATTTGGCGAAACAATATGCAAAAACCTTTGATGGAACATTTTTTATTAATGAGGATGCCAGCAAAGATTTGTTTGTCAATCGCGCCAAGGAGCATAAAATTATACACATTGGTACTCATGCCGAAAGCAATAACATAAGCCCAGAGTTAAGCCGATTAATTTTCGCAAAACAAACCGATAACAGCAAAGGTTATGGTTCAAACTCACTGTACTCCTATGAAATTTACAATATAGATCTCGCTTCTAATCTTGCCATTCTCACGGCATGCGAAACCGGGAAACCCACCTATCAAGCCGGGGAAGGTATGACGTCTTTAGCCCATGCGTTCAATTATGCCGGTAGCGAAAGCATCTTGACCAGTCTCTGGAAAATAGATGAAGAATCTAGCGCAAAAATTGTGAGATTATTCTATAATAGTCTTTCAGAAGGGATGACCAAAGACGAAGCTTTGCGGAATGCAAAACTCAATTATCTAAAAACAAGTCAAGGCAGAACTGCCGCTCCTCAATATTGGGCCGGATTAGTACTAATTGGCAATACCGCACCCATCGATTTAAACAATAATCTAGCTTGGTGGTGGTATGCTCTGGCAGGAGCTATTGCCTTGATTTTACTGCTTTTGGTTTTAAAAAAGGAAAGGTAGTGTTGTTTAAAGAATGGATAAGGTTAAATGGAAAGGCATTGACCTCTTCCTATTTTTTAACGAAAAAGCTAAAAAACCACCTTCCTCTAAAAAAGGGAACGAACAGGTAAAGAACCTCTATATTAATCCTGTATTTCTTGAGCTCCCAACCCAACTTCATCTGTTATAAACTCACCGTTTTTGCAGTATTGGGAAAGATCACTTTTTATAAATTTGAAAACTGCCTCCGTTTCGCTTTGCGGATATAGTACGTGTACATTTGCTCCAGCATCTAAGGTAAAACAGACATTGCTCCCAGTTTCTTGCCTAAATTTCCAAATACGGTTTATGATTTCCAAAGTGTTTGGTTTCATTAATATGAAATACGGCATAGAGGTCATCATCATGGCATGTAACGATAAAGCTTCACTTTCTACAATTTTTATGAATTCGGAAAGATTTCCATTTTCAAGAACAGGAACCATTTTTGAAAGATTATCCTTTGCCTGTCGAAATCGTTGTTCAGCAAACGGATGGTCCAGCATCAAATCGTGACCAAGGGTACTGCTCACCTGTTTTTCGCCTTTATCGACTAAAAGAATGGTGTCTCGGTAGTTTTCAAAATTTTGATGAACCTTAAATGGATATTTTGTTCCGAAGAGATTGCTGCTTCCGTCAATTTGCGAATGTTCACCCCAAACAATAAGCGGACCTTCAATACTTCGGCATGCACTACCCGAACCTAAACGCGCCAAAAAAGAGGCTTTTTCGTTAAAATACGCCCCCGAAACAGCGGGTTGCATCTGTTTTTCCATATCTACTAAGCAAAGTGCCAAAGCGCTCATTCCACTTGCCGATGAAGCGATGCCACTGCTATGTGGGAAGCTGTTTGTAGTTTCAATTTTAAATTTAAAATCTTTTAAAAACGGCAAATAGACTTCCACCCTTTCAAAAAATCTCTGGATCTTGGGTTCAAAAGAAGCTTCTCTATTTCCGTCCAGATATACCTCAAAATCAAAACCTCCGCTACTTTTACTCTCAAAGGAAAGCGAAGTTCTAGTATTACAGTTCTTCAAGGTAAAACTTATAGAAGGATTCATAGGCAATTGCTCACCATATTTTCCCCAATACTTCAGCAAGGCAATGTTACTGGGCGATTGCCATGAAACAGTGCCAGAATTTAAGGTTTCGGAATAATTTGAAATTATAAATCGATGTTCTGCCATAGTTCTAAGGAATAATAAGACAAATGTAAAATTCTTTTTGAACATCAGCTCGGCTTTTTAAAATCCTTAGCAGAAAAGAAGCAAAGAATTATTTCAATCAGTTTTAAATGGCTCAAAAAGCTTCCAGCATACTTTTTTTGAAAAATAAATTGATCACATTATAAGTTTCCTTGCGATGGTAATAAAGAAGTTAGTAGAAACTATTCCAAATAGATTGTTTGGAATGCATTAAACGGAATAATGTAAGCAACAGAAAGTCGTTTTTTGTAGAAAGGCTTAGCTCGAAGATAATTCAACCGAATAATTTTCAATAAAAAAACAGTAGTGTCCGATTAAAATAATTAAAAAACCACTTGTTTCAACAATAGTAAGCTTTTAGAATATCATTAAAATATAACACCTTGCTATTGCGATTCCAATAAAGAATAAACATTTTAAAAATATGTATAACGGAATTAACCTAATTATCAAGACTTTACAATTCTAGTCGTATGTCGTTAGTCATTTAGCGAAGCGGTCGTACATCTTTGTCGGACACTAATGATAAAAAAACATGTTTTGATAAAAACTGAATAAAGCAGAAAACACAAGCGTAGCGCACATTTATTGTGAGGGTAAATGCCGCTGTGGGATGATCGAGCATTTAAGGATTATAATAACAATAGATCTCCCCATAGTTTGTGCGGTTGGCAACAACCGGAATGCCCCTGAAATATGGGGCATTTTTTATTATATATAGCTGTTTTAGAACCAACAAGGCTAATGACGAGGCTCATCCTTTAACCACTGCCAAAGGAGACAATTCTACTTCTACATTTATAAGGTCTGTTTGTAGCTTCATAACCTCATTAATATCTTTATAGGAACCAGGTGCTTCATCTAAATCTTTTTTATGCCGAAGCGCATGAAGTACGCCCATCTTTTTTAGCTGGCTTACTTCTTTTTTAAGGCTCAGGGTTTTTCGAGCTTGGCTGCGGCTCATCACGCGACCGGCACCATGAGAACAGGAGTTGAATGCCTTTGCATTGCCTTTTCCCTTAACCAAAAAAGAGCTTGCGCCTTGTGATCCTGGAATCATGCCCCATTCATCTTTCTCGGCACGTGTGGCTCCTTTTCTATGGACCATTACCTTTTCGCCAAAATGATTTTCCCACGCTGCAAAATTGTGGGGCTTGTTAATAAAGTTTGAAAACTCCACTTCTGGAACGAATTCCGCAAAAGCATCTTTAACGCGTTGCATCATCAACTTTCGGTTTTGTAAAGCAAAGGCGATACAATAATTCATTTCCTTGAAATAATTATCATAGTCTTCCGTGTTTCGCAAAAAATATGATAAATCTTTTGGAACAGTATCGCCCCGTTTTTTAGTTGCTTCAACTGCTTTTTTATGGTAGTGATTGGCTACGGTATAGCCTATATTTCGCGAGCCTGAGTGAACCATAAGCCAAATATAGCCATCTGAACCTTTTTGAATTTCGATAAAATGGTTTCCTCCGCCTAAAGTTCCTACTTGGTAACGTCCACGCTCGTATTCTTGTGAAACTATTGGCAAATCTCCATCTAAAGCAGGCATCCATTCTGCATCCTGTTTAGCGTCGTGGTGCTTAAAGCCAACAGGAACAGTTTCCCGAATCTGCCTCAATATATTTTTTAAATCATCGGTTTCAAGCTCTTGTAAATCGGTTTTTAAGGAACACATTCCGCAACCAATATCAACGCCAACCGCATTAGGGATAATAGCATCTTTGGTGGCCAATATTCCACCAATGGGCATACCGTAGCCTTGGTGGGAGTCTGGCATAATGGCAATATGTTTATAAGCAATATCCAGATTTGCCAAATCCTTGGCTTGTTCTAAAGCTCCTTCTTCAATGTCTTTTAGCCACAATTTAATAGGAACTTTCTCTGTTTCAATTTTCCGTATCATAAAATAGAAGGTACGGAATATTTAAGTTGAAAGCAAAGGCCTAGATAAGCAATCAGAATACGGAACATGCTTATCGTATCACCAAGAGTGGCATGTTTCTGTTTCTAATCAATAAATCGTTTGTAATACTCCCCACGAACAAAGATGTTATGTTGTTTCCGCCCCTTGCAGAAATAACAATTATATCGAAACTGCCCTTTTCAGCATGGGCTTCAATTGCTTCAACTACAGATTGGTCTTCCCTATCGGTATATCTAAAGGGCAACTGTTCTGAAAGCTTATTCTTTTTACGGAACTGCTTTACTTTTTCTCTTAAATGGCGTTCCGTTTTATCAATTGCTTTTTCCGTATTGATATAAGGGAAGAAAAACGAAGGAATGCTATAAACATGTAAGGCTTCAATTTTTCCGCCGGAGCGTTCCACCAAGCTATTTGCAACTTCAAAACAGCTTGCCGAGGCCGCACTAAAATCGGTAGGGACCAAAACATTTTCCATTCTATGCTTTGCTTCCTCTGGCACCAACAACACATTGGCATCTAGCATCCGCACCAATTTTTGGTTTAACGCACCGGTTCCCTGCAACTCGTCTTTATTACCCACCAGCATAATGTCTATTTTATATTCTTCGGCCAGATGGCTTAGAATACTTTCGGTATAATCGTCTGAAGTAATAAGTACCGTATGCGGAACCGTAGCTGTATAGTGCTTATCAATAGTTTTTTGCAATCCACGATCTACAATGTCTTCTACAGTAATCCCTTCTTCAAGAAACTCATCATAGAGATCGTATAATTTATACTGTTTTATATTATGGGTAAAATACAAGTGTTTAACATTCCACACTTTACAAAGAAAGCTTACATAGCCCAACAAAATGGAATCCATTTCGGTAAGATCTAGAGCCACCATTAATTGTAATTCGTTTTCTAACTTAATTTTCTTTGTCATCTTTTTAACTAACTGTTTTAGGTTAACTTACGGATTGTTTATAAATCGGTTGTCGTAGATTTTTTCTTTAAATTAGCTTCTGGTTCAATCTTTTTAAGATTTTTCTCTTCTCGTTCTTCATTCACCAATTGAAGTATATTTTTCCGATAGGATTCTCGTTCCAGAAGTTTTTCCTTCCGCTCTGCTTTTTGATAATCTTCTTTTAAGCCTCTATACAGCGAAAAACACATCATTACCAAGAGAATGGCAAAGGGCAAACCAGAAATAGTAACAACGGTTTGCAGCGCATCCAAGCCACCACCATACATTAAAACAGAAGCAATAACACCGGTAGCAACTGCCCATATAACACGTTGGTAGCGCGGTGTTTTCAACTTTCCACCAGAGGTAATACTATCTACCACCAAAGCTCCTGAATCTGCCGAAGTAATAATAAAGCTACAGATAAGAATCACACCCAATACTTTTAGCAACATTGCCAACGGAAACTTATCGAAAAATACGTAAAGTGCAGTAGAGATATTATCATTTACCGCCGCTATCATGGCTGTGTCGCCAAGAAGAATATCGCGCATGGTAGTACCTCCAAAGGCACTAAACCAAAAGAAGGTTACCAATGCTGGCAATATCAGAACGCATAGAATAAATTCTTTTATTGTTCTTCCCTTTGAAATTCGAGCGATAAATGTTCCAACAAATGGAGACCAAGATATCCACCAACCCCAATACATAATAGTTCGCATTTTTTGCCAATCGGTACCGCGTAAAGATTCTGTCCAGGTTGACATATCTACAAAATGCACCAAATAACTTCCAAGATTTTGAATATACGATTTAAAGATAAAGGTTGTAGGCCCTAACAGTAGCACCAATAGAAAGATGGCTGATGCCACTCTAACGTTCAGTTTACTCAACATCTGCACACCTCTATTCACTCCACTGAATGCCGAAATAGTAGCTGCGAGGGTCACGCACACAATAATAAGCACTTGATAAAACAAGGTGCTTGGCACTCCAAATACATGAGTTAACCCTGAATTAATCTGCCCTACACCAAAGCCAATTGTTGTAGCCAGTCCAAAAAGGGTAGTAATTACCGCCATGATATCAATCACGTCACCCATCCAGCCATAGATCCTATTACCCAATAGCGGATAGAAAGCAGAGCGCAATGTAAGCGGCATTTTTCTATTAAAGGTAAAGTAAGCTAGGGAAAGCCCAACAACTGAGTATATTGCCCAACCGTGAATTCCGTGGTGCAGAAACGAAAAATTAATGGCTTCCTGTGCAATTAAAGCGGGGTCTTCGCCAGCCAAACGCGGTGGGTTTAAAAAATCACGAACCGGATCTGCAATACTAAACAATACCAATCCGTTACCAATTCCTGCACTAAAAAGCATTGCAAACCATGCCCATATACTGAACTCTGGCTTGGCTTTTCGACCGCCAATACGGATAGCGCCAAATTTGCTAAAGGCCATATAGAGGCAAAACACGATAAATAAATTTACGGCAAGGGTATAAATCCAACCGCCATGCGCAGAAACATAGGTTTGCGCCATACCAAAATAATATTCGGCTTCCTCTTCAAAGATAAGTGTAAACCCTACACTAAAAATGATGACCGCAATTGCGGAAAAAAACACGGTTTTATTTACAACCAGACCGAGAAACTTTGAAGTTGGATCTTTTCTAGTAACTTTAATTGACATATAAAAATTGGTTTTATTAGAAATGAATTAGAGCGATGTTTGCTCTTAGCAGAAAAAACAGAAACGCAGCATCAGTGATAACTACCACGTTTAATTAGCAGTTGGAATTGCAAATTATGAAAAATAGTAGAGACTTTTTTGACTTCAGAAATACTGTGCTTTGGGGTTGTCATAATAGCTTCTATATAATTTATGGACGCCTATTATACCATTAATAAATTGGATTTACAAATATATTTACAAACCCAAAATAAAAAGCGGCTATTAATTAACACCTTGTGCAATGCAGTAGTTTCCGCTCCGCTGAATGCAATTGGCGGGGACATCTCGCTCATATTCCTCAACATACTTGGTGATTTACCACGCCGTAACAACCTTTTTTACCTGTCAGAAAAATGAGTACTTTTATGCCAACCCGCATTGGCGCAGGCGTCTCACCCACGTTCTTCGGGTTGCTCTCCTAAAAACAAAGCTAAATGATATTAAAGTTCAACCTAAAAAACCATTTTGAAGCTGCGCTATCAATTCTTTTATTGTCTCTTGGTTATTTTATATTGATTGCCCTTTTTAAATTCGACATAGGAATAATAATGATTGTTTCTATTGCGTTTTCACTTTTTGTGCTTCCAGGCATCTACTTACACATAGAATATTGGCTAATAAACAAGAATGAAAAGTATATTATTGAACAAGATTCAGTAACTCAGATTAAAAATGACATTAAGGAAGCATACTATTTAAATGATATAAAAAAAGTAGTTGTTTATGGTTCCGCAACGCTGTTTAAACCCTGGCCCCATCTTTCTGCCATGGAGCAGTATCATTTTGCCCGGGTTTTTTTAAAAAACGGAGAAGCCTTGACTATAACTTGTTTGTTGACACCAAGAGTGGATAAGTCTTTGGAAATACTGAAAGGTGTAGCGTTTAAGAAAAAGAAAGGGCTTTTTAACTCTGCACTTTTATTTAATCAGAAGGTCTAACCTCGATGACGCGGGCATCTCCCCTTTTTATTCGGCGTGTTTGAACTAAAGAGAACATGATGCGCCCAAAGTTTTAGAAGCATCCCGTGTGCTGCTATCTTTTTATCAGAATCTTTTTTGTTATTGAATCTTGACTATCTTCATCCGTTATATGCAGAAAATAAACTCCTTCAGAAAGGTTGTCAACGGCAATAGTATTCATAGTATTAGACAGAGAGCCGGCATTAATGCGCTGGCCCATTACGTTTAAAAACACATAAGACAAGTTCGGGTATCGGTTGTTCATAACGGTTATAACAGTACTAGCAGGATTGGGGTAGATTTTAAGCTCACCAACTGTTTCAAAATCAGGTATATTCAATAGGTTTTGCAGTGTTTCAATATTGGTAATTCCTGTATTTTCAGGGTCTAACCAATCCATTAATCGGGCTTCGGGCAGGTCGCTTGCATTCCAAGACACGCCAAAACGCCCATAAATATCGTATTCGTGATTGGTTTCCATACCTATACAGGCAGATTGACCGGCATATAACTGCCCTATAATTTTTCCGTTTTCATTAAAAAGTGGTGATCCCGACGAGCCACTTTCGGTTGTGCCAATCTCCCAGCCATTTCCAGAACCATGCGCGCCGCCACCAATAAGCCAAACCTTAGTGCCGTTAGCGTCAATTTTCTCGGCTCCAGAGTCATCTCTGCACACTTTCATAATATCTCCGTTTGGATGATGTATGCCCACCTCAAAGAGTGGGTTAGCATCAGAATTATCCCAACCTGCAAAGGCTACATCCCAAGAATCTGGAATAGGATCAAAAAGTTCTACCAATGCAAAATCACTCAACTCGTTATTCGCCTTTAACTCGGCACCGCTAATGGTGAAGTTTGTCTGCAAATCGCCACTGGATTCTCCCGTACCACAAGCGGGAGTTGGACTCACCCAATTAAAACGGACAGACCACAGGGCGGGGTCACTATTATCTAAACAATGGTTAGCCGTTAAAAGGTATGGGGTTTTATCGTTTAAAGCATTATTGATAAGCGCAGCGGAACACAAATGACCATTACCTAAGTTCAGCAAGGCTACCGCTTTTTTTACCAAGTTTTTCTTTTCATCAAAATCATTTCCAACGGGGCAGTTTACATCATAATTACATTCCCCAGAGCCATTAAAGCCACGGTCGCCATGAATTAGCGTATTTACCCTTCCCATTCTATAACCGTGAATAACACTGGTTATATGAAGTCTTGGAGTAGCATATATTCGCGGTGGTTGGTAGTATTCTATCCAAATAACATCGCCTTCTACAAACCACGTACCCAATTGTTGCTCATCTCTGTTATGGGTATTGGTATAGGTTGAAGTAATATCTGTACGGTCATTGTTAAAAAGTTGCAGTCGTGAGCCGGCTGGCAAAAAGAAATCGTCAAAATTTACACTTAAGTTTAGTGCATCTTTTGACTGGATTCTTGCCTGCCAAATTTTTCCGCCATTGGGCAAATCTGTCCAAAGGCCATCGTTTTCCATATCTAGATCTAGCACGCGTTCAACGCCGTACCGCCAAGGCATGGTTTTATCTAAATCATTAATGCTATCCTCATGTTTTATTGCTTCAAAATTTAAAGGAGGAAGGCTTACAAGACTTGGCACAGCCTCTAGATTCAAACCCCAGCTTTCTGGCATATCACCATCGCCTCCTTGCGAAAAGGCGGTGATAGAGATAAAAAAACTCATGAAGAAAAGTATTGTTTTTTTCATTCAAATAGCTGATTCAACTTAAATTAAGCGCTGTCTAAGGTAATTTTTTATTTTGACATTTAAAAACCAAAGGACTATAAAGTTTATTGCGAGCTTACTATGAACCTTACGCCTTGCATAGCATTGAGTTCTTTAGGCCGCGTTGCCTCTATAAAACTAGTGCTCTAAAAACCAAACATCTGCTAAACGATTGGTTTACCGAACCGCTATAAATCAAAAAAATCCCGATGGGCATCGGGATTTTTTCTTAAACGTTAACTGTTCTGTGCTTAGATGATCAACATTGCATCACCGTAGCTATAGAATTTGTATTTTTCCTTAATTGCTTCCGCATAGGCCTCCTTAACAAATTCGTGTCCTGCAAAAGCCGAAACCATCATTAGAAGCGTAGATTTTGGAAGGTGGAAATTTGTAACCATCGCATTGGCAATGCTGAAATCATACGGAGGAAAAATAAATTTATTGGTCCATCCGGAGTAAGCATTTAAGGTATGGTTTGTAGAAACTGCGCTTTCCAATGCACGCATTGCCGTTGTTCCTACCGCACACACTCGTTTATTACGCGCAATACCTGTATTAATAATGTCTACGGCTTCCTTTTCAATATTCATTTCCTCGGAGTCCATTTTGTGTTTTGAAAGGTCTTCAACCTCAACAGGGCTAAAGGTTCCCAATCCAACATGGAGTGTCACCTCGGCTCTGTTTATTCCTTTAATTTCAAGGCGTTTTAAAAGATGCTTAGAAAAGTGCAGCCCCGCAGTTGGTGCGGCTACAGCTCCTTCTTCCTTGGCAAAAATAGTTTGGTAACGCTCGGCATCTTCTGGCTCTACGTCTCTTTTTATATATTTTGGAAGTGGCGTTTCTCCCAATTCTGTCAATTTACTGCGAAACTCCTCATACGAACCGTCAAATAGAAATCGTAAAGTCCTTCCACGCGAGGTTGTATTGTCAATAACCTCTGCAACTAAACTCTCATCCTCTCCAAAATACAATTTATTCCCGATTCTTATTTTTCGTGCAGGATCAACCAAAACATCCCATAAACGAGTTTCCGGATTTAATTCCCTTAACAAGAAAACTTCAATTCGAGCTCCCGTTTTTTCCTTGTTTCCGAATAAACGCGCAGGAAAAACCTTTGTATTGTTGGTTACCAAAACATCGTCCTCTTCAAAATAATCAATCAAGTCTTTGAACATTTTATGCTCAATAGTTTTGGTTTTTCGGTTTAACACCATCAAACGAGCTTCATCACGGTTTTCGGCCGGATATTCTGCCAATAATTCCTCTGGAAGTTCAAAATTGTAATGCGAGAGTTTCATTCCCATAATTCGTCGTGCTTTAGATTTTATTAAAGGCGCACCTTTGCCAAGCGCTTCGGCGTACGCGGCTGCAAATATACAACTTGCAGATAGGCGTTGTCAAGTAAATGAAGATTTATTATTTTGAAATGTTCCGCGTGCCGCAAGAACACAAGGGACACCAAGATGCTACCATATAGAAATTATGTAAAATCCAAAAGAATGGGCCTTAAGTATAATAGTAATCTTTAGCTTTTTCCCTTAACCCGAAAGAACGAGACAATTTTTTTTCAGAGTGATTTATATTTCTCGATATGGTTTGTTAAGTCCACAATTAGCCTCCACATTACCAATAAAAACCGTACCAGTTACGAATCTATAAACTCAACGCCGATTCCAGTTGCCTGAAGATCTTTCCAAATTTTGGGGTATGATTTTGAAACAACCTCAGCATCGTTTATTATCAAATCGGTTTTTAAGGCCAAAGGCGCAAAAGCCATCGCCATTCTATGGTCTTGGTAGGTTTCAATAACTTGGTCCGGCTTTAAATCACTCGATATTTCCAATTGCAACGAGTCGGCATCAATATGAACTACCCCATTCAGCTTCTCCAATTCATTTTTTAAAGCTACCAGCCGGTCGGTTTCTTTAATTTTTAAAGTGTGTAATCCGGTGAGCTTGCACCCTATTCCCAGTCCGAAGCAAGTTGCCGCAATTGTTTGGGCTAGATCTGGCGTGTTTGCTAAGTTTAACATCAGCGAATCTGGCAACTGTATTGGTTTTTTTGAAAGTAAAACAGTATTGTTGGCGGTGTTAAATTCAGTTTTTACCCCTAGGGCATCGTAAATTTGTACCAAAGCGGAATCGCCTTGCACACTGGCTTCCGAAAAACTGCCAAGACTTAATTTACAATCATCAGAAAGTGCAACCAAACTATAAAAATAGGAAGCAGAGCTCCAATCTGACTCTACAACTACCTTAGTGTCTTTCAGTTTATTTACTGAAGCAATACATATTTCATTTTTGCTGAAATCGCCATAGACACCTACTTTCTGGAGCAGGGCGAGGGTCATTTTAATATAAGGCACCGAGGTTGTTTTCCCTACCAATGAAATCTGCAAGCCCTTGGGAAGCATAGGTGCAATAAGCATTAATGCCGAAATATATTGGCTGCTAACATTTGCCGCTATTGATACTTTTTTATTGCGAAGTGATTTCCCCTTTATCTTTAAAGGCGGGAAACCTTCATTTTCTAAGTATTCAATGTCGGCTCCCATACTTTGCAGGGCATTTACCAATATACCAATAGGCCGTTCCTGCATGCGTTTGCTACCAGTTAGCAAAACTGCAACTCCTTCTTTTGCCGAAAAGTAAGCTGTTAAAAAGCGCATCGCAGTTCCTGCGTGGCCTACGTCAACTGTTCCCTTGGTTATTTTCAATCCTTCTTGAAGCACCTTGGTGTCATCACTCTCTGAAAGATTTTCAATTTCAATATTCGGAAACTGCGCCTGAAGAATCAGCAATCGGTTAGACTCGCTTTTAGAACCACTAATACGAAGGACTAAATTTTCTTTCGGAAAAACCTCCCGTTTCAAACAAACTTGCATTATCTGGACTCTTTTTCCTTAATTTTCGCTCTAAATTTCCCGAAGCTTACAAAAAAGCCATATACAAAACCGGCTCCCAAAAGGGTAAGCAGAAAGATTATTGGGTTTCTTTCGGTAAAATACGCTAGATCAAAACCTTCAATTGCCCATTTTATCAATGCAAAAAGAAGAGCAAATGACAAGGCCAATGAAATTACTGATTTCCAAAACCCTTTCGTCTGTATTACTTTTTTGAACATTTACTTTAATTTTTCGTTGTTATGGTGCCTATCGTGGTCGCGCTTGGTTTTAAGATCCAGTTTTTTCTCAAAGGCTTCTTCAAGATCAATCCCGGTCTGGTTTGCCAAACAAAGCACCACAAAAATAACATCTGCAAGCTCCTCGCCCAAATCTTTATTTTTATCGCTCTCCTTTTCACTTTGTTCGCCATAACGGCGGGCAATTATTCTGGCTACTTCCCCAACTTCCTCGGTGAGTTGCGCCATATTGGTAAGTTCATTAAAATACCGGACTCCGTGTTGCTTTATCCAAGCGTCAACTGCTTTTTGTGCGTTTTGTATATCCATTATGCTTTTGAAAGTACAACTTTTTCTTGCTCTTTCGCAATTAAAAGTTCATAGAATTTTTTAAGATTTATATATTCCGTCGCACCAATAAGCGACTGGTTGATTGCAAACTCCACTGAAAGTTGAAGCTTATTGCCCACTTGCGAAATAAGATAACGATAGCTCCCCGTATTTTCACCCAAAGTAAAGGCGGCATTTTCAGGTATGGATTCTACCTGATAACCCGCTGGCAATTCTATACTCACAATATAGCGGTTTTTAATAGGATATCCGTAATCTATAGGATATTCACGGGTTTCCGACTTAAACGGCGTTTCTTTGGTTGCCAAATAAACCATAGGCGAAAAATAGAGCTTGCCCGCTACATCTTCAACTTCATCAAAAGATTCAAAATCGTATGCTAAAGACACAGGCGATCCGGGAGCATTCAAGTTTTCAAACTGCAAGTTAGAAAGTTCGGCTTGATTTGTATTTTTCTCAATTTTCTTGCGTTGTGCATCTGCATTTAAGCTTTTGTATTCTGTTCGGTATTGAAACGCATAATTGCCAGTAAATCTATTTTTTGCTTCACCGGAAACCGTCATATCTGGAGCAATCTTAACGTTGACCATCGCACTTTTTACAGCAGGCACCAGTGACCTTAGCGAAACCCAGCCCGAAGCACCGTTCTTTTTTATAACCCGGCCCTTCCAGTTTAAAATATTGGTTTTTAAAACCCCTATTTCCGCATCTTTGTTGGTGGCGTCTAGCAATAGGACGCCCTGTGGCAAATTAACGGCGGCAATTACATAATTAAAACCATTTCGAGTAGGGAATAATGGTATTCCGTGCGCCTTTGTACTAACCAATACCGGATCTGCATCTAATCTAGCATAGCGCAACATGGCTACCAGCATGAGGTTTATATCGGCTACATTTCCAGAGCCCTTTTTATATGCAGTTTTAACCCCTTCATTAGTATAAAAACCGTTGTAGCCATTCCAGTTCATCTTGTTTAAAACATACGAGAATATTTTACCTATCTTTTCTTCAGGCTTAGAGACGCCGCTCAAAAGATTATCGATATCTTTTTGAAAGTAATTTTTGCGTTGTAGCTCATTACCAAATTCACTTATCTTAAAGATACTTTTTGAAACGTCTTCCCAAGTTGTTGCATACGTTTTTATAGGTGATCCCGGAAAATCTATATAGCTCATTTCAAACTGCAAGGCAGTAGTATAATTATTCAAATTACCTACAAAGGCTTCTTCCTGAAGTGCGGGTACATTTTCTAATTCAACCGTGTAGGTATCTTCCATAAACTTCACCTCCCTAGTTTCTACCTTCGGAACGGCCTTTCCAAAAGTTCTCGTATCCATGCGTTCCGTCTGTCTAAAACTCATTCTTCGCTCCCTACTTTCTGTATTCACTTTAAAAGGAACCCAGCCTCTCTGGTGCGTTTTATACTTAAAATACTCTGGCGTTTTAAATTGCGCTAAAACCTTATCAACCGGAATAGTCTCCTGAAACCTAAACTCGTCTATATTAAAAATAAAAGGCGACTTTATGGTGTATTTATACTCAATAACACAAGCCTCACGAACATCGGGCATGGTAACTTTTGTTTGCGTGAGGTACTTTGTAGTTTCCTCTTCAAAAATTCCGTCATTCCTAAGCTTTACTTTCTGGGTTTTACCGTTAGAATCAATATAATACGTATATCCCTTTAACCCCATGAGCTTATCTTCACCGTCACCTTCGTAAAGATTAATGCTAACATTTGCCTTTTCAAAACCCTCTTTGTTATAAATTTTTACGCGTTCAAAGAAATTCGTTATCATAAACCACCCCGAATCTTCCGTGTATTGAAACTCCGTTTTGGTTTCGCGATACAGAACTGCCGCATTTGCCGATTTATCTGTTGGGTGTTCCTTCTGAAGCAATTCTTCTTTGGAAACTTTTCCGAATTTATACTTTTGTGCAACTGAAGTATTGAGAAAACACAAGAGTGCAACTGCTGTAAGTACGCCTATTTTCATTGGTTTGGTTGTTTAGTTTGTATTTTGTTTTAATAGAATTTTCGTTTTGTCAAGACGTGCAATTGATCGTAAAAATGCACGGTAGCTCTCATATTCCGCAGGAGGATATTCCCCTTTTTCTATGCGAAGTTTTCTGCTGTACAGTAAATTATTTTCTGAAGTTTTGCTGAAATCTATTTCGTATTTACCAAATTTAGTTTCCAAAACACTTGATTCAGGAAGGACATCTATTATAAAGTTAGCAGGTATTTCAACCTCAACCGTATCAATGTCCAGATAGCCGTAACCGATATAAAGATTCTGGTTTCTGGTTTCTATACGCGGGGGAATATAACTGTTCTGACTAAAAATATTAGCACAGAAAAGGTAATCACCGCCCACAGGGTTCGCATAATTAGGAATAGTTAAGGTCACGTTTTCAGTAAAAGCAATTTGCTCCCGATCGTCCTTAAACTCAAACCCATCAATTGAAAATCCGTTGATATGACCCCAACGATTTTTATAATATGCATCAATTTCGTCTGTTTTTTTCTTCGGAAGCAGGAATTTATCTTCATATTGAAGCCCTTCGGAAGTACTTTCAAAATTCGCCAAAACACTTCCATCGGCATTCACTTTTACTTTAGCTGAAGTATTTTGCAAGCTTTCCTCGGTTTCGTAGATTTTGGTATGCATTATTTTTCCACCTTCAGGAGTGATAACCAAAGCATCCCGATCATCCGTAAAACTTCCGATGTAACCATAAGGAGTATCTTGGCTTGTACACTCCAACCAAGTAATTTCCTCCCCATCGGGAATACCCAAAATGACATGGTTACCTTGTAACGAAGTAAAATCTGCCGTGATATCTCTTTCATCGGTATCACCGTATATAACCGTGTAATAAGACGGCACGCCAACGGCGTCTAAAAGTGTTTTTGTGTAATAAGTAAGCGCCTTACAATCACCGTAGCTCAATTTGTCCACTTCTAGAGCAGGCATGGGTTTCCATCCGCCAATTCCTATTTGAATACTGATATACCGAACTTTATCCTGAACATATTGGTATATTTTTCTCGCCTTGCCTTCATTTGTATTTTCGTTTGCCACTAAACTTTTAACACGCGCCAAAGTGCCATCTGGCAGTTCGTCTATGCCAGAAAGTAAGCTAGTGCTCATCCATTTTCCGAAATCCTGCCAATTGGTTCCTATACCCAAAGTTCCCTTTAATTTAAAAGCGTCTAATCCTAAACGTACATTCGGAAAAAAATTAATTTTAGAAGGACTGTGCTCCTCATAACGGAAAGCTTTAATATTTGTGGCGGTAAAGGTAAGCTCGTCTTGGGTTTCGGTGATTGTTATATCGTGGCCATCAAGGTTGTTCGCCATGTATTTAAGCGGATTGGCCGGATTAAACTTCAATTTCAAAACACTTTTTTGGGTGCTTTCGGCATAGCCGTCTAAGGGAAACCAAGAGTCAATAAAGGCTGAATCACCCGTTTCCGTTTCACTCTCAAAAACCACAATATACGGGTATGCCGTTGGTGTATAATTTTTATAAAGCACTCTAAAATCCATATACATTGCATTGCCCGTTCGGCTTACATCAATAAAGTCTTTCTTTTTGTATCGCGCAATTTGCTTTCCGAGAGCATCATAAATTCTAACGTTTATCCGCTTTACTTTAGAGTTGTCGTTATAATATTCAAAAAGTTTGGCATCTCCATTGCCCATTTTATTCAGCACGGCAACAACACGGCGAGTTTTGGTGGTTACTTTATCAAGGTTTGTAACATCAACTTCCACCAATTCGTCAATTAAAACACTGTTGGCATATTCGGTAAGACCTAGATTTATAGAAGCTAAAGAATAGTCGTTTTGAGCAAATACATGAGCTGAACACAGCAGAAATAACAAGCAATATATCTTCTCCATAAAAAGTAGGTATTGCTTGGCAAGATATGAATTTTAATAAAGGTTAAAAAAAAGTTAAAGGAATTATTCTTTATTCTTTGAATCCATCCAAATTGTTACCGGTCCGTCATTGATGAGCGCCACATCCATCATTGCGCCAAAACTACCGGTTTGAACCTTACTTTTTGATTCTCTTTCAAGCTGAAGTATAAACTTTTCGTACAACGGAATGGCAATATCAGGTTTTGCGGCATGGATAAAAGAAGGACGATTGCCTTTTTTAGTACTGGCATGAAGTGTAAATTGGCTTACCACTAAACACGAGCCCCCAACATCCTGCACCGAAAGATTCATAACATCGTTTTCATCTGAAAAAATCCGTAAACGGGCTACTTTCCGCGCTAACCAGTCAATATCCTCTTGGGTGTCTGCTGCTTCTATTCCCAAGAAAATGAGTAAGCCCTGCCCTATTTCGGAATGAACTTTTCCCTCAATTTCTACCGATGCTTTTTTTACTCTTTGAATTAATACGCGCATATTGAGTTATTTATTACTTATCCACTTGATTGTCACGAAAACAGCTTAATATATTGTTATCCGTAAACAACAAAAAACGAAGATGCAATTGGTTTGTTATTTGCCGTTTTGGCTATCATTTCTCATATATATCCTTCCTAAAATGGTTTTCCTCTCCGGCTAAAATTTGTAAATAACTTTTGTATCGGGACCAGGCTATTTCCTCGTTTTCTAGGGCCTTCTTAACTGCACATTTTGGTTCTTCCAAATGCAAACAGTTATTAAATTTGCAATTCTCCTTTAACTCAAAAAATTCTGGAAAATAATCTCCAAGTTCTTCCTTATCTATTTCAACAACTCCAAAACCCTTTATCCCTGGGGTATCAATAATCTGCCCTCCAAAGGAAAGATCAAACATTTCGGCAAAAGTTGTAGTGTGCTGCCCTTGCAAATGTTGTTCGGAAATTTCAGAAGTTTTTAAATCTAGACCGGGCTCAATTGAATTTATTAAGGTAGATTTTCCCACACCGCTATGTCCTGAAAACATGGTTACTTTACCCTGCATCAAGGCCTTCACTTTGTCTATGTTTTTTCCGGTAACTGCCGAAATTCCAATACATTCATAACCAATCTTGCGATAAAGGGCTGCCAAAAATTTTATTTCCAGCAATTCATCTTCCGTATAGGTATCAACCTTATTAAAAAGAAGGACCGCTTTTATGTGGTATGCCTCTGCGGTAACCAAAAACCTGTCGATAAAAGCCGTGAAGGTTGGTGGGTTATTTAAGGTAATTAACAAGAATGCAACGTCTATATTTGCGGCAATAATATGGGTTTGCTTAGACAAGTTTACCGATTTGCGAATAATATAGTTATCGCGGGCTTCAATTTGTTTAATAACTCCAACCGTATCGTCACCTTTGGTTTCAATATCAAAATCTACAAGGTCACCAACTGCTACTGGATTGGTACTCTTAATTCCACCAATTCGGAATTTACCCTTTATACGGCAATGATAAAAATTGCCGTTTTCAGCTTTTACCGAATACCAACTGCCGGTAGATTTATAAACAATGCCTTTCATTTTAAATTGAGATATATAAGGTAATGCGTTCCAAATTTACGAAAGTACTTAATAATCTGGATGCCACTATTCATTAATAACCTTTTTCTGGTGATTGATGGATTCCTGGTGAATTGCCTTAAAAATTTTCAATATAAATTCTTCGCTCAAATTATACTCCTCGCCTTCCAAAATCATTTTCCCTAAAATCTCATTCCATCTTTTGGTTTGAAGTATTGCAACGTTATTTTTCTTTTTTAACGACCCGATATCGTCAGCAATTTTCATTCGTTTCCCCAACGAGTCCATAAGTTGGTGGTCCAAAACATTAATTTTTGTTCGCAAAGTGCTCAATTTGTTCTGAAATTCAACGGCATCGCCTTCCTGCTTTCTAATTCGTAAATCTACGGTCATTTGGTCTAAGGCTGCTGGCGTAATCTGTTGTGCGGCATCGCTCCACGCGTTATCCGGGTCATAATGCGTTTCTACCATCAACCCATTGTAGTTTAGATCTAGTGCGGTTTGACAGAGCTCAAAAATAATATCCCTACGTCCGGCAATATGCGAAGGATCTAAAATAAGCGGCAAATCAGGGAAGTTATTTTGAAGGTCAATAGGTATCTGCCACTCCGGGTTGTTTCGGTAACGGGTTTTTTCATAGGTAGAAAACCCGCGGTGTATTACGCCCAATTTCTTCACATCACGTGTATAAAAACGTTCTACTGCGCCCAGCCACAACGCTAAATCTGGATTTACAGGGTTTTTTACCAAAACAATTTTGTCGGTACCTTTTAGCGCATCTGCGATTTCTTGCACTATAAATGGCGAAACCGTTGTACGCGCGCCAATCCACAGAATATCTACATCGTGCTTTAGGGCCAAATCTACGTGGTTTGCATTGGCTACTTCAGTGGCAGTCATGAGTCCGGTTTCCTGCTTTGCCTTTTGCAACCATTTTAGCCCTAGAGCGCCAACACCTTCAAAGTTTCCAGGACGCGTTCTAGGCTTCCATATTCCGGCGCGTAAAACGTTGGTGTCCGTATCTTTTAATTGATGTGCTATTTTTAGCACTTGATCTTCCGTTTCTGCACTGCAGGGGCCAGCAATTACAATAGGGTGAGGCAAATCCATTGCGGTTAGCCACTTACTAAGGTTTTTATTATTTTCCATTTACTAAATTTTTGGTAAGGTTGCTAGGTGTGTTTTTAAGATTTTGTTTGTAAAGTCCTAAAATCTTTAATTCTTTTACGGTTTTACCAAGCATGGTGATTACTTCAGAAAAAAGCTTTTGATCTTCAAAAAGAACATCTACAAAGAAAGCATATTCCCATGGTTTTTCAGGAATGGGAAGGGATTGAATTTTAGTCAGGTTAATATTGAACGTATTGAGTAGTTGCAAAACGTTAGACAGACTCCCCACTTCATGGTTCAAAATAAATTTAAAGGATGCCTTATTGGCCTCAATTGGAGAGGTCTCTGTTTTTCTCCCTAAAACAACGAATCTTGTTTTATCTTCTTTTATACTCTGCACGTGGCTGTCAAGTATTTTTAGTCCGTAACGCTCAGCTACCTGTTTGCCAGCAATTGCCGCCACTCCTTTTAAGTTCCCTTCTTTTATTCTTCTAGCTTCGGTAGCGGTATCATTGCCTTCCACAATTTTACAATGAGGCTGCACCCGCATTAAATAGTCTTTACATTGTTGCAATGCCACTGGGTGCGAGTGAATTTCGTCTATGGTATGAAGCGTTTCACCCTCCAGTGCCATAACATACATATCTATATTTAGATAAACCTCATCCAAAATCTGAAGGTTTTCGCGATCTATTAACGTATAATTTGGCAGAATAGATCCGGCAATAGAGTTTTCAATGGCAATAACGCCAAAATCTGCATCAAAGTTGGCAAGGCTATTAGTAACCTTATCAAAACTTTTGCAAGGCATTAAAGCTACATTGTTGTTAGGAAAAAGTTTCTGAACGGCAAGGTGATGAAATGAACTTTCTATTCCTTGAATGGCTATTTTAATACTCATAATAATATTGGATTAGGGTTAAAAAAAAAGAGTCCCGGAAAAACTTCCGGGACTCTATAGGTTATATATTTTTAATAACTATACAACAATCCCGGTTCTATCCTTAAAATAGAAAAACCAAAAGTTGTTGAAAGTAAAAATTGTGTGCATTGCTGTTTTAATAGACTGCTAATGTAAACATTTCTTAAAAACGAAAAAGGCTTTTTTCATTTTTTTATTTGTTTAACTTTGTACAACTTCAAAAATTATGTCAATACACGTAGAAAACATCTCAAAGATTTACGGCGAACAAAAAGCGCTGAACGAGGTATCCTTTAACATCGATAAAGGCGAAATCGTTGGTTTTTTAGGCCCGAATGGTGCAGGAAAATCTACCATGATGAAAATCCTGACCACTTTTATTCCTGCTTCGGATGGCGATGCAGTGGTAAATGGCTTTAATGTGAACAAAGACGATATAGCCGTTAAAAAAAGCGTTGGCTATTTACCAGAGCACAATCCGCTTTATTTAGATATGTATGTTCGGGAATACTTGCTTTTTAATGCAGGAGTCTTTAATATCAAAAAATCTGAAGTGGAAGCAGTTATTGAAAAAACCGGTTTAAAGCCAGAAGCCAATAAAAAAATAACGCAGCTTTCAAAAGGATATCGCCAACGGGTGGGGCTTGCAAATGCACTTTTACACAATCCAGAAGTTCTAATTTTAGATGAACCCACAACGGGCCTTGATCCAAATCAGCTCATTGAAATTCGTCAACTCATAAAAAACCTTGGAAAAGAGAAAACTGTTTTGCTCTCTACCCACATTATGCAGGAAGTAGAAGCCATTTGCGATCGCGTAATTATAATAAACAAAGGCGAAATTGTACTTGATAAAAAGCTAGAAGATTTAAGAAACAACCAACAGCAAATTGTAGAAGTAGAGTTTGATTATCGGGTAGAGGAAGTATCTCTACAAAAACTTCCGAAGATTATAAAGGTAGAAAACCCCGGCGGTTTTGTATATCAATTGTATTTTGACACCGATCGTGATATGCGTGCTAAAGTTTTCGATTTTGCCCACGACAGCGGATTAAAAATTCTTCAATTGCATCAAAAAAACACTACTTTAGAAAAGCTCTTTAACGAATTAACTACTCAAAAATAAGTCTGCCGCGATACAATTCATCAACAGCTACAATAGGCGGCCTGTTTTTAGAGATAACATCTCCCAAGCCTACGATTTCCCCCTTTATAGACGCTTGCGGATTAACGACCATTGGGCCCGTACTTCTTTGATAAATATTTAGATCCTGAACAATTAAATCTTCTGCGTAAATTCTGCAATCACTAGAATACAACCCAAAATGTGCATTGGTAGCGCTTCCTTTTAAATAGAATTTAGACAAACCATTACCTGTCACTATTAATTTTTCCACATCTAAATTCATTTGAAAATCGCCATCTACATGGTATTGATCTTCAATTTTGAAATCTTCAGAATACAAACTGAGTTCTGGAAAGTTTAAAACCCCAATGCTCTCAACGGCTAAGCCTGTGCTACTTCGAATTTCCGTAATGTTTGGTGTAGTTACATAAACTTTGGTCAAACCATAATCACGAACCATATTGCAGGCGTTATAATTATGAATTTCAAGAAGGCCATTGTTGACTATAACTTCAATATCTGACATTAAATTCTCGCCAGTTTCAATTACTATTTTTTGCGCATCGCCTTGCTTAATAAATAGTTTTGTACGCTCCCAGACAATTATTTTTGAAAATTCTGGCACCGTAATTTCAGCTTGCACCACAGTTCCTGCTGTTTGTATGCAATCCCAACCTTTATCGGAATCGCAACTCAAAAAGAACGAAACTATTAATAAACAAAAGATACTTCTCATAATTCTATATTTCTTTTCCTACTAACTGTTTAAGAAATTACAACCTATACCCAATTCCAAACTCTACCGCCTCTGCTTTTGCCCAATGTGCATGTAGTGTAACCGCAGCAAATATACGATCATTAAAAAAATAACGTTTTAAGCCCAAACGGTTGTAAACCCTGTTTTCAAACGCATACGGCCAATAAAGATAATACCCAAGCTGACTAACAAACGCCACCTTATTAAAACGCCATTCGTGCCCCACAAAAACGCCAACACGTTTATAATCTTCATCGCCAGAAAGCCCATCTTCTGGATAGGCAATGGAACGGTAGGTGATCAGCTCCTTTAAAAAAGTAGAAAAATAAACATCTACACCCGCCGTAAACGTGCTTTTATAGTTAATCCGTTTGTCCACAAATGCCGAAACAACATAAAAAGGCTCTTGCCCAAGCCCTACCACATCACTTTCATTTATCCCAGTTCTAAAAGCAAGGTTAAACTTAAATCGTTCGGCGTGGGTGCTGCTCAGGGAGTCTTCTTTTTGAATATATTCTGGAAATTCTTTGTAATCCAATTGGTAACTAATACCAGCGTTAAGTGCAAACGTATTGGTACTGTTGTTGGGCGCTTTTAAATTGGCATTGCTGTAGTGAATAATGGTAAACCCAGCATGAAAACCCAAGCCCTTCCATATATTCTCCCGAACAAAGTTTGCTTTTAAAAAAGTAGAGCTCAACAAATGGCTCCCATAAGCATTGTTGTTATAGTTGGTGTTTGTATCAAACGGACTGGATGCATAGGCAATTCCCTGGCCTATCCGAAGCATTAAATGTCGGTTAAAAAAATACCAATTCATATGCCCATAAACTCCTAGAGCGTTTCCTAAATACTCGTTGTGCAAGTCTTGATAAGCCGCAGTAAAACCCCAGTCTGGATAGTGATAACGCCGTTCCCATTCATTAAACCCGTATGATTTTCGGTTAAACGAAAAAATAAATCCAGTAGGATGGCCAGTAATTAAATGTTGGATATCTGGATTGTGTTCCAAAATACTTCCATAGAAAAAATCGGCTTCTAATGAAACCGGCTTCAATTCTTTTTCTTGGGAAAAAAGGGAATAGCTTAGAAGAAATACTGTGAATACAAAAAGAAAATGCCTCATATTTTTTTCAACGCCGGTAAAGATAAGCTAATATCGAAACATTAAAAGAGCGCATTGATTTTTCTTTAGCCAGAGACAGCAATAATCAAAATGGCAGGTTATTTAAATCTACATTTCCACCCGAGAGGATGATTCCAACTTTTTTATTTTTGAAGTCTTTTTTCTTCCGAAGTAAAGCCGCAAGCGCAACCGCACTGCTCGGCTCCACGATTATTTTCATCCGTTCCCAAATTAATTTCATGGCCATAATTATTTCAGACTCTTCAACGCGAATAATTTCTGAAACCAACTCCTTTATTATAGGGAAATTGATATCGCCGAGAAAGGTTTTAAGTCCGTCGGCAACAGTGTTTGTAGTTTCATTAAAAGCAATCTTGCCATTTTTTAGACTTCGGAAAGCATCGTCAACTTCAAAAGGCTCTGCACCAATTGTTTTACAATTATTCCCAAAATATTCTATGGCAAGTGCAGTTCCTGCAATCAATCCACCACCGCCAACTGGGGTAATAATACAATCTAAATCTGGATGCGACTGAAGCAATTCTAAGCCACAAGTTGCATTGCCGAGAATCACATTTTTATCGTTTGACGGATGAATAAAGGTTGCTCCTGTTTCTTTTTGAATTCGAGCTGCCTCCCGTTCACGAGCAATTGCTGTAGATTCAGATTCGGTGATTATTCCATCATAACCTCTTACAGCTTCTTTTTTTACTTGTGGAGCGTTTTCCGGCATCACAATATAGGCCTTCACCCCCAGATTTTTTGCAGCTAATGAAAGTGCCTGTGCAAAATTCCCGGAGGAATGTGTTACCACACCCGCCTTTTTTTGAGCCTCGGAAAGTTGCAAAATAGCGTTTGTAGCACCTCGCATTTTAAAAGCTCCCATCTTTTGAAAATTCTCACCTTTAAAAAACAGAGCAGCTCCTGAAAGTGTATCAAAATAAGAGGATTTAAACACAGGCGTATTATGAGCGTATGGCGCTACACGTTCACAAGCATCTATTACTTCTTGTCTTGTAGGAATCATAATTCAGTAAAAATTAAAAAACACAGAACACAGCGGTAAATTAAAAACCGCTGCAAACCTTTCCACTCGCTACACCTTCGCGGTATTTTTTACTACAATCAGGCAGAGCATACAAAATGATATTTAAGCTATAGTTTCTTGCCGTTAAGAACGATGGAGTAAGTTACTTTTACCGAAGCCTCCATTGTAATTGAAACCGAACAATATTTTTCAAAGCTTAAAGCGGCAGCCCGAATGGCTTTGGCCTCATCAATATTTCCCTCCAAATAAAGCGTAACATGGATAGCTTTAAACGGTTTTGCTTCGCGAACTTCTTCTCGCGCACCTTCCACCTCCATTTTATACGAAGTGACTTCCTGGCGTTGCTTTTTCAAAATTGCAATCACATCTATTGCGCTGCAGCCGCCAACACCCATAAGCAATAATTCCATCGGGCTGGCTCCCTTAGACGGCTCATCGGTTTTATTATCGATAAAAACAGGAACACCAGAGGCTCCTGTTGCTTCAAATAGATACTTGTCGTTTTTTCTGTTCAGGATAACTTTCATAATAATATATTTTTTTCATTTAATTGTAAATGACATAGGACGATAAGACGTAGGACTAAATTTTTGATTTTTTTAGTCTTATGTCTTACGTCATTTAGTGCAGCGGTCTTAGATTTTTTTTCAATCTTTATCGCTAATCCTCAAAATATCACCAAAAACGCCTCGAGCGGTAACCGCTGCTCCTGCTCCTGCGCCTTGAATTACGATTGGATTATCGCCATAACTTTCGGTGTATATTTCAAAAATAGAATCACTTCCTTTTAACGCACCCAACATGCTATTTTTGGGAACCGAGACTAAGCTCACATCTAAAAGCGCTCCTGTTTCTTTTGATAAATCGCCATGCAAATCGGCAGCATATCGAAATACAGACTCCTTGGCTTGATTCTTCTTTTTAATTTGAAATGGCACGTCCAGCTCATTTATTCGCTCTAAAAACGTTGCTTTTGAAACATTTCGCAAATCTTTTGGTATGAGGTTTTGAATAGAAATATCTTCAAATTCATTGTGCAAATCCAATTCACGCGCTAAAATAAGCAATTTCCGCCCAACGTCATTACCACAAAGATCCTCACGTGGATCTGGCTCAGTAAAGCCTTTGTCAATTGCCGATTTCAAAACTGAGCTAAACGATCTATTTCCTTCAGAAAACGTATTAAAAATATAGCTTAAAGATCCTGAAAACACACCGCAAATTCGGGTTATATTTTCTCCGGAAAGGTGCAAAAGCTTGATGGTATCTATCAATGGCAGTCCGGCGCCAACGTTCGTTTCATATAAATATTGGCGCTTTTTTGCAGTTAACTTTTGGCGAAGATCTTGATAAAAACTCAAGTCTAGCGTATTCGCAATTTTATTTGATGAAACCAGGTGGAAACCGTTTTCAACAAAAGTGCTATAATTTTGCACAAAAGTGGCATCTGCCGTGTTATCTACCAAAACCAAGTTTTGAAGGTTGTTTTTCTTTGCAAAGGAAATCACTTCTCCAACTGAATACGCTTCTCCCGATTTCAATTTTTCCTCCAACCAATTTTTGGCTATGCCTTTTTGTTGGAGCAATATTGTTTTTGAATTTGCAACAGCAAAAATATTCAGATCTAAATCGCGTCGTCGGGAAATCTCTTCCTTGGAGGCGATAATTTGATCTACCAAATGTTTACCCACATTTCCGTGGCCAAAAATTGCAATATTAACTTTTTTCTTTTTTATATTGTTTAGGTCAATACGGTCTAAACCTGCATTATCTAATACTTGCGTGCTCATAATCTTTAAATTTTGTAATTTCTTCTGAATTAAAAATCGGGTTCAGAATTCCCGCTAATTGTTCGTATTCAATTAAGAATGCATCATGTCCGTGAATGGAATTTATTTCAGCATAAAACACATTGTTCTTAACAGGTTTCAATTTTGAAAAAGAATCTTTTACTTCTTCATTCAAATAAAATCCATCACTGTCTATTCCCACTAAATAAATGTCTCCAACAATTTTTGAGGCCAATTCAATAAAGGTTTCATTTCTTTCTAAATGCGCAGTCATCAATAGGTGATTCATCAGTTTATAAGCTGATAAATGATAGCGTTTCTTTAAGGTTTTACCGTGGTGGAACAACCAGCTTTCCACATTATATATATGTGCTATATCACTCAAACTTCTATTGAATTTCTGCTTAAAAGATTGCGGCGTTCTATAGAAAGTCATCGCATGAATACGAGCGTCGTGAACTGGATTTTCAGAATTATTTAAAATCTGTTTTTGAACCCTACATTGCGCAATTACCCAATCGGTGGCTTTCCAATCTGTTGCAATGGGAATCAAGTTTTGAAACAAACTAGGCTTCAAGACCGCCATTTGCCAAAGGATACTACCGCCCAAAGAACCGCCGATTCCAGCAAAAACCAAGGGTATTTCTAGGTGTTTTAATCCTATCAAAAACCATTGTGCAACATCGTAAATGCAAACGTCCTCGTAATTTTCGATTATAAAACCATCAAACCCATTTCCCGGAACATTGAAAGAAAGAATGGTATATTTTTCAATATCAATACACTTTTCGGGGCCAATCAAAGACTTCCACCAACCATTTTCGCCACAAACAGTACTGTTTCCAGTTAATGCATGGGTTGCTAAAACGATAGGAGCTGTGCCCAATTCTTGACCAAAAACCTGATAAGCTAAAGGAAGGTTTTTAAAGCGAAATCCAGTACTGGTGGTGTAATTTGGTATAGTGAGATATAAAATTTCTGACATGAAATGTGAGGTTAAAAGGTTACACTAGTTGTTCCTTAAAAACAATCTCAAAAGCTTGTTCCAAATCGGTTTTTAAGTCTTCAATATCTTCTAAACCAACAGAAAGCCTAATTAAATCTTGACTCACACCTGCTGCAGCTTGAGCAGTTTCACTCAATTGTTGATGGGTTGTACTTGCCGGATGGATTATCAAAGATTTTGTATCGCCAATATTCGCCACGAGTGAAAACAGCTTCACTTTATCAACTACTTTTTTAGCGGTTTCAAAACCACCTTTTACACCGAAAGTAACTAGACCGCCTTGTCCTTTTGGGAGATATTTTTGGGCAAGGTCGAAATACGGATTATCTGCTAAACCTGGATAATTTACCCAAACTACTTCCTCTCTACTTTGAAGCCATTTGGCAAATTCTAAGGCGTTTTCGCTGTGTTTTTTAATTCGAACTTCCAATGTTTCCAAACCTTGAAGAATTTGAAAAGCGCTAAACGGACTTAAGGCAGCGCCAAAATCGCGAAGTCCCTCAATACGTGCTTTTGCAATAAAAGCGGCTTCTTTTAGCACCTCAGAATACACTAACCCATGGTATCCGGCTGAAGGTGCTGTAAACTCAGGAAACTTTCCGTTGGTCCAATCAAAATTACCAGCATCAATAATTGCCCCGCCAAGGCTTGTTCCGTTTCCGTTGATGTACTTGGTCAAGGAATGGATTACAATATTTGCTCCGTGCTCAATAGGTTTCAACAAAGCAGGAGTAGTAACTGTATTATCTACAATTAATGGAATTTTGTTTGCTTTAGCTTCCGCAGCAATGGCTTCAATATCTAAAACATCCAACTTTGGGTTTCCAAGCGATTCAATAAAGATTGCTCGTGTATTTTCTTGAACAGCTGTTCCGAAGTTTTCAGGCTCAGATCCATCTACAAAAGTGGTTGTAATTCCTAATCGTGGCAGCGTAACATTGAGTAGATTGAAAGTACCTCCGTACAAACTACTTGATGCTACAATATGATCTCCTGCACGAAGCAAGGTCAATAATGTAGTTGAAATGGCAGATGCGCCAGAGGCTGTAGTTACGGCGCCAATACCACCTTCTAGAGCTGCCAAACGCTTCTCTAAAATATCGCAAGTTGGGTTGTTTAAGCGCGAATAAATAAATCCTGGCTCAGATAGATTGAAAACGTTTGCAGCGTGGTCGCTGTTGTTAAAAACGTAACTTGAGGTTTGGTAAATTGGCACGGCTCTGGTTCCTGCGTTTGCGGTTACATCGTGTCCTGCGTGCAACAAGTTTGTTGCGAAATTGTTTTGTGTACTCATTTTTCTAATTTTTTGAGTTAATAAATAAATTACCCCGATAGATCGGGACTATAGAAAAATGTTAAAAAGAAAAAATGATAGGCAATTTCAAGAATTTGAAATTGTCTTGTCGTTATCTATCGCCAACCTCGATTACTATCGAGATTGTTGTAGAATGTAGCACCTTCCCCGAAAAGTCGGGAGGTTGCTAAGGCGTCATAGGGTCTATTCCCTCGGCCTTTCTTGATAACATTTCAATAAAGGTTTGAACTTTGTAAGCACAAATATAACGTCAGAAAAATTTGAAAACCTAACCTTTTGTCAAAAATCTTTAAATAAAATTGTGATTCATATAATTTTTCTACTTTTGCCGAAACGATTTTAGAGGAAAGATTTGACTGATTGCAACCTCCATAAAAAATGCTAAAGGCAGTGAAAACTTCCCTTGGTCGCGACCGTCAAATCTTTCTTGAAAATGACTTAAGGCTATTAAACATAGCACTTAGGACTGTGAGCCGTAAGTTTAAAGATTAAGTATCTTTTGAATTTTATTTTGCTTGTACGCCTAGCTGTCGTCAAGCCGACCTTAAGTCATTTCGTCCTAAGTCGTGTTCGATTTTTACAAAATTATAATTACAGATTATGGCTTATTTATTTACTTCGGAAAGTGTTTCTGAAGGACACCCAGATAAAGTTGCGGATCAAATTAGCGATGCGCTTTTAGATAATTTTTTGGCATTTGATCCAGAAAGTAAAGTTGCTTGCGAAACATTGGTTACTACGGGACAAGTAGTATTGGCTGGCGAAGTGAAAAGCAATACCTACTTAGACGTACAACATATTGCCCGCGAAGTGATCAATAAAATTGGTTATACAAAAGGCGCATACAAGTTTAGCGGCGATTCCTGTGGGGTAATTTCGTTGATACACGAGCAATCCCAAGATATAAACCAAGGGGTAGATCGAGAAAATAAGGAAGAGCAAGGCGCAGGAGACCAAGGTATGATGTTTGGTTATGCCACAAAGGAAACCGAAAATTATATGCCTTTGGCGTTAGATATTTCGCATAAATTAATGATTGAACTCGCAGCTCTGCGCAGAGAAAACGATGAAATCACGTATTTGCGCCCAGATTCAAAAAGCCAAGTAACTATTGAATACAGCGATGATAATGTGCCACAAAGAATAGTTGCCATTGTGGTTTCAACCCAGCACGATGATTTTGATGAAGACCAAGCAATGCTGGATAAAATTAACAAGGACATTAAAGAAATCCTTATTCCGCGCGTAAAGAAATTATTTCCAGACCACGTTCAAAAGTTGTTTAATGATGACATTAAGTATCACATCAACCCAACCGGAAAATTTGTAATTGGTGGTCCCCACGGTGATTCTGGTCTTACGGGAAGAAAAATTATTGTTGATACCTACGGCGGAAAAGGCGCGCACGGCGGTGGAGCTTTTAGTGGGAAAGACCCTAGTAAAGTTGATAGGAGTGGTGCATACGCGGCACGTCATATTGCAAAAAACCTAGTGGCTGCTGGGGTTGCAGATGAGATTCTGGTGCAGGTTTCTTATGCCATTGGCGTTGTGGAACCAACTTCAGTTTTGGTAAACACCTATAACTCTAAAAACGTCAATCTTTCCGACGGCGAAATAGCTAAAAAAGTTGCTGAAATTTTTGATATGCGTCCCGCTGCAATTGAAAATAGGTTAAAACTTAGAAACCCAATCTATTCCGAAACGGCTGCTTATGGTCATTTGGGCAGAACCTCTAAAACTGTTTCCAAAGTTTTTGAAAGTCCATACAAAGGAAGAATTGAAAAAGAAGTAGAGCTCTTCACCTGGGAAAAATTAGATTATGTTGATGAAGTGAAGCAAGCATTTAAAATTTAATATCAAGCACACAAGCTCATAGTTTCAAACCTATCAGAAGATTAAATGGGTTCAAAAAAACCCCCAAATTCCAAGTTTAACCCTTGGAATTTGGGGTTTGTTTTTGGAATTTCTCTGCTTACATTCCACCCTTACGTTGTGGAGTTCTTGGGGTTGGCCATTCTTTTGGCTCCCCGGTTTTTTCATCAATTGGCAGTACAATGCGCTCTCTAGAGGTTGATGTATCGTCTTCAGAAGCCATATAAGCCATAACTGCGGTTAAAATAACGTTGTTCTGAACGTCGTCAAAAATTATCTTGTCGTAAGTATCACGGTTGGTGTGCCACGTGTAGTTCCAATAACTCCAGCTTAAGGAACTTAAACTAAACGCAGGCGCACCTGCCATTACAAAAGAGGCATTGTCTGAACCTCCACTTGAAGGCCATCCCGGAAAAGTTGTTTCAATATGTTTGCTCACCGTATCGGGAACCGCTTTTAACCAACGGGAAATATAATCGTAAGAATGTAAAAAACCTGCCCCATTGATTCTTACGACCCTTCCGGTTCCGTTATCTTGGTTAAATACCGCCTGAATGTTGTTTACAATTTCAGGGTGATCTTCTACATACGCCAAGGAGCCATTTAAGCCCTGTTCCTCACTGCCCCAAAGACCTGCAATAATAGTACGTTTTGGGTTTGGATATAGTTTCTTTAAAATACGCATGGCTTCCATCATAACCAAGGTTCCGGTTCCGTTATCGGTTGCGCCAGTACCGCCATCCCATGAATCAAAGTGCGCCGATAGAATTACGTATTCCTCTGGTTTTTCTGTTCCCTTAATTTCGGCAATGGTATTAAAAGTGGGAACCATTCCTAAATCTTTAGACTTTGCAACTACGTGAATCTTTGGTTTATCGCCGTGTTCTACCATTCTATAAAGCATGGTGTAATCTTCCAATTCAATATCTACGGTCGGTATTTTCTTGGTTCGGGCGCCAAATATCTTGTTTGCACCAAAGCCTTTAGACCAATATGAATCTACAATTCCCGCCGCACCAGCATTTTCTAGAACCTCAACAATGCTTCTTTTGGTATAACCTATTTTGTTCATGTTCGCTTTCCAAGCCTTTCTTTGCTCAGTTCTCAGGTCTTTCATTTTCTGAAAAGACTCTGGGGTTGCCCATTCTTCCCAGTTGTAATCTGGCCGTCCGGTTTCTTGCTTCATGGCAATCATTACAAACTTTCCTTTTACCGTAGGCAGCCACTTTTTAAATTCGGCAGCACTCTTAACCTCTGGAAGTACAACCAACTCAGCAGTTACGCCTTTTGAAGAAGTTCCGGGATTCCAAGCCAATTGCGTTCCGTTTAAGGTTTGCAGCCTTGGATGTACCATATCTATGTGTGTTATGCCTCGCTCCCAGCCTTTCCATTCACCCCACTGCTGGTTTTCGGCCTCAATGTTCCAACTTTTAAATTTGGCAACGGCCCAATCATGGGCTTGCTGCATTTGTGGCGTTCCCACTAATCGCGGACCAATATCGTCCATTAATTCGTGAGCCAGAGTTTTGAGTTGTGAATTTCCATAAGCTTCCTTGACAATATCATCAACAACTTTATTTTCTTGCTGTGAATAAATAGATGTAGTTGAAACAAATAGAAAGATAATGCTAAGTGCAAAAAGATTTTTCATAATACTAGATTTGTATAGGGATACTAAAATTTGAAGTGAAAAGTAAAACTACAACTTATTTTCCTGTAAGAAAAGTATTGCAAGTAAGCCCCGATACAATTATCATAACAAACTGCGAGCCACTAAGTTTATTCTCTAGTTCAAAAAGTCTAAACAAACACGAACTAAATCTATATCGGTTTAGATTATATTGTGGTTTCGCGCCTTTTGAACGGCTTCAATTTTACTGTGGACCTGCAATTTTTTGTAAATATTCTCAATGTGTTTGCGTACGGTGCTCGGGGAAAGAAAAAGGTTTTTTGCAATAACGGTATAACTTAAACCTTTGCTCAATTGTTCTAAGACTTCAATTTCACGAGGGGAAAGCGAAATTTCCTGTTTATCCTTTAGGTTTTGGATATCTATTGGGTTTCTTAAAAGCCTCAGGGTTTTCATAGCTATAGAAGGATTCATCGCAGCACCGCCTTTTAAGGTTTCGGAAATACCATTGTATAAGTCTTTCGGATTGATTTCTTTTAGTAAATACCCATCTGCTCCTGCTTTAATTGCATTAAAAATATGCTCGTCATTATCAAAGGCAGTTAGCATAATTATTTTAATGTGCGGATATTTCTGCTTTACCATTTGGGTGGTCTCAATGCCATTAAGCACGGGCATTTCAACATCCATCAAGATTAAGTCTAAAGCATGGTTATCCTGAAGTTTGGTAAGCAACTCGCTCCCGTTTAAAGAAGTGTGTTTTACGGAAACGTCCTCAAAAAAAGATAGTTTTTCCTTGATCGCATGGATAAGGAACGAATTGTCGTCTACTATTGCAATTTTAAGCATCTTAGGTTAGTTGTTGGTTTAAAGATACTAAAAATACCATTTAAAAAAACCGATGGAAATAGGGCAATTGACGTATTATTATTAAGTTTATTTCATTAAAAAACCTTCAAAACATAGTAAGCACTAATGTTTTGAAGGTTATACTGGTGAAAAATAAATTGATGTTTCTACTCGAAATTCGAAATTTAATTGCTCCGAATCTTGCCTCGAGATAGTTTATTTATCTTTTCTCTATTTAATAATCTTTTTTACTTCTGTTCCTTTGTTTGTGGTAATTTTAAGCAAATACAAACCTTTTGGGAATGCTGTAAAATCAATTTCTTTTTGGTTAGAATATTCTGCAATTAATTTACCGTTAATAGTATATAGTCTAGAACTTTCAATTGACTCAACTGATTTGATAGTTAATACATCTTTTACTGGGTTAGGAAAAACACTAATACTTGATAATGAATTTTCATCTACAGAAAGTGGTTCCAAAGAAAATTGAATATTATCCAAACGAAGTGCAGAACTTTGAATCACAATCGGGGTCACATTACCAAAGCCAAAATAATAAACTCCATCTTCAGTTGCTGTAAAAAGTGTTGTATATTCTAGGTAATCTCCTCCTGGAATGGTTTGACTATCTAATTCCATAAAATTAGCATCTCTATTAGGTTCATCAGCTACAGCTACTTTTAGAGTTGCAGGATCAGCAGGTTCTAAACCTAATTTTGCAAAATAGGTGATTTTTATTGTTTCGTCTGCAGCCATTTTTATTGGGTAAGAATGAATCCAATCATTTTTATCAAAAGAGGTGCTGGTATTATTAAAAACATAACCATCTCCATTTTGAGCCTCTGCTCCAAATCCGTTAATCCAAGTATTTGATGACCAACCATCAGAATCATATTCGCCATAATTTTCTGTGGTGAATTCAAAATCATAAGCATACGGAGGGATTGCAGCAGTCCAAATAGAAACTGGCGTAGCCCATCCAGAACCACAATCAGCATTTTTTAGAAAAAACTGATAGCGTGTTCCTGGTTCTAAATTTTCATAAGTTTTGGTGAAACCATCTTGGGTTCCCGTTGAACTAACTGAACCTGTAAACGTTGCTAAGCCCGTGTCGTAAGTTGTAATTCCAGCAGTTGGAGTCCAAGTTACAGTAAAACTATCCTCAGTAAGGTTTTCAATTGATACACCAGTAACATCTGGAAGCTCACAATTGGAAGTTTCACTAATGTATAAATCGTCTAAGGCCAAAAACAAGCCATTGTCCGTTACATTTACAAAGGCTAAGTAGATTGTTTGTCCCTTATAGGTAGATAAATCTAAAGATCGTGAATTAAAATCAAAAGGTTGCTCACCTTCTACAGATAATATTGTTTCAGTAAAACTTGAAATATCATTAGTTGTTGTGGAAACGCGAATGTCGTAGTCTTCAAGATTTTCAAAATCGTACGATTTTCCTTTCCAATATAAAGTAGGCTCGCCATTATTAGGAATTTCGATTGCGGGCGTTATTAGCCAATCATCAGATTGCCCTGCTGGTTCGTACCACGAGGTACTAAATGCAATTTTATTGTCATATCCATCATAAAACTGAATCCAAGCTTCCGTATTAAAGTCTTGAACCGGTGCAAAAATAGGCACCATCAAACCATCATTATTGGCTGTGGTGTATTCAGATAGGGGTGTTCCATTGTTATTCTCAAATCCTGAATTAAATATTTGAGAATTTGCATTGTGTATAAATGCAAGTGCGAAAAACAACGTAATTTTCTTAATCATATTCTTTTTTTAGTATTTATTATTACAGCCGTAAAAATAAATAATAATGATATGCTAGATTAAAAAAGATCTTTGTTTAACTCTAATTTATGACAGAAAATTAAACACACTTGAAAGTCAGTTATAATGGGGGCTTAGCCTCTTTAATAGGAAACTTGAAAAGAACTTTTGAACCGGTATTCATTTTAGAAACAACAACAAGATTACCTCCAATTTCAGTAGCCCGCTTTTTCATATTATTCAATCCATTCCCCTTTTCTATATTAACTGGATCAAAACCAGAACCATTATCAATAATTTCAATGTTGTAATCTCCATTTTCTTCCGAAATATTCACGGCAATCTCTGCTGCCGAAGCATATTTTAACGCATTGTTTACAGCTTCTTGAATGATTCTATAAATATTCATTCCCTGAACGGAGGTAAAAACTCGATCTTGATTCACATTATTAGCAATATTGAACGAAAACTCGGTTAATTGGGAAGCGTTTTTTGCTTGTTCAATAAAATTGGCAATTCGAGCCTGCAAATCTTCAAAAGTAATGCTGTCCTTATTCATGGCCCAAATAGTATCGCGAAGCTCATAAATAGTTTGCGATGTAAAGTTGCTTATAGATGTAAGTTTACGCTCTAGCTTTTCACCGATATCAGTAAAACCAAATTTTAAATTGTCAATACTAGAAATAATAAAGGTGAGCTGCGCCCCAATATTATCATGAAGGTCTCGGGAAATACGCAGGCGCTGCTCCTGTAATTTGTTTTGGGTTTCTATTTTAGCCAAAGCAGATTTTAATTCCCCTTCTTTTTGCAGCTGACGGTTTTTTAGTTTTTGTTGATTGTACAGCAAATAACCAAGCAAACCCAAAACTAAAGCCAATCCCAAACTACCAAAAATAAACGTGTTTTTTCGGCGAACCTCCAAGTCTTTTTCCGCTAATTGAGCGCGTTGTTTAAGGATTTTGTTTTCCTTTTTTTTGGTTTCGTACTTTGTTTCTAATTCAAGTACAGCCTTTGTTTTAGTGCTTTCAAACAAACTGTCTCTGCCAACAGACACTTTTTGCGATAATTGATAGGCTCCTTTATAGTTTCCAAGGGCGTACTGTATTTTCGCCATCCCCTCCAAGGCCTGAACTTCAAGTTCATTAAAATCATTTTCTTGTGTAATTTTAAGCGCTTCAGCAAGGTGTTTTAGAGCGGCATTAAAATCATTGCTTTTCCCGAGGTTTGAAGCATAACTTATTTTTGCATGCGCAAGTTCAAATAGGTTTTCGTTCTTTTCTAAAAGTGGTATTGCTTGGGTGTAAAGGCCTTTTGCCTGCTGTGAATTTTCTAAACTATCATTGGCAATCGCCATATTGACCAGCATGTAAGGAACATAGCGCATATAACCCAACTTCTCATAACTATCTTTTGCTTGGGAAGAAAACAGTATGGATTTTTCAAATTCTTTGGTTTTTAATAATACGCCCCCAAGGTTTCCTTTTGTAATGGTAACACCTATTTCGTAATTATTAGCTTCGTAGATTTTTAGTGCTTTTTTATAATACTCAATTACCTTGTCATATTCTTTCTGCTTTTTATAAACAATACCGATATTGGTATAGACCATGGGTACTTTTTGAAAATCATCTGAATTATTCTCGTATATCCTCAAGGCTTTAAAATAGTTGGCAAGTGCCTTGGAGTAATTCGCTTTTTGGTCGTAGATAACGCCTAGATTATTAAAACTATTAGCCATTCCCACACTGTCATTCAAACTGCGTTTTAGTTGTAAACCCTGCCTGTGGTAATACGCTGCACTGTCAAGTTTCCCAACCGACTCAAAGCATACAGCCAACGTATTGAATGAAGAAGCCAGCCCATTATCGCTCTTTAAGAACTTAGATTTATCTACCGCTTTTCTTGCCCAAACTAGTGAACTGTCCGTATTGCTGGCATTGTATTCCCAAGAAATCTCATTTAAAGTTTGAATCAATAACTCACCTTTCTGAGTTTTTGAAAGCGGCAGCAAACTATCCAGTTTATCAGTTTGAGTCTGACATAGACCTTGTAACGAAATCAGCAGAAAGAAAACTATAAGGCGAAACATACTGGTGTTAATTTGAAATGTTAAGGTACAGCGATTTTTTGAGTAACTAATGCTTCGTTTAAATTATATTTCAAGAAATCATAACGGTTTAAGTGAAGAATCCTAAAGTCTATTTGATTTCTATTGCGTGAGATACTTTGGTTTAAAGCTACCACAGTTTCATAATGAAAACGTTTCATCTTGTTCTTTTCACTCCAATACCAGAACAGTATTCCACTTATGGAAAACAGCAAGCCAAGCAATATTATAATTTGAAAAATCATATTCTTCTGTTTTGATTTTAAGTATTAAAGATAGATTTCTTTTTCGGTTTTTTACATACGCCATCTGCCTTATTTGCAGTATTCCTGTCTCTTAAAAGACACTTGGCTTTTATTTAAAGCAAGCTGAACCCAATGTTTCTCACCAATATTTATTGTAAAGGCTAAAAACCCCATAGTTCAACATGGGGTTTCTATTTCCGCAAATGCTCCTCAATTCAATTGCGGTTTTTAATAAGTACTTGACGGTTATTTTAATTTTTTAAATCATAGGCAAAAATCGAATTCTTATCTGCTTTGAAATAAAGAATTCCTCCAATTTCATCAACTATATACTCGGGCTTCTTGTCTTTTAGAACAATTTCCTTTTCCTTCTTCCCGGAGTCCTTATTGATTTTTACCAAGCCCACGCCATCGTCTAGTTTTGTAAGTATAAATTGATCGTTTTTAGTGGCTGCAGTGGCTTTAAAGCGTTTCATCATTTCATTAATTGATGCTCCCGCTGCTACGGCCATTCCAGCCGCCAATTCGGCATCGCGTTCTGAATCGTCATCATAGCCTGAAAGCTTGTTTTGCATAGATGAGTGAGCGGCGGCTGTTGCGGCTGCCATACTAGCCACGGCAGTTACTCCTGCCAATATGGCTCCCATAGCGCTTTTTCCCGGTGCGCGGTAATATTCTTGCCATTGCGGGTTACCATCCCAATCTAACAAATGCATGTTTTGATCGCTAGTCAATAAAATTCCACCATCGCGAATTTCAACATGCGATGGATTTTCCTTGCCATCAAATTTTGATTTGGCCAAAGTGCTAACCGCTCCAGAAGTAGCATCTACAGCATATAAATTTTCATCGGCACTTATTAAATAACGGTTATTTTTCTTGTCTAACGTAGAGCTTACAGCATCTGCTCTTTTATATTTTAATGGTTTTTCCCAAACTTGCTCTCCGTTTTGAAGATTTACGATATTAGCATCTTCTGAAGTTATATAAATGAGCCCTTGAGGCGTGTGTGCCATCGTTAAAATGTTCTCGCCCGTTTTTAATGGTTTTTTAAAGAGTGTTTCTCCTTCAAAAGAAATTTTATTAATCCCACCTTGGTATATTCCGAAGAGAATGCCATCGTCCATCACATAAAAATGCTGCACATAGCCTTTGGTTTTTGGGGCTTTATCCCAGAGATCTTCACCGTTGGTAGCACTAAGGAACGAAATATTCGATTTATTGCTGCGCGCAAAAACGCTATCGCTACCGCCATCGGTCTGGTTGCTTACCACAGCGATCCCGTTTGGCAGGATTTCAAAATTGACAATCTGTCCCTTAACCTTATGGTCGTCTTTCCACAATTCGGTCCCGTCAATCCCCAGTTTATGAATTCGGGTGTTTTTGCCATTATTAACACTCTCAAAAGCATAAATTTCTTTTTCTGAAGCATCTGCAACAAGCACATTCATATTTTTCATTTTATTCTGCCAGAGCAATTCTCCAGTTTCTGCCTTCATATTAAAAACACCTTGCGAGGTTGGTAATACCAAGCTGTTATTCAACAAAAGTGGTCTGCCCGTAACCATATAGGTTTTAGCGATACCTACGCGCCCCGGCTCACCAATATCAAACCTATAATCTTCATTACCGGTATTAAGGTCATAAACGGCAACTTGCGCCGCATACTTTTCTTTTGAAGTTCTATTTCCACTTACCACCAACTTATTCTGTGGCATCATAACATCGCAGGTTATAACATCTTTCCAACCATTGGCCTCGGTACTAAAAAGCGTTTTGCCCGACATATAATCTATAACTGTTTTCTTTGAACTTAAATTGGCAAAACCTCCCTGAAAAACAATTACATACGGCGCATTTGGCACGAAGGTTAACTCTTCTGGTTTTACCCTTCCGTATTCCGTAAAATTAAACAACAGTTGGTTGCTACCTGGTTTTATCCCCACAAGACCATCGTTGGTAGCAACCACCATTGTTCCTCCCTGTGTTAAGGACATTTCGTTTATTTTGGCGCCAGTATCATACCTAAAATCTGGCTCTTCCGCGCTTTGGGCAAGCAATGGATTTGCTGTGATTAACATAAAGCAGATCAAAACGTAAAACATGATAGTGGTTTTCATAATTGTGGTTTTTAATAGTTGATGATTCAAAGATGGTTCAGAAAAAAAGCACTATCAATAAGGCAGTTGCCGTATTCAGCCACTAATCTCAAAAAGAAGAGAATCTTTGCTTAACTCCTTCCTTTTAGGGAAGTTAGGTGGAGTTAAAAAAAACCGGGGGAAAACTGTGTTTCGCCCCCGGTTCACTCCCGATAGATCGAGATTCAACTTTGAGATTTCCGTAAGTGTTTATCCTCGTGTTTTATTGCTCTGTTACTTCAATATTAAATTCGCCACTAGTTACCGATACGGTTTCATTAGGATTATCCAAATTAGCCGCATTAAAGCTAAACGTTCCTTTGGCCACACTCCCATCATAGCTGGATACCCTAAGCTCTCCGGCCGATTGATTGCCCACTGTAGAATATATTACAACCGTGCTTGGGTCTGGATTATTCGGGTCTGGCAAGTAACTATAAGTACCTATGTTCATTAAACCTAAATCATAAGTTCCAACCCCATCAAAACCCTGAGTGATAACAATCTGTAAGTTTTCCGACTCCATAGTACCGCCACTCACAGTAAACGAGCTACCTTCAGCAGAGGAAACAGCCATTACGGTTCCTTCAATTCCGGTAAAGTTATCTCCATCCACTTTCGCTTTAAAAGTGCCTGTTCCGCCTTGAGGATCCTCTCCTCCATCATCGTCCTTACTGCACCCAGTAAGACTAACGGCAAGAACGGTCATTAATACTAAAATTGTTTTGTTGAAAATTTTCATAATATTTGGTTTTTTCCCCACCGAAGCAGGTACGTGATTATTGTTACTACAAAGTTGTAGCAAACCCCAAGTTTTTACAATAAGGCAATTGACGTATTCTGTGGTTAATTGATAGGGGTGGTTTTTAGAAAAAACTGTCCTTTTTAAAATTGAATATGCGGCAGTTTTTCTTGAAGCGTTTTAATTTTCTGCTGAAGTTTTTCTAGAAAATCAAGATGTTCTTTACTATTAGAATTGAAAGGTCTATGACGCAATCCTGACTGAATTGAAGCGACTTCCTTTTGGAGTAATTCGGTTTCTGAAGCAATCCATACTTTTGAAAACTTTTGCCACATCAGTTCAATTGCTGTTTTATTTGGGTGAAGCATGTCTTCGGCGTAAAACCGATAATCGCGCAATTGGTCCATCATAATTTCATACGACGGAAAATAATGAAACCCAGAATTATCAATGTTGTGGATTGCAGCAATAAGATGGGCTTTACTTCGTGTATTTTCAACAAACCCATCCTTAATATGCCTAACTGGCGATACCGTATTTATTAGTGTTGCATTCGGGTTAATTGCTGAAATTACATCAAAAATATTCTTAAGGCATGCAGAAGTCTCTTTGATTGAAACCAACTCCTTTTTAAAGTTTTTCTGCGGAAGTTTATGGCAGTTGGCTACTATTTCATCATTCTCCAGATTCCGATAAACCCAAGATGTTCCGAAAGTGAAAATGATATGTGATGAAGAAAAAAGTGCTTCTCTTAAGTTTTGAAGTGCGGTATTAAGATTCTTTAAAAGCTCCCCTTTATCCAAAGAAGAGAGCTCCGAATGTGCATCAAAGCATTTCCAGATTCCGTTGTGATGAAAAATATCTTCTTCAGAAAAAGGAACATTTTCAATGGCCCTAATCACCAATTTTTCAAGTGAAACAGGGTTGAAAATAACGCCAAACGGATTTTGAATATTCTGAAACTTGAAATAGTCAAACTTGGCTCCAATATTTTCCGAAAAACAACTCCCCAGCAACAGGGTTTTAGAAGAATAATCTATCTGATTTTCTTCTGGATAAAGCGGTATTTGGGTTTGAAGCTTCATTGTTTTTCTCACAAACCTCTGCGTTTTCTGTGGCTTTGTGGTGTAACATTTACCACAGGGCCACAGAGTGCACGGAGTTAATTTAAATAATCTTTTGCTTTTTCTAGCGCCTGATCTATTCCAGCTGGATTTTTTCCGCCTGCCGTTGCGAAGAATGCTTGACCGCCACCGCCGCCTTGGATGTACTTGCCCAATTCTCGAACAATTTTACCAGCGTTTAGGTCTTTTTCAGCAGCTAGATTTTTTGAAATATAACATGCAAGCAAAGCTTTTCCATTACTTTCTGCTCCAAAAACTAAGAACAAATTATCAGTTTCGCCACCCATTTCAAAAGCTAGATCCTTCATTCCACCGGCATCGAGATCTATTTTTTTAGTAAGGAAATTCACGCCATTTAACTGTTCTATTTCAGATTTCAAATCGCCTTTTAGGTTTTTCGCCTTGTCTTTTAATAATTGTTGAACCTGTTTTTGCAGATTGGAGTTTTCCGCTTGTAGGTTTTCAACAGCTTTTACAGGATCCTTCGCGTTATTAAGAGTTTTTTGAAGCGAAGCGAAAGATTCACTTCTATCAATAAAATACTGTTTGGCGGCATCTCCCGTTATGGCCTCAATCCTTCTAATTCCTGAAGCAACGGCACTTTCCGAAGTAATAATAAAATGCCAAACATCATTGGTATTGGCAACGTGGGTACCGCCACAAAGTTCCATAGACTTTCCAAATTTAATAGTACGAACGGCATCGCCATATTTTTCACCAAAAAGTGCTACAGCTCCTTCGTCAATAGCTTGTTGGAAGGGTATGTTTCTGCGCTCTTCTAGGGCAATTCCCTCACGGATTCGCGCATTGACAAAATCGGAAACCTCTTTTAATTGCTCGTCGGTAACTCTTGCGAAATGTGAAAAATCGAAACGTAGATTTCGGCTATGGACCATACTTCCCTTTTGAGCAACATGGTCGCCTAAAATATTCCGTAAGCCTTGATGCAATAAATGTGTTGCCGTGTGATTGGAAGCTGTTCTACTTCGCTGCTTTTGATCTACCACCGCTTTAAAGGTAGATTTTATATTTCGCGGCAGCGTTTTAGTAAAATGAATAATAAGGTTGTTTTCCTTTTTGGTATCTACAATGTAGGTAACACCTCCATCGGCAGCTTTTAAATAGCCTTTGTCACCTACCTGCCCACCGCCTTCAGGATAAAAAGGAGTAAGGTTAAAAACAAGTTGATACATTTCGCCCTCTTTTTTACTTGCTACTTTTCGGTAACGCGTTATCCTAACTTGGGTTTCTAGCGTATCGTACCCTACAAATTCTTCAACATCATCCTGTTCTAAAACAATCCAATCGCCAGTTTCAACCTTTGTCGCAGCGCGAGAACGTTCTTTTTGTTTTAGGAGCTCAGCATTAAATTCCTCTTCATTTAAAGAATAACCCCGCTCACGCAGAATTAAAGCCGTTAAGTCTATAGGAAAACCAAAGGTATCATATAATTCAAACACTTTTTTGCCAGAAACTTCCTTAGAGTCAGTTGTTTGAATCACGTTTTCCAACAACACCAACCCTTGCTCCAAGGTTCTTAAAAAAGATTGCTCCTCTTCCCGGATCACGTTTGTTATCAGGTTTTTTTCAGTTTTCAACTCTGGAAAAGCCTCGCCCATTTGTGCACTGAGGGTATCTATTAACCTATAGATAAAAGGTTCCTTTTTATTCAAGAACGTAAATCCATAACGGATTGCTCTTCTTAAAATCCGCCTAATTACGTAACCAGCGCCCGTATTGCTAGGCAATTGTCCGTCGGCAATAGAAAACGCAACTGCGCGAACATGGTCTGCAATAACACGAATAGCAATGTCTTTCTTTTCTCCCGATTCGCTATCGGGACGGCCATATTTTGAATTGGTGATAGCCTCAATTTCACGAATTATTGGCGTAAAAACATCCGTGTCATAATTGCTCTGTTTATTTTGAAGCACAGTTGCCAAACGCTCAAAACCCATTCCCGTATCAACGTGCTGGGCCGCTAGTTTTTCAAGACTGCCATTTGCTTTTCTATTGAACTGCATAAAGACCAAGTTCCAAACTTCAACCACTTGTGGATGGTCTTTGTTTACTAAATCTTCGCCCGGAATCTTGGCTTTTTCTTCGGCAGAGCGAATATCTACGTGAATTTCGCTACATGGGCCACAAGGACCTTGGTCGCCCATTTCCCAAAAGTTATCCTGTTTGTTTCCGTTCAGAATTCGATCTTCCGGAACAAACTGCTTCCAAAGGTCGTAGGCTTCGGTATCGCGTTCTAAACCTTCACTTTCATCACCTTCAAATATGGTAACATACAGCAATTCTTTGTCTATTTTATAAACCTCAGTCAGCAGTTCCCACGTCCAAGCTATGACTTCTTTTTTAAAATAATCACCAAAACTCCAGTTTCCGAGCATTTCAAACATCGTGTGGTGGTAGGTATCGATTCCCACTTCTTCTAGGTCGTTGTGTTTTCCACTAACGCGAAGACATTTCTGCGAATCAACTATACGTGTGCTTTTTGGCTTTGCGTTTCCTAAAAAATATTCTTTAAATGGTGCCATTCCACTGTTTATGAACATCAATGTTGGGTCATTTTTTACCACCATAGGCGCCGATGGAACGATAAGGTGTTCTTTCGACTTAAAGAATTCTAAAAATTGGGAACGTATTTCCTTTGACTTCATATGTCTATATTATTATCAGATTATAATACCTTGGTCAAACGCAGTACTGGTACAATAAGTACAAAACAACGTTTACTGCGCTTTCAAGGTTTAAGTAATGCTATTTAAAGTGTTATAAAATTATGCTAAAAATAAGTTTTGGACGCAGTGGCAAACAATTTCTATATTTGTAAATCGTTACCTTTACGTTGCGCAAAACAGCAAGGCGCAAAAATAGCAATTTTTTAACGCATGTCTAAGGTTAAATATTACTACGATAGCGAAACGCTTTCGTATAAAAAAATAGAACGGAAAAAGGGGAGAAAGTTAAAAATCTTCGCCTTGAGTATTTTGGGTATGTTCCTAAGTGGTTTTTTACTGCTTTTGGTTTACTTAAACCTACCCTCAGTGCAGACCCCCAAAGAGTTATCTTTACAGCGAGAGCTCCATAATATGCAGTTGCAGTTTGAACTTTTGAACAAAAAGATGGAACAAGCACAGACTGTTCTTTCTGAAGTTGAGGCGCGTGACAACAATTTGTACCGCGTTTATTTTGAAACAAATCCAATTCCGGAAGAACAACGAAAAGCAGGTTTTGGTGGAATAAACCGCTATAAAAACCTTGAGGGTTTTGACAATTCTAAACTCATTACAAATACAACGCGCAACCTGGATATATTGACAAAACAGATTGTAGTACAGTCAAAATCTTTAGATGAAATTGCAAAACTTGCGGAGGATAAAGAAAAACTTTTAAGCGCAATTCCCGCCATACAACCCGTTAAAAACGCCGATTTATCTCGAATTGCATCTGGTTATGGCTATAGAACCGACCCTTTTACGAAAGCTAAAAAGTTTCATTACGGCATGGATTTTACCGCTCCTCGTGGCACCCCGATTTACGCAACTGGCGACGGCACGGTAAAAAGAGCCGACAGCAGAGCCACTGGATATGGCAGGCACGTAGTTATTGACCACGGTTACGGATACGAGAGTCTATACGCGCATATGTACAAATACAATGTTAAAAAGGGGCAGAAAGTACAGCGTGGCGATGTAGTAGGTTTTGTTGGAAGCACAGGTAGAAGCCAAGCGCCTCATTGCCATTATGAAGTTTTTAAGGATGGCGAACGCATTAACCCGATCAATTTTTACTATGGAAGTTTAACTTCGGAAGAGTTTTCCGAAATGTTAAAAACAGCACAGCAGGAAAATCAATCCTTGGATTAAAATCTCAATTCAAAAACTTCGAAATTACTTGAAAGTAATAGTGAATTAAAAACACTATATTTAATCTGAAAAATCTAATTCAGAATTTATATTAAAAAATGCATATAAACCTACCTGAAAAATTGTACTACAGCATCGGCGAAGTTGCAGAAGCTTTCAACGTGAACCCATCGCTGATACGTTTTTGGGAGAAAGAGTTTGATGCAATAAAACCCAAAAAAAACGCCAAAGGCAACCGGAAGTTTACGCCGCAGGATATTAAAACCCTAGAACTTATCTACCATTTAGTAAAAGAACGCGGGTTTACGCTAGATGGCGCAAGAACCCATCTAAAGGAAAACAAACAAAAAACACTAGATCAATTCGAGATTATCCGTAAATTGGAATCCGTAAAAACAGAACTTTTAAAAATTAAAAACCAACTCTAAAATCAATCTCCATCATGAAAAAATGGTTACCAGTACTTATTATTATAGGCATTATCATACTAATTGGCGGCTACTTGGCGAGTTTAAACAATAAACTTGTAGTGCTAGATCAAAATGCCACTGCCCAATGGGCTAACGTGGAAAGCTCCTACCAGCGTCGTGCAGACCTTATCCCGAATATCGTAAGTACCGCAAAAGGCTATGCCGAATTTGAGCAATCTACATTAATTGCCGTTACCGAAGCGCGAAGCAAGGCTACTTCGGTCAATATTGATCCATCTAACATTACGCCAGAGCAATTGGCACAATACCAACAGGCTCAAGCTGGCGTAACATCAGCACTTTCACGCTTATTGGCTGTTTTTGAACGATACCCAGATTTAAAGGCGAACGAAAACTTTAAGGAATTAATCAATGAATTGGAACGCACTGAAAACCGTATAAACGTGGAGCGTAACCGATTTAACGAAGAGGCAAAACATCTAAATACGGAGCTTAATCAGTTTCCGACAAAACTTTTCGCGGGTATGTTAGGGTTCCATGAGCAAGCTTACTTTAAAGCAGATGCCGGTACCGAAAACGCACCAGAAGTAGAATTCGATTTCGGAAAATAAACACAGATAACGAGCTATATAACGCATAACCAAATTGGTTCTACGTTATGAGTTCAACCGTCATAATTCAATTATAAAAAACTATGTCTAGAGTAGAAGATTTTCTTACTTCAGAAGAAGAGACTGCAATTGTTGCTGCCATTCGTACGGCTGAAAAAAACACTTCAGGAGAGGTTCGCGTGCATTTAGAGGCCAAATCCATTTCAGCAGAAAAACCCAGAAAGCAAATAGATGCTTTTGATCGCGCCGCAGAAGTATTTGATATGCTAAACATGCAAAACACCAAAGAAAGCAATGGTGTATTAATTTATGTTGCCGTTGAAGACCGAACCCTAGTAATAATGGGCGACAAGGGTATAAATGACATTGTAGGCCAAAATTTTTGGGAAGGCACCAAAGACGTAATCATCGGGCACTTTAAAAATGGAGCTATGAAACAAGGGCTGGTAGAAGGTATTTTAAAGGCTGGGGAGAAATTGAAAAAGCATTTCCCTTACAGAAAAGATGATAAAAATGAACTTCCAGACGATATTTCGGTAGGATAAAGCTCCTTAATCTAAGGAAGAATCTAAATTTCTTAAAGGCTTCTTCACTAAACTTTTAATTATATAAATCCATATTTTTTTGTCTAAATATTGTTATATACTCGTGCTTATCACAATTGGCTTTTTTACCCAAAGTGTTTTTGCACAATATGAAATTCCACCAAAACCGGCTACGGAAACTTCCGTTTACGATTATATAGACCTGCTTTCCCCATCGCAAAAATCTGCATTGGAAAACAAACTAATTCGCTACGCAGATTCTACTTCTACCCAGATTGTCTGTATTATCATTGGCTCAACAAATGGAGAGGACATCTCTATGCTTGGTGCACAATGGGGCCAGAAATGGGGAGTTGGTCAAAAAGGTGAAGACAATGGAATTTTAATTACGCTTGCCAAAAACGACCGAAAGGTTGATATAAATACCGGCTACGGCATTGAATACCGAATTACCGATTTAATGTCTGAACGAATCATAAACCGCATTATGATTCCCGAGTTTAAGAATGAAAATTATTATCTCGGCCTTGATAAAGGTAGCGATGCCATTTTTGCTGCCCTCAAAGGCGAATTTAAAGAGGATCGAGAATTTGGCACTAAGAAAAAGGCACCTATTCCATTTTTTATCATTTTCATCTTTATCATGATTATCATCGCCCTTATTAACAAAGGCGGTCGTGGCGGTAAAGGCGGCGGCGGAAGCTTGTTAGACATTATAGTGCTTAGTAGTCTTGGCCGTGGCGGCTTTGGCGGAGGCGGCGGAAGCTTTGGCGGTGGTGGAAGTTTCGGCGGCGGCGGCGGTGGCTTTGGCGGTGGCTTCGGTGGCGGTGGTTTTGGCGGTGGCGGTGCTTCTGGAGGATGGTAAGCTCCCGATCTCCAAATTGCGAACTTAAGCAGCGCTAAAATGAACCTTTTTACAAGGTCTCAACTTACCTGCCGAAGAAGGAAGTAGTTGTAGGGCAGAAATACAGATAAAGCAATGTTATTTAGAACGCTTACTGCCCATCTTTTCAAAAAACTCAAAGGCCCGGACAACAGAATATGGATGTTTTGAAATTTTCAACGGAAATGCGCAATGACCACCGTGATGCGGGGTTTCTAAGAATAAATAGTCGTGTTCCTTAGCAAGTGCTGTTGGGTGATCCTCTTCGCCTAAAATAGGATCGTCCCACGCATTAATAACTAGTACTGGCAACTTTATGCCATCGATAGAATAGACAGGAGAAGCTTTCTTATAATAATCTTCAAGACTATTAAAATCGCCGTGAACGGGAACTATAAACTGATTGACCACATCTTCAAAACTTTTCATGCTTATTGATGCTTCAGCTGGAACTACATCCGGAAATTGTTTGGCTTTATATTGAATCTTTGCTCTAATCTTTCGGATAAATCGGTTTAAATAAATTTTACTGATTCCGCCTTGAATTTTCTCAGCACTGGACTGCAACTGAAATGGCGCCGAAATAGCCACTGCCGCTTTTAGGGTATCATGTGCCTTTTTCCTACCCAAATAATTAAGTATTTGATCGCCACCCAATGAAAAGCCCACGAGAAAGATTTCTGAAAAACCTTCTTTTGCCACATGATATATTACAAACTCCAAATCTGCAATAGATGCATGATGATAAAGCTTTGGCAGCAGATTCATTTCACCTCCACAACTTCGGTTGTTCCAAGCAAATACAGAATAGCCTTTTTCTATAAAAAAGTTAGCGCAGGCATTGTTATAGTTTTTTCGGGAATTGCCCTCTAAACCATGACACAGGATTATTGCTTTTTTGGAATCTTGCAACACATAATCTAAGAGTAGGAAATCGCCATCGGGCAAATGCAACCGCTTTCGCTCATAGGCAGGAGCTTCCAACTTACGAATAATTCCCGCGTAAATAGTAGAAATGTGTCCGTTGTGGAAGATTAAATCAGTTTCGTAAGCCGAGTTTTTAATATAAGGCATTTTTAATACATTTAACTTGAAGCATGTTGCCAACTCCAAATGCTAAGATTCTTAAATCCTATGAGTCATTAAATTAGTAAAAAAAAATTACTTCTCTGGCAGTTTTAGGTTGATATCAGCTTTGGGAAACAGGCTTACTTCAAGGCTCAAAAAATATTGCGGAGTTCTCGCCAATATCCTCGTCTTTTTCGTAGTTTGCGCGGTTAATGCTATGAGATCATAATTATGGAAGCGACTACTGCCCCATCTTGGCAAAATAATTTTGTGCGATATGGATTTTATTTTACCGGATTGGTGTGTTTTGGGCTAGGAATTGCGGTGTCAGTTAAGGTTCAACATCTGGGGCTACACCCGTGGGATGTGCTAAACATCGCTTTATTTGAACATTTTGGCATAAGCATTGGTTTTTGGAGCATTATTATTGGCTTGATCCTTATTATAGTTACTTGGCTGGTTAACAAAAAATACATCAACATTGGCACCTTTCTTAACGCCTTGCTAATTGGCCCCATAATGGATTTCTTTCTTTGGCTGGACGTTTTGCCTACTGCAAGCAATACCTGGACCGATTATCTTCTTCTACTATTAGGCATTGTGCTTATTGGCATAGGCGGCGGACTCTATGTTTCTGGAGGAGTAGGTGCGGGCCCACGAGACGGGTTTATGCTTTCTATGTCTGAACGCACGGGATGGTCTGTACGGAAAGCCCGAATTGTTGTGGAAAGTGTGGTTTTGGTTATCGCGTTTTTACTGGGCGGCCCAGTGTTTTGGGTAACTTTTATTTATACGTTTATCCTGAGCCCGATCTTTCAGTTTTCGTTAAAATCCTTCAGTCAGTTGAAGTCACGCCTCACGTAAAAAGTTGAAACTTGTTTACCTGTTTTATACATATAGTTCTTTTGTGTCACTCACCTAAATGATGATCACATTCCTGTTTTGATTAATAAGCGTTTAAATCTTTATAATCTGGAAAGGCAAAAAAACTACTTCTTCCTAAAATAAACTGTTACTGGAACTCCCGTAAAATCAAAGTGCTCTCGCAATTTGTTTTCTATATAACGCTTATAAGGCTCTTTAACGTATTGTGGTAAATTACAGAAAAAGGCAAAGCTTGGATAAGGCGTTGGCAGCTGGGTACAAAACTTAATTTTTACGTACTTGCCCTTATATGCCGGAGGTGGATTGTTTTGAATAATCTGTAACATAACCTCGTTAAGCTCACTTGTTTTAACCCGCTTGCTTCGATTTTTATAAACTTCAACCGCGGTTTCAATAGCCTTATAAATACGTTGTTTGGTTAGAGTAGAAATAAATACAATAGGCACATCTACAAAAGGTTCGCATTGTTGCCTGATGTATTTTTCATAATCCTTTACACTACTGGTCTCTTTATCTGCTATTAAATCCCACTTGTTTGCAAGTATTACAATCCCCTTGTTGTTTCGCTGTGCTAACCAGAAAATATTTTCAACTTGCCCGTCAAAACCACGGGTGGCGTCAAAAACTAGTAGAATAACGTCGGAATGTTCAATGGCACGAACGCTTCGCATTACAGAGTAGAACTCTATATCTTCCCTTACCTTGCTTTTTTTCCGAATACCCGCTGTATCAACCAAGTTAAATTCAAAGCCAAACCGGTTATATTTGGTATCTATACTATCGCGTGTGGTTCCGGCAACATCGGTAACAATGTATCTATCTTCTCCAATTAGGGCATTGATAAAGGACGATTTCCCAGCATTGGGACGTCCCACAACGGCAAAGCGTGGCAACGTACTATTATCGTCTGGCTCATTATCAGGAAGTGCCTTTACAAGATCGTCCAAAAGATCTCCCGTTCCGCTACCGTTCATACCAGAAAGGGTGTATTGATGCTCAAAGCCAAGGGAGTAAAACTCCAATGCATCATTCATTCGCATTGCAGTATCAACCTTATTGATAGCCAAAAAGATAGGTTTAGTTGAACGTCTAAGCAGTTTTGCAACATCTTGATCCATTCCCGTAACGCCAGTTTCTACGTCTACCATAAAAATAATGGCATCTGCTTCGTCAATGGCAAGTTCTACCTGCTTATCGATTTCGGCTTCAAAAACATCATCACTTCCTTTCACATAACCTCCAGTGTCAATCAACGAAAACTCCTTTCCGTTCCAGTCACTTTTTCCGTAATGACGATCGCGGGTAACACCACTAACTGAATCTACAATGGCTTCACGACGTTGAATTAATCTATTAAAAAAAGTGGATTTTCCCACGTTCGGTCGTCCTACAACGGCAACAATGCTCATAATCTATAGTTTAGATGGTTCCCAAAATTTTATGGGCTGGGTGCAAAAATAGCTTTTAGTTGGCAGAAAAAATAGTAATTTAACCGCTTTAAACAACAAATACACCAATGCCCGTTTCCAATCAAATAGTTTTACGGCCTCGTTTTAAAATGGAACTAAACCATGAGCACAGCAATGTACTAGGTTTTTTTACAAGAGCAAAAATAGAACAAGATCGGTTTATAATCTCCTGTATTGACGATCATGTTTTTATAAAATTGCCGCATAAAGAACGACATTTTTGGTCGCCACAGCTCCATTTAGAAATAACCAAAAAAACAGACAATCAATGTTCGCTTCACGGTTTCTTTGGGCCAAACCCAACGGTCTGGACCCTATTTATGTTTTTACACGTTGCTGTTGGTATCCTGTTTATGGTCAACGCCATATGGATGTACACCCAGCATAGCTTAAACAACACCACAACGCTCCAAATTGGTATTGCTATTGGATTGGTTTTGGCTTGGGTTTTACTCTATTTTGCTGGAGCTGCAGGAAAAAAGAAAGGAAAATCTGGAATGCGGGATCTTTATGATTTTATGCTGGAAACTATTCCCTAAACATCGAATTGTAAGGACCAAATTCCAAATAGACCACAAACTTCAAAAATGCAGTAGATTTTGAAACTTAATTTTAGGTTTTTATTTGGTGATTAAGGTTTAGAATTTACCCAGTTGGATATTGCTGAAAACACTTTTGAAGCATTCTAAAAAGCTCGGGGTGTTTTCTTTTGAAAAGATCTGGCCGTTCAAAGAAATATTCTGAAGCAACTGCCAAAAACTCAACTTCACTCGTGCCGCCATATTCGCGAATATCAGATTTATTATCGTTGATAGCTTCTATTTCCTCGTGCATTAATTTTAACCAAGGTGTAATATATTGCTTTTCTAGAAGCCTTTCTGGCACACCATCTGCTTCGCCATCCATTTTATCTATCAAGTGTACAAACTCGTGGATTGAGGTGTTTCCCTTATCGGTTTCATTTTTAAAACCAAACCGAAGCGCTTTTCTAGAAAGTATCATTTGATTTTTAAACCTTCCTGAACCTACTAACCCAGCAATTACACGTTTTTCGCCATGAGATTCAAACTCGAGATTGCCATTAAAATTATCTGGATAGATAATAATGCCGCTAAGATTATTGTAATGCCATGCATCAAAACCGAAAACTGGAATTACGGCACTGGCAGCAATTAACACCCTATCCAGTTCCTCAACTTGAGTATCTACTGCTTCAATATAAACCTCGCTTAAAAACTTCATCATTCGCTCACGAAATCTTTTCTTATCCTCAGCAGATAGTTTACGGTAAAACAGCACATTATCAACTAAAAGTTTTTCCCAGTTCTTCGGAAATGGTGCTACAGGCGGCTTCTTATTTATTCTGAAAACGTAAAATCCAAATGCCAGCAGTGCAACAAACAGTAGCAGATAGATCATTGCTTGTTGTTATAACCAAACCGGCGCAGTTGTTTTTCGTCACTTCGCCAATTTTTATTGACTTTTACGTACAATTCTAGGTGAATTTGTTTTCCGAAGAATTTTTCCAAATCCTTTCTGGCCTCAACCCCTACCCGTTTTAAGGCAGCTCCCTTGTGGCCAATTATAATTCCTTTTTGCGTTTCACGCTCAACCATGATTATGCTTCGGATTCGGATAATATCTTCATCTTCAAAAAACTCTTCTGTATCAATTTCTACGGAATACGGAATTTCCTTTTTGTAGTGAACCAAGATTTTCTCACGAATGGCTTCGTTTACGAAAAAACGCTCCGGTTTATCGGTTAATTGATCTTTGGGATAAAATGCGGGCGATTCAGGCAGCAATTCAATAATACGGTTAAAAACTTCAGGAACACCAAAATTTTGAAGGGCCGAAATAGCAAATATTTCAGCATTCGGAACCTTTTTCTGCCAAAGTTCTAGCGCTTCAGAAAGCAGCTCTTCATTTCCTTTATCAATTTTATTAATAAGTAGTAAAACGGGAATTTCAGCATTGGTTATTTTATTAAAAAACGCTTCATCTTTTAAGTCCTTTTCACCCAGTTCAACTAAATAAAGTAAAACATCGGCATCTTCAAAAGCAGATTTTACAAAGTCCATCATGTTTTCCTGCAATTGATAGGCAGGTTTTATGATGCCTGGGGTATCGCTTAATAACACCTGAAAGTTATCTCCGTTCACGATACCGAGAATTCTATGTCTTGTGGTTTGGGCCTTAGAGGTAATTATTGAAAGTCGTTCGCCCACAAAGGCGTTCATCAATGTACTCTTCCCTACATTGGGGTTTCCAATAATATTTACGAAGCCAGCTTTGTGTTTTTCCATGGGTGTTTTTCAAATTGATAGTACAAAATTAAGGTTAATTTCGCCAAACAAGCTAATTTTCAAGGTTAATCGCTTTATTGAATTGGTTAATTTTGAGCAATCAATTTTGTATTTTTACACCATGTTATTTCCAAAGAAAAGAATAGAACTTGAGGAAGGCGATTACTACCTGACGCCAGAAGGCTATAAATGTTTTACGGAACAATACCACCTAAAGCGCGGTTATTGCTGCGAAAGTGGCTGCAGGCATTGCCCGTATGGGTTTGACCCTTCAACTTCGCTCAGGACAAAAAAGAAAACGGGAAAGCATCAATAATAACTTTGCTTTCTCTGCTCCTCAGCGGTAAAGCACCACCACAAAGGCACAGAGAACACAGAGGTAAACTTATAAACAACATGAACTTTAAACAACAAATACAGCAAGGTATTCCATCGGTTTTACCTGAAAAGAAACCTTACGATTCAAATATAAACCACGCTCCAAAGCGAAAAGAAATTCTTACTACTGAAGAAAAGGAGTTGGCATTGCGGAACGCCCTTCGTTATTTTGAACCAAAAGATCATGCCGTTCTTCTCCCTGAATTTAAGGAAGAGTTAGAAAACTACGGCCGTATTTATATGTATCGACTCCGTCCAGATTACAAAATGTATGCACGACCCCTTGATGAATATCCTGGCAAGTCAAACCAAGCGAAAGCCATAATGTTGATGATCCAAAACAACTTAGATTATGCAGTTGCACAGCATCCGCATGAACTTATTACTTACGGTGGAAATGGCGCTGTTTTTCAAAACTGGGCGCAGTATTTATTAACCATGAAGTACCTTTCCGAAATGACCGAGGAGCAAACCTTGGCCATGTACTCTGGGCACCCCATGGGTTTATTCCCTTCGCATAAAGACGCACCGAGAGTGGTTGTTACCAACGGGATGATGATTCCTAATTATTCGAGTCAAGACGATTGGGAAAAATTCAATGCCCTTGGCGTAACCCAGTATGGTCAAATGACGGCAGGAAGCTACATGTACATTGGCCCACAGGGAATTGTTCACGGAACAACAATTACAGTTCTAAATGGCTTTAGAAAAATTGAGAAAGAAACAAAGGGCGGCTTATTTTTAACTGCCGGTCTTGGCGGAATGAGTGGCGCACAACCAAAAGCTGGTAATATCGCTGGCTGCGTTACGGTTTGTGCCGAAGTAAACAAAAGAGCTACGGAAACCAGGCACAGTCAAGGATGGGTTGATGAAGTAATTTCAGATTTAGAAGAACTTTCAACACGAGTTAAAGAAGCCACCGCAAATAAAGAAACAGTGTCTATTGCTTATGACGGAAATGTGGTTGATGTTTGGGAAAAATTTGCAGAAGACAATATCAAAATAGATTTGGGAAGTGACCAGACCTCGCTTCACAACCCGTGGGCTGGTGGCTACTACCCAGTTGGATTGACGTATGAAGAAGCCAATGAAATGATGGCCAGCAATCCTGAACAATTTAAAAAAGAAGTCCAAAAAAGTTTACGTCGCCAAGTGGAGGCAATCAATAAACACACAGCCAAAGGCACCTACTTTTTCGATTATGGAAATGCTTTTCTTCTGGAGGCTTCAAGAGCTGGCGCTGATGTTCTTTCCGAAGAAAAAAATAAGGAATTCAAGTATCCATCTTATGTTCAAGATATTATGGGCCCTATGTGCTTTGATTTTGGTTTTGGACCTTTTCGCTGGGTTTGTGCTTCTGGAGCACCGGAAGATCTTCAAAAAACCGATGAAATTGCATGTGAAGTCTTAGAGGAATTGATGAAAAATTCGCCGCAAGAAATCCAGCAACAAATGCAAGATAATATTACGTGGATAAAAGGTGCCCAAGAAAATAAACTGGTTGTTGGCTCGCAAGCGCGTATTCTTTATGCAGACTCTGACGGACGGGTTCAGATTGCTTCGGCCTTTAACAAAGCTATTGCTGCAGGAAAAATTGGCCCAGTGATTTTAGGACGCGACCACCACGATGTTTCAGGTACGGATTCGCCTTATCGTGAAACCTCAAATATATACGACGGCAGCAGGTTTACAGCAGATATGGCCATTCAAAATGTAATTGGCGATAGCTTCCGCGGTGCAACTTGGGTAAGTATCCATAACGGCGGCGGCGTTGGCTGGGGCGAAGTGATAAATGGCGGTTTCGGAATGGTTCTTGATGGTACTACAGATGCACAACGACGTCTTGAAAATATGCTGTTCTGGGATGTAAATAATGGAATTGCTAGACGAAGCTGGGCACGGAACGACGAGGCTGTTTTCGCAATAAAACGCGCAATGCAAAACAATCCGCAGTTAAAGGTTACGCTTCCTAATTCCGTTGACGATAATTTATTTAAATAACAAATTTTTTAAACTCACCACAAATACACAAGATTTAAAAGTATTCGTGCATTCGTGGCAAAAAAACAGAACTATGAAAGCACTAAAATTTTTACCGCTATTGCTGGTTTTTGTATTCGCATCTTGCTCCACGGTTCGTGTGGCAACCGATTACGATAAGGAAGTAAATTTTAACCAGTATAACTCCTTCGCCTTTTTTAGACCAGGGATTGATAAAGCTCAAATAAACGACCTAGACAAAAAACGTATTCTTCGCGCTATAGACCATGAGTTAACAAAAAAAGGAATGTCAAAATCTGACAAACCCTCGCTTTTAGTTAGCATTTTTACTAAAGAACGTGAACGAGTAGATGTTTACAACAATAACTTTGGAATGGGCTGGGGCTGGAGTCCTTGGTATTATGGCAGTTATTATGGTGGTAACAGCGTTTCACGATCTACTGAAGGCACTCTTTTTATAGATTTAATAGACGCTAAAACCAACAATCTGGTATGGCAAGGAATGGGCAAAGCAGATCTAGTTACCAGTAATATGGAGCGTAAAGAAGAACGAATTAATGAAATTGTAATGGAAATTTTAGCGGAATATCCGCCGGGAAGCAAGAAAAAGTAACTTCCAAACACTTTTAACTAACAAAACCTTCTTCTGAAAAATCGTGCTGGATTCACAATTAATCTACACTAAAATCGACCTCAACCGATTTAACCATAAAAAGAAAAGGTATGAGAAAATTAAATGTAATACTACTAGTTTTACTAGCCAGTTTTGGAATGCAGGCCCAAGAACTAGTTACGGGTCAAGCTACTTTAACCAAACTGAAAGATGGCGTCTTCGAAATAAAAAAAGAAGATGGAACAACTAGAAAAATTGACATTAGGCCCAACGTTGAAACACATATTCAAGGCACACTAGCAGTGTTGTTTAAAGAGTGTGAAGAAACACGCCAAGCTGTTTTTAATCTACGGAAGATAACAGAGTCCAATTTAATACAGACTGTAAAAGACTACAACAACTGCAACTACACGGCTTTTGAACCCACGGAAAAGGAGGCTAAACAAGCCGCCAAATTTCAAGCTGACCAATATAAACTTTTTGCGAGTGTAGGCGCGTCTATAAACCAAATTAGTTTTTTTAACCTTGACAAGCATGAAAACTTGACCCAAGGTCAATTGAGTTTTGGTTTGGCTGCCTCTCCAGGTTTTATTGGGAGTTTACAGGGTAATCTATACCTTACCATTGAAGCAAATGTCGCGTTTTCTGGGGATAAAGATTTTAACAATTCTCCATTTACAACAAATTTTAAACAGAATTCTTATCGCGGTATTGTGGGTGCAGAATACCATTTTAACAAGAAAGGCGCCATCCAACCCTTAATTGGCATTGGCGCAGGCCTTGTTCAAGATCATTACAATGGCGCTTATCAGGGTTACAAAATAAAACAGACCCAAGGCAGTGCTTTCTGGGTTCCTAAAGCAGGTGTTCTTTATTCCTTGGATGATAAAAAGTCACTTGGTTTACTTGTAAGCTATATTCCCGAATATGAAAATGACCTTTCATTTGTAAGTGGTGAGGAAGAGATTCCTTTTATTATTAAAAACCAGTATCTCAATATAGGTTTATACTTGTATTTTTAGATAATTTCTATGCTATTTATTTAGTCGTAAAAAAAGCCTTCCTTTTAAAAGGAAGGCTTTTTTAAAGAATTAGAGGTAATTACTGCTTTATCAATTTTATTCCCTTCTTTACTCCTTCGTTTGTAGAAATATTCATAAAATAAATTCCTGAAGTCCAGTTTTCTGTGTTAATTTCAATTTGGTTTTCTCGGTTGAACTTGGCGTTAATTATCTGCTGTCCCAACACATTGTATATTGAAATTGCTTCCATAGATGAATTACTTTTTATAAGCATTTCATTTTTTATCGGGTTTACAAACGACACGTTGCTATCAGAAAAATAATCGATTCCAGCGGTATCATCCATTACATTTTGGGCATAAATCTTCATTCCATCACCTTTATCTTCGGAAAAAACAGCAACATTTTGCATATTCCCTTCTTTTGTAAAGCTAATCCGGTTCTTACTAGCAGAATAAGTGGCTACGGGGCGGGTTTCCTCTGCCCAAGCGAACTCTCCGTTCTGATCAAGATTTACGACACTTAAAGTTACTGGTGCTACGCCGTTATTTTCTCCTGCCAACATAACAAAAAGTGGCGTGCCATTTCTAAGACGAAGTGCTCCTGAATGTGATTTATTAGAACCAATGGAAAATACCTCCTTCGCATTCTCGGATAATTCTCGCGCACCAGAGTCCTTGTCAAATTTTTGGACATACTCACCTCGTTCACTCTGGTTTTCATTTCTATAGGTAGAAACGGCCCAGATATGCTGCGACCCAGATTCAAAAGCGATTTCAGTTTCCATTTCATAGTTCGTTTGGTTTACATCAAAATCGGAACCATTTATGCCCCAAGGTAAATTACCATCAGGATCTATTCGCTGTAAAAACGAATCGAAACGGAGTCCTTCAGCAGCAAAATACCCCATATAAACTACATCGCCATCCTGCACTCCTGGGTAAGATCGATTAAAAGCGGTAGCTCGATCTGCCAACTGAACGGGGTCTGCCCAAACCGCATTACCATCCATATCATAACGTTGCGCGTAAAGATTAGAATTGATACCAAAAAGCAAGGAGTGGAAAACAACTATATAGTCGCCATCAGAAAGCTCGAATAAATTTGCGGGTACTGTTGCGCTCCCGCCCTGTTCAATAGGCATGTCGGCATCCCAAATAGCATCACCGTTTTCATCAAATTTCTGCATTAGTCCGCCCGCCGATCCGAGCCATCCTACTATCGCATTACCATCAGAAAGAGGCAGAACGGTAACCACATTACCACTACCAACCTGAATTCCGCTGGTACCCCAGAGGTGGTTTCCGTCGATATCCATTTTGAACACGTAGGCAGGTTCTCCACCTCCTGTTCCGGTGGTCCCAATATAAAGATTATCAGATGCATCTACAGTGGCGGTCATGAGTACCGTAAATGAACTCATTGGCAATTGATCGCTTACCAGTATACCATCTTCTCCCAAAGTTTGGTTTCCATCGGCGTCCACAACCTGAAGGCGTAATTCAATGTTGGTTGGAGCGTCCACGTTTTTCCAAAATACAACATAGGTTTGTCCATCAGTGGTACCTCGTGCCATTACATCAAGCTCTCCCGACTCTGCAACGAGGGTATTTACAGCAGTATCACTCGTCCATTGAGCGCTGGCGCTGAACATTAATAAAAAACAGATAATTGTACTAATTTTTTTCATGATTTTGGGTTTTTAGTTTCGTTTCGTGTTTTGTTTTTGTTCTCCTCTTTGTCCAATTCCCGAATAATTTTTTTCAAAGCATTTTTCTTGTCAGAGTTATCATCCAACATTTTATCCAAATGCGATTTTTCTTTTGAAATTGATTTTTTATTCATAGCAAAGCATTGATTGTGGAAAACACTTCAAAAGTAAAACGTTAATATTTAAAGTCGTAATTTTCGTTCATATCAAAAACACTCACAACAAAAAGCTAACCATAGCATACCCACTCAACAAACCACAACACGCTGTATGTGAACCATTTATTTCAATAGAAAAAGCAGTAAAAACTTAATCAAAACTCGAAAGATAAGCAGACAAATCAGTTTGGGAATTAGTGATATTTAGTTTTTTACGCAATCTTGTTCGTGCATTCTCAATAGATTTTGGAGTTTGCCCCGTAATTTGCGCAATCTCTTTGGAGGTAAGGTTTAACTTCAAAAGAGCACATAAACGTTTTTCTCGTGGTGTAAGACCTGGATGATTTGTTAACAGGTTTTTATAAAAGGATTCATGAACCTGCTCAAAACGCAATTCAAACTCCTCCCAAATATCACTCGAGGTATTTCGTTTCAATCGCTTTGCAATATAATCAATGGCCTTTTGTGTTTCCTTTTTAGCCGCTTTAAGTTTGACCTCTTTTAGGTCTTTCAAAATATCCTCAATAATTTCTGTCCGATGCATTTCGATCATTGCCTTACCTACCAATTCTTTATTTTTTAGCTGCAGGTTAGCACTTAGTTCCTTTTGTTTCGCGGTAACCAATTGCTTTTCGAGCTTAGCACGTTTCAGTTTATTGTGATACCGATAGACAAGGCTTCCTAAAAATAGCAGTAGCGCTAGAAGCGCTAAGAAAAGGATATAATTATTGGCCCGTCGTTTACTATCTTCCAGTTCCCGTATTTTCTCTTTATTTTTGTACTCCTCCTCAATCAATAAGCGCTCTACATTTACTCTTTTGTCTTCTAAATTAAGGCTATCGGATATGGCGAGGTATTTCTCAAAATAACTTGAGGCACTCTCAAAATTTTCTTCATCGAGGTAGGATTTATATAGGAGCCCAACTGCTCTATATTGCTCAAAGCCAAAGGGAGCTATACTATCTAGAATTTTTACGGCCTTTCGCGCGTAAAAAGATGATGAGTCTATCTTATTTTCCTTTATATAGAATTCTGAAAGTTCATTATAGACCCAAGCCACATTTGAATTGTAAGCCGTGGTGTCTATCTCGTTTAGAGCTTGATTAAAATATTTTTTTGCGCAGGTTAAGTCATTCTTTTGTACATAGCACCTTCCTAAGTTAGTATAGAGAAAAACCCCTAAATTGTGGCTTTCATTTCCATTGGTCAGTTCCAATGACCGGTTGAAGTAATACAAGGACGAATCCAGGTTTTTATCCATCCACACCCGCCCCATATTGTTCAGAAGCGTAGCGCGAGTCGTCGAATCTTTTTTAGTTTCATCATACCGGTAGATTTTCTGAAAATAGTGCAGTGCATTTTCCTGATTTGCAGTACGTGCATAGGCAATTGCCAAGCTATTCTCAAGTTTATACCGGGCTTTACTAACAGGAAGTGATTCATAATACCCATAGGCCTTTATGTAATGCTCAAGCGAAATATCCAGCGCATCCTTAGCTTGATAGATTTCAGCAAGCCCTATATAATAATCGGCAATGACTTTATCAGAGCCAGACCTCAAAGCGTTTGTTTTTGCAACATCCATATACCCAAGCGATCTCTCCCAGTCTGTACTGGCCAATTGTGAAGCTATTTTAAGGCTCAACCTGGACTTTTCTATATTGGAGTTTGTTTGCGCCAAACTATCCAGCAATGCGGGAAGTTGTTCTTGAGCACTCGCCATCTGCAAAAAAAGCAAAATAAATATGATACGTAAAAACATATATAGGCCTTATATTACAACTGGTTGTAAATTTATTTAAATCCAGACAGTTTTTGAAACTTAGTATACCAATCTATAACATCTATTTTCCAAATAACTTTGACGCCAACTGCAGTCGTAAGTTTTTCCAAACTCATGCAGCATATTAATTTTATAATTTGTTAATGGAATCTACCACTTACGTTTAGGCTCTTACAAGAAAAAAACACAAATTCTAGGTAGCAGAGGGTAAATAATTCCCTATGTATAATCGAAGTTTTTCGAAAAAATTATCACTTCGCCAAAAGTTGTATTTTACTAGTTGAACTTAAGGGGTGAAAAATGAACATCCCAAAGTTTTACTTAATACCCTAAAACCTCCAAAATCTTATTTTTCACCTTTTCCGTAGAAGGAATCATGGCTTCTTCCAAAGTGGAATTAAGTGGAATGGCAGGCATGTTTTCTGATCCAATTAACATAACCGGAGCATCCAGTTGTTGGAAACACTCCTCTTGAATTCGTCCCTGAAGCCCTCTACTAAATCCGTTTTCGGAAGGTTCTTCGGTTACAACTAGGCATTTTCCACATTTTTTAACCGATTTAAAAACCGTTTCATAATCTAACGGATGCAAGGTTCTTAAATCTACAACTTCAATCTTGTCCTGCATTCCAAGTTCCTCGGAAGCATTCATAGCCCAATGTACGCCCATTCCATAGGTAATTATTGAAAGTGTTTCGGTATCATCTTGTTTCCAGACTTCCTGAAGCACCCAAGCTTTTCCAAAGGGTAAAATATAATCTTCTGCTGGCAGAACGGAAGTTGCGCCTTTTGTGCCCTTTACTTTACTCCAATAAAGACCTTTATGCTCAAATATAACAACGGGATTTGGATCGTAATAGGCCGCTTTTATCAGCCCTTTTAAGTCGGCTCCGTTACTGGGGTAGGCGATTTTTAGTCCGCGGATATTCGTTACCACACTTTCCACTGAAGAAGAATGATAAGGGCCACCGCTGCCATAAGCACCTATAGGAACCCGCAGTACCATTGACACCGGCCATTTTCCTTCAGAAAGATAACAACTTCGTGAAACTTCGGTAAAAAGCTGGTTAAGACCAGGCCAGATATAATCGGCAAATTGTACCTCAACAAAAGGTTTTAAACCTACGGCGCTCATTCCAACCGTGCTTCCAACGATAAATGCTTCTTGAATAGGTGTATTAAACACGCGATTGTCGCCAAATTTTTGGGCCAAGGTTGCTGCTTCACGAAAAACACCACCAAGTCTTCCACCCACATCCTGTCCATACAACAACGATTCAGGGTGTTTGCGCATAATTTCTTCAACTGCCGAAAGCGCGCAATCTACCATTACCACTTTCTCGGCTCCTTTTGGACTCCTTTCGCCAACTTCCTCGGTAATTTCAGTAGGTGCAAAATCATGCGTAAATAAATCCTCAGGTTTCGGATCTTCAGCATTCATCGCCTTGTTGAGCGCCTTTTGAATTTCGGTTTCAATTTCAGTTTCGATTTCATCTAGCTCTTTTTCCTCGAAACCATTACCAAGCAATAGTTTTCTAAGCTTTGGATATGGATCCCGCCTTTTAGCCTCATCCAGATCATCGCGATAAAACTCCATACGAACGCCAGAAGTGTGGTGATTCAATAAAGGAACTTTTGCATGTACTAAAAACGGCCTTCTTTCAGTTCGAATTTTAGAAATTACATCCTTTAGCGTATTGTAACTCTCTTCAAAATCAGTTCCGTCAATAGTTACTGCTTCCAGACCGTTAAAGCCTCTGGCATACTCATAGGCATCCTGAGCTCTGGTTTCTTCCGCATTGGCCGAAATATCCCAACCGTTATCCTGAACTAAATAAAGAATAGGCAGCTTTTTTAATACCGCCATTTGAAAGGCTTCGGCTACTTCACCCTCGGTAACGGAGGCATCGCCCAGACTGCAGACCACAATCGGAGCATTCCCACTGAGGCGAGAATCTTTAGAATGAACCGATGAATCATAATAATAACTCGGGTTCTTTACGTTCTTAGCTTCTGAATCTCTCGAAGGCTGACCTTCGTTAAAGAGATTATCACCTTCGCGGTAATGAAACCCCATTGCAACTCCCGTTGCAGGAATGGCTTGCATACCCGTAGCAGAGCTTTGGTGTGGTATTTTTGGTTTGTCCACATCATTTAAACTCGGATGCGAATAATACGTTCGCCCACCTGAAAATGGGTCATCTTTTTTGGCAAGAACTTGTAACATCAATTCATATGGGGTCATCCCAATGGACAACAAAATTGAATCATCCCGATAATACGGAAACACATAATCTTGCGGCAGAAGCTGCATTCCAGCAGCAATTTGTATTACTTCATGCCCACGCGAAGTTGCGTGTACGTATTTTGAAACGGTTTTAAAATTGGCTTCATAAATCTCGGTCATTGCCTTCGCAGTTACGAGGGTTTTAAAAGCTTTTTTTAATATATCTTTTTTAATTTTCATATCACTGTTTATCAATATTGAATGTCGGAGTAATCAAAAGTTATTAGTACTTCATAATTTGATATTTTACAATTCTGCGCTCGATATCCTTAATCCATTTACGATCCTGCAAGGTTTCAAAAACCTTGTAGGTATTATGAACTTATCCTGTAATTAAAACCTACAAGGAGGTTTTAATTTGCTGCCACAACCCGATCAACACCTTGCAGGAGAACAATCTCAAATTTTTCTACCAGAATCAAACTGCTCCATATAATCCCCAATTCTCCTTAAAAATGAACCTGCCAAATAACCATCTACTATTCTATGGTCAAAAGAAAGCGAGAGATACATCATATGTCTAATTTCAATTGTATCACCATCTTCACGCTCCATTACTTCAGCTCGTTTTTTAATAATCCCCGTTGCCAGAATTGCAGCTTCGGGTTGGTTGATAATTGGAGTTCCCATCAAACTTCCAAAGGTTCCAACATTACTTATGGTAAACGTGCTTCCACTGGTGTCGTCGCCTTTTAGTTTATTGTCACGAGCTTTTGCCACCAAATTGTTTGTGGTCTCCGCCAGCTCTTTTAAGTTCTTTTTATCTGCATTTTTTACAACTGGAACAATTAAGTTCCCCGAAGGAAGTGCCGTTGCCATCCCAATATTTATTTCTTCTTTTACGATTATATTTTTCCCATCCAACGAAGAGTTTATCATAGGAAAGTCGGCAATTGCCCTGGCAACACATTCAACAAACAGCGGAGTAAAGGTGAGTTTTTGATTGTATTTTTTCTGAAAAGCCACTTTATTGCTATTGCGCCAGTTTACCATATCGGTCAAATCTGCTTCCACGTAAGCAGTTACATGAGGCGAAGTGTGTTTAGAGAAAACCATGTGGTCAGAAATCATTTGACGCATCCGATCCATTTCCACGATTTTGCCTTTTCCTTTGTCAAATTTTAAATCGGGAACTTGAAACCCTGATGCTTCTGCAACAGGCTGCGCAAATTTGAATGGCCTCCCGTTTTCTATGTATTCTGAAACATCGCTTTTCCGTAAACGGCCGTCTTTTCCGGTTCCAGGAATTCGCGCAAGTTCCTCATAGCTAATGTGGTTTTTTTGCGCCATGGCATCTACTAATGGCGAAATAAATATATTTTCATTTACCTTAAATGCTTTTGAGGATGTCCCCTTTGCACCTGAGGGGGAAACTGATTTGATTGATGCACTTGAACTGCGCTTGGCAAGATTGGATTTTGAACTCTTCGCTGTTTTAGACGGTTTTGAATCTGGTTTTTTTGAACCCTCTTTTTCTGAAACTTCTAAGATTGCAACTACTTCTCCTATCGGTACCACATCACCATTGCTAAACTTATGCGCTACCATCTTTCCTGAAGCGGGTGCTGGCACTTCATTATCAACCTTGTCTGTTGCAACCTCCACAAGAACGTCGCCTTTTTCAAAGGAATCACCCTCCTTCACATGCCATTCAATGATTGTTCCTTCTGTTATACTCTCACCCATTTTGGGTAACTTAAACTCGGTTTCGTTCATAAAATATTATATCTATTAATGCCTATTTTAGTGGAATAACTCGTCTTAGCGAAAATACGCAATTATTTTGTGCTAAGGAAGGAGGTTAAGTTAATTCAAGCTCAATGATTTTGTTCTTAAAAAGAACATTATTTATATTTTTTTGTTCATAAAAAGAACAAAATAGTTGCATTCGGTAATTTAGATCGGTTATATATGAAACGAACGGCAAGAATTTTAACATCGGGGCAATACGAGAAACATTTTTTGCGAATCAAGTATCAAAAGACGAAACCGTACATTTAGCTGAAAAAGGTGGTTTTTTAGTGAATGGAAAAATTCTTTTCGAAATCAGCGGGAAATCGAAGTCTGGAAAGCAGCTTTCAGACAGTCAAAATGTCTTTATCGTCCGCGACCAGATTGAGTTTGGTACAGCAACGACAATTCCGTTATGGCTATTCGGGTTTTTGTACTAATGATTTATTCCTTTCCTTCCGAACGGAAATCATTAAGAGTTTTATAAAAATCTTCCTGTTTTGGTCGGTTTTTCGGTATTTCACGCAAAGGCTCCACTTCCCGTAGACTTTCATGGCAGTCGCCGGGCAATTGCTGATATAGTCGCGTACCGGCCGTTTTCCAGGCAATCATCTTATCAGAAATATCCTTGATGGCCTTCGCCGGATTACCAACAATCAGCTTCCTTCTTGGAAACTTTGTTTCAGCCTTAACGAAACTCATTGCACCTACGATACATTCATCGCCAATTTCGGCATCGTCCATTATCACGCTGTTCATACCAATCAAACAGTTTTTACCCAAATTTGCGCCGTGAATTATGGCACCATGCCCCACGTGCGCACTTTCCTTTAGCACAATGCTTTTCCCCGGAAACATATGGATGGTACAATTTTCCTGAACATTTACTCCATCTTCGAGAATAATCTCGCCCCAATCGCCACGAATAGCAGCGCCTGGCCCAATGTAGCAGTTTTTGCCAATAATGACATTACCAGTAACCGCCGCCAAGGGATGAACGAAGCTAGATTCATGGATTACTGGAATATGGTTTTTGAAACTGTAAATCACAATTTTTAGTGATGAGTGGTGAGACCGCTTTGCTTTGAGAGGTGAACTTGTCTATTTGTTTTTTAAGTGCCTTCGTAAGGATGAAATCATTTTACCAAGCTCAGTTAATCGTTTTCTGTTTTCTTCATCTGTTTCGAAAGTTATATAATTTCTTAATCTAGCTTTTGTAGAAGCGGCTACGCATTCGTGTGAACTGTCCCATGCCATTTTTAAATAACGATTAAAATTTATATCACTACTTCCAGAACCTTCTGCGATATTAAAAGCTATTGAATCTGCTGCTCGAATAAACTGTGATGATAATTTATAAATTTCGTGATTAGGAAAACCCTCTACTTGCTCATTCACAAACTCTCCAAAATCAATTGCCTTTTGATAAACTTGTAAATCTTCAAATTTAAAATAATAGTTACTTTTCATATTTATAAAAATAATAATTTCATCAATCCTTACTCAAAGAAAAGCCAGCTTTTCGACTCACCACTCACCACTCACCACTCACTCACTACCCACTACCCACTACTTTTTAAATCGCTTCAAGGTCTCCTTTGTAAATTCTGAAAGCACCAATCTTCCTGAAATTACGGCTCTTTCTGCCAACAGCTCATCCCAATCTTCCGTACCGTTCCAAAAGACTTTTTTCATCTCTTTCATAGCTTCGGGATTGTAATTGCATAAATTTTCAGCAAATTTCTGAACGGCTTCATCCAACTCCTCAGTTGATTCGTACACCTGATTGTACAAGCCTTTCTGCTTTGCCCATTCGGCATCATAAAAACTGTTAGCATCAATTGCTATTTGGCTAAAACCACTAGTGCCTAGTTTTCTTTCTACTGCTGGGCCCACAACAAAAGGACCGATACCAATGTTCAGTTCGCTCAATTTGATTGCCGCAAATTTAGTGGCCATACAGTAATCTGTTGCCGAAGCCACTCCTACTCCGCCGCCAACGGTCTTCCCTTGAATTCTTCCTATAATAAACTTGGGGCACTTACGCATTGCATTTATCACATTCGCAAAGCCGCTAAAAAAGACTTTTCCCGTTTCGGCGTCATTAATACTTATAAGCTCATTAAAACTAGCGCCGGCGCAAAAAGTTCTGTCTCCACCACTTTTTAGAACTATAACTTTTACATTTTTATCGTTACCAGTTTTTGTAATTGTACTGGCAAGATCTGCCAATACCGCTCCTGGCAAACTATTATGTGCCGGGTGAAAAAATTCAATGGTCGCGATTCCGTTTTCTGTGCTTTGTTTTACGTATGCTTCGTTCATATTCAATACTAATTCTAAGGTTTTTATTTTGGCGACAATTTATTCATTTTAATAGACTTTTCCCGTTGATTTAAACACTTTAACCACGCAGTTTACCAAAATATTGTATTTATGGCTAGATTCCAAACTTATAAATTGACCTATTATCGCTAAAAATTTATTTTCAACCCATTCTATCTTTCTAAAATGCCAAAACGCTTCTATCTTTGCCGCAAAAGAGCCACATGCTAAATAAAATTAAGATTGATTCGTTTGTGCTTGCTATTGTAATAAGTATCACACTGGCTTACTTTTTACCTCAACTGGGAGCTTCAGATAGCCCCGTGCCAATGCGTTTAATTACCAGTCTAGGAATTTCACTTATTTTCTTTTTCTATGGCCTGAACCTTAATTCTGAAGCGATAAAAAACGGACTTAAAAATTGGCGGCTCCATCTTACCGTACAGAGTTCAACCTTTATATTGTTTCCACTCTTAATTCTGCCTTTTTTCCCAGTGTTTAAAGACACCTCATACGAGCTTCTTTGGTTGGCATTTCTATTTATGGCAGCATTACCATCTACGGTATCTTCCTCTGTCGTTATGGTTTCAATGGCTAAAGGAAATTTACCAGCAGCTATCTTTAACGCTAGTATTTCTGGAATTATAGGCATTATTTTAACGCCATTGTGGATGATGCCATTTATAAAACAAACCACAGTGGCTTTTGATTTTTCAGCAATCTACGGACAATTGGCAACCGAAATTGTAATTCCGTTAATCCTCGGACTTTTACTTCGGAAATATCTAAGTAGTTGGGCACAAAAGCATAAAAGAGAATTGAGCCTTTTTGATAAGTTTATCATTCTTTTGATAATTTATAAAAGCTTTGTCCAGTCTTTTGAAGATAATATTTTTAGCAGTATCACCATACTTGAAATGCTTGCAATTGTAGCCGTAGTTTTAGTTTTATTCTTTATTGTTTATTCCCTTACGGGATGGTTTGGCAAATTGTTAAACTTTAATCACGCCGATAGGATTACAAATCAATTCTGCGGCACCAAAAAGTCTTTGGTTCATGGTACCGTTTTTTCAGAAGCACTCTTCGGGCAAACTAATATTATTGGAATTATTCTTCTTCCACTTATGCTTTATCACGCTTTCCAGATATTGATAATTAGTGTAATCGCTACAAAGAAAGGCAAGCAATCCGTTGAAGGGAATAAAACAACATGATTACAATAAAATCTATATCTATCTAGGTGCGTTATGTGGCTAAAGCCTCAAGTGCACAATCATTTACCGTTGGCTGAAGCCAACGGCAATTCTAGTCTGAATACTCGAGGCAAGTTCAAGTAAACAACGTCAAGGCTACAATATTACCGTCTGCTTTAGCTGACGGTCAACAAACTTGCGCAAGAGCGTGGCTTTAGCCACATTACCCCTGTCAATTTCGTTACGGATAAATCAAATTAACCCAAACTGCTCAAAATGATGGCTCAAATGTTCTCGCTCCGTTGGCAGAAGCCAACGGCAATTCCAGCCCTCCCATAGCAATATCCTAATCAAAACGTCCTAACAACAAATTAATAGTATTACCGTCTGCTTTAGCTGACGGTCAACAAACTTGCGCGAGAACCTGGTTTTAGCCACATTTAAACTTTGATTAGAAGGAAATTCAACAAAACGAAACAAATTAGACACTGTTATTAAAATAAAAACACATCAATTAATTTTAATTCCCTTATCTTCAACCCTATAACCTTAAAAACCTAATATGAGCTGGGTAAGGATTTGGGTACATTTGGTCTTTTCGACTAAAAACAGAAAGGCATTTCTCGCAACTTTGGATATTCGAGAGCAAATGTTTCTTCATATAGCTGAAAACGCCAAGAAAAAAGACATCTGGATGGATTGCGTGGGCGGCTATAGCAATCACGTGCATTGCCTGATTTCCTTAGGAAAAAATCAATGCATTAGCCAGGTTGGACAACTCATTAAAGGTGAAAGTTCAAACTGGCTCAATAAGCAAAATCTAATAAAGTCGCATTTTCAATGGCAAGATGATTATTGGGCTGTTAGTGTAAGCGAAAGTCACCTTGACGCACTCAGGAAATATATTTCAAGCCAAGAAATGCATCATAAAAAAAAGACTTTCTCTGAGGAAATTGATCTTTTTATGAAAAAATATAATTGGACAGTGATAAAAGGATAGTTTAAGCATTTATGTAAACAAGAAAATGGGGCTAAAGCTCAGGGCTTAACTGATCTCTTTTTCCGTTGGCTGAAGCCAACGGCAATTCTAGCCCTCCTAAAGCAATATTCTAATCAAAACGTCCTAACAACAAATTAATAGTATTACCGTCTGCTTTAGCTGACGGTAATCAAGTTTGCGCGAGAGCGTGGCCTTAGCAGCATGCAACCCAAACTAAAAGAAACCCAACAGGAAAAATCGAATTTTTAAACTTCATACACAAAGATTAACTGTATGTGGCTAAAGCCTTATGTGCACAATCATTTACCGTTGGCTGAAGCCAACGGCAATTCTAGTCTGAATACTCGAGGCAAGTTCAAGTAAACAACGTCAAGGCTACAATATTACCGTCTGCTTTAGCTGACGGTCAACAAACCTGCGCAAGAACGTGGCTTTAGCCACATTATCCCTATAACTTTCGTTACGTATAAATTAAATTAATCCAAACTGCTCAAAATGATGATTCAGATGTTTTCGCTCCATTAAATACCACTCATATTTATTCAATTCACCAAAAACCATATTTTGTAATTTAGCTTCTGGGCTCTCTTTGAAGTAATTCAAATAAGCTTCACGCGCCTTCAAAAACTTTTCTTTAGCCGTATCCAAATCTGGATGTTTTAAAGTATCCAACTTCCCTTTTTCGAGTTCTGGAAACTGAGAATTGTGCGGAAACTTCTCATAATTGTATAAACTAGCATGAACCTTTTCTAAAATCTTTTCTGGAGTGGCAATATCAAAATCCTGAATTTCTCCTGAAGCAATTTTATAGGTGTATTCCAAATGTTCCAACATGTGCTGTGGCGTCATAATGCCCCATTTTGGCGAAGTATTTTCAGTTAACTTATTTAAAGCCTCCTGAATACTTTCGTCGGTCATTTCAACAAAAACCGCTTGCTTTTTTTGAACCATTGTAAGGATTGTGGCGATGGCAACCAACTCATCCTCTTGGTCAAACACTTCTACAAACCATTTTACGATTCCGCTGGGATGCTCTGCCGAAGCCACATCGCGATCTACTTTTTGCTTACATGTCAATCGTACATAAACGGTATCGTTATGATAAAGTGGACGCAAAAAACGACATTCCTCCAAACCGTAATTTGCTGCTACCGGACCCTTATTAGGATAAACGAACAATCCTGCTGCTGCTGCAATAATAAAGTAGCCGTGGGCGGTTCGTTTTTCAAAAATACTTCCGTCAAGAGAAGTAATATCGGTATGTGCGTAAAAATGATCCCAAGTTAGATTTGCAAAACTGATAATATCTGAATCTGTAAGTGTTCGTTTGTGGGTTTTTAGCGACATTCCCGGTTCAATATCCTCCCAATGATAGGCAAATGGGTGCTTATCGGCTTCCTTATATTTTGAATTGGCTTGATAAATGCCAGTAATTTCGGTTAAAGTTGTTGGCGAACCTTGAATTGCGGTACGCTGCAAATAATGTTTTATACCACGCATTCCGCCCATTTCTTCACCTCCACCGGCACGTCCAGGACCACCGTGCACCAAGCTTGGAAGCGGAGAGCCATGACCGGTACTTTCTTTTGCACTTTCGCGGTTTAGCACTAAGATTCGTCCGTGATGAGAAGCTGCATTAACAACGTATTCTTTCGCAATTTTATCGTCATTTGTAGCAATGGAAGAAACCAAGGAGCCTTTCCCCATTTGCGCTAAAGTAATGGCTTCGTCTAAATTCTTATACGGCATAATCGTGCTCACGGGACCAAAAGCTTCGGTTTCGTGAACGGCTAGGTTTTTAAACGGATTGTCCTCGCGAAGTAAAATCGGGGCCAAGAAAGCACCTTTTTTAGCATCGGCACCTATTACATCAATTTTATCTAAATCTCCGTAAACAATACTTGCAGTTTTAGACAGCTCTTGAACGCGTTCCCTAACTTCCTGAACCTGATCTCTACTCACCAGCGAGCCCATGCGCACTTCCTTTAAGCGCGGATCGCCGATGGTTACTTTTGAAAGTGCTTTTCCGAGGGCTATCTGAACGTCTTCAACTAGATTTTCTGGCACTATTACACGGCGAATGGCAGTACATTTCTGTCCGCATTTTACGGTCATTTCATTTCTTACTTCCTTAATAAAAAGGTCGAATTCGGGTGTTCCGGGGACAGCATCTTCCCCTAAAACGGAAGCGTTCAAAGAATCTGCCTCCATGGTAAATGGCACGGCTTCCTCTATAATTCTGTTGTGGGCTTTAAGCATTCTACCAGTTGTTGCCGAACCGGTGAACGTAACCACGTCTTGCGATTCTACACTGTCCAGGATGGTTCTGGCAGAGCCTGAAATAAGTTGAAGTGCGCCTTCGGGCAAAATCCCAGAAGCGATTATTTCACGAACCACGGCTTCGGTCAAAAACGAAGTATTTGTTGCAGGTTTTACAACAGCCGGCACTCCAGCCATCCAATTTACCGCACACTTTTCCAGCATTCCCCAAACAGGGAAATTGAAGGCATTGATATGAACTGCAACCCCCCGCTTTGGCACCATAATATGATGCGCCATAAAACGACCGCCACGAGACAAATCAATTGGATCGCCCTCTACGTGATAGGATTGGTTCGGAAATAATTTTCGAAGGGAAGCATTGGCAAATAAATTCCCGATACCTCCTTCAATATCGATCCAGCTATCTACTTTGGTTGCCCCAGTTCTGTAGCTGACTTCGTAAAAATCGGCTTTCTTTTTCAACAAGTGGAAAGCGAGTTTTTTCAGCATATTTCCACGTTCTTGGAATGTCATTTTCCGAAGTGTTTCGCCTTTAGACCTTCCATACTGAAGTATTTCGGCAAAATCCAATCCTTTTGTATCTGAAAGAGCAATGACTTCTCCCGTTATGGCATCGTGCATAGGCACTCCTTCGCCACTTCCGGTTATCCATTGTCCTGTAATGTAGTTGTGTAGTTTTTTCATTGAATTAATATTTAATAATTTTTTCAAGTCCAACCTTCACAGTTTGAAAATCAGACTTAGAAATGAAGCCTATTTTTTTCAGAAATCGTTCTTTCGATAATGAACGAATATGAATTGTCATGACTTCGGATATTTTTGATAAGCCGTTACTCTCCGTAGGCTCCAAAATTAAGTTGCCTTGATAGTTCTTAAGGTTGGAAGTTAAAGGGCAAGCAATAACAGTATTCAGGTTATTGTTTGCCAAATTACCTGAAACTATTAAAGCCGGACGACGGCCGGCTTGTTCACTTCCCAAAACAGGATCAAAATACACTTCCCAAATCTCTCTTTGTTTCATTGGGAGTCCATATCTTCTAGCTGTTTGTAATAATCTGCCATTCCCTCTTCGGCCATTAAAAGCATGTCAGGATCGCCAGCCATTCTCTTGTAGCTTTTTAAATATGCCGCCTTGTCCAGATGTTCAAGGTAGATTGTAAGCGCTTTTTCCAAGATTTTGTTTTTTGGCATTTTCAATTCCTTTGCCGCATTAGCAAGATCTTTGAGAAGATTATCTGGTAGCGATGATGTAAATGTTGTCATTTTATATTTATTTTACGTAAATATAAATAATATTGGAATAAAAACCTAAAACATTTTTGTTAATCCAACTATCTGTTTAAAATAAATTAGTTGACTCTTCACTTCTTAGAAACAAAAAAAACACATTCCAAATTTCACCTTAATTTTATCCGCTCTCTCTATCTTCCAAAGCTACAAACCAATCTTCGAATAACGCTCAGAGATTCCTGCCTACGCAGGAATTCGCTCAATAATTGCTGCATATCCCTGCCCCACGCCAATACACATTGTAACCAAGGCGTATTTTTTATTTTGTTCTTTTAATTCCAACGCTGCGGAATAGGCAACACGAGCACCTGTTACGCCAAGCGGATGCCCAATAGCGATGGCGCCACCGTTGGGGTTTAATCTTGGGTCATCATCTTTTAACCCCCACGCTCGGGTACAAGCCAAAGATTGTGCTGCAAATGCTTCATTGAGCTCAATAACATCCATATCATCCATGGTTAAACCTGCTTTCTCAAGTGCTTTGTTGGAAGCTTCTACAGGGCCAATACCCATAATTCTTGGCTCTACTCCAACCACAGCAGAACTCACAATTCTCGCCAATGGTTTTAGGTTATATTTTTTTACAGCATCTTCCGAAGCAATAATCGTTGCAGCCGCTCCATCATTTAATCCTGAGGAGTTCCCTGCCGTAACACTTCCACCTTCTCTTTTAAAGGCTGGGCGCAATTTCCCTAACACCTCTAATGAAGTAGCTGGTTTCACAAATTCATCTTTTGAAAACTTTATAGGATCTTTTTTGCGCTGTGGAATTTCAACCGTAACAATTTCTTTTGCCAATCTGCCATTTTCTTGAGCTTTGGATGCTTTCATCTGACTCCAATACGCAAACTTATCTTGGTCTTCTCTTGAAATACTATACTTTTCAACTAAATTTTCAGCTGTATTTCCCATCCCGTCAGTACCGTACATTTTATCCATTTTCGGGTTTACAAATCGCCACCCAAAACTGGAATCGTACATTTTAGCGTCAGACCCAAAAGCTTTTGATGGTTTAGCCACCACGTAGGGCCCACGCGTCATGTTTTCAACACCGCCGGAAATAAATAGGTCGCCATCGCCAGCTTTTATCGCTCTATTGGCGTGGATAATTGCCGAAAGACCGCTGCTACAAAGCCTATTTACCGTTTCGCCCGGAACTGTAACAGGCAAGCCAGCTAAAAGTGAGGCCATTCGTGCAACGTTTCTATTGTCTTCTCCTGCTTGATTGGCACAACCAAGAATTACATCGTCATAAGCTTGTTTCGGAATATCTGGGTTTCGTTTTACAATTTCGGCAATCACCAAAGCAGCCAGATCATCAGTTCGTATCGTGCTCAATGCACCTCTGTAGTTTCCTATTGGAGTTCGTATGCCGTCAATTATATATGCTTCCATAAAATGAAATTAAAGTTGAAACTGAAATCGCTCCGAAGGAATGCCTATGGCAAAGTCGAAAAGTGAAGTTCAGTTATTAATTAATAATCTAAGTTATCTATTGATTTAAAATTTTCTTGGAGTTCGCCACGGCGGAAACACTTTGCAGATTAATTTAATATTTCCGCAAAGGTATCACCTTGCCTTATGTCTCCAGATCTATAGCCTTTCATAAACCATCTCATTCGTTGTTCAGAAGTTCCGTGCGTAAAACTATCTGGCTGAACATCTCCACGAGATCTTTTTTGGATGGCATCATCGCCCACGGCGTTAGCAGCGCTAAGAGCTTCTTCAATATCGCCTTCTTCCAAATACTCTCGGTTATAATGTGCCCAAACGCCCGCATAAAAATCTGCCTGAAGCTCAAGTGCAACTGACAATCTGTTTGCCTGACTTCTATTTTGGCGTTGTAGTTTAGTTACTTTTTGTGAGGTTCCAAGTAGGGTTTGCACATGATGGCCTATTTCGTGCGCCGTAACATAAGCAATGGCAAAATCGCCTCCCTTTGCCCCAAAGCGGGTTTTTAACTCCTCAAAAAACGCCAAATCCATATACAGTTTATGGTCTGCCGGGCAATAAAACGGTCCAGAAGCCGATGTAGCATTTCCACAACCGGTACTTACCGCATCTGTAAACAGAACCATTGTAGGCTCTTCATACCGACCTATACTGTTTTCATTAAAAATTTGACCCCAAACATCTTCTGTATCTGCTAAAACTGTAGCCATAAAGTTCCCCATTTCCTTTTCTTGGGCTGTAAGTTCGCGTTGTTCGGTTTGTTGAACAGTACGACTATTCCCAATTTGCTCAACAATTGGAGCCAACTGCTGCCCTGTTTCACCTCCAAAAAACTGAAGTGCGATTACAATTAAAGCAACAACACCGCCTCCTGCCGCAAGTTTACCTTTATTGCTCATTCCCCGACGGTCGTCAAGGTTTCCGCTTTTTCTCCTACCTTTCCATTTCATAATTTAAGTTTAATAGCGTAAATATTGGTTAATAAAAAAATTACATCTCGAATTTTTATCCTGTGAATTTACAAATTACTAGGATTTAAACTTTAGTTTTTCCATTACAATTTTATTTATTAAACTCTCTTTTCAAAATTAGATACCCTACTACACCACCAAATATAGAAGCTACGAAGATTCCAATTTTTGCTTGGGTTTTAAATTCTTCATGGGTAAATGCCAATTGTGTTATAAAAAGGGACATAGTAAACCCAATTGACGCCAAGAGCGCTAAACCAGCAAGAGATTTTAAGTTCATGCCTTTCGGAAAAGATGAGATTTTCAATTTTACCGCAAGCCAAGAAAACCCAACTATACCTATTAATTTCCCTAGTAACAATCCTAAAACAACCCCAAGCGCTACATTTGTGTTAAACAATTTTTCTACTTCAATATTAAAAACCGTAACCCCAGCATTTGCTAAAGCAAAAATAGGAAGCACTATAAAATTCACAAAAGGAACCATTGCATGCTCCAATCTTTGTAACGGCGGCATAGCCCTTTTTGTATCGGCATTTACACGCCCTAAAATCTCCAATTGTTCTGACGTTACCGTCGGAACTTGATCATTAGGATCTGAACGGGTAAACTGAAGCAAGTGTTTTTTAATTCTCGAAATGTAAATGGTTTCCTTAATCCGCACTTCGGCAGGAATCATAAAAGCGGCCAGTACCGCAGCGATGGTGGCGTGTATCCCCGACAATAAGAATGCTGTCCACACCCCTACAATGCCAATGATAGCATAGTAGATTATACTTCTTACCCCCATTCTATTACCGATAAACATCAACAGCAAAAATCCAAAGCCTACCGCCAGGTTTAAAAATGAAATACTCGAGGTATAAAAGAATGCAATTACCAAAACTGCACCAATATCATCCACAATAGCCAAGGCTGTTAAAAACACTTTTAGCGCTATGGGAACTCTATTTCCTAAAAGGTAAATTACTCCGAGCGCCAAAGCAATATCTGTAGCCATCGGGATTCCCCAACCGGTATTTACAGCTCCAACTGGGTTTAAAGCAAAATAAATTAAAGCAGGAACAATCATTCCGCCTATGGCTGCGGCAATGGGCAGCATGGCTTTCCGGATATCTGAGAGTTCTCCCGCCACAATTTCTCTTTTAAGCTCAAGGCCAACTACAAAAAAGAACATAGCCATTAACCCATCATTAATCCATTCAGAAATACTGTATTCTAAATATGGTTTTCCGTCAAACTGAAACCCGAATTCATGCTCAAAGAAATGATGATATTGTTCATGCCAAGGCGAATTGGCTAAAACAAATGCCACAAGAATACTGATTCCTAAAACAAGAGATGCAGACTTCTCCTCTTTCATTAATCTAACAAATGGTTTTTTTATTCGGTCTATGGGGTAATATTTTTTCGGCATGCTAATTATAGGGAGTTAAAAAGAATTTAAACAAAATTACCAAAAAGCGCATCTCTAAATGTTAAGGCTTACCAAAAGCGTCCTTCTAGCTTTGATATTTTTTGATTTTCTTGAAATCTTACTGTTTTAAATTGAATCGATTTTATTTAAATTAGATCGTTTCTTGGGTGCTTTAAGCTAAAATAAAGTTAAGCCGGCAATATATGAAACTTACCTGATAAACTTACGGCTATTGCAGTTACTAAGGCATTACCAAAAATTCTCTAAAAAGGTAGATTAGGCTATAATCGCCTTACCAATCTTTTGAAGTTCGATATACCACACCTTTAAAAAGCGCTACCAGCTCGTCTTCGCGCTTTACCTCAACAATATTAAACCCCAATTTGTTTCCAACCTTTTCAATAACAGATTCTGCGGTTAAATAATCACCTTCATTCAAAGCTTCTATATGGTTTATGGAGGTTTCTATTGAAACAGCGAACTTGCCATGGGTATTTGCGGCAAAACCAAAAGCTGTATCGGCAAGGGAGTAGGCAATTCCGCCATGGGCTTTGTTCATGCTGTTTAGCATGTCTTTTCTTATGCGCATGCCAAGTTTAGCCCTTCCTTTTTCAACTTCTAATATTTCAATTCCAAGCCATGAACTGAAAGGGTCTAAAGACAACATTTTAACAGGAATATCTTCGGGCTGGATTTTAAAATTTTTCTGATTTGTATCTTTTTCAGTCATATCCTTAGTTAATGTGAAAGTAGAAAGACCTTCAATGGATTTCAAAAATAAAGTAATTTTTCGTTCCCAAAAACGAATATCCTCCTAGAAGCAATTTAAAGCTCTAAAACTTGCTCCATTTTTTATTCATTTTGTTTTCTGAAGTAGCTAAGTCAAGAAAATTTAAGAAATAATTGTATGTTAGTCCTTTTTTTAATTTCCAGCTAATTGGATTAACGAGCTCAGAAATATCATCTAGAGTATTTTCAGCTTTTTTACTTAAATAACATGAAAACAGAAAAAGTAACCACCTCAGAAAAAAAAGGGTTTGTAACCAAGATCCTAGATTCCGTAGAGCGTATAGGAAATAAACTTCCTGATCCCGCTATTTTATTTTTTGTACTAATGCTCTTTATCTGGGTATTATCCGCGGTTTTTTCCAATATGGAATTTACCGAAATTGACCCCTCCACAGGCACTGCTATTGAAGTTCATAATTTGCTTACTAGTGCAGCCCTAGCTAAATTTCTTGCCAGTATGGTAAGCGTTTTTACCAGTTTTGCGCCTTTAGGGATAGTTCTAGTAGCCATGTTGGGCGTTGGCGTTGCCGAACATTCAGGCTTTATAAATGCCGGATTAAAATCTATGTTGCAGGTTACGCCTAAAAAACTACTGTCGCCCATGCTAATTTTGGTAGCTATTGTATCACATACCGCAACCGATGCAGGTTACGTTTTGGTAATTCCGCTGGGAGGCATCATTTTTTATGCTGCCGGCCGACATCCAATTGCAGGTATAGCCGCTGCCTTTGCTGGTGTTTCTGGAGGATTTAGCGCCAACTTTGTTCCCTCTGGTATAGATCCTTTACTACAAGGATTTACGCAATCTGCTGCCAGAATTATTGATCCTACTATTGAGCTAAACCCTCTAAACAACTGGTTTTTCACTTCGGCATCTACACTTCTTATTGTGCTTATTGGCTGGTACATTACAGATAAAATTGTTGAGCCCAGACTCCGAAAAGTCCCTGTTTCGGTTGAAGAAGGAGAAGAAGTAGACATGGGTGCTTTGAACAAAAAAGAGAAAAAATCTTTTTATGCCGCTACCTTGGCTATGATTCTCGGTTTAGTGGGACTTTACTTATGGGCAGCCCCTACAGATTCTGCCCTTCGTGATCCGCAAGGGGAAATAACATCCTTTTCAGCGCCCTTGATGCAGTCCATTGTTCCGATTATTTTTATTGTCTTCCTAATCCCTGGGGTTGTTTATGGCCTTATGTCTAAAACTTTTAAGACCTCGAAAGACATTATTGAAAGCATGACCAAGTCTATGAGTGGTATGAGCTATTATATTGTTATGGCGTTTTTCTGCGCCTTATTTATCGATGCCTTTGCAAAATCTAACCTTGGAGCCTTACTAGCTCTAAAAGGAGCCTCAGGCTTACAAGCTTTAAACATGCCCGCCCAAATAACCATTGTTGGAATTATAATTTTAACCGGCTTTGTAAATATTTTTATAGGTTCCGCCTCAGCAAAATGGGCGCTTATTGCTCCTATCATGGTACCGATGCTAATGCAATTGGGCATTTCACCAGATCTTACACAAGCCTCCTACAGGGTGGGAGATTCCGTATCTAACATTATCACTCCACTGATGCCATATTTTCCATTGGTAGTAGTTTACTGCCAGAAATACGTTAAAGGTACGGGAATTGGCACCTTGGTATCGACCATGGTTCCATACTCCATAGCCTTTTTTATTTTATGGACAATATTCCTATTGCTATATTGGGCAGCTGGAATCCCGCTAGGGCTACAGTCAAGTTATGATTATGCTTTGCTATAATAGATAGCAATTTTTAAAATAAAAGCCTTCCTGAATCAATTTCAGGAAGGCTTTTCCACATTTTGTTAAAACCGCAGAAACTTAACCTGCCGCCTCTTCGCTTTGGATTTCTTGAGCTACTTTTTCTACGTCCTCCATTACACGAAGCAAATTCTCGCCCCAAAGCTTTTTAATATCTTCTTCGCTATAACCGCGCTTCACCAATTCTTGGGTAACATTAAAGGTTTCCGACGCATCGTCCCAACCATAAATACCACCGCCACCATCAAAATCGGAGCTGATACCAACATAATCAATACCTATTAACGCTACCATATAATCAATATGATCTACAAAATCCTTTACATCAACAGGCGGAGCAATAGGGTTTATTTCCGCTTCAATACGCGGTTTTGCCTCGGCTTGTAAAGCTCTATACTTCTCCCGATAGGCATCTGCCGCGGCTTTATCTAATTGTTTATAATCTGACCAAGAGAGCAACTCCAAGTCCATTTTCTTCGCAATCTCATCTATTATTGGTTGTGCTTTCGCTTTATGAATTGAATCTTTCTCTGAGTTTATATAGCTTGAAAACGCAACTGCCTGAACCACTCCTCCATTTTTCTTAACAGCAAGAAGTTCTTCATCCCAAAGATTTCGGCTTACATCATTCAATGCACGTGCCGAAGAATGTGATGCTAGAACTGGTGCTTTGGAGAGCGCAAGAGTTTGTTTATTTGAACCTGTAGAAGGATGAGAAAGGTCAATCATGATTCCCAAACGGTTAAGCTCAGCAACTGCTTTTTTGCCTAAATCACTCAAACCATTGTCATAAAGCCACACATCATCTTTCTCTCCCGTATTGCTATCAGCAAGCTGACTGTGCCCATTGTGCGATAGCGATAAATATCGGGCTCCGCGATCATAAAACTCTTGAAGCTTAGAAAGGTCTTCCCCCATGGGGTATCCATTTTCAATTCCTATAAGTGCAACTTTTTTGCCCGATTTTACAATTCGGCGTACATCCTTGGCCGTAGTAGCCAATTCAATTTTATCGGGCGCAATTTCTTCGGTTAGCCGGTGGATAGCCTTAAATTTTGCATCAGCATTTGCATAGGCTTTTTTATAACCCGCTTCGTTCAGTTCGCCCTGTCCAGTATAAACAATTAAAAACACGGCATCTAACCCGCCTGCTTCCATTTTTGGCAAATCTACCTGAATGGGAAGCGTTTCAGTATAATTAGATACTTCGGTAAAATTGTCAACATCAATATCTACATGGGTGTCCATGGTGATAGCATCGGCATGGATTCGCTGGGCTTTTTCTTGCATAGTTTCAGCAGATTCATCAGCTTGGTTTTCCTGCTCTTTCTTCTTGTTTCCACAGGAGCCCAAAACAAGGCTAACAGCCAAAATAAAATACGTAAAGTGTTTCATATAAAAATAATTAGTGATTGATAAGTTTTTAGTTGAACATTAGATTTTTACAGTTAAACCCCGTCAATAATTAATCCATTTCGCATAACATTATTCCGCATAAGCGAAGGAGTTACATTAAACTTCAAATTGAAGTTTTTCAGAATTCATTTGACGTAGTAATGGCGAACAGCGGTATCGATCTTCACGGTACATTTGGTAGAGTTCATCCATTTTTGAAACACACCATTCAATCCCTTTCTCATTTGCCCAAGCCAATAAGCCCTTTGGGTAATTAACGCCTTTTGTCATGGCATTATCAATGTCTTCTGCCGAAGCAATATTCCAAAACAAAGCATCTGCAGCTTCGTTAATTAGCATGATGAGAATCCGATCAAAAACAGCCTGATCAGTTACTTTTTCTTCGGAAGCTGTTTTGGCCCTGGTTGACTTTCCATCAGTTCGAGCTGTCATTTTTCCATCCTCGGAATAATTGTAGTAGCCTTTTCCACTTTTCCTTCCTAAATAGCCAGCTTCTGAAAAACGTTTCTGTGTAAACGAAGGTTTATAGCGCGGATCAAAATAGAAGGCTTTAAAAACAGTTTCGGTAACGGTGTAGTTTACATCGTTTCCTATAAAGTCCATCAATTCAAACGGCCCCATTCTAAAGCCGCCAATTTCTTTTATTGCCTTGTCAATTTCAGAAAAAGAAGCTATTCCCTCCTCATAAATACGTAATGCTTCCCCATAAAATGGTCGTGCAACCCGATTTACAATAAAACCTGGGGTGTCTTTTGCCACGGCAACTGTCTTACCCCAAGATTGAATGGTTTTTACTGAAGTATCTAAAGTTTTTTCTGACGTTTGAATTGCAGGAATAACCTCAACCAACTTCATTAATGGGGCAGGGTTGAAAAAATGAATTCCGATGCAACGCTCTGGGTTTTCCAATGCCGAAGAAATGGAAGCAACAGAAAGTGAAGAGGTATTGGTTGCAATAATGCAATCATCAGAAACAAATTTCTCAAGCGTCGTTAACACATTCTGCTTGATGTCTAGATTTTCCACGATGGCCTCAATAACCCAATTGGAGTCTTTCAGTTTCTTTAGCGTATCTACATACTGAATGTTACTTTCAATACGCTCTTTTTCATCTTGGTCTATCCTGCCTTTTTCAACAAGGCGGCTCATTATCTTTTCTAAATTGGACTTTGATTTTTCAAGTGCTTCTACTTTCAGGTCGTACAATTTTACCGTACACCCAGCAGTGGCTGCTACTTGTGCGATGCCGCTACCCATGGTTCCGGCTCCTATTATTGCTACATTCATAATATTGAATATCGAATTTCGAACACCGAATACCGAAGTGAATCAATAGGTGTATCAGATTATTTTAAGTTATTTTATATTTTGAGAGGTGCGAATACTGGAAACAAAAATGACACTCAATTCATTGTTTTCCTTTAAAAAGGATATCCAGTTTTTCAATATCCTTTATCAAATTCGCTCCTTTAAACAAATTTTAATTTTGTGCTAAAAACCGCTACTTGATTCTGCACTTTGGGCTTCTCCATAATTCAAGGCCGCAGCAGCACTGAATCTAATAAGTTGTTTTACAAGTGAATCATCGCAAAACTCCCATCCAGTTTCCCATCAATAAGATTACTTCTACTGTAAACTGAATGAGACTTCTTCTAAATCATATTTATAAGTAGCCATATTAAATATTTTAATGCGAATCGGCATTCAATATCGACAAAAAAATCAAAACTCAGTGAAAATTTTCAGCTATCACTACTAAATTAAGCTGAGCTCTTTTCTTCTTTACCACGCTTATTCAATACATTATCTCACATTCAACATTCATTATTTGATAGGCGATGATTTTTTATTCAGTGTTCGATATTCATTACCGCCCTTTAAACTCAGGCCTTCTTTTATTAACAAAAGCATCAACTCCTTCGGCATAATCCTCACTTTGGGCGGCTTCAATTTGAAGTTTACTTTCCAAATTCAATTGTTCTTCCAAAGAATTTTGTAGCGATTGATTCAGCAAACGTTTGGTGAACCCAAGGGCTTTGGTTGGCATATTGGCCAATGTGATTGCAACTTTATTTATTTCTTCTGAAAAACTATCGGCAGCAACTACTTTATAAATCATTCCCAGTCTTTCAGCTTCTTCGGCAGAAACTTTATCGCCCAACATCATCAAGGCAGCAGCTTTTTGGTAACCGACTAGACGCGGCAAAAAGAACGTTCCGGCACTATCTGGCACCAGGCCAATTTTACTAAAAGCTTGAATAAAACTAGCTTTTTCTGAAGCAATGACAATATCACAAGCCAAAGCTATATTTGCTCCTGCTCCAGCAGCAACTCCATTTATTGCAGCAATAACGGGCTTTTCAATTTTTCGAATACGAGAAATAATCGGATTGTAATGCTCTTCAAGAATTTTTTTAAACCCAGGGTTCAATTCTGGCGAAGTCACTTCCTTTAAATCCTGCCCAGCGCAAAACGCCTTGCCACTACCCGTGATTACTATTGCCCGAACCTCTGAATTTTTTTCTGCTGCATCCAATTCGTTTTGAAGCAACAAGGCCATTTCACGATTAAAACTGTTAAATACTTCGGGACGATTAAGGGTAAGAAAAGCAACTTTCTCTTTGATTTCTGCAGTGATAAATGGCATCTTATAGGAATTAAATTGATATTAGAATTACACAAAAATAGAAAGAATTGGGAGAATTCAGCTGAAATTGAAATAGAATGGATTATTTACAATTGAATGCAACAAACTGAATTCTAAAAACTACTTTAGGCTAGAGAAAATAGACCGTAAATGTAATTGAAAATTACCCACCAACATTACGTCTTCCACACCCTGATTGTCACAAAATCATTCCTATTGGAGTTGCTCCTCCTTTCGTTAGTTGCTTCCTTTCCAAGTTTCACGATTAAGGTCATAGTTTTATTTCCGAGAGTCGCTTGGTTACGGAGTCAACATTTACTCGGGTACTTTCCGAATCGTTAAGATTTGTTCTGCATGGCCAAAGGGTCCATCTTCATCGTGGAGCACAGAAGAAGTTAAACCAATTCCGTCTTTTCCATATTGTTGTTCTACGTCCAAACCCAACCACGTTCCAGTTGGCATACGATAAAGATGGATTTGCAAATCAACATTCGGAAACACATGAGAAAACGGTATTTCTTGTCGCATAACCACACCATTCATGGTATCTACCATCCCCATCAATTTCACAAAAGCGCTTGTGGATTCTCCTTTTACCATTTCAAGCTGGTTGGTCAACCATCCACTGCCTTTCCCAGGACGATGTTCTGCTACCTTAATATTTTCTGAAACCGAACGAATATATCCACCGTTCCAAAGCGTCATGCCTTTCCAATTAGGCAGACTTTTATACAATGGGATTGATTTGTCTTCCAATCCCGCAATTTTGGCGGTGTCTTCAGTAATCAATCGCCACGTTCTTGCAACAACACACGTTCTTCCCTTAGCTTCAAAAACAGATTCTAAGAGTTCAATGGTTTTTCCGGGACGAATGCACCGGGTTGTAATTTGAAAATCGTCTAAATGAATCATACCCAAAATGTCGAGGCTAATACGCGCAATCCGCATGTTCTCCTTAGGCTGAAATTTTTCGAGTTCTGCACAAATAACCCCTGTTGCAGGCGCCATATGTTGTTCTTTCTCATTCCACGCCCCTTGGGTGTTATTTGTTGGGCGATAATGTGCCACTTGCGCACCGTCTTCTTTGACTTCGCGATGGAGTAGTTCGTAATAAAAATCCATATTTTTTGGGAGCAAAGTTAAACAATCTTATACGCGAAACCATTGCCATTAACGATTGAGAGGATTTTGTTAAGAAATGAATGACATCTAATTGAAATTATATACCGTGATAAAACCGTCTTAAAAAATCTTTCGAAAAATTATTTAAAAATGATATTTTACTGACTTTTAAAATCCTAAAGAAGTTTCTATGATGTTTTATACATATAGTCTTGATTCTTTTCTTATTCAATCATCTCAATTCCTCCTCGATTTTCAACAAATCTACTAGATCCAAAAAATACTGAGTGCTCCATATTTCCAATGGCTTCATGTTCCGAATAAAAGGTCGCACATCTGCTTTTACTTTTTCAATTGAAGTAGTTGCAACTTTAGTTTGCAATAAATCCAGCAATTCCTCTTTTGAAATATTCGGTTTTTCCCAATCTCCAGAGTCTTGTGCACGCTGTATAAAATGTTCTAAATTCAAGGAAACACCTTTCCGTATATACCATTCCATATCAAACCAATCGCGACCTTTTACCCTATTTCTCCATTTTCGAAAAAGCAAGGCATGCATTTTTCCCGCGAACAAACTGGGCAGGTCAAAGCATTTCACATAAAAAGAAAAAGGTCGGAGCAGTAACTTTTCTTCTGTTTGAAAGTGCTGCGGCGGGTTTCGATCCACCTCAATTTTGATCTTTATGTTTTTATTAGATTTGATTCCCAATTGTTCGACAATATCTTCCAGCACCAATTCCTTCCATAAGGTTTCAGATTTAAGAAATGCCGATTCAATAGGAGTGGTATGGATTTTTGTTTTTTTTCGCAAACTGACGCGCATACCCATACTATTGAATTCCTCCTGAATAGCTTGAAAATACGGCTCTAAAGAAAAATTCTTTTCTTCGGAAAGCAATGAAAAATCCATATCTTCAGAATACCGGTCTAATCCATAAAAAATCCGCAATGCGGTTCCCCCATAAAAGGCTGCCTTTTTGAAAAAATCTGTACGTGACAATCCTGCAAGCGCAATTTCTTGCATAATCTCCCGCAAAGCCGAAAGTGCTTCCTCCTCATTCGCTGGATTGTATGTGTCTATCCATTCTTTTATCATAAGTTTTGTAAGGTATTTACCAACATTTTCAAACTCGAAGCCTTTGGCGCATCCACAATCCAACTGCTAATAGCATCGGTATCTAAATCTGTCAAGAATGTTTCATCCATCCGCATATCTTCAATTAAAAACCCAAAGGTTTGCAATTGACTTCTCAGCGTGACTCCAGCCGTAGTGATGATTAAATCGCATATTGCTTTTTCGGGCGTCGCCACCAATACAAATTGATTTGTCCCAACCTCTACACGTTCAAGCCCAAAAGAATAATATGGAAAATTGAGGTGGCGGTAGGTGTACCTACCAATAGGTGTATCATAAACCTGAGAAGTTTTTAAGGTTATGGAATTAATTTCATAAACACGTTCGGGAATAACACCCCAATGCGAAAGTGCTGTCTGGAGCGAAACATAGCTTGGGCCTCGCAGATGATTGGCAATTAGAAAAGAATGTGGAAGTGGCAAATCCAATTCCGGACCAGGAACATATAATCCTCTTCTCAGGGAGGTCAACAATCCACTTTGCACTAAGTCGCTGATTTTGTCATTCGGACGCCGATATGCTGCCAACACATCCGAAACCATTTGATGGGTTAAGGGAGCTTGCGCATAATCTTGTATGTCTTTTCGAAAGGCCATATGTATTATTTAAAGCATATAATCGAAATAAAACCGATTATATACCCATAAAAATACACATTTTTTCCGGGAATAAAAAACTAAATCAGATTTTTTCCGATTATCTCACAATTATATTACAGGTTATTGATTAACTTCGGCTAAAGATTGGCATCTTATGCAACCTTTCTGCCCTACCATTACTTTAAACATTTAAAATAATCAAAGGGCTCATGGCAATCGTCGCATTTAAATAATGCTTTACATGCAGTAGAACCAAATTGGCTTACCAAATGCGTATTAGTACTTGCACATTGGGGACATTTTACGAGCTTTTTTCCGTGGAGTAGGGCATCAATATCATGCGACTCAGCTAGGGGTCTGGCAATACCGTATTCCTCCATTTTTTGAAGACCTTCCTCAGAAATCCAGTCGGTGGACCAAGCTGGGGAAAGCACCAGTTCTACTTCAACTTTTTTCCCGATTTCAGCAAAGGCCGCTTTTAAATCATCACCAATTACATCCATTGCGGGACAACCTGAATAGGTAGGTGTAAGTTTAATTTTAACTATACCGTCTTCTTCTATTGCCTCGCGAATAACGCCCAACGCCAAAACCGAAAGCACAGGTATCTCTGGATCTGAAACGGTTTCCAGAACGGGCATTAAATCTTTATCTATATTTGGAGTTTCAGCTAGCAATTTGATTCTTTTTTATACATCTACTTGGTTTAAAAAAACCTTGTAGAAATACTTTTATATTTTCAACTCTAATTTCTATATGCTACCACTGCATATTGGGGTAAGTGCGTTGCATATACTGCAGTTCGGCAAGGATAAACCCCATGTGTTCCGTATGAACGCCCTCTTTTCCGCCTTTTGTAAAATATTTATTCTCAGGAACCTTAAGTGTGGCTTCCTTCAAAACTTCGGAAACCTCCTCATAATATTTCTCTTTAAAAGCAGAAACATCAATACCAACGCCTTCTTGCGCCATTGTTTTTTCGGCAGGCGTCATGTAGAAAAGCTCATCCGTAAATCGCCATAGATTGTCTATTGCTTCTTGCATTTTTTGGTTGCTTTCTTCAGTTCCGTCGCCCAATCGCTTTACCCAATCTCCCGAAAACCGGCGGTGATAGCTTACTTCCTTTATTCCTTTTTTAGCAATTGCTGCTAGGGTAACATCAGGGCTGTCTTTTAGCTTATCCATCAACATATAATGGAAAACATCAAATAAAAATTGACGCCCTATAACATAGCCAAAATGGGTATTTGGCTGCTCTACCAACAAGCAGTTTTTGTACTCCCCTTCTATCCTTAGAAAGGCAATGTCGTCTTCGGTTTTACCTTCACCTGCAAGCTTCGCGGCATATTGATAATAGCTTCGCGTTTGACCTAATAAATCTAATGAAATATTAGTTAATGCAATATCAGTTTCCAAGGTTGGTCCGTGACCACAAAGCTCCCCAAGTCGCTGTGCGAGTATTAAAGAGTTGTCTGCAATTGTAAGGATGTAGTTGTATAAATTTTTCATTTCATTTTTTTGAAAACGAAATCGAAAATAAAATCGAAATCGAAGGCTTTAATTATTTTTATTCTTGTAAGACACAACTCCAGAGAATCAATTATACTTTTTTAAAAGCGTAACTACGATTCTTATAAGTTGATCATTTTCATTTTGTATTGCCACTACCTTATTGTCATCTATTAAATTCGCTTTAACTTGGATATTAAAGTTTCTTAGAGACTCACGTAATTCTTTTAGAGTAATTCTTAATTTATTTGCTTTATCCTTGTTCGAACCAGCTCCTTCAAATTCCCCGAAATTTAAAGCAGCAGAACAAGCAGACCTTATGAGTTGCTTTGCTAAATAGTCTGCGGCAAAGGATTTTAGAGGCCTATTGAAAAGAATGACAACAGAAGCTGCGAAATCTTCAAAACGATTATTTAAATTATAGTTTTTCATTTTTCCATTTCAGTTTCGATTTCGATTTCGATTTCGATCTCCGCCCTCTCTACATATGCTTCACATCATCAGGCAGGTCATAAAACGTTGGATGGCGGTATATTTTATCTTGTGCAGGTTCAAACATTTCGCCATTATCTGCAGGGTTTGAAGCAGTTATATTTTTACTTTCCACCACCCAAATACTTACACCTTCGTTTCTGCGGGTGTAAACATCGCGTGCATTTTCAAGAGCCATATCGGCATCGGCAGCATGAAGGCTTCCAAAATGACGGTGCTCGAGTCCGTTTTTACTGCGGACAAATATTTCCCAAAGGGGCCAATTTTTTTTATTAGACATGAGATTTTAAGTTTGAAATGTTAAACATTTATTCTTACGTTTCACATTTATTTTTAACTCGCTTTCGCTACTTTTTTATTTGTATTTTTTGGTCATTACAAGAGTTTAGAATTCAATTCATCCTGCAACATTAAATTTCATTAAACGGAAACTTCTTCCGCAGGATTTTTATTCGCCAACTCCCTTAAAAAATTAGGACATATATCAAAACCATTAGGCCAAGTTAAGCCACCTCCATCTTCAATTGAAAGTTCAGCAAACTTCTTTTTGTTCAAAAGCTCTTTTGCAAAACCTTTATTTAAAAACTGCTCCAGATTAACTTTCGCTTGAAATCCATCTTGAAACTGAACAGCTACCAAGTAATCCCGTATAATTTTAAATGCTACTACTCTATTGTTCACAACTATTTTATTTTAAAGGTTTTATCTTATCCAATGATTCAGGGATTTGGGTCTTCTCCCAGTTTTTTAAAAGTTCTTTGCGGTGTAAATTTGCCCATTCCAAAACAAGGCTTAACGCCCTATTTGGAAGACTTCCAGCAATAATCTCAAGTGTTTTTATATTGACCTCTGCCTGCATACCTTGCTATTCCGCGTGAAAATGAGGCGGATTGTGGTCTATAAAATACATCCTAATCACAATTCCGTAAAATCTCGATATTTCCGGCATTACCATTTAACTCGCTTTCGCTACTTTTTTATTTGCATTTTTCTCAGCGTGAGCCATTGCGGCATTGCGTACCCATTCACCATTATTCCATGCGTTAACTCTGGCATCCATACGTTCTTTATTGCACGGGCCATGGCCTTTTACAACCTGCCAAAACTCGTCCCAATCAATTTCTCCAAAATCGTAATGCCCAGTTTCTTCATTGAATTTTAAATCGGGGTCTGGCATTGTGATTCCTAAAATATCTGCTTGGGGTACGGTTTGGTCTATAAACTGCTGCCGTAACTCGTCGTTGGTTTTGCGTTTTAGCTTCCATTTCATGGATTGCGCGGTGTGAGTAGATTCATCGTCAGTTGGTCCAAACATCATTAAACTTGGCCACCACCAACGATTTAGTGCGTCTTGCGCCATCGCTTTTTGCTCTTCGGTTCCTCTACAAAGCGTTAGCATAATCTCATAACCTTGACGTTGATGAAAACTTTCCTCCTTACATACGCGTACCATTGCACGGGCATAAGGACCAAAAGAAGTGTTACAAAGCGGCACCTGATTGATGATTGCCGCACCGTCAACAAGCCAACCAATGGCACCAATATCGGCCCAAGTAATTGTTGGATAATTAAAGATGGAAGAGTATTTTGCTTTCCCTGAATGGAGTTGCTCGTAAAGTTCCTCACGAGAAATCCCCAGAGTTTCGCAGGCAGAATACAGGTATAACCCATGTCCGGCCTCATCCTGAACTTTTGCCAGTAAGGCTGCTTTTCTTCGCAAGGAAGGTGCCCGGGTAATCCAATTACCTTCCGGCAACATTCCCACAACTTCAGAGTGGGCGTGCTGGCTAATTTGCCGAATATGGGTTTTTCGGTATTTCTCCGGCATCCAATCTTTTGGTTCTATCTTTTCGTCGCGCGCAATGCGGGCTTCAAAGATTTCTTCTAGATTTTTTATTTCTTTTTCGCTCATAACTTCATCTTTTAAGACCTACAAAGCACTTAAAACCTTGCAGGAAAATTCATCATACATCAAAATCTACTTTCACTTTTTCTGAAGTGGGAACAGCTTGACAACTGAGAATATAATTTTGATCAACTTCCTTGTCTTCCAAGGCATAGTTTACTTTCATTTCAACTTCACCATCTAAAATCTGGCATTTGCAAGTACTGCAAACCCCACCTTTACACGCAAAAGGTAAATCGGCACCAGCAGCCAGGGCAGCATCGAGAATATTATCAAAATCTTTGGTCATTGTAAATTGGAATTCCTTTCCGGCATCTACAATGGTTACCTCAACGCCTTCAACATTTTGTTTTGCCAAACGCTCGGCTCTTTTTATATCTTCTTCAGACAATCCGGTAACAAAGAGTTCAAAATGGATTAACTCTTTTGGCAACCCAGCATTTATCAAAAATTCACTTACATAATCTACCATTTTTTCCGGACCGCACAAAAAGACCTCACTGGTATCTGGAATATCGATAAAAGTTTTTGTCAACACCTCCATCTTTTCATCGTCAAAACGGCCGTTGAAAAGGTCAATATCGCGACGTTCCTTCGTAAGAAAGTAATAAATTTCGAGCCTACCGAAATATTGGTTTCGCAACTGCTCCAATGTTTCCTTAAAGATAATGGATTTCGCCGTTCTATTCACATAAAACAACTTACAAGTAGCATCGGGCTCCAATGCCAAATGCGTTTTTATCATTGAAAGTACGGGCGTAATTCCGCTACCGGCAGCGAAAAACAGGTAGTTTTTGGGTTTATCAGGATTTACCTCTACCCCAAAAGTGCCGCTAGGGACCATTACTTCTATGGTATCGCCGGCCTGTAAATCTGAATTTACAAAGTTTGAAAACTTGCCTTCTGCAATTGCCTTTACCGCAACCTGCCATTCATTATCTACTGGACTGGAGCACAAGCTATAGGAACGGCGCGTGTCTTCGCCATCAATTTCAGCCTTTAAGGTTAAGTGTTGGCCTTGCCGAAAGTGGAAGTCTGTTGCCAGATCCTCGGGAACGTCAAAAGTGATTACCGAACAATCGCTGGTTTCCTTATAAACGTCTTTTACTTTTATTTTATGAAATTTCGCCACGGGTATATGTTAATTAACAAAATTACGGTTTTTAGTTGAAGTTGCAATTTACAAAAGACTATCCACTTACTCCGTCTTGGTTTTTACTAAAAAATGAAAAAAAATTACAACAAATTCTTCATAAGCCTCAATAAAAGCTCTTTCCGATTTTAGTTTTGACACAGGAAAAAGCAACTTCCTTCTGAAAAATGGGGAGGAACAATAGAATTTCAAATCTAAACGCAGTACTTTTGAAATATGGAAGTAAAGATTGAAACTAACGAATTGTTAGACCGGTTACCACCGCATTTAAAACAATACATAAAGCCTCAGGATTATGAGCAATATACGCCCATAAACCAAGCCGTATGGCGTTATGTAATGCGCAAAAACGTCAATTATTTAAGCCAAGTAGCTCATGAAAGTTATGTGAAAGGGCTCGAAAAAACTGGAATATCCATTGACGAAATTCCTTCCATGTACGGGATGAACCGCATTTTAAAAGAAATAGGCTGGGCGGCTGTAGCTGTTGATGGGTTTATTCCACCAAATGCATTTATGGAGTTCCAAGCCTATAAAGTGCTGGTGATTGCCAGCGATATTCGCCAACTTGAAAACATAGAATACACCCCAGCACCAGATATTATCCACGAAGGTGCAGGCCACGCCCCCATTATTGCCAGCCCCGATTATGCTGAATATTTACGACGTTTTGGAGAAGTTGGCTCAAAGGCTATTTCTAGCGCCCACGACATTGATATGTATGAAGCGGTTAGAGAACTTTCTATTTTAAAAGAAAGCCCGCTCCCAACCTCCGCCAATAAAGAAGAAGCAAATCAACTACAAAAAAATCATCTTTTACGAATTGAAAAAGCCGAGGATCTTGTTGAAGAACTTCAAAACAAAAAAGTAAAACCTTCTGAAATTTCCTTGATTCGGAATTTGCATTGGTGGACCGTTGAGTACGGCTTGGTAGGCACTGCCGAAAACCCGAAAATTTACGGCGCGGGATTGCTCTCCTCTATTGGGGAAAGTGTATGGTGCATGAAAGACGAGGTGAAAAAAATTCCGTATTCCATAGATGCGGCTTACCAAGATTTTGATATCACAAAGCCACAGCCCCAACTTTATGTAACACCAGATTTTGCATATTTACAAGAAGTCTTGGAAGAGTTTGCAAACACAATGGCCGTTAGAAAAGGTGGTTGGCGCGGACTCAATAAACTGATTGAATCAAAACAACTGGGCACGATTGAATTAAGCACAGGATTGCAGATTAGCGGTAATTTCAGCCGCATGATAAAAAATGAGGATAATGAGGTAGTATATTTTGAAACGGAAGGAGAAACCGCCCTCAGCTACCGTGAAAAAGAAGTAATTGGCCACGGCATTAGCAGACACACAAACGGATTTCGGTCGCCATTGGGGAAACTAAGAGGCATTAATCTATCTATTGAAAACATGGGGCCTCGCGATTTACAGGCTTATAATTTTTACGATGGAAAGCCTATTTCCTTTGAATTTGAAAGCGGAATTACGGTAAACGGACTAAACGTAACCGGTATGCGAAACTTAAGGGGCGAGCTAATGCTTATCCAATTTACCGATTGCACCGTAAAATATAAAGACGAAGTATTGTTTACACCAGAAATGGGCGATTTTGATATGGCAGTGGGCAAAGAAATCGTTTCGGCATTTGCAGGTGCGGCAGATTACAACTCGTTCAATCTGGTAAACCACGTTTCAACGCATGAAACTGTTCGGGTAAAGCTTTCAGAAGAAGAAAAAGAACTGAATGGGTTTTACAAAACAGTTCGGGAGATACGAGAAAATCAAGTTCTTCCTTTGACGGCTTCTTCAGAAGGGAAGAAAATTAGTCAAGTATTTGAAAAGTTAAAAGAAAATCACCCAACCGATTGGCTGCTTCCTTTAGAGATTTATGAGCTGTCTAAAAAAATGGATTCAAAGTTTTCTGAAGAAGTTTTAAATCATCTTTTACATTTGAAAAAAGAAAGACCAAAAGTAGCGCATTTAATTGACGGTGGACTGGAGCTTTTAAACACTTCGGCCACACTCAAAATGTTAGCAGCAAAATAAATATTAATTTAAAAGAACCCGACCTTCGGGATAAACCATGGGATTATTAGACTTTTTATTCGGCAACAAATCAAAGAAAATTGAAGACTTTAAAAGCCGTGGCGCTATAATATTAGACGTTCGCAGCAAAGGTGAATATGACGGAGGTGCAATTCCGGGCTCCAAAAACATTCCGTTGCAAAGCATAAATTCTAAAATTGCTTCCATAAAAAAGTGGAACAAACCGGTAATTACTTGTTGCGCTAGCGGAATGCGAAGTGCCAGTGCAGCAGGTATTTTAAAAAGCAACGGTATTGAAGCCATGAACGGCGGGGGCTGGTTTAGCCTGAGTAAAAAACTATAACTTCAAGGCTTTAAAATCCTGTTCTTCTTGTATTGGGTTTCCGTTATATTCCAAGGTCCAACCCATAGAATTGGTAAGGATAAAAATTTTCTGAAGTTCTGAAATCAATCTGTTTTCGGCATTGGTTCGCAACTGAGAAGCTTCAATTTTCTTCCGTAGCGATTTCTCTATGCGTTTTTTTATTTTGTTGTAGTCTTTAGCGCTAAACTGATTTAAATAATCCTGTTGCATATCATAATATTCAATATTTGGATTGACGGAAAGTTCAGGTTCGGGAATACTTGTAATGCGCAAGGTTTTGTTACTTTCGTCTATTTCGGTTTGAACTTTACTCAAATCATAAGCAATACTCGCCTTTGCATTTACAACAATCAATGCCTTTTTACGAGCGGACAACACATCAAAATAAAACTTTCTTGAATCGTTATAACTAAACACTTGGGCATAACTACCTTCTGTAACAATCAGTTTACCTACATTCTCCAACTCCTTTTGAATAAGAGCCGTATTTGCCTCAAGAACATCTCGGTTCTCTTTTTGGTTTTCGCAATAACGCAGACCAAAAACAACAACAAGAGCAATTAAAATTCCGAGGATTATTTTTTTCATAAACAAGACTTAAGACCGTTTCGCAATAGGTGAATTTCCGGGAAGTGAAATTCAAAAATAGCTATAATTCTACTTCAATGGAAGTCTAGAAAAACATACTTTAAGAAATTCAGCAAAAAGTGTTTCAACATAAAAACTGACTGGCAGCGCATTCCGTGCTATTTAACCCAAGCTAAAGCGCAATTTACAAGTCGTATTTTATAACAAACATAACAATGCGCGGCATTACAAAATACTGCGAAGTGGTATTAAATTGATCGTTAAAGCTATCGTTATTTATAGATTTTGTATTCAATATATTGGTGGCGCGAACCGAGAATTCCCAAGGACTTTCCCCGTGTTTATAATACAAATCTGCATTAAAAAAGGAGTATTTGTTTTCCACCGTTTTGGCATCGTTTGTATACTTGTAATAATCCCATTCTGCAAACAGGTTAAAGTGCTTTAAAAAGCGGAAATTTACGTTGGCATAAGGGCGGTTTGTAAAAAACGTTTGTTCTATTCCTCCATTTTCATAATCATTCTTCATAAAACGATAACCAATTTCAAAATTCGGAAACTCCCTGAAATTTGAAAGCAGACTAGCATTATAGTTTTGTGTAAGACTTTGACTTTCTTGAACTTCGTTATTAATCGTGTTATTGGTTTTACTTAAAAACACAGCGGCATCAAGTTTAAACTGAATCTTCTTTATCCGCTTACTAAACCTTCCCACGGCCGAAAATGTTTCATCCGGAAAATTACTGTCAAAGTTTACAGGGCTACTCACTTGGTTTATCCCCACCAATTGGGTGTTTGTTTTTACGGCATCAATTCGTCTTGTATAGCCTATATTTCCGCCAATATTGGTATAATTAAAAAGGTTAAAACTAAAATACGTCAAGTTATAACTATGCGAAAGTGAATTTTCCAATTCTCGATTTCCTCGGAAAAGTCGGTTGTAATTATTAAACACATAGGCTTCAGCATAATTATTTACATCACTATATTCTGAAGTAATTCCATAATTAAAGCGCAGGTTTTCACTTTTTTTCAACTCCCATACCACATTTACATCAGGCAACAACCTCCAGTCGTTTTGGGTAGCCGTAACAGCCAATTGTTTGTTTTTAAGGCTGTAATTATGAAGCGTAACACCAGGTGTAAAGGTGAATTTCCCAGATTTTAACTTATAGTGCAATCCAAAAAAGGCATCTGTAAATGTATAGCTCACGTCATTATTAAAGGCGTCACTTTCAAATGGATTTTCGTTCCCGTTATCTAGAATCTGAAAAATTCCCGAGTTAAACGATTGCTTGCTATACGTTGTACCAATGGTAAAATTAAGGTTGCTGACATTATTGAGAATGTAGTAATAATCAACCTTTGCGTCTAATTTATTACTTTTCACCGTTTTGTTTTGATTGATGTTATACCGCTCAGATTGCTCCAAAGGATCAAAAGTATCTGCATTGCTATTAAATGGGTCTAACGGATCTATTTGGGTGAAAACACCACGAAACGGAATGGAATCTTGAACCGCTTGGTAAAACGGATCTTCATTTTTGTATAAATGTTGTACTTCCGCCGCAAAAATGTTTTTATCGTTTAAGGTGAAATAGGCATTTACATTTTGCTTAATTGAAAAAGGTTGGTTTTCCTTAGCTTCAGAAATAGCATTGGGATTCTCGCCTACTATTGAAATGGTGTTGTCTTCCTGGGTTTGCTTTGACGTTTTTGCCAAGACATCATAATCCAACTGAAAATCGCTGTTTGGTTTATAGGTACTACTCAACTTTAGCATTGCCAATTGGCTTTGTTGGTTGTTGCTGGTACTCGTGTTTTCAGTAGTTCCCGTTACTATATATTGCCGTATGCTCTTATTGACGATGTCTGTTTTATTATCGCTTAAAATTCCAAAGCCACTAACATCCAGTTTATCATTTAGGGTGTAGCTGAAATTTCCAGCAATAAATTTAGCTTCAATGGCTTTTGCACGATCATTTTGTGAAACTGCAAACCCAAGGTCGCTGTCGCTAATGTTAAAACTGGTTCCCCCTCCTCTATTGAAGTTTTTAAAACCGCCTGTAAAATTGAAGTAGTCCCGAAACGTAAACGGCACTTCCCCAATATTATTAAAATCGGTTATTAGGTTGATGCTGTATTTTGGGCTGTAGTAAAAAAGCTTTGGATGCGCTAAATAACGTCCATTTTCAGCTTCATACTCATCGGCCAAACCGGCGCCTGCGGTAACCTCACCAAACCAGAAGTTCTTTTTCCCTTCTTTTAACTTAATATTTACAGCAACATTATCGCGGTCGTAACCCAAACCGCGCATTTGGTCAACTTCGTTATAATTGCGAAGCACTTCCACCTTATCAACAGCATCGGCTGGAATGTTTTTAGTGGCCAATTTACTATCGCCATCAAAAAAATCTTTCCCCTCAACCATAACTTTTTGAACGGTTTTCCCTTCTACCTGAATTTCGCCTTCTTCGTTTACTTCTACCCCGGGAAGTTTTTTCATAACATCGCCCAATTTTCGTTCATCGCCTGTTTTAAAGCTATCGGCGTTATACACTATGGTATCGCCTTTTATGGTAACGGGCATTTCGTAAACAATCTCTACATCGTCCAATTGGCTTTCCTTAGCATTTAAAATGAAGTCTAATTCTATATTTTCCGAATTGGCAGGTACATTTATGGTCCGTTCTTTGGTTTCATATCCCAGAAAACTCGCCCGTAACACATATTCGTTTTCTTCGGGCAAATCTAACTGGTAGCGCCCTTGATGGTTTGTAATTCCATACGATTCGGTTTCACCAGTAGCTTTTATCCCAGCAATTACATTGGCAAATTCCAACGGATTACCAATACTGTCTTTAATCGTGCCCTTCACCTTAATGCTTTGAGCAGAAAGTGAAAAGGTGAAAAGTAATATTAGGAAAGTAAAGATCTTGTTCATTGAAAAAAGGGTTTACCACAGCGTCGCTGGGACACCAAGTTTATTAAAAGTGATTTATAGAAATTTGAATTCAACTTAACGTCCTGCGAGCCATTTTTTTCATGCAAAGTCGCTAAGCCACAAAGAACTACCATAGCTTTTTAAATGATCTTCCTAAAATCCGCCACGCCTGCCGCCTCTATTTTGAAAGTTTTCGCGCAGCTCTTCAGTTTTGTCTTTTACTATTTTTATATACTCCTCTCGAGTTACTTTCTTACCTTTTTTTGGCGGTTCAATATTATCGGCATTTTTGGGGTTCATCACAATTTTAGAACACAAAAGAGAAGTTCGGTAAACGTTAAGCTCTAAAATAAGTCCGGGTAGGCCAGCGTATTCCCCTGGTCCGTTGCTTACGGGAATCTGCGGCGTAAACCAAGCAGTAACTTCCACTTCCTCAGGAATTTCAATCCTATCCATAGGATCCTCCAACTTGGTAGAATCCTGTTTAGCTTCTGCTTCGTTCTGCTTCTCATCAGAGGCCGATTTCTTCTTTTTGGGTCGTGCCATACTAAAATCGTTGGCATCAACTTTTTTCATTGCAGTAGCCTTAAAGACAATATAGGCTCCAATCTGCTTCGATTCTTTGGTTTTTTTCCAATCTAAGGTTTGAATGCTATCGGTAACCAAAAATTGCTTTCCGAAGAACTCATTTTCCTCAATCATTTCTCCGGTTTTAATATTTTTATATTGGGCTCCTGGAATAAAACTGCCCATCATCATCTTAAAACCAGGATTTACTGGCCCCGCATCTAGTTTCTCCTCTTCCTTATAAATAGATTCATCCTTATTAAAGGTAAGCACATAGGTTTTCTCTAAGGCAGATTTCATCTGGTTCATAACCATTTTTTTCATTGCTTCAGGAATCTCGTTACCACCGTCAAAAGCATCTATATCTACAGTAGTTTTAGATTCGTAAAATGCCTGCCCAAAAAAGTCCTTCTGGTGAGCTTTCTGGTTATTGTCTTGAGCGCTAATCTGCAGGGTGAAGGCTAGCAGAAATATTGATATGTATATTTTCATTTGTTATGGTTTATGGCGAATAGCACGGTTATTCGGCTTCTATCTAATTAGGGTGAATTTCGTATAAATAATGTTGCAAAGGCCTAATTCTGTATGGTAAACTCTATAGAATTACCATCACCAACTGGTGCATTTTCCCGCATTTCTTTCATTTTTTTAGCTTGAATTTCTTCAAATTCTTCATTGGAAACTTTCTTCCCTTTCTTTGGCTGTTCAATTTTTACACCATTCTTTGGGTTTAAAACAACTTGACTGCATAAATATGTTGATTTACCATCGGTAATTTCCAAGATTAGCCCTGGCAGACCGTCATAAGTAAAAGGTCCTGTGGCGATTGGAATTTGTGGTGTGTACCAAGCCGTAATCGGAGTTTCTATCGTTTCGCCAGTTTCGGTATCTTCAGAAGTTCGAACTCGTGTTGCTTTAAAACAAGTGTAATCTCCAATATTTTTAGTTTCTTTTTCAAGGCTCCACTCTTGATTTTTAAGCGTATCGGAAATAAGAAACAGCTTTCCCAAAAGATCACGTTGGGTAACATAACGGTTTTCCTTTAGATTTTTATAGGAAACACCAAACCCACCAGTACTGCTAACCATAGCACCAGACATGAAGTTGGCCGAAGGCTGCGCCAATTGCTCTTTCTCCTTAAAAACAGATTCAGTGCTACTAAAATGCAGCTCATATTCCTTTTGGGTTTGTTGCTTTATAGCTTTTAAAAGGTCAGCTTGAAGCTCCTTTGGCACCTGCATGCTGTCCAGTTCAACGTCAAATTTCATAAAAGATTTATAGGTTGCTATTCCGGTTATTTCTTGTGAAGAAGAAACTTGAAATATGAAGCAACATATAAAAATTGAAAGAAGGTATTTTTTCAGCATCTGATTGTGGTGTTTTTAATAAAGACGATTAAATTTATAATCTGTTACATCATTTTCCGTTAAAAACTAACTTCGCATTTTGTAACTTGCCCAAGATATGAAACATTTTTTCATTTTTTTTCTACTTATTTCACAATTCGGAATTGCACAAAGCCTAACTTCGGTAAAAACGGTTCCTTTTGAGGCAGACCGTTTTATTGGCGCCGACAATTATAAAAATCTATATTTTATAAAAGATCGGGTAATTAATAAGCAAGGGCCAGACGGGGATTTTCGTTTTAACGACCTTCAATTGGGCCAGATTACATCGGTAGATATTATAAACCCGTTAAAGGTTATTGTATTTTTTAAAGACACCAACACGGTGGTGCTTCTTGACAATAAACTTAGTGAGATAGAGCGGATCAACTTCAACAATCTCCCCCAGTTTATGAATGTGAGCACCGCCACCAATGCGGGTAACAAAAGTTTATGGCTTTTTGATGTAGATACCCAACAGTTGGAACTATACAACTATAGCGTAAAATTACAAACCGTAGTATCACAACCGTTTTCAGGGAGTTTAATTTCTCAGGCTAGTAACTTTAACTACTGTTTCGTGTTGACCGAAAACACACTGAGAGCCTTCAATATTTACGGAAGTATTTTAAACGAAGTAGATTCTGAAGGCTATGAAAAAATAATTCAGCAGAACGAAAATCTAATCGCTCTTAAAGATAATTCACTTTACTATATGCCCGATTTTGCAAAACGAAATGATAAAATTGTGCGGAAAACCACTAAACTTGAATTGCCAATTATGGAAATTAAAGATTTGCACCTTAGCAATGATATTCTATATCTTTATGACGGCAAAATTTTGCACACTTTTACACTAACCATCCCAAAGAAATAACACGTATGCACGTTGCAATTGCAGGAAATATAGGCTCTGGAAAAACTACACTTACTCGCTTACTGGCAAAACATTACAAGTGGCAGCCCCATTATGAAGAGGTTGATGACAATCCGTATTTAGACGATTTTTACAACCAAATGGAGCGCTGGTCTTTTAACCTTCAAATTTACTTTTTGAACAGTCGTTTTCGACAAATTCTCGATATTCGTGAAAAAGACAAAAATATAATTCAGGATAGAACCATTTATGAGGACGCCAATATTTTTGCGCCAAACCTACATGCTATGGGCTTAATGACCAATCGTGACTTTGAAAATTACCGTTCGCTATTTGAGCTAATGGAAAGTGTTACTGAAGGCCCAGACTTATTGATTTATCTACGCAGTAGCATACCAAATTTGGTGAAGCAAATTCACAATCGTGGCCGCGAATACGAGAACTCTATCAGCATTGATTACCTGAGCCGGCTTAATGAGCGCTACGAAGCTTGGATACACGGGTATGACAAGGGGAACCTTATTATTCTTGATGTTGACAATATAAACTTTGTTGATAACCCCGAACATTTAGGCGAGGTTATCAATAAGATTGATGCAGAACTTCATGGCTTGTTTTAAATTTACTTTGTAATGTAAAGAATTATAAAAAACTAAGTATGAATTTAGAAAAAGTACGTTGCGGATGGTGTGGCACTGACCCGCTTTATGTAAAATATCACGATGAGGAATGGGGCGTACCCGTAAAAGATGATGATACCTTTTTTGAATTTCTTCTTTTAGAAACATTTCAAGCTGGTTTAAGTTGGATTACCATTCTTCGAAAGCGCGAAAATTTCAAGAAAGCTTTTGATAACTTTGATTATAAGAAAATAGCCCAATATGAGCAATCAAAAATTGATGCGCTACTTCAGGATAAAGGAATAATCCGCAATAAGCTTAAAGTTCATTCCGCAGTTTCAAATGCAAAAGCATTTATGGAAATTCAAAAAGAATTTGGAAGTTTTAGCGACTATATTTGGCGTTTTGTAAACAATGAACCCATAAAAAATACTTGGAAAAATTATACCGATGCTCCTGCTACCACACCAATAAGCGACGCGTTGAGCAAAGACCTTAAAAAACGCGGTTTTAAATTTGTGGGCAGTACTGTTATTTATGCCACTATGCAAGCCACGGGAATGGTGAACGATCATGTTGAAGATTGTTTCCGCTACAACGAGGTATAATTCATCCCTAAAACAACCTTAACAACGCTCTAGGTGCTTCAAGCTTTTAGCATCTTTAAAAACACACGTCTAGCAACTTCCTCTGCTCCCAAACTTTCCAAATGAGGGTTGTAAACCTGACAATCTATAAATTTATAATCCTTGTTTTTTAAATGTTCGGCAAGGTGATAAAACGCCACTTTTGACGCATCGCTGACCAAACTAAACATGCTTTCGCCACAAAAAACTCTTTTATGTGGAAGGTCTATGCCATAAAGCCCGCCAACTAATTTATCGTTTTCCCAGGCCTCAACTGAAACTGCATGCCCAGCATTGTGGAGCTCTATATACGCGTCTTGCATTTGGCGGGTTATCCATGTTCCCGCCTGCCCTTTTCTTGTCACGTTGGCACAATGGGAGATTACGTCCTTAAAATTTTGGTTAAAAGTGATTTGAAACCTATCACTCCGCAAAGATTTCCGAAGGCTTTTTGACGTCTTGAACTTCTCCGGAAAAAGTATCATTCTAGGGTCGGGACTCCACCATAAAATAGGCTGTCCTTCTTCAAACCAAGGAAAAATACCCGAATTATAAGCCAGCAACAATTGGCTTTTAGAAAGATTGCCACCAATAGCCAACAAGCCGTCTGCCGTTGCTTGCTCAGGATTTGGAAACCAAAGTTCATTAGTAAGGTACTGCATTTTTAAAAACTGCTATTGTATTCAAAATAAAAACCTCAAAGCATCTAGAAACACTTCGAGGTTTTTTCAATTCTAAAAAAGTTTAGAAACTTAGCGCTTAAAATGGAAGATCGTCGTGTTCATCTTCGTTTAAATCGTTAGCAGGCTCAAAAGCTTCCGCTGGAGGCACGGGCGGCACAACGCCACCTGAAGGTGCTTCTTTAGACAAGTTTTCAATGCGCCATCCTTGAAGACTGTTAAAATATTTGGTTTCGCCTTGCGGGTTTACCCACTCACGACCACGAACATTGATGCTAACTTTTACATCTTGCCCTACGTTATAATTGTTCAACAAATCGGTTTTATCCTGAACAAACTCAATCATTATAGGCTGCGGATATTGCTCCTCGGTAGTAATTACCAGCTCTCTTTTTCTAAAACCATTATTGCCATAGGTTTTAGTTTCATCTATCAGTTTAATTTTTCCTTGTAATTCCATCGTTTTATTATTTATTCTTTATTGCTATTTTTTTCTAGTGTTATTTCCGAAAAAACCCTTTAAACTCGCTTTTCCGGAGGACAGTTTATTGCTTACTGAGTAATATTTTCCATGCATCAGCTACATTTCCTTCACAGAGCAGCTCTTGAGCTTTTTTATGAATGGTCTCCACATTATTTGAAGCCACAATTTTTTGATAGGCTTCAGAAGTAGCTATAAAGGTATTAATTTCTTCCGAATTTGGAAAACCCTCTACATTACCCAACATTCCCAAATCGTTACCCGTAAGCACTTTACTGTTCCTAATTTCTTCTGGAAGCTTATCTACACCTATTCCCATGGTTCGTAGTGGTTTTGGCACTTCAAAAAGACCTGATTTTGCCCGGCTGTACCAATTGCCACCCAGTCTAGAAACCGTATCTATTTTATAAGGGTCTATGGCGCCATTATCGTCGAGAATTTCTTCTTTTATATGAAGCTTTACTACTTCACAAATAACCAAATTTCCTGCTCCGCCTTCTTTTCCGAGACTAATAACCTCATTAACTTTACACTCCAATTGCACTGGAGCTTCGGCTACGCGTGGTGGTTTAATGTGTTCTGAAGCCAGTTCAGTAAAACCAGCTTTTGTAAATTCGTTTACATCTTTGCCATATTCGGTAGAGGAAAGCGAAACCTGTTGTACCATTTGGTAGCTAACAATGTTTATAACTGTCTCGGGTACTTTTAGCACATTTTCATAGGTGTGTTTAGTAGTATTGTCGCGACCACGTCTTGCCGGTGAAAACACCAAGATTGGAGGATTTGCACTAAAAACATTAAAAAAACTAAAAGGTGAAAGATTTACGTTACCATCAGTATCTACAGTACTTGCGAAGCATATTGGCCGTGGTGAAACTGCGCCTAACAGATACGCGTGTAACTTTCCGGTAGCTAATTGTTTTGGATCAATAGAAATCATAGCTTGCAAATGTACCCAAAGATTATAGCTTGCAAAAACTTGATTGTACAATAATATCAACATATTTGCTTTATATTTAAAACCGTTTTTTAAAAAAGAGGCTGTTCTTTAGTTTATATTTAGCCATTAATATTTACCTATGCTGCGCAACAAATCACTCTCCCGGTGGGGATTTATTTTAGCTTCAATTTTTGTAGTAAGCCTGATTTTGTGGAACACGTATCACTTCTTTAATCAATTAAAGAAAAACGAACGTGCCAAAATGGAAATCTGGGCCGCTGCCTATCACAATCTTTTGGAGAACGACAGCTCTGATGCCACTGTAAATATAATACTGACGGTAATACAGGGTAACACCACAACGCCAATGATTCTTTATACCCATAAAGAAGGGATTTACTCTGAGAGAAATATTGACCCAAAAGACGTAAACACCTTAGAAAAAAAACAGCGACTTGTTGAAAAATTTAAATCGGAATACAAGCCAATTGAAATACGTAACGGCGACGAATTACAACAAACCATTTATTACGGAAACTCCCCGATAATTATTAAACTAAAGTATTATCCCGCAGCACTTATCCTTATTATTTCCCTCTTTATTTTGGCTGTTTATCTTTTTTATAAAACATCAAAATCTGCCGAACAGAATAGGCTTTGGGCCGGAATGGCAAAAGAAACCGCCCATCAAATAGGAACACCACTTTCTTCTTTGGTAGGTTGGACCGAAATTTTAAAAAGTGAAGAAGTGAATCCTGAGTATATTTCGGAAATGGAAAAAGACATTGGACGTTTGGAAATGATAACAGATCGTTTTTCAAAAATTGGTTCCGTCCCCAAGTTAGAACGCTGCGATTTGGTTGAAGAAACAAAAACAACCTTTTATTACCTTCAGAAACGCACTTCTAAACTAATTAATTTTCATCTGGATATCCCCGAAGAGCCCATATACATTCAAATGAACCCGCAACTATTTAGCTGGACTCTTGAAAACCTAGTAAAAAACGGAATAGATGCCATGAAGGGTAAGGGTAAAATTACTATTGCTATTAACAAGAATTCAAAATACGCAATGATTCACGTAACCGATACCGGAAAGGGATTATCTAAAGGCGAATTTCGAAGAATATTTACGCCAGGCCACACCACTAAAAAACGCGGTTGGGGATTAGGACTTTCGTTAGCAAAACGCATTATTGAAGAGTATCATAAAGGAAAGATACGGGTATTAAAAAGCATGCCCGACCAAGGAACAACTATGGAAATTGCATTAAAGATTGAACAGTAACAAATGAGTGTAAAAACCCACAATTTACATAGGGCACGGCTCCATAATAATTGCCCAACTTGTTTTGGAACAGATGGATTAGAGTTTACATTTACCCAAGATGAAAAAGAAACTGCTTTCTTCCACAAACCCGAAAAGAAGATTATAGAGAAACTGTATTGCCATAAGTGTAATAGCCCAATTTTTCCGGTAAACTGGACGGAAGATATTGAAAGGGTGTACGACTATAACAGAAAAATAGCGGAAACCAATAAAAATTTTTTAGAGGTAAAGCCGCTATTTTATATCTTAATAGTATTGGCAATTGCTTTGGTTGCCGCAGGTATTTACGTAATGTGGTTTAATTAAGTGTTTAATTCTTCACGTATAGCTTTGGCCAATGCTTCAAATTCTTTTGAAGTCATTTCCACTTTTTTAGTAAACCGCATATCATCCATTTCGTTTAACGGAATAAGGTGTACGTGCACATGCGGCACTTCTAGCCCTACCACGGCCATCCCAACCCGTTTACACGGAACTGTTTTTTCAATGGCATGCGCTACCTTTCTAGAAAACTGCATTAATTGTAGATAGAGATGCTCTCCCATATCAAAAACTTTGTCAATTTCTTTCTTAGGAACACATAAGGTATGCCCTTTTGAATTTGGATTTATATCTAGGAAGGCGATAAAGTTATCGTCCTCCGCCACTTTGTAAGCGGGTATTTCTCCTTCAATGATTTTTGTGAAAATTGACGCCATAGTTAAATTAATCTCTTGAAATTTCTAATATTTCGAATTTAAGGGTTCCATTTGGAACTTGGATTTCGGCAACTTCGCCTTGTTTTTTACCCAAAAGCCCTTTTCCGATAGGTGAATCTACGGAAATTTTTCCAGATTTTAGGTCGGCTTCGCTTTGGGCAACAAGTTTATACGTCATCTCAGTGCCATTAGCCTGATTTTTTAGCTTTACGGTAGAATGAACCAGAATTTTACTCAAATCTAACTGAGACTCATCAATAAGCCGGGCATTTGCAAGAATTTCTTCTACTTTTGATATTCTCATTTCTAGCATTCCCTGCGCCTCTTTGGCGGCATCGTACTCGGCATTTTCACTTAAATCTCCTTTATCTCTTGCTTCTCCAATTGCTCTGGAGGCCTTTGGGCGCTCAACATCGCGCAGATGGTCTAATTCGTCTCTTAATTTTTTTAAGCCTTCGGCAGTATAATATGATACTTTACTCATAACTTCATCGTTTGTGTATGCAGAACATACCTATTGTTTTAATATACAAAATCCCGACTAGTGGCGGGACTCACTTTAATAAACTGAAAAAATCCCATGCGACGACGGGATTGCTTCAAACAAATATACTAAAATTTTCCTTGTTTTGTTAATTGTTGTAATTTTGGCGTCAATTTTTAATTGTCTTAGCATTAGGCAATAAACCAATAACATCTAAAAAACATCTAGTTGGGTAACAAAAATTGAACTTGGCTATTTTACACTTCGCTATCTATGAAAAACACATCCTTTCTTCTTATACTATTAATGGGGTTTTTAGCACTTTCTTGTTCAAAAAGTGATGACAAACTAGACGAAAATCCATTCTTGACCGATCCAGTGGTTAGCTTACAATTAAATTTAAACTTACCGGAGTACAACCCTTTAAAGTTCCCGGGTAGCTCAGTGATTACTGGACAAGGAATTAAAGGCATTGTAGTGTTTTGTGTAAGCGAAACGCAGTATTTTGCTTTCGATCTTTCAGACCCAAACCACGCTCCCAGTTCGTGCTCACGCATGGAAGTAAACGGCCCAATTGCCACCTGCCCTTGTGAAAATGACGACAACGAATACAACATCGTTAATTTTGGGCGGCACACTACCGAACCAGACACCAAATACCCCATGCAGCAATACAGAGCGGAACGCAGTGGGAACAATATAATTATTAGTAATTAAGCCTTTTTAAGCTTAAATAAAAAAACTGCCGAAATGATTAAATATAAATTAATCGTTTTCGGCAGTTTTTTATTTCATAGTCTTTCTAAAACCTCAAGGTAGCACCTAGAAGAAAATTAATGGTGGCTTGTGGATAATAGCCAGCACCTTCAATAGTCTTAATTGTTCCCGGGTTGCTATAATCATCTTCATAGGTATAAAAATACCCGTTAGATTCATATTCCACGTTAAAGATGTTATTGACCAATGCCGAAAATGCAACTTCCTTAACCCAAGGAAGTCCTTTTAGGGTGTAAACAATATTTAAGTCGTTTATAAAGTAGCTGTCTAGTTTTGAGGCTTCACTATCAATATTACCCATGTACTGCGTTCCCACAAACTTGGAAAGAAAGCCAAATTGCAGGTTTTTAATTGGCGTATATTCCAGCATATTTCCTGCAACAACAGCAGGTGAGAATGAAATGTTTGTATTCCCAAGGTTGACCAGTTCCCCATCAATTGAACTCACAAAATCTACATTTTTATTTGTGCTCAAGGCTATATTAGGCATGGTTCTCAGGTTTTCTAGTATCTGGATTTCGGCATCCACCTCAAGGCCAAGCCGATAGCTCTTACCGCTGCTGGTTCTTAAAGCCGCACCAACATCGTTCATTTCACCAGAAAGCACCAATTGGTCTGTATAATTCATATAAAACAAATTCGTGTTTACTTTAGTTTTTTCTGAAACGAAACGCCACCCCAATTCAAAGTCATCTAGTTTTTCTGGTGTTGTAATTCCTTCTTCGTAATCATTTCTTGAAGGTTCGCGATGGGCTTTTCCGTATGAAAAATAGAATTGGTTAGATGTGTTGTGTTTATACGTAAGCCCAGCTTTTGGATTGAAAAATGAATAGGATTCGTCATAGATCATTTCAACTAAATCTGAAGTGATTCCTGTAGTTTTATAGTTTAAGAAACGACCCTGTAAATCTGCAAAAACGCTCCATTTTTTATTAATTCTATAGGTTGCTTTTGAAAAAACTGTAAATTCTCTTTTCTTGGCATTGCTATCGTAATACCGATCGCGAATTTCGGAATTACTGGCATAACGCGCCCAAATTACTTCGCCGTAATGATCGCCTGTATAATAGCTATAAAAAGCACCGGCTTTAAAATCTATGTTATTGTTTTTGTAATTTAAATTGGCATTAGCAGCATAAAAGTGGTTGTCTAACCAACGTCTTCGGATTAAGTCGGTTTTACTGATGGTGTCGTTGCCTATCAATATAGGTTCAAAGCCATAGGTTTTAAACTTTTGATCTTCCTTATACTGTTCAAAATATCCGCGACCTCTTGTATAATTTAATGATAGGTTTGTACTCCAATTATTGCTGAAACGCTGGTTCCAGAACAATTGGTAATGATCTTGGGCATAGTCGTCTATTTCATTGTCATAAAACTGAATGTTTCCATTTTCGTCTGTGTACATTCCAGCGGTATTATAAGTTCTGTCATTTTCAAGTTTCTCTGGATCTTCTAAACCGTTCCAAGACTGATAGGTTATATTTTTTCCACCAAAAGTCAAAGCTTTTATTAAGGTATTATCATCTACAAAAGCGGCTTGAATAAAGTACGATTTCAAGTTAGAACTTGCCCTGTCAATATAACCATCAGATTTAATGGTCGACAGCCTTCCCGCTAATTCAAAATGGTCTGAAAGTAAGCCAGTGCTGAACTTGACGTTGTGTTTATGTGTATTAAAACTTCCGAAAGAGTTTGAGGTTTCGCCATAAGCTTCGCTGGAAACGGCATCGCTCAATAAGTTCAAACTGGCACCAAAAGCACCAGATCCATTGGTTGAAGTTCCCACGCCACGTTGCAATTGCAGGCTTTGAACAGAAGATGTAAAATCTGGCAAATTCACCCAAAATGAACCTTGACTTTCTGAGTCGTTGTACGGAATTCCATTCAAGGTTACATTTACGCGAGAGGCGTCACTTCCGCGAACGCGTATAGAAGTATAACCCACGCCAGCACCAGCATCACTAGTAGTAACAACGGAAGGAAGGTAATTGAGCATATAGGGCACGTCTTGCCCAAGGTTTCGTTTTTCCAGCGCTTCCTTATCAAGATTTGAGTGTGTAATAGGCGAATCTGCCCCAACGCGTATGGCACGAACTAGGACCTCGTCTAAGGTTTCTTCACTTTTATTAAGTGTAATGTTTAGTTCTAAATTGGCATTTATTACTATTTCGTGGTCTTTAGGCGTATAACCTACATGACTAAAACCAATGGTTTGCGATCCGGCCTTGACCAATAGTTGATATTCACCGTCTAAATTTGTAATTGTACCGCCATTTCCTTTTAAACTAACATTTGCACCTGCCAATACGCGTCCGTCTGTATCTGATACGACACCCGAAACAGTATATTCCTGAGCAAAAGCAATAAAAGTGAAAAGGGTAAAAATTGAAGAAATCAATAACTTTTTCATTCGTAAAAATTAATTTTTAACGAATAAAAGGGGCGTTATTCTTTGTTGATTAAATGATTAAATATTTAAATTAAAAAACCCTGATAACATTGCATAAGGCAATATTTCAGGGGGTTCCTAATGTTGTCCCTTGGCAGCATTATCCGCCCAGGTTCGTTGGGTATAATCTCAGCTTCTTCGAGTTTAAAGTTATACGTTTTTCAACATATAACTCAGCACTAAAATCCGCACCCCTTTGAGATGTTCGGCAAAGATACGGTAGTTTTTTTAATTACAAAGTCGGTTTCTATTTCTTTATTAGTAGTGTCCGATTAAAGTAATTAAAAAACCACTTGTTTCAACAATAGTAAGCTTTTAGAATATCATTATAATATAACACCTTGCTATTGAGATTCCAATAAAGGATAAACATTTTAAAAATATGTATAACGGAATTAACCTAATTATCAAGACTTTAAAATTCTAGTCGTATGTCGTTAGTCATTTAGCGAAGCGGTCGTACATCTTTGTCGGACACTAATGTCTCTTTATCAACTTTACCATATTCTTAATACTTCCGTTTTTTAATAGTCTTTACATTTGAACCATGGCCATTTCAAAAAATCAATTTACTATTAAAATCATACTCAGCTATTTGCTAATAGGAGCCTTAGCTGTACTTGTGGGATTTTTTCTGTTTTCTGAATTTAAGAAATACACCACAGAGATAAATGAATTTAGGGGTGAAAAGAAGTTTATTGAAACTGGAACACTTATTAACCTGCTCTATAAAACCGACGGATTTTCAAGACTTGCGCTCTTAACTGAAACCGATGCCGATTTTGACCGTTATACCGCAAAAAACGATTCGCTTTACGCTAAAATTGAGGAAATAAAAGCTCTGACTACCAACAGTTTTCAAATAAAACAATTGGACAGTGTAAAATCTCTTTTGGAGGATAAAAACCGAAACATTGAACAATTACGCATTCTACGTCTTACCAACCAAAAAGATACCTCGTTGGATGATATTATGCGCGAGGTGCGAAAACTAGAGTCGTCTGTAGGTTTAAATTCGGTAGAGTCACTGGTTAGAAACCCTTCTAAGCTCAGCTGGCGTGAACGCAAAATTTATCAATCTTACGCAGATTACCTAAACAGCGACTCAAGGCGAGACACTTCAACCATAAAATCTAAAACGGTAGATTCTATGTTGGCTGCATCTAGATATATAGTTGCCGAAGCAAAAAAGGAAAACTCCCGTATTCGAGAATCTTTGGCACAAAAAGAAAATGAACTTATCAGAAACGACCTTAAAATATCAGAACGTTTAAGGGAGATCATCGTGAGTTTTGACAATGAAATTACCAAAAACAACAATTTAGAAAAGCAACAACGAGCAGAATCAATGCACAGAACCGGTGAGATTTTAAAGCTTGCGGGAATTTTGGGCGGAATTGTGGTGTTGCTGTTTTCATACTTTATCCTCTCCGATTTTTTTAGGGCAGAAAAATTCAAGAAACACTTGGAAGAGTCTAAAAATTATGCCGAAACACTCTTAAAAAGTAGAGAGCAGCTAATATCAACGGTGAGCCACGACTTAAAAACTCCCTTGAATACCATAAGCGGATATTCCGAATTGTTTGGGAATTCATCGCTTTCAGAAAAGCAAAAATACTATTTAACCCAGATTACCTCTAGCTCGCACTTTATCTCGCATTTAGTAGACGATTTACTGGATTTTTCAAAGTTGGAAGCCGGTAAATTAGCAATGGAGAAAATTCCATTTTCCCTAGAAAACATTATAGAAGAAGCTGGAAACGCCGTAAAACAAGTATATCCAGAGAAGCCAATTGCCTTAAACATTGTGATTTCCGACAAGGTGAAAAACATAATTTTTAAAAGTGATCCGCTGCGTATTCGTCAAATCATCAATAACTTAATAGGAAACGCCTTTAAATTTACTGAAAAAGGAAGCGTTGAAATTAGGGTTGAAGAAGTGGAAAGCACAGGAAATAAAGCTACAATTCAAATTACTGTTATAGATACAGGTATTGGTATTTCAAAAGAAAAACAGCAGTTTATCTTTAACGAATTCACACAGGCAGAAACTAATATTGCACATAAATTTGGTGGCAGTGGCTTGGGGTTGGCAATTTCAAAAAAACTAACAGTACTTTTAGGAGGAAGCTTAAAAGTAGCCAGTGTCCCAGATGAGGGAAGCACTTTTATACTAACCCTACCTTTGGAAAAAACCGACAGAGCGTTATCTAAACCCACTCAAGAAGAAGCGCGCTCGTTTAAAGTTTTACGTGGTATTATAATAGATGACGACGATGCCATGCGTTCGCTATTACTCGAAATTTTTGACCAGCTAGATGTAACAGCCAAAGCATTTAGCAGTTATACAAACTTCGCTGCTACGGCAAAGAACACCAATTTCGACTTTGTTTTAACCGACATCCAAATGCCAGAAACTGATGGTTTTACTGTTTTAAAAAACTTAAAAGAAGGGAATGCTGACTATTACAAAAACCAACCGGTTATTGCAATGACGGGAAGTAGGGAACACAATCGCGATTTTTATCTTGAAAAAGGGTTCGCTGAAATGTTACCCAAACCTTTTTCAAAACAAACATTGGTGACGGCCTTAACACGAATATTTACAAACCAACACGATTTTTCAGCAAACTCTGATCTTGATGAAATAACCCAAGCCGAAACCTCAACTTCAGAAGTGTTCAATCTTTCACTTTTAAAATCATTTTTAAACACGCCCCAAGCTCTTGACGAAGTACTGACAATTTTTGAAGTACAGACTGAAAAAGATTTAAAACAAATAAAGCAAGGTATAGTTGATGACGACGACCAAAAAATTAAGGAAACCGCACATCGCATGTTAACGATGTTCAGACAAATTAATGCTAAAAATGTGATTCCAATTCTTGAAAAAATGGAAGATTATCCACAGGTAAAACCCGATGCTTTTTGGCAAGAAGCACAAATTGACTTTGAAAAGTTAACCCTAAATATTCGAGATTTGCAAAAAGCCTTAAAAAACGAAGTTCTATAGCGCAATTTGATACTGCTCCAATTTGTTGTAAAGCGTTTTTCTGGTGATATGCAGCAACTTTGCAGCCTTAGTTTTGTTATAATCAGCTTCTTTTAAAGCATTTAATATTAGCTGTTTTTCATTAGTTTCTTTCGAAAAATCTATTGTTTCAGGTTCAGCTTTTTTAGAAAAAACTACTTCTTTGGGGATAACCTCTAGCGGAATTGTACTGGTACTCGTCAATAAAACAGAGCGTTTTATAACGTTTTTCAATTCCCGTAGATTGCCAGGCCAAGCATAGTTCATAAAGGCATCTTCTACTTCTTTGGAAAGCCCTAGAACCTCTTTGTTTAAAGATGCGTTTGCCGCTGCCAAAAAATACTCTATAAAAAGAAACAAATCTTCTTTTCTTTCATGCAAGGAGGGAATATGGATTGAAAACTCGTTTAAACGATGGTATAAATCTTCTCTAAATTTGCCCTCATTGACCGCTTTTAGCAAGTCTTCATTTGTTGCGGAAAGAATTCGTACATCTACGTTAATTTCGGTATTACTGCCTACGGGTTTTATACGCCGTTCCTGCAAGGCACGCAACAGCTGCATTTGATTTTCATAAGAGAGGTTCCCTACTTCATCTAAAAAAAGTGTTCCGCCGTGAGCAGCCTCAAAGTGTCCCTTTTTATCGGTTACCGCGCCAGTAAAGCTACCTTTTACATGCCCGAAAAACTCACTGGCAGCAATTTCCTTAGGGATAGCACCGCAATCTACTGCTACAAAATTCTCGTTTTTTCGCGAACTGAAATTATGAATCGCCTTTGCGGCAACCTCTTTTCCGGTACCGCTTTCACCCTGAATTAGCACACACATATCCGTTGGCCCAACAAGTTTTAAGTACTCATTAAACTTCTTTGAAGATTCACTGATTCCCACTACAAAGTTGGGTTTTAGGTTCTCCTCTTTAACATTTGCAGCTGTATCTGGTGAAAACTTAGCCTTACTTTTGGGTTTCACCTCAGAAGTTACCGGGGCCGATTTTAAAAAGTCCTCTTCAATTATCATCAAAAGTTCCTCGGGCCTAAACGGTTTCGAGATATAATCTAAAGCTCCTTTTTTAATCGCTTTTACCGCTGTATCTACTTCGGCATAGCCAGTCATTAAAATCACCTTTGTTGCTGGTACAATGCTTTGAGCATACTCCAAAAGAGCCAAGCCAGAGTCATCTGGCAACTTTAAATCTGTAATCAACAAATCAAATTGATTCTCCTCCAAGGCTTTTCTTCCACTTGCACCAGTTAGGGAAATACTCACCTCAAAACCCTTTCGCTCAAGAAATGAAGTAAGCATTTTTCCAAAAGCTACATCGTCCTCAATTATGTGTATTTTCTGCTTCATCACGTTTTCCAAAACAGTAAAAATACTGACTATAACAGCGCAAAATCTCTAAAATTATCACAAAAAAAGGCATCCGGTTTATGGGATGCCTTTTTCAGAAGTATTGAATCTAAAAATACCTGCAGCTTATTGCTTCTTTATTTCATTTTTAATCCACTCACCTTTTGCATTTGCATAAACTGTTGCTTGTTTGGCATCTGCAGTGGCAAGATCAATTTTATAATCTCCCTGAGCATTCACATAAGCCTTAGCAATAGAGGCGCCTGGAAAATCTTTGGCTACAGCGTCTCGAACAGCTTTTGGCAATTCAGCAGATTTTACTTCTTTATAGTCTTGTACAGCTTCCGAAGCAACCTCCAACTTAGTTTCCGCTTGAACTTCAGCAGCAGTTTCAGTTTGCTCGTTCATAGCAATTGCTTCCTTATCTGTTTGTGCGGTTACGGCGGTTAATCCTCCTAAAACGATTGCTGTACTTAAAATTAACTTTTTCATAGTTTTTGTTTTTTAATGATTTATATAGGTTTCTAAGTTTGTTTGTTGTCTTGTATATAGAAAAAGTAATGCCATTGCGAAGCTATACCCAAAAAAGACAACAACACACTAACTAATAGCGTGTTACGAGATATAACAATTATTGCATCACATTCAGAAAGTGTGTAAACAGAACTGTATTTGTGTAGAAATTATACAGTTTTCGTGTAATCCTCAATACATTTTCGCTTTTAGCGATTTGGTTTGTGGGCTACGAAACGGGTAAAAAACAAGAAGTATCGATTAATCAATCTATTTTTGGCGGTTTGCGATTGGCTTTTTTCATCGCAGTCTTCTTTTTAGATTTTAACCGTCGCTCAATTGCGCCTTTTGAAGGTTTTGTTTTTTTACGGGGTTTGGCAACTTTTAGATTTTCCTGAAGAAGCGCAATCAATCGCTCAATTACAATTGCTTTGTTCCGGTGCTGGCTTCGTGTTTCTCCACATTGCACTGTAATTATTCCTTCGGAAGAAATTTTAGACGAAAGCTTGCTGCGCAGTCTATCTTTTTCTCTATCTGAAAGCGCTTGGGAAGTATTCAAATTAAACGAAACCTCAACTTTTGAAGCTGTTTTATTCACATGTTGCCCACCTGGCCCACTACTACGGACGGCTTTAAAGTTCAGTTCAGATATTAAGGTTTCAATCTTCATTAGGCTTGATGTACTTTGTTCAACAGATCGTTTACTGTTTTTACAGGATTAAAGGTTATTAATGGCACTTCAACAAAAACGGTGTTCCAATTTGCCATTGCTCCATTCCAAAGTCCAGGCAATTCGAGTGCTTTTATGGGTTTACCATGAAAAGATTTATTTGAAATAAACCCAGTATCAGGATCTGAAAACTGTAAAAGGTCAAATTTTTCGCCTTTATAATTGCGGAGACCACAGACCAAATCTACCGGATTAAAATGAGTTGCCTGATCTACCAGACCTTTTTGTTCTGGATTCTGAAAATCTATCTGCGACATTTCAACAATTTGATAAGAAAGATTTCCGTTTTTGTCCGCTACTAAAAATGGACCTCCGCCTGGCGCACCGGTGTTTTCTACCACGCCACAAACACGAATAGGACGTTCCAGTATTTCTAACAAGCCCTCTTTTTGCAGTGGCGTATTTTCAGCTACACTAGTGGCCGGTGCCAATTCTTTTGAAATAAAATCTGACACTTCCTTTAAAGTTGCTTCCGAAGTATTATCAGTGTGAAGCTGTGCTACATATCCATAGATTTTTTCTTGGAGTGAAATCAGTTTTCCCGCTAGCATTTTCTTCTGAAAGGCAATTGTTTCAACATAATCATCAGAAACCACATTGTCTATATTTTTTATAAAAACAATATCTGCGTTTACGTCATTCAGGTTTTTAAGCAAGGCTCCGTGCCCCGATGGGCGGAAAAGTAAATCGCCATTTTGATCTACAAACGGCCTATTTTCAGGAGTTGCAGCAATTGTGTCGGTTTCTTTCTTCTGAAATGAATAGGAAACAGAAAAGTCAATCCCAGTCTTTTCCTCAATTTTAGTTTTTATCTCCTTAAATCTCTTTCTAAATTTTTCCTCATGTGCTTCAGAAACGGTAAAGTGCAAGTTCGCAGTGCCGTTGGAAGTTGCATAAAAAGCTGCTTCGTATAATTGCGCACCAAAAGCCGTGACATAATCGGTTTCATATTTATGAAAAGGAACCAAGCCTTTTGGGGTGTTACTAAAGTTTAAGCCAGATTCTTGAAGCATTTCCTTTACAAGTAGATAGTAGCGCTCCCCTTTTTCAAGCGACTGGAAATTAGGATATTTTTCATTTAAGTAATTGTGGACCAAATCTGAAAACGCAAATTTTTCAAATGAATTAAAAAAGGTACTCAAATTGGCATTCGCTTCCTTTTGCAGGTAGGTGCCTATAGTATCATTTTCTGGGTTAAAGTTGCCTAAAAACTGATGCAGAAATTTAAACATTCGCGTTGCGGCACCAGAGGCTGGCACAAATTTAAGCAGATCGAGTTTATCTTTTTTAGCTTCAAAAACATTGGCAAAATGCTGTTGCTCCTCCACCGATAGCACTTGAATACCATTACCTGCCGCTGCGGGTTTAACAACATTGGCAAATGGAATTCCATCTTTAAATATTTGGAGCTGGTCCATAACATTTGCTTCAGAAAGGCCGTTCGTTTTAATTTGTGCTATATTTTTTTCAGTAAACATGATTTAATCTTATCTTTTCAGAAATTGGTCAATAATTTCAATTGCGGTACTAAGCCTTTCTTTTTCGTTTCCTTTTAATATTTTATAAGGGAAACCCTGATTTTTTAATTCGGCTTCAAAAATAGAGAACATTTCTGCTCTGTTGTTAGGTCTATCCCGCAAAACATCTGCCTCCCACGGAATATCAATATAAGTTAATAAATAGATGCTAGAATTAGTTTTGGTTGCTTCCTTACGTATTTCTTCCGGACAAAATCCGTTGTAATAATATTCAGAATACACTTTTAACTCCAGCAAATTGGTATCACAAATAAGAAGCTCTTCAACTTTTTGCGCAATTTTTCGTTCAAGGTTTAACTGCCCCCGTGCAATTGGAATTAAATCGGCTTTGGATACCAATTCCTTAGATTCGTCCCACTTTTCTTCTAAATATTTACGCATATATTCTGGCACCCACAAAGTGTTGTAATGCGCTGCCAATTGTCTTGCCAAGGTTGTTTTCCCTGTAGATTCAGGACCGTATAATATAACTTTAATCAATTGAGTAGGCTGGTTTCGGGTATGTTCAGGCTTTTTTTCCAAGCGCGGTATCCATAAATAGCAACAACGGTAAATAAAATGTATTGAAATGAAGTAAAGACAAGACCCTTATACAAATAAAGCGGTATCGAAATAATATCGCCAATAATCCAATAAATCCAGTTTTCAAGTTTTTTCTTCGCCATGAGCCACATTCCGACGAAAAAAATGGCAGTTGTAAAAGTATCTACATAAGCGGTCCAGCTATTCCATTTTTCAAATATTTCATAAACTCCAAAAACGAAGATCAGGGTAGCTATAAAAATAAAAATTGAAGTTTTATGCTCCTTTTTAGTGGTTTTGGTAATAGGAGTATAATGCTCATCATCAACTTTTCGGGTCCAAATATACCAACCATATACACTCATGGAAAAATAGTAGGCATTAATCATCATGTCGCCCAACAGCCCATAAGTTGCTAAGATATAGACAAAAATGGCAGTGCTTATTATACCTGTAGGATACACCAAAATATTATCCTGTTTGGCATACCAAACACTTAAAAACCCAAAGAAAACACCGATGATTTCCAACGCTATCAAAAGGTTCGGGATATCTTTATACTGTGAAAAAAACCAATTGAAAATGGAGTCCATCTGAGCTTAACTACAATTTTAATTTTTCAAAGTTACAATTATAAAAGTATTCATGGACAGTTGAAGCATACAGATTTTAGAGATTACAAGCTTGCGAAATACTGGAGTTTCTAGATTGCGTTATTCTAAATTCAGGGACTGATTTTGAACGTTTCATTCAAAAACAGTTCCCATTACAATCATATCTGCCCCTGCATTATAGGCAGTTTGTTTTTGAAGTTCCGTTTTTATTCCGCCACCAACAATAAGCGGTATATTAATATTGTTTTTTACTTGTGAAATAACCTCAGGGTGTATCGGAAATTTTGCACCGCTCCCTGCCTCTAGGTAAATGACTTTGGCGCCCATAAATTGTCCCGCCAGCGCAGTATGCACTATGGTTTCAATGTTATCTTGTGAAAGAGGTTGCGTATTGGTCACTTTTGACACTGCAGAATCTGTACCGCCATCAATCAAAATATAACCCGTAGCAATAATCTCTAGGGCTGAATTTTTCAATTTTGAAATGGATTTTATCTGTTGTCCTACAAGATATTCTGCATTTCTTCCCGAAAGTAAGGATAAAAACAAAAGTACATCGGCAAATGGAGTAATTTGCGAATGATCGCCCGGGAATAGAAATACCGGAAGTTTTGTTACTTTCTTTATCGCTTTAACGGTTTCTTCAGTTTCGCCTTTAGGGACCGTACTTCCACCGACAAAAATATGCGTGGTTTGCTTCGGAATATTATTTAGGAATAATTTTGTTTTGGAAACCTGGAATTTATCAGGATCTATCAACACGGCTAATTGCGTTTGCTTTTCAGCTATTGATTTCAGAAAAGACGAATAAAACTCTCCTTCCATTTATTTTTCAGCGATAAGCGCGTAGGCGCAGGTAAAACCTTCAAATTCTAAAAAGTCAACATCATAATTTTCTTTGCTTTCATTATGATTGACGGAGGCCGTAGTTTTAGTATCACCGTCTATAGAAAACTCATCAACATAGATATTTTCTAAAAAACTAACCCCTTTTTCTGCAAAGCTTTTGTAGAGCGATTCCTTGGCACACCAAACAACGGTGAGCTTTCGCATCATAGCATCTTCATTGGCAATGGTTCTATATTCCTCAATTGGGGTGAATTTATGGGCGATTCTATGAATTTTATTGCGTTGTTTTTCAATATCGATCCCCACTTCCGAATCGCTTATAATTATGCCCGAAAAGTTAAAAGAATGGGTAATAGAAATGTATTTATCATCTACTAAATGCGGTTTGCCATTTGCATCGTAATACAAGTCATGGTCGGTGTAGCCTTCCAAGGCCATCAAATGCCGAATACTCATAAATCCACGGCGGTGCAGTTCGCTTTTCATATTCTTTACCCGATTTGCACAGTTTTCCGTTAAATCGATTCCCTTAGAAAGCGCCTCAAAAGTTTCTTCAATCTTCCAAATGAATACTTTAGTCGTCGGATTTACTGTTATAGTTTTGTAAAGTGGCATAGAATTATGAGGGATATTTAGTATTTTTGCAAACTGAAAATGTAATTCAAAATTAGTTAATATCAACGAGTTTCCCGCCTTTACGGGAATAAAAATAAAATTTTATGTCAACTAAAACTGTGCCTTATACGGCGTTTAAAGTAAAAGATATTTCCCTAGCAGATTGGGGACGAAAGGAAATTGAGCTTGCCGAAGCAGAAATGCCCGGGCTTATGTCTCTTCGTGAAGAATACGGTAAAGCACAACCTTTAAAAGGAACGCGTATTGCCGGATGTTTACACATGACCATCCAAACTGCAGTATTAATTGAAACTTTGGTTGCCTTAGGTGCTGAAGTTACTTGGAGCTCCTGCAATATATTCTCTACGCAAGACCACGCAGCAGCAGCAATGGCCGCGGCTGGAATCCCTGTTTATGCATGGAAAGGGATGACCGAAGAAGAGTTTGAATGGTGTATTGAACAAACCCTTTTCTTTGGGGAAGAGCGCAAACCATTAAACATGATTCTTGATGATGGTGGCGACCTCACCAACATGGTTTTAGACAATTATCCAGAGCTTGCCGCTGCAGTGAAAGGAATTTCTGAAGAAACCACTACTGGCGTACATAGACTGTACGAACGCGTTAAAAAAGGAACGCTACCAATGCCGGCTATTAACATTAACGATAGCGTTACTAAGAGTAAATTTGACAATAAATACGGATGCCGCGAAAGTGCTGTAGATGCCATTCGTCGTGCTACTGATATTATGCTTGCCGGAAAACGTGTAGTTGTTTGTGGCTATGGCGATGTAGGTAAAGGAACTGCTGCTTCTTTTAAAGGAGCTGGTGCTATTGTTACCGTTACCGAAATTGACCCTATTTGTGCGCTACAGGCTGCAATGGACGGTTTTGAGGTTAAAAAACTGGAGACTGTTGTTGGGAATGCCGATATTGTAATCACAACTACAGGAAACAAAGACATCGTTCGTGGAGCGCATTTTGAGGCGATGAAAGACAAGACTATTGTTTGTAATATTGGGCATTTTGATAATGAAATTGGAGTTTCTTGGTTAAAGGAAAACCACGGAAACACGCACGTTGAAATCAAACCGCAGGTTGATAAGTACACCATTAACGGAAACGATATTATTCTATTAGCCGAAGGACGTTTGGTAAACCTTGGTTGCGCTACAGGACATCCAAGTTTTGTGATGAGCAACAGTTTTACCAACCAGACCCTTGCTCAAATGGAACTTTGGAACAATGGCGACAGTTATGAAAACAAAGTGTACATGCTGCCAAAACATTTAGATGAAAAAGTTGCAAAACTACATCTTGAAAAAATTGGCGTTGAGTTAACCGAGCTTCGTCCAGACCAAGCCGAGTATATTGGCGTAGAAGTTAAAGGACCGTTTAAGCCGGAGTACTACAGGTACTAGACGTTAGACGTTAGACGTTAGACGTTAGACGTTAGACGTTAGACGTTAGACGTTAGACGTTAGACGTTAGACAAAAATAAAAACCCTTATCTGAATAAATTGAGATAAGGGTTTTTTTATTGGGGATTGTTTGGGAAAGTACGGATTGTTGTTCTTTGCAATGGCTATTCATTTTCCGTTTTTGAACAAACCAAATAAATACTAACTTAGACAAATGTATAATCGATATATTAGGCTATATAAATACTGGACAAAATGAATATAAACTCCAAACTCCCCAACATTCCAACTTCTATTTTCTCGGTAATGAGCAAAATGGCGACCAATCACAATGCCTTAAATCTGGCGCAGGGTTTTCCCGACTTCCCCAGTGATCCCGCGCTGAATGCTTTAGTAGACAAGGCCATGAGCGATGGTTTTAACCAATATGCACCTATGCCCGGCGACTTTGAGCTGCGAATGGAGATTTCTAAAAAAATTGATAAGCAGCATCAGCATTTTTACAATCCAGAAACAGAAATTACCATGACGGCTGGCGCAACACAGGCGATTTTTACTACAATAGCAGCCACCATCAAGAAAGACGATGAAGTACTAATTTTTACTCCCGCCTACGATTGTTATGCACCCACAGTAAGCCTATTTGGTGGAAAAACAGTTTCCGTACAGCTGAACCCCCCTTTTTATGGCGTAGATTGGCAAGAGGTAAAGGATAAGATTACTTCAAAAACTAAAATGGTTATTATCAATACGCCGCACAACCCCAGTGGCATGTTGTTTTCTAAAGACGATATGCTGCAATTGCAATCCTTGGCAGAAGCGAACAATCTGTTGGTTTTGAGCGATGAGGTTTATGAACATATTATTTTTGACGGCAACACCCACCAAAGCGCCTCAAGATTTGAAGCCTTGGCAAAACGTAGTTTTATCACTGCTTCTTTTGGGAAGACATTTCATAATACAGGCTGGAAAATGGGGTATTGTGCCGCCCCGGAAAACTTGATGAAGGAATTCCAGAAAGTACATCAATTTATGGTTTTCAGTGTAAATCATCCAGTTCAAAAAGCAATGGCCACTTATCTTAAAAGTCCGGAACACTATCTTAATCTTTCAAATTTCTATCAGCAAAAGCGGGATTTTTTCCTGCACCTAATGGCGGACTCCAACTTTAAAATCATCCCCTCTAAAGGCACTTATTTTCAAATGTTAGATTTCTCAAATATTTCAGATGAAAATGATGTCGCTTTTGCCGAACGGCTTACGAAGGAACATAAATTAGCAACAATTCCTACTTCGGTTTTTAATAAAGGGAAAAGAGATTTTAAGCAAATACGCGTTTGCTTTGCTAAAACAGACGAAACGCTAGCGGAAGCGGCTTCAATCTTTAGGGAACTTTAAGTTTTTTGAGTATCTTAAAAATTAAATTACAAAGAAATATATGAAAGCGAATTTAAAAGTGACAATCATTCAAAGCAAGCTGTATTGGGAAGATGTGGCTACGAATTTGAAAATGTTTACCAAGAAAATATCGAATATCAAGGAAGAAACCGATTTGATAATCCTCCCCGAAATGTTCTCCACAGGATTTTCAATGAATGCGGAAAAACTAGCGGAAATAAATGACGGCAAAACCTTGCAATGGATGGTTTCCGAAGCAAAAAAACACCAGACCGCTATCACCGGAAGCGTAATTATTACAGAAAACCAGAAGTACTACAACCGTCTCTTTTTTGTTTTCCCCGATGGCAGTTATAAAAAATATGATAAAAAGCACACCTTTACGCTAGCCAAAGAAAATGAAACCTATACTGCTGGAAGAGAACGTATAATTGTGGATTACAAAGGCTGGAAAATCTGCCCGTTGGTTTGTTATGACCTCCGTTTCCCGGTTTGGGCAAGAAATACTGAAGATTATGAGGTTTTAATTTATATCGCCAACTGGCCAAAGGTACGCACCCTAGCCTGGGATACTTTGCTACGCGCTCGCGCTATTGAAAATATGACTTATTGTATTGGCGTAAATCGTGTAGGCCACGACGGCAACAAACATGAATATCTGGGACATTCGGCAGTTTATGACGTTTTAGGCGAACAAATTTCCACCGCAGCTTCAGATGAATGTATTGAAACAGTGGTTTTAGAAAAAAACCACATTGAAAAAAACAGACGGCATTTTCAGTTTTTAAATGATCGGGACACTTTTACTTTAACGTAAAAACCTCATTTAAACTCCAATTTGCACGCACTTCTATTTGTGTTGGATAATAGATGATTTTTTCGGGTTGCATGCGGTTTAAAAAGCTGCCGGTATCCCAGATTCCATTGCGATTATCGTCGTAGATTATTCGCAAATAGTACCTTTTAGGAGAAAGTTCATCAAAATAAACATCCTTATTTTCTGTGAGGTATTCTTCGGCAACAAGCTGGTATTTGTTATTCAATAGTTGCACCATAATGGGGAAACGATCTACATTTTGTAACTTTAGACTCAAGGTTCCATAGTCTGAAGCTAAACGGGTATTCGCATTAAAATAAAGGGTATCGTTCGTGTTTCCGAAAAAATCTGTCAAGGCACCTGGATAAAGCTTTACGTTGTATTTTTCATCTTCCACTTTTTCAAAATTAACTTCAGCCCAATTATTCTGATTTTTAAGCCTGACGGAAGCGGGAACCAAAGTGGAATCTTGCTTCATTACTTGGAATTTTTCTTCGTCAAAAGAAACAAGCGGAATATTGGCACGCAATTTAAACGTGTCTTTCAAGGTAAGGGTTCCAGCTTTAACTGCCGAAACATTTAGCGAATCTGCATACAGTTCGCGCACACGTAATGTTGTGGTATCTACCTTACTGCCATTGGTTACTTTAAAAACTAGGGAATCTGATGTTATTTCTGGTTTAAACCAATAATGGAGGGTGTCTTTTTTCTCATCCTTATAAACCCTAGCTGTATAATCTGAAGCTACATCTGAAAGCACTTCAATATTCAGACTATCTGCCTGACCTGTATAACCAAATAAAACATGATTTTTGCCAAGGTGATTTGGGCGCTCCAATTTATAATCTAGCGTTTCCTTAAAAAGTGTTATTGAATAGGTAGTATCGGTTGGAATTGAAATAAAACCATTAACAAAGCCAATTTTATCAGTTTCTGGTTGAAACGTATAGTCATTGTTCTTTTCTTTAAGGGCAAGTAGTAGATATTTCCCTTCCTTAAGGTTAGTAAGTTCAAAAGTACCCGTTGTGTCTTTAGTAATCCCAATATAAGTGGGTTTTTCAGAATAAATCAACGAATCCTTATAGCTTTCGTTTACTTTATAGAGCATCACCGTTATTGGAGCTTCAGGGGAAACAAGCTTCGCATCTTTCACGCTTCCTGAAATTTTTAGGCTGTCTATATAGCTTCCGGTAGAAAAAACATATTTAAAATATTCAAAGGCATTCTCTTCATTGTTATCTACAATACCTTTCCCGAAGTTAAAAGCGTAGGTAGTATTTGGCTTTAAGGTATCTTCAATTTTAATTTTTAAGGTTTTTGAAGTACTCAAAGGGGTAATTACTGGATCGTACTTCATTGGTGGTGATATAACAAGCTGCGTATTCAAATCCTTGAGCTTTATATATTCATCAAAGCGAATTTCAATTTCATCACTCGTAAAATTAGTACTGTAGTTTTCTGGACTGCTTCTTACAATTACCGGCGGAATGGTATCGCGCGGACCACCAGAGGGCGTTCCCTTTTTTGCGCAATCCACAAAGGATAACATAAATAAAAATGCAATGGGTATGTAAAGAAGACGATGTTTCAAAGGTGAAGGTTTGATTGCGTTTTTTAAGATTTTTCAAAATTAAACAAATAACTGTAACGAATGGCAAATAACTTTCTAGGTTACTGCGATTGTTGCAATACTTAGGGTCACGTTTTCGGCTTTGAGCAACTGTAAGGCACATTTTTCAAGTGTTGCGCCTGTGGTAATGATGTCGTCAACCAACAGAATATGCTTATTTTCTATTTCTTTTAAATTCTGAATAGAAAACTCTTCTTCGGCGGCAAATCGAAGGATTCGCGTTTTAAAAACCTGAGATCCCGTTTTAGAAATCTTTATTAAAATATTATCACGATACGGTATCTCTAGGGCTAGAGCCAACTCTTTTCCAAAGCCTTCTACTTGGTTAAAACCGCGTTGTTTCAATTTTTGTTTGTGTAAAGGCACTGGGATTACCATTTCAACTTTGCTATATGATTCTATTTCGGCCAATTCGGCGCCCAACCATTTTCCGAAGAAACTACTAATTTCGGCTCTCCCTCGATATTTTAAACTGTGTAGCAATTCCTGTGTTAGTCCTCTTTTTTGAAACTGGATTAAGGCAGTGGCATTTGCTACGGAAAACCTTCCATAAAACCTATCTTTCAACATTTCGCTACCAATTCTATGATATGCAGCCATGGGCAAGGAATGAATGCATCGAACACAAAGCAAGTCTTCCCCCTTGACGAGCAGCTCTTTACAACCTACACAAATTTTCGGAAAGAGAAGATTTAACATATTTTAAGAATTTTTACCATTTTATAAACGCTCGGTATAGAAATACCTCCCTATTTTTACCCATTAACTTAACTTATTAACGATGAGTACTGAAAACGAAAACAATAGCGGTAAATTTAAAATCCTGATTGGGGTTCTTTCTATTTTGCTAATTGCCTTGGCGGTTTATACCGTTACCCTATTCAACGATAGTAAAAATACGGTTTCAAATCTTGAGATGCAAAAAGCCGATATAGAACATGAATTGGAGGGCTTGATTGTTAATTATGACGAAGTTATTAAGGATAACGAACTCAAGGATAAAGATTTACTCGCCGCACGTGAACGAATAAGTGTTTTATTAGATTCGGTAAAAGACGCTAAAGCAAATCTTCGTTTAATTGAACGGTATAAATCTGAAGTTAATAGGTTAAAGCAAGAGCGTTCCATGTTATTTAGACGCGCCGATAGCCTAATAGCAGCAAATAAAAGATTAGCAATTGAACGCGACAGTACTTCATCTGAATTAGAAAACACTCGAATGCTGGTTGACTCTGTAAGTCAGGAAAATACAGCTATGAGCGAAAGAATTAAAGAAGGTTCTATTGTAAAAGCCACGGATCTTCGCGGAGAAGCTGTTATTATCAGAAATAGTGGAAAAGTAGTAGATACCAGACGCTCTAGCCGAGCCGATAAAATTAGGGCGTGTTTTACCCTCGCACCAAATTCAATTGCCAGAAAAGGAGATAGAATTTTATATCTTCAAGTTATCAACCCCAACGATGTAATGATGGGTGATGATACCGTAAAACAATTTGAAAACAAAAACCTGAACTACAGTGCTTCTACAAATGTTTTTTATGAAGGAGATGAATTAGATGTTTGTATTCTTGTAAATGCACTGGATGTAAATTTGATTAAAGGTCGTTATCATTTAAATCTTTTTGACGGGGAGAATCAAGTTGCCACTACATCAATGGAATTAAAGTAAGCTGAGTAATACGCTCAAAACTGGGAGGTTTTAAAGCATATAATTTTTAAAAAAGCCATAGTAAAATCCATTTTTGGATCTTGCTATGGCTTTTTCTATCTGTAACCCTTAAATTCCTATTTTGAGTGTTAAGACCTCAGCTTTTTTATTATTTTTGCTGCATGGCAAACAAAGATGATCAATTTAAGAAAGTAATCTCGCACGCAAGAGAGTACGGTTATATTTTTGCGTCAAGTGAAATTTATGACGGCTTAAGTGCTGTTTATGACTATGCTCAAAATGGTGTTGAGTTAAAGAAAAACATTCGGGAATATTGGTGGAGAAGCATGGTCTATATGCACCAGAATATAGTGGGTGTAGATTCCTCTATATTGATGCATCCTACCACCTGGAAAGCCTCGGGACACGTTGATGCTTTTAACGATCCGTTGATAGACAACAAAGATTCTAAAAAACGCTATCGCGCAGATGTATTGATAGAGGATTACGCCGAAAAAATCTACCAAAAAGCGCAAAAGGAAATTGCAAAAGCAAAAAAACGTTTTGGCGACAGCTTTGACGAGCAAGAGTTTGTTACTACCAACCCACGTGTGGTACGATACCTAAAAGAACACCGTAGGGTATTAGATAGAATGGGGCAATCTTTAGAGAAGGAAGACCTTGCCGATGTGAAGGCACTAATTGAAGAGTTAGGTATTGCAGATCCTGAAACGGGCTCTAAAAATTGGACAGAAGTACGCCAATTCAACTTGATGTTTGGCACCAAATTGGGAGCCTCATCAGAAAGCGCGATGGATTTATACCTTCGCCCGGAGACAGCCCAAGGTATTTTTGTAAACTTCTCAAACATCCAAAAAAGTGGAAGGATGAAAATTCCTTTCGGAATTGCCCAAACGGGAAAAGCCTTTAGAAACGAAATTGTAGCACGTCAGTTTATTTTCCGTATGCGAGAGTTTGAGCAAATGGAAATGCAATTTTTCGTTCGCCCGGGCGATGAGCTTAAGTGGTACGAATACTGGAAAGAAACACGTTTAAAATGGCACCTATCCTTAGGAATGGGCGAAGAGAACTACCGTTTCCACGATCATGAGAAAATGGCGCACTATGCCAATGCCGCAACAGATATTGAATTTGACTATCCGTTCGGCTTTAAAGAGCTTGAGGGAATCCACTCCCGAACCGATTTTGATTTGAAAGCGCATGAAGAGTTCTCGGGTAAAAAATTGCAATTTTACGATCCCGAATTAAAAAAGAGCTATGTGCCATACGTGGTTGAAACCTCAATTGGGCTAGACAGAATGTTCCTTGCCGTTTTAAGCAGTTCATTGCAAAACGAAACCCTGGAAGATGGAAGCGAACGAACGCTCTTAAAAATACCTGCAATTCTGGCTCCGGTTAAAGCTGCTGTTTTACCTTTAGTTAAAAAAGATGGTTTGCCAGATATTGCACATAAAATTATTGATGAGCTTCAGTGGGACTATAACGTTGTTTATGACGAAAAGGATGCCGTAGGAAGACGCTACAGACGTCAAGATGCAGCGGGAACACCTTTCTGCATTACTGTAGACCACCAAACTATTGAAGATAATACGGTGACAATTCGCTATCGCGATTCTATGGAACAGGAACGAATTTCAATTGAAGCAATTTCAGAAAAAATGAAGGAAACCATTTCGTATAAAAACTGGCTTTCTAAATAATTTTTTTTAAGTGGTTAATTCTATTTTTGCAAGAAGGAGGGTATTGATTTATCCTCCTTTTTTTATGAAGTTTACTCTCTTCTATCCTTTATCTCGGTAATTTCAACTGGCACGGCTTTTTCACATCTGCTCATGCGTCTAAGCCAGTTTAATTTCACCCAAACCGTTTGCCCATCATTAGAAAATTCTTCGCTTAGGTTTATGGGGTCAACATAATAAAAATCCTTTCTACCTTCTTTTAATTGAATGGTATATTCACAGTCATCCGCAAGGTCTGAATAGATTATACGCCCCGGTATAAACCCTGCTGCCATCATTTTTTCGCCCTCAATTTTTTGCATCTCTATTTCGGAAGCACTATTGGTTTCTGCATCTTCGGTGCTATTCTGAACCGGGCCGCAAGAGATTACGATTGCGCAAAACAGTATAAATCCTAATTTTAAAAACATTTCTTTAAAGTTTAATTTGAATTATGAAGATACGAAAATGAAAGTTTTCACCTCAGTATTAACTACTAAAATCTCTAAAAATATGCCCGCAACTGTACACTGCCTGTGTGGACGGTTTTAGTGGTTTCGCTTTTCCTTCCGAAGTACGAAATATTTGCATCTAGATATTTAGTAATTCGTTTTTGAAAAAGTGCGCGCCACGTAAAATTTGTTCCCGGCTGAAGCCCTCCCAACATTTGGTATGCCACTGGCGAAAAAGGATTGCCCTCAAAGTTATTGTCAATATAGTTAAACTCACCGTTCATAGAAATTTTTTCGGCATTGGTATAGCTAAATGAAAAACCCAAGGTTTGCTGTTTAAGCCCCTCTAAATTGCCAAGCTGATTGTCTTGGTTTGCAAACTCGTAGAAAAGGTCAAAACGCGTACTTCTATTAACTAAATATGAAATCTTCGGATTGAACCCATAAGAATCCAAGCGGTAATTTCTATTCGTAAAGCTTTCCGAAAGACTTTCCGTGCTTCCTGTAGCTCCCTTAAAATTCAATAGCCAGCTTTCCTGAATTTTATGGTTAAAATTTAACTGATGGCTTTTTACATTGTTTCGCTGTAAACCTACTGCCAATAGGTTGTCACTAGAAGTAGAAACAAAGGTATAACTGGTTGTAAAATGTTGTTTGCCCCGATTAAAAAACAAGGCATTCCTAAAGTTTAACGTAAGGCCCAATTGGTCATCACCTCCATCCTTAAATGGATTAATATTAAAACCATCATTGTTACGCTTCACCTTTCTATCCAAAACATACGACGTTTGGTTGTAGAAGTGCGACAAAAATTTCTTAAACCCTTCCTTATTGGACCATTTTTGCGGATTCAAAGTTAGAATCTGGCTAAACTTATTTTGTCTGATCTTTAAAAACACTTGATTGGGCAGTAGCACTCGTATGTATTCTGCCTGATCTTGAAACTGAGCCACCTCAAACTCTTCAAGCTCCTGGATTCCATTATTGTTATAGTCAATCCAAGTATAAACGCCCTGTCCCGGCTCGGTTTTTACATAGGTAAATTCCTGCTGCGGAATAACCCCATTGTTAGACTCTAAGGCTGTATTCCAACGAACCCCACCATCAAACAACGTCTGATTGTAAACTATACGAGAGTTAAGCGAACGCTCCGTGCTTCCTGATGTATCTGGTGCCGGAGCGGAGCCATTGGGGTTAAATCCACTACTGGAATTTGGCTCATATTTTAAGATTCTATAATTTGCATAAGCCGAAAGTTGCGTGTTTTCAGTATTAATCAACTTCGATTTTAAATAATAGGTGTTTGAGGAGTTCACTTTTTGAAGTAAATTATCCCGAACACTATCATTTACACGGTACTGATACCCTGCTTCTACAAATACCGCAGTACTATCACCTATACCTGAAAACACTTCAAAAGCACTAAATTTCTGACTTACCGGCGAAATACTATCTTTAGAAACATCTTTAATCTGGTTGTTCTCCAAAGCTATCTTCCCGCCTACCCAGGCCTTGTTAAAAGAGTATGTAGTTGTGTTATTAATTCTGAAAAATTTAGACGAAATGGTATCTGCCTTACTATCTAGAAAACTTCCGTGGGTACGCAGTTTTAGCTTTTTCAGGTTTATTTCTGAAGCGATTACTTGCCGTGTACCATTAAAGTTTTCAGAATAATTCAGGTTTTGAAATTCGTAACGCCCACCACCAATCTCAGGATGCGAAACCTCAACTCCCGAAATTACAAACCGTTGATTTCCCATTGGGTTTATCAAGTTCCAGTCCCGGTTAAACTCAACGTTGTAAAGCCTTTCTACCGTTCTAAAGTTTTTTTGCACAAAGTCTAAAGATCCAAAAGCATCAACCTTTAAAGTATCTTCGGTAGTCAAGATTCGTTGCTTAAAGGCAAGCCTTCCTGCAAACCCATCATTATTGTTATTATCTATATCGCTAAAAAGATTGAGGTCGTTTTTACTACCTGCTACTTCAAAATCAATCTGGGTTTTTTCCGAAGGATGAAAACTGCCGTTTAAACCTCCAACTTGTAGTTTTATAGGTGCATTTAGCTTAATAACTGGCTCGTAATTTCCTTGTGGCACGCCGTTTATTGGTGCTACATATTCAAAAATACGGCTGATGGCATTGTTATCACTAATTACATAATTGCCGTTGTTATTGCCAACCAATGTAAAGCGAACACTAAATAGATCGTCTTCAGGATTGCTTGAAAACACAAAGATTTCAGCGCCATTTACAGTTTCTTTTTTATAGAGAATTTTGTTTTCAGAATAGGTATCTGGAACAGCCGAAGGAGCGGTCATTAAATCGGGATTATCGCCAGCGGCTTTTAAGATTTCAACTTGTTCTTCGGAAAGGTTTTGTTGAAGGGGTTGGTTTTTTGCATCATTTTCAGAATACACATAAACACCAAGATCTAGATTATCGCTGGAGTAATTTCCGCCACCATAGCCAATAAAACGCGTATAACTTCTATCGGTATATTGATATTCTACCGAAATACGCATATTGCTGGTTATAGGGTAAGTTGGATTAAACTTTATCTCGCCTGCGTTATAATCGATTACATAATCTTCATTTTCGCCGCGCTTTAACAACAATCCATTTACATAAACCTTTTCACTCCCAGAAACCACTAAAATATACAGTTCGCCATTGGGCCCAACCAATTTATAGGGACCTTGGTTTCCTTCTTGCCCAATAAATTCGCTTTTTGAAAATACACCTCGCACCAGAGCGCCCGAGGCAAATGCTGAAATTTCTGAACCATCTGCATTGGTAAACGTACCGCCAAGCGAAATTCCCTGTACTTTTTTGGTAAACTGACCAAAGTAGCTGTTGTTGTTTTCTAGATCAATATCGCCAGCGCGGATGTTCCAGTTATCACCAAAAAGTTCAATAAATATCTGGTCAAATTCATTCAGACTCTGCGAATACCCACCTTCTTGCGTCGGAATGTTGGCATCTTGTATGGAGGCACGAATAGACACCTTATCGCTTAGTTTCCCGGTTATCTGCAGGTCGAGTTCAGAGTTTACCACCGCATTCTGGTTGTTTCCAATGGTAATGCCTCTAGAAATGCTTCCCGACGTATTCAAGCCTTCAAAAGGAGTGAAAACATTCTCATTTGTGCTTTCTTCTAAGGAGTAGAGCTTATCCATACGTCCAGTGTTCTCAACAATAATTTTTGGGTCTAAGGCGAAATATTCTCGGGTTAAGAAATCTGGGTACCGTAAATATTGCACAACTAACGAGTCGTGCTGTTGTTGTAATGCTTCAGAAAAAACAATCATTCCCTTTTTAAAGTCAATTCTATAGCTAAATGGATCTTGCGAATTGCCTTCTTTATCCAAAACCGCAAACTTTTTAGGGTTGATGCCAAGGCTATCCAACACCACAGTATCTGCTACAGCAAGGGTTTTTTCCCGATAATTTGAAGTCTTGCTTTTCGAATTGTTCGTAATATCCTGCCCATAGCCAATGGCTGTAATGAAAAACAGAAAAACAAGGGTGTAAAACTTCATCAATTATAAAACTAAACACTTCGCTTTTTATTTTACAGGATATCTTTTGATAAGCTTTTCCGAAATGCTTGGTGTAAAAATACAATCTTATTTACTTTAGCTATTCATAATACCTTTACGATCTTTGTATCTTCTCAATGTTCTTGGTGGTTAAAGTCAAATTACAGCGTGTCAATGAGAATCAAAACGATTACCAAAGAAAAACATATTAGTCTTGAAAATAATATCATACAACGTTAATGGAATACGCGCAGCAATGCGCAAAGGGTTTATTGATTGGCTGCAAGCTGCAGATCCCGATTTAGTCTGCATTCAGGAAACCAAAGCCAATTTTGACCAAGTAAAAACCCAAGAAATTGAAGAAGCGGGTTATCCGTATCATTATTGGTACAGTGCTGAAAAAAAAGGATATAGCGGAGTTGCTATTTTTTCCAAAACAAAGCCGAATCATGTGGCCTACGGTACAGATATAGCCTATATGGATGCCGAGGGAAGAAACATTCGATTAGATTTTGATAATTTTTCAGTTATGAGCCTTTATTTGCCAAGTGGCACCAATGTTAACCGGTTGGAGTTTAAGCTCACCTATATGGCAGATTTCAAAAAATATATTGATAATTTAAAAAAGGAAGTGCCAAATTTGGTTATCTGTGGCGATTACAACATTTGTCATGAGGCCATTGATATTCATGATCCTGTGAGGCTTAAAAATACTTCCGGATTTTTACCTGTTGAAAGAAAATGGCTTGATGACTTTATGAAAAGTGGGTTTGTAGATAGTTTTCGCCACTTTAACAAAGAGCCGGATAATTATACATGGTGGAGCTATCGTGCCAACGCCAGAAATAACAACAAAGGCTGGCGGATAGACTATAATTTGGTTTCAGAATCGTTGCGAGATCATCTTAAACGCGCCGTAATTTTATCTGATGCAAGACACAGCGACCATTGTCCACATTTAGTAGAGCTTGAATTTCCTGCCAATGGTTAGAGCGAGAAGTTGCAAAACATATTGAAAAACAAGTGGATTCAAAAATTCTATAAAGCAGATTAAAATAATCGTATCTTTGAATTGTGGAAAAAATTGGAGACATAGAAATCCGAGTTGTAGGAAAATCAGGAAATCAAAGTTTAAGTCTTGACAACTATGACATTAAGCATATTGCAACGATTTTGCAAAATATTGAGGACTTGCTATACCCTAACAATAAGAAAGATAGGCCAATTATCACTTATAACATTCAAGAAGGTTCTGTCAGACATTTATTTAAAACAACTATTCAAACTGTAATTGGTTTTAGTGCTGTATTAGGTCAAGTTCAGGCTAATGAATCTGTAGATTTTCTGGAATTAAAAACTGCGCGAGCAATTGAAAATATACAAAATTTATCACTTCAAAAAAATTACGAATTTCAAATTAAAACTTCTCTCAAAGACGACTATGAATTAACAATAAATCCTTCAACTAAATATTTTAGAACAGAAGATATTTGGGCTGAAGCGGAATTTTATTTTTATGGTATTCTAAAAGATGCTGGTGGAAAAAGCAAAGCTAACATCCATTTAGACACTAAAGATTATGGATACTTATCAATTGAAACTGGAGAAGAATTTTTAAAAGAGAGAGAAGAAAATTTACTCTATAAAAAATTTGGAGTTAGAGCAAGTGGAAAACAAAATATTGAAACTGGCGAAATTGACACAAAATCACTTTCTTTATTAGAGCTAATTGATTACCAACCCAAGTTTGACAGCGACTATCTGGACTCACTAATTAAAAAGGCTAAAAAAAACTGGAAGAACATTAATCCAGATGAATGGCTACTAAGTTTAAGAGGCGGATATGAAGCATAGTGTTTTATTAGATACAAGTTTTTTCATTCGACTTCTTAATGACGAGGACCCACTTCACTCAAATGCGGTTGGCTACTTTAAATACTTCTTGGAAAACGAAATAACTTTAAAAATTTCTACAATTAGTATTGCAGAATATTGTGTTCTCGGGAAACTTGAAGATTTACCACTTAAAAATGTTCAAATTGTTCCATTCAACTTAAAAGACGCTGAAAAAACAGGAGAATTTGCAGAAATTATTTTTGCGCAAAATAAAATCAATGTGAAAAAACTATCACCTCGAGCAATTATTCCTAACGATTCAAAACTTTTTGCTCAAGCGGATTTAGATAAAACCATTTGTCATTTCGTAACTTCTGACGTTCGTTCAAAAAACACTTTGGCTTTGTTAAAGAAAGGAGCAAACCCAAAGTTCGATATAATTAGTATTGATATTCCATTTACAGAAACATTCGGAATTTTAAATTTATAAAATTCGTTTTACAACACCGTCGTTAAAAATCTCATTTTAACCCGCTAAACTCTTTGACACTAAAATATGCGAGTGAAATCGATAGCTTTTTAGCTGTTAGAAAAGGTTTCTTCTGTGCTTAACCAAACATACGGCATAAATTTACACAAAAGCACTATATCCAGTAATTGCCCGACCAACAATTAACGAATTGATTTCTTTGGTACCTTCATAGCTATAAATCGCTTCGGCATCGGCTACAAATCTTGCAACGTCATATTCAAGTAAAATTCCGTTGCCACCCATAACTTCGCGCGCTTGGCTAACCACATCTCGAGTTCTCATACTACAGAAAACTTTGGCAAGTGAAGCGTGTTCATCGGTCAACAAACCTTCATCCTGTAATTCGGAAAGGCGAAAACATAAGGTTTGCATGGCGGTAAGGTTGGAGACCATTTCTACCAAATGATTTTGCACCAATTGAAACGAAGCAATCGGCTTGCCAAACTGTTCTCGTTTTTTCGTGTATTTCAGGGCAGCTTCATAGGCACCTCGGGCACAACCCACTGCTTGCCATGCTACGCCAGCACGGGTCATTCGCAATACTTTTGCAGTATCTTTAAACGAGTCGCATTTTTGAAGTCTATCGTTTTCCGGTATTCGGCAATCGGTCATGGTTATCAGCGCATTTTGCACCGTTCGAAGTGCCATTTTATTCTCCATTTTTTGAGCTTTAAAGCCTTTGGTTCCTTTTCGCACCAAAAAACCCTTCACTCGGTCTGAAGCTTCGTCACGCGCCCACACGATCACAACATCTGCAAAGGTGGCGTTTCCTATCCATTTTTTCTGACCGTTTAAAACCCATTCATCCCCTTCTTGCCTACAGGTTGTCCCCAAACCTCCAGCTACTGCCGAACCCACATCGGGTTCGGTAAGGCCAAAGGCGCCAATCAATTCCATTTTGGCCATTTTGGGGAGCCATTCTTGTTTTTGTTCTTCGCTGCCGCAGATATAAATAGAACCCATCGCCAAACCACTGTGAACCCCAAAAAAGGTTGAAATAGAAACATCTACCCGGGCAAGTTCCATGGCAATTATACCTTCCATTACATAGTTTTCTTTGGGTGTTCCGTAGCCTTCATAAGTAAGGCCGCAGATATCTAATTCGGCCATTTTAGGAATAATTTCAAACGGAAATTCGGCTTTGTTCCAATATTCATTGGCTATCGGCTTTATTTCATCTTCCATAAAATTTCGAACTTTTATTTGAAGCTCCCGTTGTTTGGGCGTTAGTTTTAAGGCCAAATCGTAAAAATCGCCATCAATCGGGGGTAGTTTGTGCTGCCCTTTCTTTCCGCCTTTATGCTTTAGCATCCGCATTAAACCTGCCAATTGCCTATCATCAAGCTCGCCAACGGTTTTCATAACTTCGGCAAGATCCACTTTTTCTGAAAGTGCTCCCAAGGCATCGAGATCAATATCTTGCATTAAGTGAATGGTCTGTTTTATTTTTGAAAAAATGGACATGATAGTTCTTTTTTATGAATTGAATCTTAAAGATACTATTATGGAATTTCCTTCATGGCTAAAGAAAAGTTAATTTGAAGAAGGTTTCTTGCTATAAATTAACTATGCCGCATACAGCATCGGGCAGGCCTCCTTAAAAAAATGAGGTAGCTTTTGCTTAGACTATTTTATAAAAAAAGCATTTGATGTTACCCAAACAAATGATGAACTACATCGTGAACTTTAGCGACCTTAATAATAGCGATATGATAGTTGTTTTTTGGAATCTTACAGTATTTAGAAATTACAATTGAAGTAAACCCGAGTTTCTCTGCTTCCAGAATTCGTTGTTCTATACGCGTAACGGGGCGAACTTCCCCTGCAAGACCAATCTCTGCTGCAAAACACAGCCTTTTGTCAATGGCAATATCAATATTTGAGGAGAGTACGGCGGCAACAACGGCCAAATCTATCGCGGGATCGTCCACACTTATTCCTCCGGTAACATTTAAAAAAACGTCTTTTGCGCCCAACTTAAAGCCTGCACGTTTTTCCAACACGGCAAGAATCATATTTAAGCGTTTTGCGTTATAACCGGTAGCACTACGCTGCGGAGTTCCATAAACGGCGCTGCTCACCAAAGCCTGAATCTCGATCATTAACGGACGCATTCCCTCTAAGGTAGCCGAAATTGCGGTACCACTTAGATCTTCCTCATTCTTGGAAATTAAAATCTCCGAAGGGTTTGAAACTTCGCGAAGTCCGCTGCCCTGCATCTCATAAATGCCTAGCTCATTTGTGCTTCCAAAACGATTTTTATTGGCGCGTAAAATTCGATAAATATGATTTCTGTCGCCTTCAAACTGCAAAACTGTATCTACCATATGCTCCAGAATTTTTGGACCAGCTATGTTTCCATCTTTGGTTATATGGCCAATTAAAATAACTGGGGTTGCAGTTTCCTTGGCAAATTTTATAAGCTCTGCGGTTGTTTCTCGAATTTGAGAAATACTACCTGCCGTACTTTCTATATAGTCTGTATGCAAGGTTTGAATGGAGTCTATTACAACTATATCCGGCTCAATTTCCTCAATGTTCCTAAAAATATTCTGAGTCTTTGTTTCGGTTAAAATAAAGCAGTTTTCCGATATGGGTTGTATTCGTTCCGCCCGCATTTTTATTTGTTGCGCACTTTCTTCGCCTGAAACATAAAGTGTTTTATAGGGAAGTTGAAGCGAAATCTGAAGCATTAAGGTACTCTTCCCTATTCCAGGCTCGCCACCTAAAAGTGTTAGTGAACCTGGCACCAATCCACCACCAAGAACACGGTTTAACTCATTGTTTTTGGTGTTAAGACGCGCTTCCGCTTGAGTGGATATCTCGGAAACACGTTGCGGTCGTGAAGCCCTTCTTTGTTTATTTCCAGAAGATTCTTTAGTTTTCCAACTTATCTTTTCAGCTTTTTGAATAACTTCTTCAGCAATTGTATTCCATTGTTTACAAGAAGTACACTGACCTTGCCATTTAGAATATTGGGCACCGCAGTTTTGACAGAAAAAGGTGGTTTTTGTTTTAGCCATAATAGTTCTGCTAAAATAAATATATTTACGTTATTAACCATTGATAAATGATACGCTTATTCCTCACATTTCTTTTTATTTAGACTTCCGTCATACGGAGTACATAACATTATGAGTTCAAAAAACACAAAGTAGAGGACGGATTACGGATTACCGAGTAACGAAACCCTTGATATTATCCAGGACAGTAAAAACAGAATTTGGAAATAAACCGTGACGGCGTAAGCTGCTTGAAGACGCTACTACTAAAAATGCTTTAACTCCCTAAATGAGGTTGTGCGTATTATTGAACCCGAAAAAGTTAGCACCATCCCCAAATTGGGTTTTTCTGAAATTGGAAGCGCCAATAGTTTCTAGGAAGCTAGGTTTCCAAATAACAAACTGATAAAGTTAAAACGATCGATACCCATATTTCCCTACACAATCGATATATGATTTTAGTCGTGTCCGACTAAGGTATAAGACCGCTGCGCTGAAAGACATAAGACGTAAGACTTGCTTTTTAATAGATTGAAAACTAGATAAAATTGATTAAACATACTTTTTAATTGATAAATTTTGATGCTAAGTATAATAGCATGCTGTCATTAAATAAAAAATATTCTAATTGCCTATTATCTGTGACTAAACAAATTTTCTCACTCTTTTAATCGGACACTAATGATATGATTTCTATAAACAGTAAGCCCGCTTCATTTTAAAGACTGCAAAACAGATAGAATTTCTGACCAGTATTCTTTTATGAAGAACGATTTATCAGCATTAATTTCAGCAATAGAAGTGAGTTAATTTCGAGAGCTAAAAAAAGCTAAATGATGTTAAGCTAGAAGGCAGTAACCAAAATTTAATAATCTCCCCTAGCTTTAATTTCATCGGCAAGGTCTAAGAGGGTATCCACCGTAATAAAATCGGCATCTTCTTTACCAAAGCCTTTGCGGTAGCTTCTCACCGCTCTTTTTAAATTTCCGGTGCCTTCAAAAAAGCGGCCCATGTAATAATCACCTAAAACTGTATTTGGGTATTGTTTTGAGGCAAGCTTTGCTATATTTTCTAAGGACTCCCATTGTTTTTGCTTTTCAGCAGCAGTACCTGCGGCTATAAAGTCATTAATCCTTATTGGGTTATCTAGCCCAAAAAGATCTTCAATTAATTGGTATTTATCTACCAAATATTGATACACTTGGGTGTCTTTTTTCAAAAGCACCTCTTTAAACTCTTTTTTACTGATGGGTCTATATACCGAGAATATTTTTTCCAAGGCATTTGGAATTCCACGGGCAGCTAGGGAATAATGCGTAGCACCCTCAAAATTATCATAGTAATAAGTAAAAGTATCACTTTCTAGGCTTTTGAGTTGGGTGTTTAAGCTTTCGGCAGATTCCCTTAGTCCTTTAATATCGTCGGTTCCTGTTGCCAAGTAATAAAACATTTTATTCTCAATATCCGGAATTCGCTCTGCAAGACGCGTATCTAATTCTGGCGCAAGATCTGGACTTAAGTTGATGTATCCATTCATTAATGGCGGATCTTTAAATAGATAATAATTTAGAAAGTTTGCGGTGTAATCATGGCCAACGCCAATAATGAATTTTGCGGTTCGGTATTTTTCATCGATATAAGGAATTAGCTCCAAGCCAATAAACTCAAAAAACTCAGCACCTCTTCCTTCTGGCATATACGTGTTATCGCCATACGAACAATCTTCATAACGCGAATTACCCTGCATAACGCCAACAACTATGGCCTCTGGCATGTCTTCCCAATAACTAAAGTAATCTACATTCCCGGCAACGGGTTCAAACAAATAATCGGCATCTAGAACCAAAACAATTGGATAATGCTTTTCGGTATTAGACTCATAATTTCGAGGAAGTTGAATCTTCAGCTTTCTAGACTCTCCGAGCTTGTCTGAACTAAATCGCTCGTTAATTACTTGTGCAAAAGAAGGGATGTTTAGCAGTAAACAAACTGCAAAAAGTAGGATGTTTTTCATTTTAAAGTATTTGGTTTCGAAAGATAACAAATTTTGCGTTTCTTACTTTTCTTTAGAAGCGATAATAATTTTATTGGCTTATTTCTTAATGCGGTTTCTATTATACAATGGCAGTATTAGCAACGAAAGCACACCAAAAAACATGAGGGAAGCTATGTTAGATATCCATAAAATCCAGCCGAAAGCCACTCCTGCTGTTTTTACTATTCCGAAAACCGCTAATATACCAGCGATGGCAGCGGGGTAGGTTCCAAAACCACTATTGGTAAACGCAAAGGTAAAACTCCCCACAACGAAGGCGATAATCACTGTACCAAAAGGGATTCCTGAGGTTTCAGGCAATGCATAAAGCGCGGTGTAAAAGGAAAGTAAATAAAGCCCCCATATTATTACAGTCTGAAATAGAAAGGCTGACTTTCTTTGCATTTTTACAATACTGAAAATCCCTTCTTTTAAACCAATAACAAAGTTTTTCAGTTTCTTATTAATATTCGACTTTGAAAATTTTATATACAACGGGATCAAGATGAGTATGGCAAATGCCCCTCCCAAAAGCAGATAAAGCATTGAAGCGGGTATGCGGCCCATTACAATATCATACAAAACGTCAAATTTTAAATACAGTGCCACAGCGGTAAAGAGCAGCAGGCATACTAAATCTACAACTCGTTCAGAAATAATGCTACCGAAGCCTTTTTGGAAAGGCACCCCTTCATATTTATCTAAAACTATACCTCTGGAGACCTCGCCACTTTTCGGAATAAAAACATTCATTAAGTAAGCTACGGAAACTGCCATAAAATTGTTTGCCAATTTAGTTTTATAGCCCAAAGCCTCTAACATAAAGCTCCAGCGGTAGGCGCGAGAAAGATGGCTAAGCACACTTAAAAGAACACTGAGCACTACAAAAAAGTAATTTGCATCTGCAAAATACCGCTTCGTTTCAATAAGTTGTTGCTCGGTAAAAGAAGTATAGATATACCAAATAAGAAAAACCCCCAACCCCAGCGGGATTGTGATCTGTAAAAACTTTGAAAGCGAGCGGCTCAAGTTAGCGGAGTAAATTGGTATCTTCGTCTGGGAAAACCAAGGCCGGTTTAAAGGTTTTTGCCTCCTCAAGATCCATTATTCCATAAGTAATTAGAATTAGAACATCTCCAGGGGCAACCCGTCTGGCGGCTGCACCATTAAGCGTAATTTCACCACTTTTTCGCGGTCCTGGAATGGCATAGGTTTCTAGGCGTTCGCCGTTATTGTTGTTTACTATTTGGACCTTTTCGCCTTGAATAATATTGGCGGCGTCCATCAAATCCTCATCAATAGTTATACTGCCAATATAATTTAAATCGGCGCCGGTAACTTTTACTCTATGAATTTTAGATTTTACTACGTGTATTTGCATGGTGCAAAGATATTAATTTAATGGCATATTATCGATCAACCTAACTTCGCCGGCAAACGCAGCAATAAATGCTCTGTATTTCACATTTTTTACTTTATGCGTGGCTGTTTTAAGCGTTTCTTCGTTGGCTATTTCAAAATACTCTAAGTTCAGGCTTGGATTTTGCAAAAACCGTTCCGCAACCAATTCATTTAAATCTGCTAATGAAGCTGATTCAAATTTCTGGCTTACTTCATTTAGAATTTTATAAATTAGGGCAGCTTCTTTAAACTGTTTGGCACTTAGTCGTTTATTACGCGAACTCATTGCAAGCCCGTTTTCTTCCCGTAAAATAGGGCATCCTACAATTTCTACAGGTAGATTTTCAACCTTGACCAACTTTTTAACAATCTGTAATTGCTGAAAATCCTTTTCGCCAAAATATGCAGCATCCGGCTTTACAATGCCAAAAAATTTATCAAGAATAGTTCCCACTCCATCAAAATGACCTGCTCTATGTTTACCCTCCATTTCATTCTCAAGGCCTTCATAATTATATCTTCTTGCTCTAACGGAAGTATCGTATAAATCTGTAACCTCGGGCAAGTACACAATTATTTCACCTTCCAAACTTTCTAAAAGCGAAATATCATCTTCTGGCGTCCGGGGGTATTTATCAAGATCTGTATTATTATCAAACTGCGTTGGATTAACAAAAATGCTTACAACCACCACATTATTTTCGTCTAAAGCTTTTTTCACCAAAGAAAGATGGCCCTCGTGCAAGGCTCCCATTGTAGGTACAAAACCTATTTTGTTTTTTTTATCTGGTTTCAATTCAGAATTGCGAACCGAAGATAAGGCCTGCATCAAAGGTTTTTTCTGCGTATGTATAAGCATAAAATAGCATTAAGATTGGCCAAAAATAATATATTAAAGACAATCTACATAAATTTTCGTAATTTTGCGTTTTTTTAAGGCCTCCTCCATATTTTGAGGAGAATCATAAATAACACCTAAAACCCTTTATAGATGAAAGATAAAAGAGTCTTGTATGTGTCTTCTGAAGTAATTCCTTACCTTCCTGAGACCGAGATTTCTTCAATGTCGTTTGAAGCACCGCGCATGATTAACAGTAATAATGGTCAAATCCGCATCTTCATGCCAAAATACGGCAATATTAATGAAAGAAGACATCAACTCCACGAAGTAATTCGCCTTTCCGGAATGAATCTGGTAATTAACGATTTAGATATGCCCCTAATTATAAAGGTTGCCTCCATACCAAAAGAGCGCATTCAGGTTTATTTTATCGATAATGAAGATTATTTTAAGCGGAAGGCAACATTTGCAGATGAAGACGGAAATTTCTTTAAGGATAATGACGAGCGTGCTATTTTCTTCGCTAAAGGTGTAATTGAAACTGTAAAAAAACTAAACTGGGCGCCAGATATCATTCACGTTCACGGATGGTTGGCCTCTTTTCTACCGCTGTATTTAAAAAATTACTACGGAAACGAACCTTTGTTTGAAAACAGTAAAATTGTTACCTCGGTTTACAATCAAGGTTTTGACGGAACACTTGCTAAAAACACAGTTGAGAAACTTCAGTTTGACACCATTGATGACGACGCAATTAAAAAGTTAATAGAACCGAATTATATTAATTTAATGAAGGTAGCCATTGACAACTCTGATGCAGCAATAATTGGTTCAGAAGAAATACCAGAAGAGCTTAAAGAATATCTTAACAATCTGGAAAAACCAGTGTTAAAGTATCATAATATGGAAAACTTTTCCCAAGCGTATTTAGATTTTTACAGCGACGAAGTTTTAAAATAAGCACATTGTTGTTTTCGAGCGCCAACAAGCGAAGATAGAACACCGTGTAACAGAAAAATCAAAACCGAAATTTACTTCTCACTTTAAAAATTCAATAAAGACTGATGAAAATAAAAAATTTGTTGCCCATAGCAGGCACTATTTTGTTTATTATAATTGCATTTTCCTCATGCCAAGACGATATTAGCGCAATTGGTTCGGAAATTATAGGAGATGAAATACCCAACGGTATTTTAGACGACTCGCAGACCATAGTTTCTTATAGCAAGAAAATGGGACCGGTGCAAAGCAATAGACTGCCTAGCTACCAGTTTGGGGTTTACAACGATCCTGTTTATGGAAAATCAACCGTAAACCTGCTTTCGCAACTCACTTTAGAAAAGAACGATCCAAAATTTGGTGACAGTGCGACCGTAGATAGCGTGTTTGTTTACTTGCCATATTTTAACGAAGCTACAACCGTAGATAGCACTACTACCTACGAGCTGGATTCAATCTATGGTGCTTCACCAATTAATGTTTCTATACTGGCTTCCAATTATTTTTTAAGACAGTACGACCCCAATACCGGTTTTCAGGAGTTTCAGAATTACTACACCGATGAAGGCGGCACTTTTGAACAACACTTAGGTGAAGAACTTGCTACTGTTGAAAACTATTTTCCGAATGAATCAGGATTTGTTTTTAATGCAGGTGAAGACGAAGAAGAAAAACTGCCACCAGGGTTTAGGGTGAAGTTAGATTCTACTTTCTTTCAAGATAAAATTATCGCGATGGAAGGGAAAGAGGAATTGCGAAACAGCAATAACTTTAAAGATTACATGAGAGGCATATACTTTCAGGTAAGCTCACCTACTAATGATGGCAGCCTTTTTATTTTTGATGCATCTGAAGCGTATATTTCTATTTATTACAATTACAAGGAATCGCCTGAAGCCGAAGAACGCGAAAATGGCGTTTTCAAATTGAATTTTGGGGGTATAAATGTCAATACCTTTACTAATGACTTACCGCAAAACGTAGAAACTGCTTTAGAAAACCCAAACACTTCAACTGGAGAAGAAAACCTGTACGTACGTGGTGGCGATGGAATAATTTCGGTTGTAGAGCTTTTCGGAAGAGATCTTGACAACAACGGTGTGGCCGATGACCTTGAAACGCTGCGCGATAAAGAGTGGATTATAAACGAAGCCAATTTATTTTTTTACGTAAATCAAGATATGATTGCTGGAGGCGATACCGAGCCTGAGCGAATTATTATTTACGATCTTAAAAATAGCAATGTTTTGGCAGATTACAACACTGATATTACCAACGGTTTACCACCATTAGAAGCGTTTGTTAACCATTACGGCAGATTGGAGCGCGGAAGTGATAACAAAGGAAAGTTCTATAAAATGGAAATAACAGATCACATTAGCAACCTAATTAATAAGGACAGCACCAATGTTCCTTTAGGAGTTGTAGTGTCGCAAAATGTTTCAATTAGAACTACCCAGAAACTTGAAAACCCATTAGAGCCGTCAATTGAAGAAATACCGGCGAGTAGCGTAATTTCTCCTGAAGGAACCATCTTATATGGAAACAACGCTACAGATCCAGATAAAAGATTAAAACTCCAAATTTATTATACCGAACCAAACTAAAAGTGTTTTATGTGTGGAATTGTAGGCTATATTGGCCATAGAGAAGCGTATCCAATTATTCTAAACGGCTTAAAGCGTTTGGAATATAGAGGGTATGATAGTGCAGGAATTGCATTGTTTGATGGAAATGATATTCAACTTTGTAAAACGCAAGGTAAAGTAGCAAGTCTTGAGGAAAAGGCAGAGCGAGAAATTTCATTAAAAGGAAACCTAGGTATTGGCCACACCCGTTGGGCAACCCATGGTGTACCTAACGATGTAAACAGTCATCCGCACTACTCCAACAGCGGTGACTTAGTGCTTATCCATAACGGAATTATTGAAAATTACGATTCTCTTAAAAAAGAATTGATAAAACGAGGCTATACCTTTAAATCTGAAACCGATACCGAAGTATTGGTAAACCTCATTGAGGATATTCAAATTAAAGAAGGCGTAAAACTAGGAAAAGCAGTTCAAATAGCTTTAAACCAAGTGGTTGGCGCATACGCTATTGCTCTTTTTGACAAAAAGAAGCCAAATGAAATTGTTGTGGCAAAACTCGGAAGCCCGTTGGCAATTGGAGTTGGTGATGATGAATTCTTTATCGCTAGTGACGCTTCACCGTTTATCGAATTTACCAAAAGCGCCATTTATCTTGAAGACGAAGAAATGGGGATTATCCGGTTAGGACGCGATGTAAAAATTCGTAAAATTAAAGATGATAAACTCGTTGCGCCTTACATACAAGAACTTCAATTAAACTTAGAGCAGATTGAAAAAGGTGGCTACGAGCATTTTATGCTTAAAGAAATCTTTGAGCAGCCTTCAGTTATTAAAGACACGTATCGCGGAAGACTTCTTGCAGATCAAGGCCTTGTTAGGCTTGGTGGTTTAGAAGATCATATTGGCAAATTCATCAACGCAGACCGTATTATTATTGTAGCCTGCGGAACTTCTTGGCACGCTGGACTGGTTGCCGAATACATCTTTGAAGATTTAGTTCGAATTCCCGTTGAAGTTGAATACGCTTCCGAATTTCGTTACCGAAACCCAATTATTTCAGAAAAAGATGTTGTTATAGCTATTTCACAAAGTGGTGAAACGGCAGATACTCTTGCTGCAATAAAACTTGCAAAATCTAAGGGCGCATTCGTTTATGGAGTCTGTAATGTTGTTGGCTCAAGTATTTCAAGAGAAACACACAGCGGAACCTACACCCATGCCGGACCCGAAATTGGCGTGGCATCAACAAAAGCCTTTACCACCCAGATAACGGTATTGGCGATGATAGCCCTGCGTTTGGCAAAAGCGAGAGGAACTATTAGTCAACGTGATTTTATGGTTTATTTACGCGAGCTAGACCTTATCCCAAACCATGTAGAAGAAGCCTTAAAAACGAACAAAAAAATAGAGGAGATTTCCGAAGTGTTTAAAGATGCCCGAAACTTTTTATACCTCGGGCGAGGCTATAACTTCCCAGTTGCTCTTGAGGGAGCTTTAAAGCTAAAGGAAATTTCGTATATCCATGCGGAAGGTTACCCCGCTGCCGAAATGAAGCACGGCCCCATAGCACTTATTGATGAGCACATGCCTGTTGTGGTAATTGCTATAAAGAGTGATCACTATGAAAAAGTGGTTAGCAACATTCAAGAGATAAAAGCTAGAAAAGGAAAAATTATAGCCGTAGTATCAAAAGGAGACACGGCCGTTCGGGAAATGGCAGATTATGTAATGGAGGTACCACACACTCCAGAAGCCTTAACCCCGTTAGTAACAACTATTCCGCTTCAATTGCTTTCATACCATATTGCAGTAATGTTGGGCAAAAACGTTGACCAGCCTCGAAACTTGGCAAAATCGGTTACCGTGGAATAAGTTTTTAAAAAAAGAAACTAACATATAGAAAAAGACGAAGCACTGTAAATTCTCAGCGTTTCGTCTTTTTTCATGTTACAGTGAATTTAAAAAAACTAGCACTCTTATTTCAAAAATCCCCAACGGTAATAATTGTTCATTCCTGTAAAACCAACTGGGTCAAATTCTAGGTTCAGATTTCAAAATAAATTGATACTTTTAATGCATGCAAGTTATCAATCTTATTTCTGGGCCTAGAAATCTATCTACCGCGATTATGTATTCCTTTGCCCAAAGGAAAAACACCCATGTTATTGACGAACCCTTTTACGGCTATTACCTTCAAAATGCTGGTTTGGAAAACACCCATCCTTCACAAAAGGAGATTTTGCAAACTATGGAACTGAATGCAGAAAAAGTGGTTGAAAAAATAAATTCAATTTCAGGAAACAGTACCATTTTCATCAAAGGAATGGCGCATCATTATTTAACCAGTTCGCCAGATTATATACTAAACTGGGACAACGTGATACTCATACGCCATCCAAAAAAGCTAATTGCTTCTTATTCCAAAGTCATCCACACTCCTACTTTAAATGATATTGGGATTAAAACTGCATCGGCGTTATTTTTATTTCTAAAGAAAAATGGGAAAACACCAATTGTAATCGATAGTGATGAACTTTTAAAAAACCCCGAAGCTTATCTAAAAAAACTTTGTAACTTACTAAAAACACCTTTTTCAGAAAAAATGCTGCATTGGAAAAAAGGCAGTATTCCCGAAGACGGTATTTGGGCAAAGCATTGGTACAAAAATGTTCATAATTCTGAAGGATTTAGGGTGCAAAAAAGCAGTTCGCAGGCTTTACCCAAACGTTTTGAGCCATTGCTAAAAGAGGCATTGCCCTATTATGAAACTTTAAAGAATAATATCCTTACATTATAAGAAGACTTTTCCTGCAAGGTTTCAAAAACCTTGTAGGTATCTTAAAATAGAAATGCTAATACCTACAAGCCCAGAAAAAGACCTTGCAGGATAAAAACAAAAAAATGCTACAAAAATCAAATCCAAAGAACGACAACATCCAAGTTTTTATAAAAGACAAATTATATCCACGAAGCGAAGCAAAAGTTTCGGTTTTTGATAGCTCAGTCCAAGGCGGCGATGCAGTTTGGGAAGGACTGCGCGTATATCCTGAAGGAGTAGTTTGCATGGACAAACACTTAACCCGTTTGCACGAATCTGCCAAAACATTGGCTTTTACTGATATTCCTTCCAAAGCATTCATCAAAAAAGCAATCAAACAAACCCTTGATGCTAACGAAATGACAGACGATGTACATATTCGTCTTACCTTAACACGTGGTGAAAAAATAACCAGCGGTATGGATCCACGCCTCAATCAAAACGGTTCTTGCTTAATCGTTTTGGCAGAATGGAAACCCTTAGTCTATGACAACAGCCACGGAATAAAAGTGATAAGCACCAGCCAGCGCCGAAACTCGCCTCAATTTTTAGACAGTAAGATTCACCACAACAATTTACTCAATAATATTATCGCAAAAATACAGGCTAACGTTGCAGGAAAAGATGCGGGGTTAATGCTGGACGACCGTGGTTTTATAGCCGAGCTAAATGGCAGCAACTTATTTATGGTTAAAGACGGAATAGTTTTTACACCTTACGCACACGCTTGCCTTCCGGGAGTTACACGTAATTCTGTGCTTGAAATGTGCAAAAAACACAATATTGAAATTAAAGAGCAAGACATTAGCCTATCCCAATTCTATAATGCCGATGGTGTACTTGCAACCGGCACAATGGGCGAATTAACTCCTGTTGTAGAGATTGATGGCCGTAGCATTGCTAAGGAGGATCCACTTCAGAAAAAAATAATTAAACTTTTTACAAAAGAGGTACGGGGGTTGTGTGAAAAGCTGGATTAACTATGACAAGGTTTGAAATTTTGCAAAAGTTGACTTCCTTTTCGAGTATAAAAGTCTTCAGCACGCAAATTTTGGGCTTTTAATTCTATCTTTTTATAGTCATAAATTTTTTAAAAATTCCATTGCATTTATTACCAAGAAAAAACTATCTTTGCACCGTTCAAAATAGGGGTTAATTTGGAACCCTTAGATAACTATAAAATAAAGAGTTACTCATGTCACAAAGTACAGGAAAAGTTGCACAGATTATTGGCCCGGTAGTTGACGTTGCGTTTGATAGCGGATCGGAACTGCCAAAAATATACGACTCGTTAGAGGTAAACAACAACGGAAACCTTTTGGTTCTTGAAGTTCAATCGCATATTGGTGAAAGCATGGTGCGCACCATATCAATGGACTCTACAGATGGATTAAGCCGTGGCGCAGATGCAGTTGCAACTGGAGCCCCAATCCAAATGCCTATTGGCGACGAAGTGTATGGCCGACTTTTCAACGTAATTGGTGATGCTATTGACGGTATCGGAAACCTACCAAAAGCTGGTGACAAAGGACTTCCAATTCACCGTGAAGCACCAAAATTTGAAGACCTTTCAACTTCTACCGAAGTGCTTTTTACAGGTATTAAGGTAATTGACCTTATTGAGCCGTACGCTAAAGGTGGTAAAATTGGTCTTTTTGGTGGTGCAGGTGTAGGTAAAACAGTACTTATCCAGGAATTGATTAACAACATTGCTAAAGGCCACGGTGGTCTTTCAGTATTTGCTGGTGTAGGTGAACGTACACGTGAGGGTAACGACTTGCTTCGTGAAATGCTTGAATCTGGCATTATTCGCTATGGCGAAGACTTTAACAAATCAATGGAAGAAGGCGGTTGGGACCTTTCAAAAGTAGACAAGTCTGCAATGAAAGAATCTAAAGCAACCTTCGTTTTCGGACAGATGAACGAACCACCTGGAGCACGTGCACGTGTGGCACTTTCAGGATTGACCATAGCAGAATACTTCCGTGATGGTGCTGGCGAAGGACAAGGAAAAGACGTACTTTTCTTCGTAGATAACATTTTCCGATTTACTCAAGCAGGTTCAGAGGTTTCTGCACTTCTAGGGCGTATGCCTTCAGCGGTAGGTTACCAACCAACTTTGGCAACAGAAATGGGTGCCATGCAAGAACGAATTACTTCAACAAAAAGAGGTTCTATTACTTCTGTACAGGCGGTTTACGTACCTGCAGATGACCTTACCGATCCAGCACCGGCAACAACCTTTGCCCACTTGGATGCAACAACCGTACTTTCTCGTAAAATTGCTGAGCTTGGTATTTATCCAGCGGTAGATCCATTGGATTCTACTTCTAGAATTCTTACCGAAGCAATTCTTGGAAAAGAGCATTACGCATGTGCACAACGTGTAAAAGAGCTTTTACAGCGTTATAAAGAACTACAAGATATTATCGCTATTCTTGGAATGGAAGAACTTTCTGAGGAAGATAAACTTGCCGTAGGTCGCGCACGACGTGTACAACGTTTCCTTTCGCAGCCGTTCCACGTAGCAGAGCAGTTTACTGGTATTCCTGGTGTTCTGGTTGATATTAAAGAAACAATTAAAGGCTTTAACATGATTATGGATGGCGAATTAGACCATCTTCCAGAATCTGCCTTCAACCTTAAAGGAACCATTGAAGAAGCTATTGAAGCTGGAGAGAAAATGCTTGCTGAAGCTTAAATCAAGTTCAGAGTTATGAGTTATGAGTGCAGAGTTACTCATAACTCATAACTCATAACTCATAACTACAAGAAATGTACTTAGAAATAGTAACCCCTGAAGCATCCTTAGTGTCTGGAGAAGTAGAAAGCGTAACCGTTCCTGGTGTGAATGGCGAATTTCAAATGCTGAACAACCACGCTGCCATTGTTTCTGTATTACAAAAAGGAAAGGTGAAGTTTAGAGGAAACCCTACCATTGCCGAAGGTTTTGAAAAGAAATTCACCCAAGAAGACGGAAGGTGGATGCTACCTATTTCTGGCGGCACGGTTGAGTGTAACAACAACAAAGTAATGGTGCTGGCAGATTAAGCCCCCTAACCCCCAAAGCGGGAATAAAATCAAAATCCCAAATTCATTGCAAGCAAAGCGCGGCAATCTGAATTTGGGATTTTTGTTATTTAGAAGTAGAACTATCTGATTTTTCTTCTGTATTTGAAAGCTTTAACGGATAAGTAAAAACTTGACAAGCCTCTCTAATTAACTAATCAATTTTTAAACTCCAAAATATCGCCAGGCTGGCAATCTAAAGCCTTACAAATAGCCTCAAGCGTTGTAAAACGAACTGCTCGCGCTTTTCCACTTCTAAAGATTGAAAGATTTGCTTCTGTAATCCCTACAACCTCGGCAAGCTCCTTCCCTGTCATTCCTCTCTTCTGAAGTAAATCGTCAAGTTTTATGATAATGGCCATATTATATTGTTAATTCATTATCCACTTTAAGTTCGTTTCCGTTTTTAATAATGTCGGCGATAATGTATAAAACAAAAGCCAAAATTATAAGCAAGAAGTTCTTACTCAAACTTTCAACAGTAACTCCTAATTGTCGTTCTCCATCTGAATGTATAAATACAGCTATATCAAAAGCAACGCCCAAAATTGCAGACACCAAGAAAAATTTTCCAGCTATTATTAAGTTTCGAGAGCTTTTATCATTAAACATTCCATTTTTTACGGTTATTCTTAATCCATTACCAACATAGATTAAGCCTATTAAAGTGAAAACTTATATAAATACGTTCACAAATGATGTGTAATATCCAAATATGAAATCGTTATGCAGATTCAAATCCTTATAGGGATCCATAAAATTGGAAATAAATTCTACGTAAATATTACCAACAAAATATAGCGCGAATATCACTATTAGCCCAAATACGAAACCGTACATTATTTTAATCTTTTTCATATGTAGAGTATTATCGTTTATCAATAACAAACATACAATAATTATTGATAAACAATAACTTATTTATTGAATCGGTATATTTTGTTGACATCAATCCCTAAAGTTATACTAAGCCCTTCCAACAGTGTAAAGAGATTAGTAAATTTGTGTGAATCTATAGATTATGCAGTTACAGAAGATAGACAGGGTTAAAACCATTACCAAGGAAGATTTTATAGCAAACTACTTCAAGCCCCAAAAACCGGTGGTAATTGAAAACTATGTTGAAGATTGGCCAGCGATTAAAAAGTGGAACCTCGATTATATGGCCGATATTGCAGGCAATAAAACCGTACCGCTATACGACAACCGCCCCGTTAGCCACAAAGATGGTTTTAATGAGCCCCACGCTACGATGAAAATGAGGGAATATGTTGATCTGCTTAAAAAGGAGCCGACCAAATACCGTATTTTTCTATGGAATATTTTAAAGGAAGTACCCGAACTTCAAAATGATTTTTCATATCCCGATTTTGGGCTACGATTAATGAAAGGCCTCCCGATGCTCTTTTTTGGCGGAAAAGACTCCTACACCTTTATGCACTATGACATTGATTTGGCGAACATCTTTCATTTTCACTTCCAAGGAAAAAAGGAAGTGATTCTCTTTGATCAAAAACAAAACGACTATCTGTATAAAATACCGCACTCATTAATTACACGGGAAGATATTGATTTTCACGATCCCGACTACAGCAAATGGCCTGCCCTAAAAAAAGCGGAAGGTTTTATTGCCAATTTAGAGCACGGAAACGTTATGTACATGCCCGAAGGCTATTGGCACTATATGCGGTATATAACCCCCGGATTTTCCATGAGCCTACGCGCCATACCTCGGCATCCTAAAAACTTAGCTAAAGCGGTTTATAACATTGCTATAATGCGGTATTACGATCAATTAATGCGTAAGATAAAAGGCCAGGATTGGATTGATTGGAAAAACGAACAAGCTGTTTTACGCACCAACAAAAAGCTATAGTTTTAAAAGAATAACTACCTTACCCTTAAAAATTTAAACCATGAAAAAATTCGCTATAATTATCGCGCTTTTTTGCTTCCAACTTGCCATAGGTCAAGCCTACACAGGTAAAGGCGATATCAAATTCCAGGTTGGAGCCAACCTACAACAGAACGGAACGGGCATTGTGGGAAGTTTTGATTTTGGTGCGGGCGAAAACATATCGTTTGGTATTGCTTCTTCCTATCTTCTGGGGGTAGATAAAATTACTAATGAGAACGACGAAGAGGTTCCCTTTGCAAAATTTAAAGACCGCTTTGACCTACGGGCCAGATTTAACGCAAACCTAGGCAATGTAATTAATGTTAGCGACAACTTTGATGTGTATCCTGGTCTATACGCCAGCCTAAAAAACTTTGGCGGCCATCTGGGCGCCCGTTACTTCTTTACTTATGGCTTTGGTGTTTTTACCGAAATTAGCGTCCCCTTTGCCAAGTACAATACAGACGCGCTGACCCCACCCGAAAAGCTTCACAATCAATTTTCTGTAAATCTGGGGGCTTCGTTTAATATATAAGAGCACAAGCTTTGATTTCTTAAGCTGTTTTGAATTAAGCGGCATATTGATACGTATCAGAAACCGCAAATACATCCTTAAAAAACATGTAACTTGGTGCGTGTAACCTTTGTATATTTATGCTGTCTAGCATTTAATCAAAACCAGCAAGAGGAACATATTATGACAAAAATATATTCATCAAAAGTATCTTACGGATTGCTGAGCTTTATATTTCTTATGTTTTATGAACCCTTGATTCCTGATTTTATTAATAGTGAACTTAATGGAAAATCGATTGGATTTATAATATTACTTACATTGGTTTTTATGTTTTTAGCACATCTTTTTTTAAAAACGAAATACACGATTGATTCTAACAAACTCAAAATACAATGTGGATTGATTACGTATAGACCAATTGATATTGATGAAATTAAAGAAATATCAAAAACTAATAGTATTATTTCTTCGGCAGCACCTTCATTTGAACGGATTCTAATTAAAAATGGAAAATTTAAGCAGGTTATAATTTACCCAAAAAACAAAGTTCAATTTGCGAAAGATCTGACTAGCTGAGTTCAACCCAAGAATAAAAACTAAAATAACTGAGTAAAAACCAAAATATCTGCTGAAACAAGTAAGTTTTGCATTATTATAATTGAACACTACTATTTATTGAATTAAGAAGTTATGAAAATTAAACCTATAGTTTTTTGTTTTGCACTATTCAGCTTTATTAACGCTTGTGCTCAAAAATCTGATAATACAACTGATAAAATGGAAATTGAATTTATTAAGGCCGCTAAAAATAACGACATAGAAAGCGTTCAAAACTTCTTAAAAAAAGGCGTTGACATTGAAGCCACGGATAACCACAAAAGGACAGCTTTAATGGTAGCAACTTACAAAAACAATGTAAAAGCAGCCAAATTACTTATAAAGGCCGGTGCCAATGTAAATGCACAAGATGATCGTTTAGAGAGTCCATTATTGCACGCTGGAGCCATAGGATATCTGGAAATCCTTAAGGAATGTCTGGCTACCGGTACCGCCAACCATATGTTATTGAACCGATATGGTGGCACAGCACTTATTCCTGCCTGTGAGCGAGGCCATACCGAAGTTGTTAAAGAGTTATTGAAAATAGATGACTATCCCATAGACCACATCAATAACCTAACTTGGACCGCCTTGATGGAAGCTATTGTTTTGGGCAACGGCGGAAAAACACATACGCATATTGTACAGCTGTTGGTAAATGCAGGCTGTGATGTAAACATTCCAGACAAAAATGGAATTAGCCCACTAACGCACGCAAAAAATAGCGGTTATACTGAAATTGTATCTATTTTAGAAAATGCCGGAGCCAAATAAAATAGTTCATTTAGAGATTTCCCGAATCTTCCCATACACCAATTCAGGTTCCCAACCGCGATAAAAAAGATAGTCTGCCAGTTTTTTGCGCTTTTTTTGAAGGTTTGTTTCGGTATCTAGTTGCCGCATTCGTTTTTCGGCCAGTGCTTCAAAGGTATTGTAGTATTCCGTTTCAGGTATTTCCTTTAAAGCAATTTTAATATTGAATTTTGTGATTTGACGAAATTTTAATTCGTTTACAATCCGGTTTTTGCCCCACTTTTTGGTTCTGAACTTACCTCTTGCAAAAGCTTGTGCAAAGCGGGTTTCATTTAAAAAATTATGCTGCAATAAGTGATGTATTATTAAATCTCTAGCTTCGGGAATCATCCGCATTTCATACAGTTTTTGGTTCACTTCCTTATGGCAGCGTTCCTGGTAAACGCAGTAGCGCTCCATTCGTCTTTTAGCCTCTTCTACTGTATATGTTTTTTGGGTGCTCACTTCTGAAAAATAACAAAATTTATTCGTATTCACCCCTTCCGCTCTTAAAATCGTGAAAAACGATTTTAAGAGCACCTTCCCCTAAAAAAGGGGAAGACACATCTTTATATATGTTTAAATCTGGATAGCTTTCCTCCCTTCGGAGGGGTTGGGGTAAGAACAAAAAAACCCCTTAAGAAGTAAGTCTTCAAAAGGGGTTCTGGTTATTTAATCATTTCACCATTTTTGTCGTGAAAGTGATATTCAAGATACGTATATGCATCCCGAGGTTGGATTTTTACCCATTTTTTGTGCTCCAAAAACCATTTGGTGCGCACACTAGGGAAACCTTTGGTTAAAAAGGCCGCTATAAAAGGATGCGTATTGAGTGTAATCTTTTTATAGTCTCTTTTAAAAAGGCGTTTTACCTCTTCGTTTATTCTATTTACAACAATGATAGGTGCCTCAATTTCGCCGTCGCTACCCATATTTGGGTCCTCTTCGCGCGTTTTAATATTCATTTCTGGCCTAACACGTTGGCGGGTTATTTGAATTAACCCAAATTTACTAGGGGGGAGAATTTTGTGCTTTGCTCTATCATCCTTCATTTCGTCACGAAGGTGGTTGTAAAGCTGTTTGCGGTGGCTGGCATTTGCCAAATCAATAAAATCTACCACTATAATTCCTCCCATATCGCGCAACCTTAGCTGCCTTGCTACTTCGGTGGCAGCAATTAAATTCACTTCCAGCGCAGTGCCTTCCTGTGTTTTTTGCTTATTACTACGGTTACCGCTATTCACGTCTATCACGTGCATTGCTTCGGTGTGTTCAATAACCAAATAAGCTCCTTTGCTTCCTGAAACTGTTTTTCCGAAAGAAGTTTTTATCTGTCGTTCAATGCCAAATTTTTCAAACATTGGCACATTAGAATCATATAACTTAACGATATTGTCTTTTGTTGGTGCAATTTGCTGCACATAATCTTGTATTTGCAAGTATAGGGTCTCATCGTCAATATGTATTGCGGAGAATGAATCGTTAAACATATCACGGATGATTGAAGCTCCCCTGTTTAGCTCGCTCAGCACTTTTGATGGGTGGTGCGCCCCACGCAGTTTCTTACACATCGCCGTCCAGCGTTCCATAAGGTTCTGCAAATCTTTGTCCAGTTCTGCTACTTTTTTGCCCTCGGCTACTGTACGTATTATTACGCCAAATCCTTTTGGTTTTATGCTTGTAATCAAGCGTTTTAACCGGTCTTTTTCTTCATTGCTATCTATTTTTTGCGAAATAGAAACACGATCAGAAAATGGAACCAAAACAATATATCTTCCGGCTATAGATAGCTCAGAACTTATACGCGGTCCCTTGGTGGATATGGGTTCTTTTACTACTTGAACCAGAATGGATTGATTACTTTTTAAGGCATCGTTTAGTTTGCCATTTTTATCAATCTCTTTCTCAAACGGAAAATCTTTTAGGGAATAATCTTTTAGCTTGCCAGAGCTTACACCTTTAACAAATTTTAAAAGTGATAGCACTTTTGGGCCCAGATCATGATAGTGTAAAAACCCATCTTTCTCATATCCCACATTCACAAAGGCGGCATTAAGCCCAGGAACAGTTTTACGTATTTTAGCGAGAAATATGTCGCCCACCGTAAAATTGTTGTCCTCATCTTCTCTGTGAAGCTCTATAAGTCTTCCATCCTTTAATAGGGCAAAATCAACTTCTTGTGAACCGGACCTAATAAATAATTCGTAGTTCACGTTAATTAATTTTGTTGTCCGCCGCGGCGGACTAATTAAACAATATTTTTACAGGTTTTATCTAAAAACCCGGCGAAATTGCATCAAAACCAAAAGCTAGCTGTTACAATTTCATTTTCAAAGAACGTTATTTCTTCATTTTATTCGGTAAAAGCACCAAATAGATACCTTTACCAAAACACTTTTTAAAACAGAAAAAGTAGTTTAGAAACTACTTTTTCTTTTTATGACGGTTAGCGCGACGTCTTTTTTTACGTTTGTGAGTCGCTACCTTATGTCTTTTTCTTTTTTTACCACTTGGCATACTAAAGTCTTTTTTAATGCCCCGAAAAAAATTCCAGGACGGGGTTAATATTATTTTACGTCCACGTTTGTCTTAACATTTTCAACAAAAACTTTTGCTGGCTTAAAAGCTGGAATATTATGAGCTGGAATTTTAATTGTTGTATTTTTTGAGATGTTTCTTCCCGTTTTTTCAGCTCTTGTTTTAATAATAAAGCTTCCGAAGCCTCTTAAATAAACATTATCTCCACCTTCCAATGAGTTCTTAACTTCTTCCATAAAGGTTTCAACGGTAGCTTGAACTTCATTCTTTTCCATTCCTAATCGTTCTGAAATCTTAGCTACAATATCTGCTTTTGTCATTACTTATATTTTTTAATTATTAATCTTTTCGTAGATTTTTTACAGTCCGCAAATATACATATTTTAAAATCAATAATTCAAACCTTAATCCTTTAAAATTTAAAGGAATATAGATTATTTTTACCCAATGCCGAAAACAACGCCCCCTTTTTCCAAACAATTGACGTCTTGGTATTTACAACATAAACGCGAGCTTCCTTGGCGAAATACAAAGGCTCCGTATTACATTTGGCTTTCCGAAATTATGCTACAACAAACTCGCGTAATGCAAGGTTTACCCTATTATTTAAAGTTTGTTGAGGCGTATCCAAAAGTGCAAGATCTAGCAAATGCTTCAGAAGATGAGGTCTTAAAAATGTGGCAAGGGCTGGGTTACTATTCGCGTGCGCGGAACCTGCATGCCACTGCCAAAATAATTTCAGAAGAAAGAAATGGTGTTTTTCCAGATAATTATACCGATTTATTAAAACTAAAGGGAGTAGGCGATTATACCGCTAGTGCAATTGCAAGCATCTCTTTTAACCAACCCGAGGCCGTTGTAGATGGGAACGTTTATCGTGTGCTAGCTCGTTATTTTGGAATTTCAACCCCCATAAACACAACGGCTGGCAAAAAAGAATTTAAACAACTTGCGCAAAGATTATTAGACCAGAAACAACCGGGAACTTACAATCAAGCCATTATGGAGTTTGGAGCTCGTTATTGTGTGCCAAAAAGCCCAGACTGTACAACGTGTATATTTAATAGTAGCTGCGTGGCTTTTCAAAAAAATAAAGTAGCCGAACTCCCGGTGAAATTAAAGAGCAAGCCAATAAAGGCACGATATTTTAATTATATGGTAGTTCTTTCGGAAAACGAGCATACCCTTCTAAAACAGCGTACCGGAAAAGGAATTTGGCACAAGCTCTATGAGTTTCCGCTTATCGAGACCCCTGAAGACGTTGAGCTTTCCACTTTAAAGAAACTCTCGAGGTTTCAAGAGCTCTTTAATGGTGTACGGATTGAAAATATTTCGCTTTTTAACGAGAAGCCAGTGGTTCACAAACTATCGCACCAGCATTTACACACGCGTTTCTGGATTGTAGAAACCCCAAAACAAGTTACCGCTTCTGTGCCAATAACCGAGATAGAAAATTATGCAGTCCCTATCTTGATTGAAAATTTTGTTTCTGAGTTTTTTGAAAATTACTAAGCCAAAAAATAAAAGCTGCTTACAAATGTCTAAACGGCAAGAAACCCGTTTTCAAATTTCCTTTAAATCCGTATTCTGAAAGAAATTCGAGGGATTTTGAAAAACTTTTTCATTCCTAGTGAATCATTCTATATAAAAGTATAAAAATTCCGTATATTTAAAATGCAAAATCTACCTTTGCAGAAATTAAAAAACAAAGAGTTATGAGTGGATCACTGAATAAAGTAATGTTGATAGGGCATACTGGCGATGATGTAAAAATGCATTATTTTGAAGGTGGAAACAGCTTAGGGCGTTTTCCACTTGCCACTAATGAAACCTATACCAACCGAGCTACAAATGAACGGGTAACCAACACCGAATGGCACAACATTGTAGTGCGCAATAAAGCAGCAGAAATCTGCGAGAAATATCTAAAAAAGGGCGATATGGTCTATATTGAGGGCCGCTTAAAAACCCGCAAATGGCAGGATGATAAAGGCATGGACAGATATAGCACCGAAGTACACTGTACCGATTTTACATTTTTAACGCCAAAAGGCACAAGTGGCAATCCTGAAAACAGCAATGCCGCACAAGCACAAAATCAAGCGAGCCAAAAACCGCAAGCTGAGACCCCAAAGCAGCAAAACAACTCAGTTTCTGAAGAACCGGACGACCTCCCTTTTTAATACCTAACTAAACCCATCTAAATTGGACACAGAACCTCCTGATTTATCTTTGTTTTCTGTCTTGGATTTTACACAAATAACAAGCAGTATCTTACTGGTTGTTTTATTGGCCTGCTCAGCACTAATCTCTGGGGCTGAAGTGGCCTTCTTTTCATTAACATCAGCTGATTTTGACACAAATAATGAAAAAACCATTTCAAAAAAGCTGGAGATTATCAAAAACCTGCTCTCAAAGCCCAAAAAGCTACTGGCCACTATTTTGGTAGCCAATAACTTTATTAACATTGCTATTGTCCTGCTTTTTGAATCCTTAAGTAGTATTTGGTTTGCCAGATGGAACTATTCATTAGACTTGCATTATTTTGAAATCAGTCTCGTTTTTCTACTTAAAGTAGTTCTAGCTACCTTTCTTATTTTACTTTTTGGCGAAATTCTACCTAAAATATACGCCAATCGGAATCGAGTTTCATTTGCTGTTTTTATGGCGCAACCCCTTCATATATTAGACGTTTTATTGGTGCCAATAAGTGCGCCAATGCGTGCTGCTACCATATACCTGCACAGTAGGTACGGAAAACAGAAAACAAATATTAGTGTAGATCACCTGTCGCAGGCGCTTGAACTTTCTAACAAAGACACCACCTTTGAGGAGCAAAAAATTCTTCAGGGTATTGTTACCTTCGGAAACACCGACACCAAACAGGTAATGAAAAACCGAATGGATATTTTCGCCCTCAATGAAGATGATTCGTTTAAAGAAATTCTTCCAGAAATCTTGGAGCACGGCTACTCACGAATTCCCGTTTATAAGGACAGTATGGACAATATTACCGGAATTCTATACGTAAAAGATCTTATACCTTATACCGAACGGAAGGTTTTGGATTGGAAAACCTTAAAACGCGATGCCTATTTTGTTCCCGAAAACAAGAAGCTTGACGATCTTTTAAATGAATTTAAGGAAATGAAGATGCACCTAGCCATTGTAGTAGATGAGTATGGCGGAACAAGTGGGCTAATCTCTATGGAAGATATTATAGAAGAAATTGTAGGCGAAATAAGCGACGAATTTGATGATGAAGATTTAATTTTTTCAAAATTAGACGATAACACCTTTGTCTTTGAAGGAAAAACACCTTTAAAAGATTTTTACAAAGTAATAAATTTGGAGGATCCAGAGGTTTTTGATGAAGAAAAAGGAGAGGCCGAAACGCTTGCAGGTTTCCTTCTTGAAATATCAAAAGATTTTCCAAAGAAAAACGAGATAATATCTTTCCATCAATATGCGTTTACTATTGAAGCCTTTGAAGGCAAACGTATAAAACAAATAAAACTTACCATTGAACCTTAAAACCTATCTCTTTTTTATTCTAACTAGCATCTTCATTTTCGCTTCCTGTGAAGATGATGTTTTGGTGAAACCCTCAGGCATGTTAAGGCTTGATTATCCACTACCGGAATACCGCACCGTGGATACTGGATGCCCATACTCTTTTGAGATGAATGATTATGCAACAATAATTTCAAAAAACAACTGTGGTGCCAACGTTCAATACCCCAATATGAACGCCACCTTATATTTAACCTACCGGGATGTTCGCAACAATAATTTAGATTCCTTGCTTCACGATGCTCAAAAGCTGGCGTATGACCATACCATAAAAGCAAACAGCATTCCCGAGCAAGCTTTTGTAAACCCAGACAACAACGTGTACGGCATGTTTTACATGATTAATGGAAACGCCGCCACCCAAGCTGAATTTTACGTTACTGACAGCATCAATCATTTTTTAAATGGCGCGCTCTACTTTGACGCCAAACCAAATTTTGACTCCATCTACCCCGCCGTTGAATACCTACGGGAAGACATGCGCAGAATTATGGAAACTATTGTTTGGGAGGAGTAACACAGACCAAGTTTCAAAAAGCGTGGGGTTTTAGGCTTATGTATAGCTGTTGTTAATTTATAGAGAAAGAATTCTACATTTTTGACTTCCTTTTAACTGGGATGCATTCCCTATAATTTATTTATCAACCAACTTTCGCAGTGGCACGATTAGACCAAATTACGTGGCCCCATCACTCTGAAATTGCCATCTAAAATCCATAATTAACATAAAAATAAAGACCTCTATCCTACCTGGCCATAAACACTTTCTCCTCCACCGTGATAATTCGTAAAGATATGTTGATACACATTGGCGGTTTTTACGCCTACTTCTTTATCGGAATACGATTCTTGTGGTAAATGCAACAAGCTGTCGTAAATCATAGTTTTCACTTGGGCTTTAATCTGCCTGCTTTCGCGCCATTTGTCAATTTTTAGTTTTTCAGCTTTTAGGGTTTCTAAGGTTTTTGCAGCTACTTTTTTGACTTCTTTCAATTCTTTGTTGGTGAGGTTTTTTCCTTCTTTTAATAAGTCGAAAATAGCAAGGGTTTCTTGATCGCCTAAATTTTCACGAACAACACGCTGTTCTTCAAAAGAAAGGTCTTGAATAAATTCATTTAGATTTTCAAAAGTTTTAACCGTGTCTTCCAAACTTTTCCCTTTGTTATATTCGTCGATTATTTCTTTATAGCGATCGTAAAATTCAATGCGCAACGGATTTTCTTGAACCATTTGCTCCAGTCGTTGTTCGATGGCTTTTTGCAAATCAAAAACCAAGGTGTTTTTTTGGGAAGTTTTCGCAAAAGCGGCACGCAGTTTATCGAAATCTAAGCTTGCCAGATCTACATATACATTTTCTGAATCTTCATGAACCTCATCTTGAACTACGACACTATCACTCACAATAGCCTGCAAATCCATAATAATTTGGGTGACATCTGCAGTTCGCACGTTTTGATTAAGGGCTTTATAAATTGCTTCGATAGCATCAAAATCACCAACGTACGGTTTTAACGCCTCCGAAGGAAATATTGCTTTGTATTTTCTAAATACATTGCGCGCCATCATCTCAAAAGTGGTTCTGGTCGTTTCGTTTAAACATATACAATCAGTAGCTTTATTTATTTTAGCGATTTTGGCCATCGGTTTGGCATTTTTTAATTCTTGCAGCGAAAAATCAAGCTCTTTTAAATAGGATTTAACATCTTTGATAGCTTGCTTTAACTCTATCTCCAAATCCTCCAAAGGTTCTATCGGCTTTTCTGAACCTCCTTCTTTGCCACCTGTTTTTCCACCTTCTCCGTAAATGGAATAGGCCTTTTCTAATTGTTTATAAACATTTCCGTAATCTACAATAAGTCCATTTTCTTTTTCGTCGTCATACACGCGGTTGGCTCTGGCGATGGTCTGCATTAGCGTATGACCTTTGATGGGTTTATCCAAATAAACGGTAGAGACGCAAGGCGCATCAAAGCCGGTAATCCACATAGCACAAACAATGGCCAAACGGAATGGATTGTCTTCATCCTTAAATTCTTTTTCAAGATTGCGTTCCACCATTTTTCTGCGATGCACTTCAATATCCAATCCCATCTTTTGGAATTTCTCTACTTCATTTTGCTCGCTGCTCACTACCACACAAACTTCGGTTTCTTTTACCCGGTTATATTTACGTCGTAATTGCTGTTCCTCCTGCTGATCGGTCGAATTTTCGATGCGAAGTTCCAACTCTTTTAAATACTCTGGCCAGTACTGCTGTACGAAATCATACATTCTTACGGCAGTGGGTTTATCCAAAGCCACATACATGGCTTTTCCTTGGTAGCCACGCTCGTTAAAATGCCAAACCAAATCTTTTGCAATCGCTTCTAAACGTGGTTGCGAAGTAAGAATGGGATATTCTCTATTAAAAAGATATTCCAGTTTCTTTTTTTGGTCGTCGTCTAAATCTTCACTTTCAAACACCTCTGCCATTTTTTCGTCGAGTTCGGGATTTGTAATTTCCAACTTCTCCCCTCTGTTTAAATAGCGCAGCGGCAAGGTAGCTTCGTCTTCAATGGCGCGTTTAAAATCGTAAATGGAGACATATTCTCCAAAGATGTTTTTTGTGAGTTCTTCCTCTTCTTTGATGATTGGCGTTCCTGTAAATCCTAAATACGAAGCGTTTGGCAATCCGTGAAACCGCATGTTTCTGGCGTAGGTTCCGGATTGTGTTCTGTGGGCTTCATCACTGATTACGATAACGTTTTTGCGATCGGTAATCTTGGGATATTCACTTTCCAACTTCGGGTCTATGGAGAACTTATGAATCAGTGTAAAAACATAACGGTGATTTTCGGAAAGCAATTCGCGTAAATGTTCACGACCGGTCATTCCTTTTTTCTTACCGGCGATTATATTCCGGTCGTTTACCACACCAACCCCGGAAAAGGTATCGTATAATTGATTCTCCAATTCCGTTCTGTCCACAACCATTAAAAACGTATAGGACCCTCCTAATTTCCGATGGATTTTTTCGCATAAAAACACCATGGAATACGATTTTCCGGAACCTTGCGTATGCCAAAACACACCCAGTTTTCCTTCTAAATCTTCAATGTTATGAACATTTTCTATCACTTTATTGACCCCGATATATTGGTGGTTTTTAGCCATCAATTTTACGACGTCGCCACTGGAATCGTCAAAAAGCAAAAAGTTTTCGAAAATATCCATCAGGCGATGTTTAGCGCACGTACCGCGGAGCATGGTGTCCAGACTTACTTCTCCTTCTTCCTCTTCTTCGATACGTTTCCACTCCAAAAAATATTTATACGGACTGGTTATCGTTCCCACTCGAGCATCTGTTCCATTGCTTAAAATAATGAAAGCGTTATTATGAAAAACAGAGATTATCTCATTTTTATACGCTTTTAAATTGTCGTAATACGCATGACGTAAATCTTGATGATGTGCTTTTAACTCAAAAAACACTAAGGGAATACCGTTTACAAATCCGATTACATCCGGACGTCTTAAATAGAGTTCGCCCAAAACTTCTAATTGCCGCACCGCCAGAAAATCATTGTCTTCGTACTTCTTAAAATTAAAAACCTTGAGTTTGGTTTTTATCAATTCACCTTTGTCGTTGGTATAACTAACGGGAACTCCATTTTTAAGTAGGTCACTTTTCTCTTTATTGATAAACCCCAAAGTTTGGTCTGCGATATTTTGGGTGATGCGTTCTATTGCCTGTTCATAAGCCAGCGCAGGATGACCCAGATTCAATCTTTGAAGTGCACGTAACAAATACCGCGTTAAGACCACCTCATCCTTGGCTTCTCTACCCAGCAATCCGTTTTCTCCAAAAGATTCATTGTGCCAAGCAGTGACAACCGTCCAACCAAGTTCTTCTAATACGTCTTGCGTGGCTTGTTCTATCAGGGCGTCTTCGGTATATTTTTGGCTCATAGTTTTGCTGTTTTTTGATTTCTAAATAAGACAACGATTTTTAAATGACACTTTCTATTGCACTGTTATGGATGATTTTATAGAAAACACTATTTTCATTTGTCTCACTAAAAACCTCATTGTTTACTTTACTCATAAAATTTGTCACGTCCGTATCTGTTATAACATTAGAGAAGTTTATTCTTTTAATGTAGGTTATGTTATTCTCATTATCCTCTTCAATAATATCAAATCCATGGATTAAATCCTTTTCATATTTTGAAAAACCTATTTTCAAAATCCCATGGTTGTCCAATTGTATATTCACCACATAGTTATCAAAAGCTTTCTTCAAGGAGATTCTAAAGCCTGCGTAAAAATGAGTTCCATTACAAGCTTGACCTGTTACAAAGTCGTAATCATTTACTAAATGGGCAACTACATCATTTCTCTTAATATCAATCATTACCCAATCGTACCAACTTCTAGGCCTGTATACAAAAAAATGATGATCCCACCATTTAAAATTAACGGCCTTGTGATTTGGATCCTGCAACCAACAATGAAATTTGCCATTAGCATAAACACTATAGTGCGCATTTCTCGCTCTTATTATGGCTTCATTTTCATCACTCCAGCTCGCTATATTGGATTCCATGCTTACTAATTCTTCTAAATGCTCTTTAAGCTTTTCAATTGTATCAAAAGAACAAAAATGATCAATTGCTTCCCCAACCCAATCATTTCTTCTAAGTAAATACTGCCAATTAAAATGTGAATCTTCGAAATTTAATTCTTGTAGTCTAGTCCAGATTTCTATTTCGCTTATCAGCGCACGTGTGATTAAATGTTCTTCAAAAAGTTCATTATTAGAGCCTTTATCATCAAAAAGCAGTTTCGCTATTTTGAATTTAGAATTGAACTCTGAAATCTTAATATCTTCGCCCAATAAAAATCCAATATTTCCCCTATACATCAAATGACCTTCTGCTACAATAAGGGTTTGCTCCCAATTACTATCTGATAAGATTAACTGAGCCTTTAGTCTTTCTTCCTCAAGTTGGGATCGAAAATTAGAGTTTTCTACTATCTCTAAAACTTCCTTTCCATTTAAGAACTGGTATATGTCATTTGAACCAATTGAAAGCTGATGAATTAACTTCAATGCATTAATCATTGCTCCAACACTTCTAATATCTGGATCTATAATGATATTCCAAACAACCCGAATCCAGTTTTTAAACTTGATTACCTCAAAGTCATTTTGCTCAAGATAGATTGTGATTGCATAAAATAAAATTCGATGACGTTGATTTATCTCATTGTCAAATAAAGACCAATTATCTTTCTTATTCCACGATGGAGCGATCAGCGTTTTTATACTATTATAATTTTCATGTAAAGAATCTAAAACTTTTTCCGATTCAATAATAACATTTTCCTGCTGAAATATTAATTGATGTAAATCGAAGTTGTTATAATTCATCAATGATTTCTCTCCATCTTTTCTGTAAAATTTTTTAAAAAATAATGACTTTTCAATATTTTCATTAAAACTTTCATTTTTTATAATAAAAGCATTTAAAAGATACCTATTCCAAAAGCGTTCAAAATAAGGGTCTATTATAGCATTCTTCTGACTCTGGTCTTTGTTATCTACTTCATCTAAATCTTGAACACACAATTCCCAAAAAATATTTGCCCAAACGGCATCTAGCTTTGTTGCATAGGCTAAATAGTAAGGCATTTCTTGGTTAATAAAATATATTTTTTCTTGAAAAAGAGAATTATATGGGTTTTTATCATCTTTAAGCCAGTTAATTAAGTCTGCTTTAAAGTTCTCAAAACCTGTTAATTGCTTTCCCCTAGCATTCATTTTTATATACAACTCATCAGATAGCGCAAAACCATCTAATGGAAGCAGGTAAAACTTTAAATTGGATAAATTTGAATATAAGTCACCTTTAGACTGCTTATATTTTTCATGAATAGCATCTAATACGACCAACATAGATTTAACTGTTGGATCCAATTTATATATTTCAAAAAACCAAGAAGAATCCTCTATCTCTTTACTAGGCAGTGAAATAAAACTCAGTTCTATTTCACATAATTTTTGACAGAACTCTCTTGCTGTTGCCCTTGTTGCGTAAGTAAAGTTTAGAAGCTTATTTCTAAGTTCTAACTTGTCTTCTAACAATAACAACTCTTTATTACCGATATACCAATAGAACAAAAACAAAGTAGTTAAACGCTGTTGTCCGTCCAACGGAATAAAATAATCTTTAGCATCTAATTGTTTTACTGCACCATAAATAAAATCAAGCTCAAGTGCTTCCTCTTTTTCTAAAGCTTCGAAAATCGCATTTAAAAATCGTTTCCGTATTTCGCTAGCTCCTTCCCTTCCATGTGCATAATCGCGCTGGATCATAGGAATTTGAATACCATCGAAAGTATATTCTTTATCTTCATCTAAAGTTTTTATAACTATAGTTTCAAACAATAAGTTTAATAAATTATACTTATTCATCAGCGTTTAAGTTTTGAGGTTTTAACGGTAAAAAATCTTTTAAGGTTTCTTCAATCACTCCTCTGTAATTCACAATATCTTCTGAGGTCCATTTTGTTCTTGAAGTTCCTTTGGTATCAAAATACTTTAAGAATAAATTCTTTGTGCAAATGGGTATAAAAACCCCTAAAGTGTCTTTTTCAATTATCTTTCTTCTTTTAGTTGGAAATAGTGCATTGCCATAGCCTCTGTTAGTTCCAGCATCTAACAAGGTGAGATTACCTATATTATTTTTAGTGTCTTCATCATTTTCAGATTCTCCAGCTATTATTATTATTTCATTGTAAAGCCCCTCAAAGTCCAAACCAGCCTTTGGATTATCAATGAAAGTATTTATTTTGCTTTTAAACTCTTCATCTACAATATCAAGATCAATAAGTGCAGTTTTAAGCCACTCTACTTTGGTCTTCTCATCTCTTATAGTACTCGTATTAAAAGAGTCTATATGCTCTACATCCCAACTTGTCTTATTCCCGTTTTCATCCATAACCTCTTTAAAGGCCTTAAACGGAAACTTTGTAAGTACTACTCTGGATTTACTTTGTTGAATGATGTATTGTAGATTAAACAACAGCAACACTTCTCTTATAACATCTTTGTTATTCTTATAGGATAAATCTAAAAATGGCGTTTCCTCATTAATTGATTTCCACCGAATTTTCTCAAATTGTTTTGCAATTCTCTTTTTTAAGGAAGCTTCAATTCCTTTCTTTGTTTGAATAACCTCAGAGGTTATAAAGTCTTTCTCTGTAAATAATTTTATGTTCACAATTGACTCTCCACAAACTATTAAAAACCCTATGTAATGGTACAAAACAGGGTTATTATACCATTCTTGAAGTGTTAAATAATACTCTTTAATAAGCTTCCAAGTATTATTTAAAGTTTCAAAATCATTTACATTTTCCAGTTTTTGATAAAAGAGCCTAAACGTAGCATCTTTATCAGTTCCTATTATTTTAATTATCTCAGGATTTCGCTTTTTCTCTACCTCACAAATTAGATCGAAAATAAACTCTATCCTGGCAGGTATTCTATTTTCACCTTTGTTTAAAAACCACCAAAAATCATCATCCTGCAACGTGTTTTCAATTCTATCCCACTCGTTTGCAATTTCTAATTGCTTTAATCTTCCAATCTCATTTTCGTTATCCTTATTATTAGTTCCAAAAAAACGCTCCTGTAAAAACAAGGCTTTTATAAGCTCGGAATTGGTTAATGGTATTTTTCCCAGATTAATACGGATAAAAGTGTCTATTGGATTTTCCTTCTGATTGATTTGATACCAAATAACCTGTACAACACCATACAAATTCTTTTTATCTCCATACTTATGAACGAGTGTGTTCAAGATTGCTTCCCGCACAGAACGTGGTTGCTCTTGATTATTGAACCAATCACTAACATACTCATAAGCTTTTGAGATATGATAATAATCTATATTCTCTCTATTTCCGAGAGGAATAGCATCTAAAAAAGCAGAAATCCCCTCTCTAGTTTGATATTCAATTTTGAATAAACCCTTGCCATATTCTTTTTCTAATGCCTTCCCATTTAGGTGTTCCTTAATCAAATACGAGAGTATAATTCGTAGTGTGGTTAAGCGTTGTTGACCATCTACCACCTCCCATTTTCCTTTAGTTTCTGTATCCTTCGCCTCATGTTTTTTAACCACAATGGGTTGAAGACAATAAAACTCCCCTTCGGTTTTATTTGTTTTTACCGAAAACGTATAAATGTCATTTAACAAATCCTCTACCTGCTGCTTGTTCCATCGATAACCTCTTTGATAGGCAGGAATGAAGAAATTACGTTCTAATAATTCATGGATTGAAAATAAAGTTATTTGATTATTCATTCCCTTATTCTTTATTATAATTACTACCCTTCTCCGCCACCATCCCCAACTTCTCATTAACCTCCAACTCCTCAACACGTTGCCCTGAGCTTGCCGAAGGGTCAATCATCCCCATCATCAACCGAGGCAACAAAATATCTCGGGCTTCTTTTAAAAGTTGGTTTTGATCTGTCAAATTAAAAATAGTTTTATGCATGGGATAAACCGATTTATGATATTGATTTATCAAGAGTTCTGAAGGCCAGTTTAGTTTAATATTTTTTAAATTTCCCCGAGAGATTTCCAGAAAAGTTGTACCCGTTGCATAATTCTCAAAAAGCGAAATATTATTCTTAAACAAGTACAGCAAAAATTCTTTTTCAGTTTCTTTTAAAGGTGTTATATTAATGAAACCCTGATTAGTTGTGAAATCTTTTTGAGTAATTCCAAAAAGTCCAATTGTCGCCCTACTCGTCATCATAAATGAATTCGGTTGTAGTAATTTAGCTGAACTTTTTTTTAGACCTAATTCATTTATACTTAAAGAACTACTTAATTGCACCAATGAATTCGATTTCGACAAATCAGTTGGTGTATACCAAGCGATAGTTCCTTTATCCCAATATTCCTTTTTAGCTTTTGAAGGTGTACCCCCGCCTGTAACTTTACAAACTTCCTCAACTTTCTTCTTCTCCCACCCCTCCGGCAAACCAGTTTCTTCATCAAAAACCACTTCTTCATGTCCCGGAAACTTAAACCGCACAAACCACTCTTCATACGTCTGCTGCGCTTGTTCTTCTAATAACTTTATGCGCTTGAGGTTGTTTTCTATTAAATCATCATAAGCCGATAAAATGGAGGCTATTTTTTGTTGGGTTTTTAGTGGGGGTACATCAACAATGAAAGAGCTTAAAACATTTCTATTTAAAGTAGGAACTGCTCCTCCCGAATTAAATGAAGCAAAATCTAAACTCTGTAATAAGTAGTACGCAAATCTTTCATCATTTCCTTTAAAATCTTTCACCCATAAAGAAGTATTATGAGGCCAAAAATCCTTTTGCGTATATTGTACAACGCCTAAAGTTCCGGATCTACCAGTTATAACACCTGGAGCTTTTACTTTAGAAACATTATGATACCCTAAAATTGAAGTAGAACCATACACTGGAATATTTCCTTTTTCAAATTTAGCTTTGGGCAAATCAAACCCTCTTTGAAACCAAACAAAATCATTTAATCTTTTCTTTTCCCAATCTTCTCTCATAATTCTTTTGTTTTATCATTGCTTTCAACATCTACAGTACCTTCAACACCTTCGACACCTTCGACACCTTCGACAGGCTCAGGTACCGAAGGTGTTGATGTTTTTGTCGATTTTCCGGTGGCTGAGCTTGTCGAAGCCCCGTCTTCAATTGGATACTCCGTATAATTTCTAGACAATTGTACCAATTTACCAAACGCTCCATTCATAAGTGCTTCTTTCTTTTTTCTAGACCATCCTTGAACTTGTTTTTCTCTATAAAAAGCCTCATCAATTCTTGGGAATTCTTCCGTATATAATAATTTTATTGGCAGTCGTTTTTTAGTGTGGTTTGCGCCTTCTCCATTTTGATGTTGCTTCAAGCGCACCCCTAAATCATTAGTGCTACCTGTGTAATAAGAGCCGTCGCTACATTCTAATATGTACATCCATCCTTTCATAATCTTTGTTTTTTTTATACTTACAATTGGCTTCGACAAGCTCAGCCAACGGTATACTTATTATAACTTGGCTTCGACAGGCTCAGCCAACGGTATGTTCATTATAACTTCACCGATTGAATTTGCTCCATCAATCCACTCGCTTCCTCATTGAGTTGTGTTAACTCGTTATGAATTTCTGTCATTCGTCCTTTATAGTCAAAATCCATATCTATATCGATTTTCACCCCCACATAACGGCCTGGCGTTAAGCTGTAATCTTGCTCTTTTATTTCTGCTAAATCGGTGATTTTACAAAGTCCTTCTACATCTTTGTATTTACCGTCAGGGAAATGCTCGTTAAACCATTTATTATCTTTGGACACTTCGGGTTTTTCGCCACGAAACAAAGTCATAATCGCTGTTAACCCTTCCATTTGATCTTCATCGAAATCGTTGATCGTCGAACTTACTTTTCTAAACGTGTTTCGTGCATCAATCATCAACACCTTATTCTTATTTTCCTTGGATTTTCCTTTATTGTAAAACCAAACGTGGCAAGGCAACGAACGGGTATAGAAAAAGTTGTTGCTTATTGCGACGATACATTCTATATCTCCGGTTTCTATCAGTTTTTGACGAATTAGCTTTTCAGCACTTCGCGCATCGGTGGCCGAACTTGCCATAACAAAACCGGCACGTCCTGTTTCATTTAAATAACTATGGAAATATTGCATCCACAGATAGTTTCCATTGCTTATGGTTCCTTTTCCTGTTAATGGCGGACCAAACGGCAAGCGATCGTCACCGGTCAGAAACTTATTTTTAGCATCAATTTTATCGACGTTAAACGGCGGATTTGCCATGACGAAATCGCACTCTCCTGTCAAGTTATGCGGATTACTGTAAAAACTATTGCTCTCAATAATCTTTCCTTCTATCCCGTGAATGGCGAGGTTCATTTTTGCCAAACGGGTGTTGTTACTTTTAAGCTCCGTTCCATAAACGGTTATGGCTTCGTTTACACTTTTGTTTTCGTGCGTCTTTATAAAATGAGCGGTTTGTACAAACATTCCGCCACTACCACATGCGGGATCGTGCACAACGCCGTGGTTGGGCTGAATAAAGTTTACAATAAGATTGACCAAAGATGGCGGTGTAAAGAATTCGCCACCTTCTTGTGCACCGGCACCTTGCATAGAGAATTTCATCAAGAAAAACTCGTAGATGCGTCCAAACACATCGCCTGTGGCATTTTTTACGGCATCTTTATTAAACACGCGCACCAAATCTCGCAAGAGTTTATCGTCAAACTCCTGATAATTTTTTGGAAGGATTCCTGCTAAATCGGGATATTCCGCTTCAATCAACTTCATAGCATTGTTGATGGCTTCGGCAATATTTTCGCCTTCGGGAAGATTGGCTAAATAATCATACTTGGCTTTTTCAGGAAGCAAAATTGCACCGGCAGCGGTATAGTCGCCTTTAGTAGCTTCTCGCTTTTCTCCTGTTCTCGGATTTATCGGAAGATTATTTTGCACTTCAATTTTAGCATCTTCATATCGATTTTGCGCAAAACGCAAGAGTACCAATCCCAAAAGCGGATCTTTATATTCTGCTGCAGTAAGTTTGGAGTTGGCTCTTAAATCATCAGCTGCGTCCCACAATTCGGTTTCGAGCTGTTTTATATTTTGGTTGGTCATTTAACTAAAGTGTATTTGTATGTTTTTCAAATATAGCCCAATGGCTACTGGTCTCTTTGCGGTATCCCGTAATTGGGGTAACCAAAAATTCAATCCCAAATATACTCTTTATTTTAAGAGTGTTTTAACATAAATGTAATGTTCTTGTTGGTAGCTATTTTAGATGTCCTAGAATCAGGGAACAAAGGGTACTTTGAAGCGTGGAGCACAATTAATCTTAACCGATAAGCAATTGTTTTTTATTTAAAATACCCAATAGGTGCACTCCTAGCCTTCAAGCCTAACTTTTCGTTTTCGCAAAGGATTTTTAGAGTTTCAAACACATCTATTTCAGCTTGCAAAACTCGCTTCATAGCCAGTTTGCGGAGTACATTTTCGATCTCTCCACCGCTTAAATTATAGGTTCTTGAAAGGGTTTTACTTTGTAAAATGGTCAACTCTTTCAACATCGCTTTCCATATTTGTTGTTGCGCATCTGCTTCTGGTCGTTCAAACTTTATTTTAAAAAGAAACCTACGCTCAAAAGCTGTATCTAAAGACGCTTCTAGATTTGTGGTTGCAAACAGAATTCCTTCAAAATCTTCTAAACAGTCCAAAAATATATTCTGTATGGCATTATCTGCCGATCCAGATCCGCTTGTTGCTGTAGTCTGGCGGGTTCCTAAAATAGCGTCAGCTTCATTGAGTAATAAAATTGGGGTTCTTTTTTCATCCTTACAAAGATCTTTATAGTTTGTAAAAAGTATTTTTACTTTCTTCTGGCTTTCGCCATACCACATACTTTTTAGCTCGGTAAGATCTACTTTCCAAAGGGATCTGCCAGTTTCTTTTGCTATTTGATATACACTTTCGGTCTTTCCAGTTCCGGGAGCGCCGTAAAGCAGGGTGCAAATTCCGGTACGCAAGCCTTGTTTTTGCAATCGTTTTTTAATTTTGGCATGGTTTCTAATTTTTAATGATTTGCGAACGGTTTCAATTTGCTCGGTTTCTGCCGGGTTAAAGTATAATTTTTTGCGATGTGTATTTTCTGGATTTATAAGCTGCTCGTTTTGTTTATTGTCGTCCATACGAAGATTAATACCTAAAGCCTTTAAAAATTCTTTAGATTTTAAGGTCAGTGCTACTCTCGCATTATTCATAAAACCACCAGCAGCAAAGTCAATCCAGTTTTGAGACATTAACGTATTTGATTTGTCGTGTAAGCTATTGCTAAATTTGATACGCTCCCAGTTTTTTAAAAAAACATAATCACCTAAAGTCTCAACTTGTAATGAGTTTGCCCCATTCAACTTACGTTCTATCAACAATAACCAAGCAAGTTTATCTGTATTGCTAAGCTCTAATTTATCTAAAGCTTTAATAAATGCCACATCTTCATATTCAGCTATATACCTATTAAACTCGTTTATTAAAAGCGATGTTTTGGCATCATTAATGTACCTATCGTCAATTGCCTGTACTATTTCTATAAGAATTTCAATGGGATCGGTCTTTTTTATACATGGGTCTATTTCTGGTGTATTATTACAAATAATGGCTTCGTGAAGCGTATCGGACAATTGGTACTGTATTTTTCGTAAAAAGCGAGAATCATTCTCTAAAAATCCTGTTTTATACAAACGTTTAAAATTTTCTTCATATTTAAAAAGCAGAATTGGATTACACCCTAAAAATTGCGCCATATCATCCCTATCAATTCGTTTGTTTTCGGCAGATAACTGGAAAATGGTTGTTAAAATTATTGTTTCAATTGTACTTGTTTTGAAGTATTTATTTAGCTGAAGCATGTGTTCATTGTTTTCAATTGCAGCAATTTCCAGTTTACAATCCTTTATTAATTCTGAGGTTTTAATGATGGCTTCTATAATTGGTGTTTTCATAGTTTTAAATGTTTGAAAGCAAATTTAGAACACAAGGTCGTCAACTTATGTCGGAGCTTTCGGTACGTTTTGAAAAGTTGGTAGTCGGTAGTTGGCAGTCAGTAGTCGGTTGTAAAAATTCTCTACAAAATGTCAACCCTCTTCCCACTACCCACTAAACTCTCACCACTCACCACTACCCTCTACCCTCTGAAAAACTCATAAACTAAAAATAATAACTACTTTAGTCCGACACTTTTTGGCGAGCACAATTTTTAATTTTACAAAACGAAATGGCAGGATACAAACTTTTGAGACGAATAGAAATACTGATAGATATATTACTGAATAAGCCTGGAATATCTAAATCGAAATTGCTTGAAATACTCGCAGAAAGGCATGATATAATAATTGCCGAACGCACTATAGAACGTGATTTCCAAGCCTTAAGTAATGAATTCCGGATAGATGTAAATTACAGTAAAGAAACAAATGGATATTCACTAGACACCGAAAACTTAGAGCGGGTGCAGCAGCTTTTAAAGTTTATTGAATTAATCCACATTGGCGAACTTTTTAAGGAAGGATTAAACGATTTTGAATTACTAAAAGACAAAATTGAGTTGGAAGATGCTTCAAAATTTAAGGGCATTGAAAACCTAAAAGATATTTTAATAGCAATAAAAAAGCGCAGAAAAATTCATTTTACCCATGAAAATTACTGGCATAAAACCGAGAAAAAATATACAATTACGCCCTTACAATTAAAAGAGTATTTAAATAGATGGTATGTGGTAGGCGTGCCAGAGGGTTACGATGAAATCCGCACTTTTGGAATTGATAGAATGGAAAATTTTAAAATAGGTAAGGTTTCAAAAGTAAAGCGCAAAAATTTTGAAGCTCAATTAGATCAATTCATAAATGTGGTTGGCCTTAATTATTCGGCGCACGATAAGGTTGAAAAAGTTCAGCTTAACGTAAATGCCAAACAGATAAAGTACTTGGAGAGCTTACCACTTCACCATTCACAAAAAATTGAAATTACAGAAGATGCCGAATTTGGATTGGTTACGTATTATTTGATACCGAACTATGAATTTAAGGTTGAAGTTTTAAAAATGAATGCAATGGTTGAAGTACTAGAGCCCAAATGGCTACGTGATGAAATAGTAAGAATGATTAAGGAGATGTTAGGGAAATATGAATAACGGAAAATGGAGGTTTAAGGCTCTAGTTTAATTTTCAGTTCATTTTTTCCAGCTATGACCTTGAATTTGTCAGTTTTCTTATAGAGCATGGCTACAATTTGTTTCCAAAGGCTCTAGTTTATTCTAGCATTGATTACAATGTTCTATTTAAAAACATAGGGCTTCAAGTTAGTCTGAAGGGAGAAAATCCGGTTATTCCCTTTAGGGTCGGGGTAAAAATAATCGGATTTTCGGTATTTTGTTTTTACCCCGCCTGATATTTATCGGGACTAAAGGATGAAAAAATACCGAAAATTTCAAATATCCAACATAATAGCTGTTTTAAACTAGCGCCTTTCCAAATTAAATCCCTTCCTCGAAGTCCCGATCTATCGGGAGGGGATGAGACTTATATAGAACTTAAAGCATCATAACTATTTTAAATTGGAGCCAAATTTAATTAATGAAAAAAATAACCCTCGAAAAACTAAAAACAACTTCAGTTGTAATTACTAAAGAAGAGCAATTATGGATTGAAAAATTTTTATTGAAAATGAATGTTGATGTAGCTGAAAAAACCCTTGTTTTTAAAATTTTTCAAATGGCAAAAGCCTATCCAAATGAAAAGAGCTCAACAGCGGTTTTATTTCAAAAAGGGTTTAAAATTTATAAAAAACAGCTACTTACGAAAACCAGTTTCAAAAATTCTGAAAAATGGGAAGCGCAGCTTTTGTGGCGCGTGCGTATGGAGCTATTAGAGTTACAATGAAAAAAGTATTGAATAATGATCTATTAATTATAATGCAAGTAATAAATAATTTCTCCCCCAGCTCAAATCTATTAGACTATTATATAGCAAAATTTTATGAAGGTTGTAATCTTCCTATTAACGAGCTGGAGGTTCTCCGAAATACAGCTTCAACTATTGCATATAACAAGGAGTTTTTAGATGACTGCCATGCGATCATTGAATATTTCGATAATCAAACTTTAAACAGGTTTTTTAAATGGTTAGAATTTTTACAGCAATTAAAGGATACAATCTATTTTCAAGGTTTAATAAAAGGCTTGCTTTCCTGTTTTAAAGATCAAAAATTGATTCATTTACAAACGGAATTTCAATTTGAGCAGAGCAAGCTTTATTTAATGGAACTAAAAACTGTTGAAACCACTAAAACCAGTATAAATGCTCCAAAAACATTTCTTTTATGTGTTTTAATAAGCAGTAGAAGGCCCGATTTAATGGTGAATAGCATAAATCAATTAATGCGCATACAAGAACAAAAAAGCTTTTATTTAAAAAGCCCTTGGTTCGCTTTATTCTTCGGAAATAATAATCTGCTAAAATTTCTTGGTAGGCATTTGGAAGAACTTACAGCTATTGAATTTGAATTGCTCATTTCCACCTTATCTGGTGAGAGTTTACGAAGAAATTGCAAAGTCCATTTTCCGATGTCGCAAAAAGAACAAGCTATGCTATTTGCAGATACCATCAACTTAGAGAAACCCAAATCAAAAATTTTAGAACGTTATATTATAGCCGCAAGACTTTTAAAAGCTGAACCAGAAGCAAAGGTTTTAGTAAATCAATTTTTATCCAAAACAGAAACCTTTAAAAACGAATTAAGTACTTTTAAAACCGACATTCATTTTTGGCAATCTGTATTAAGGTTATTATACAAACAATGGAAGAAAGATAAAGGTAAAACCCAGGCAAATGAAATTAAACATCTATTAGATTATATATGCTTTCAACGTTATGTACCTATCCGGCAAAAACCATTTTCAGTAAAAGGCAGAACTTATGGTTCTATGGTCAGAGGTATGAATGAATGGCACGATCTTCAAGATTTTAAAGCAAGTAAAAAAGACTTGCAACAACGCTGGAAACCACTAGATTTTGGAGTATTTATGACACGAGTAGAAGACATAGAATATCGAATTGAAGAAATAAATACTGGAATCGCTTTACTTAAAGAAGGACGAAAAATGAAACATTGCGTATTCAGTTATCTTAATTCATGTGTAAAGCACTCAACCCACATTTTTAGTTTAAAAAAAAGAAAAAAACGTGGTTACAAACATTTGGCAACAATTGAAGTGCAAAATAAATCTATAATTCAAGCACATTCTAAAAGTAATGGCGAGCTAAATGAAGTGCAGATAGACTTGCTCGAACAATGGATGGTGGAAACTGGGCTTGATAAACGCATTGTATTTTAAACATTTAAAAATCAACAATGAAGAAACCTCGCTACCTAACCAAATCGCGCTTTAAGTTGGCATTAGATTGCCCAACAAAGTTATACTATACTCGCAAACCCAAATATGAAAACCAAAGCGAAACCGATACTTTTTTGCAAGCTTTGGCGCAAGGAGGGTTTCAAGTGGAAGAACTGGCACGCATGCAATACCCAGACGGTATAGCAATTGTAGGCGACGATTATAATTACAATCTGGTTGTAGCCCGAACCAAAAAATTATTGGAGCAGGAAAATGTAGTGATTTTTGAGCCTGCTTTTTTAATGGATGGACTGTTTATTCGCGTGGATATTTTGGTAAAACGCGGAATTAATATTCAATTAATTGAGGTGAAGGCTAAGTCTATCAGGAGCCAAGGTCACACTTCATTTATCAAAAACGAAAAACTCACAGGAGGTTGGGATGCGTATTTATATGATATTGCTTTTCAAAAACATGTAATGCAGTTGGCATATCCGGAATGGCAAATTTCATCTTCATTACAATTAGTAGATAAAGATGCAGTATGCACTGTAGATGGACTGAATCAATGTTTTAAAATTGTTGAAAACAGCGAAAACCGAACGGGTATTGAGAAGAAAAAAGGGCTTACTGCAACCGATATTGGCGAACCTATTTTATGCAGAATCTCTGTAGATGATGAAATGAATTTGATTCATAAAATAAATCCGCTAAAGCCCGAGCTATCTTTTGAAGAGACGGTCAATTATTTTAGAGATCACTATGCCAATGACGTTAAAATCTTCACTGAAATAGGAAAACATTGTGGTGGTTGCGAATTTAAGTCAGATACTCAAAATGGTAATTCAAAAAGTGGTTTTCACGAATGTTGGCAAGAACAAACCAACCTATCTATTGCAGAAATTGATAATCCTAAAGTTTGGGATGTGTGGAATTTTAGGCGAAGTGCAAAGCTTGCCGAGGAAGGAAAGTTATTTATGCACGAACTCGCCGAGGCTGATGTTGGAGTAAAACCACAAGCTGGAAAAATGAGCAGTACGGAGCGGCGTTGGATACAAATAAAAAAACAAGTTTCTGGCGATAGCACGCCCCAAGTTGATTTAGACAATCTTCGCCAAGAACTTTCAAGCTGGAAGTTCCCTCTAAATTTTATCGATTTTGAAACTACCGCTGTAGCCATTCCATTTACAGCAGGAAGAAAGCCGTATGAACAGTTGGCATTTCAGTTTAGCCATCATATTGTATATGAAAATGGACGGGTGGAACATCACAATCAATATTTGAATACGGAAATTGGTTTCTTTCCAAATTTCGAGTTTATTAGAGCTTTAAAAACTTCGTTGGAAAACAATAAGGGCAGTATTCTTAGATATCACAATCACGAAAATACAATTGTCAACGTAATCTACAACCAACTTAAGGTTTCCGAAGAAAAAGATAAGGTGGAACTACTAGAGTTTATACAAAGTATAAGCCATAACACAGGAAGTAACTCAGATACTTGGGCTGGCAATCGAGATATGATTGATTTATACAAAGTGGTGTTAAACTATTATTACAATCCCTCTATGGGTGGTTCCAATTCCATTAAAGCTGTTTTGCCCGCAGTCCTTAATTCCAGTGAGTTTCTAAAGAAAAAATACTCCCTAGCCTTGAAAGAGATTGGAGTAAGTAGCTTAAATTTTGACTCTGACTATATTTATTTAAAATATGAATACGGAAAAGTGCTAAGTCCTTATAAATTATTACCTCCTATTTTTAAGGATTGGGATAAAGAAAGTCTCGATGCTGCTATTACAGAAATTGAAGGTATTAGTGATGGCGGTGCTGCGCTTACTGCTTACGGAAAACTCCAATTCGAAAATGTGTCGCTCATTGAAAAACAAGCAATTCGAGAAGGTTTGTTACGCTATTGCGAGTTGGATACTTTAGCAATGGTAATGATATATGAATGTTTTAGAGAACTCAGCAAGTAATAGAAATCAACAACAATTAGTTTCATAAAAAATGAACATCCTATACCTACACGGTTTAGATAGTAGCTTAAACAACGATAAGCGTAAAATTCTAGAAAAATACGGCGAAGTATATGCGCCACAAATTGATTATCGGGCTGACTCTAACAGTATTGCTACACTACTAAGCAAAATCGAAAATATGGTAATTAATACAATTATTGGTAGTACTATGGGTGGTTTTGCTGGTTATTACATTGCAGATGCGCTCCAAATACCTGCATTACTTTTCAACCCTGCCCTCGCCTACCGATCTGTACCGCAGGAAATACCGTCAATAAAAAACTCCCATTCCAACTTTAAACACATAGTTTTAGGGGCCAAAGACGAAACGATTGATCCTAAATCTACTTTAGCGTTTTTGTCAAAATCCATTGGTATTGATAATTACAACATTAATATCCGCCAAGATTTAGCGCACCGTATTCCCGCAAACATTTTTAAGGAAGAAGTGAAAGCGTTTTTTAAGGAATATCATTCTTTATAAAAATAAAAAACCGCTTCAGCATAGTTGCCAAAGCGGTTAATTTATAAGCTAATCTAAATCAATTATTCAAAATCTGAATCGGAAACACCTTCATTAACAGATACATTGTTAATTTTAAAAGTAAGCACCTGTGGCCCTGCAGACTGCATAATGGTAAACGGAAACTTGATTCCATCTACTTCTTGGTAGTCGTCATAGCGCACGGTAGTTGCAACTTTTTGTCCATTCATTTCTACCGTAGTAACTTCCTTAACTTTTAAACCGGTTGCCTTGTCGTAGAAAGCTTCTTGGCCTTCTGCCAGTGCAACAACATACGCAGAATTTCCATCTACATCTTCAAGGCGTTCTAGCTTCGCATTTTTAGCATCTAGCTCTGCAAACGGAACTGCCTGAAGCTTCGCAGCTTTGTTTTGTTCATCGTCATAGTCCATGCGTTGGCCTTGACCAGACATATATCCTTTTTCACCATCAAAAACTACTTTCTGAAGCGGGTTACCGCCCATAGAAACTACAATTGAAGATTGATGTTTAGCAGTTTTCACCATCTCAAGACCTAATTGCATACCCTGCATTTCGGCTCCAGCCTCCATTTTAAGGGTTTTTACGGCTTCAAGTGCTTTCCGACCACCAACGGCGTTAATGTATTTATCAATAACTGTTTCGGCTGTTACACCAGGATCTAATGCTGTGTCATAGCTTGGTTCTGATGTAGGGTTTGCATATTTATCAAAATAAGCTACAGGAATTTTTCTTCCTGCTGGACTTTTTAAGTTTTTAAGACCTTCTAACACTTCAGAGCCTTTACCCACTACCACAATACGAAGATTATTGGGCTTGTAGTACTTTTTGGCAACGCGCTGCACATCGGCCGCAGTTACTGCGTTTATTTTTTTAAGGTATCCTGAGTAAAAGTCTTTAGAAAGGTTTTGGGTAAAAACTTCCAAAGCTAATTGTGCAATAGTCGAAGGACGCTCTAAGGCCAAAACAAAATCACCAACATACTTTGCTTTCGCATTTGCTAACTGCTGCGGAGTTACCTTATTATCGCGGATATAGCGGATTTCCTTTAAGGTTTCAACAACGGCGCTATCAGTAACCGCATTACGAACACTTGTTGTGGCTATAAAGCGTGTTATATCTTTATCAGCACCCGTACTAGAGCGCGCTCCATACGTCCAGCCATTGGCCTCTCGCAGGTTCATGTTCAATAAACTGTTAAACCCACCACCAAGTATTTTATTAGCAATAAGCACTGCAGGGTAATCTGGGTCGTCCATTTTAAGGTTTACCAAGTTCTCAACTGCAATCTCACTTTGTACGGCATTTGGCATATCAATAAAGTTAACCTGAGTGTACTGTACATCCTGAGGTGTGCTATACGAAACAGTTGGAACAGTGCTTTGTTTCCAATCGCTTAAGTATTGACGAACCAAGGCCTCAACCTCACTTTTATTTACATCACCTACTACCGCCAAATACGCGTTTTTCGGATTGAAATAATCGTCATAATATGCTCTAACATCATTAATGGTAAGTTTTTCAACCTTTTCGATAGTAGTAAACTCTCCTTTAGGATGGTTTTTTCCGTAAATCAATGCCGAACGTACGTTTTTTGCTGCCGCTGACACATTTTTTTCTTGAGACTTAAGCGCATCAATCAGCTTATCTTTTTCTTTATTGAATTCCTCTTGTGTAAATAATGGGTTTTTTATAGCATCTGCCATAAGCTCCATAATTCGAGGGAAATATTCAGAAAGTGCGCTGGCGTTGGCTCTTTCTGCACCAAAAGATATAGAGGCTCCAAGGTAGTCTACTTCTTCATTAAAATCGTCTTTGGTTATACTGGTAGTACCATTGCCCATCATTGCCGAAAGTATGCTTTCTACTCCTGCTTTTTCACCTGCGGCATGAATTGGGTTATCAATTATTAACTGCAAGCGCACGGCAGGAAGGGTATGGTCTTCAACCACCAATACTTTTAAACCGTTTGTTAAGTCAAAAGTTCCCGGTTGGGTAACATTAATTGAAGGTGCAGGACCTGGTTTAGGCTGCTTGCTTCGGTCTATCTGCGCCACTGCGAGCGTAGATATAAAAATACTTGCTATAAATAGGTATATGTGTTTTTTCATCTTAAAATGATTCAAAGGTTTTTATTGATCTGTTTTTGGCAAATATTCTAAATATAAGCTCTGGTTTTTGTTGAGGTATTTTTTAGCCATATTGCGTATTTCCTCACGGCTAATACTTTTATAAATATCCAGTTCCTTATTAATAAGACCCGTATCTCCGTAGAACGTATAATAATTGGCCAATGAATTTGCAATACCGGCAACCGTAGAATTAGCCGTTACAAAGTTGTTTTTATAAATATTCTGAAGCTTTTCGTACTCACGCTCCGTAATAAGCTCAGATTGAAGCTTGGTAATTTCCTCAGTAATCTCTGCATCCAATGTTTCCAATGGAGTGTCATTAAGTGGAATGGCCAAGGTAACATACGTACCGTAGTCTTCCTGACCTAAGTTTATAGCTTGCACTTGCAGCGCCATTTTCTTTTCATCTACCAATTTCTTGTATAAGCGTGAACTTTTTCCATCACTTAATAAAGTAGAGATCATGTCCAGTACATACGCATCGCGTTCTTTCATGGAAGGTGTACGGTATGCCTGTAGCAACATAGGAAGCTGAATATTTGGATCGTAAAATTTAGCTTTTATTCGCTCGGTTATTGGGTCTTCCTTTATATTAGGCTGAACTACAGGCGCACCTTTTGGGATTGGACCAAAATAATCCTGAATCATTTTCTTAGTCTTTGGCTTGTCTATATCGCCAGCTACAACGAGAACCGCATTGTTAGGTACATAGAATTTTTTATTGAATGCCTTAAACTCATCCAGCGTTGCAGCATCTAGGTCTTCCATTTCACCAATAGTCGTCCAACGGTAAGGGTGTTTTTTAAACATATTTTCCTTAACCGCTTTTAGCAGATTACCATAAGGCTGGTTATCAACTCTAAGGCGCTTTTCTTCTTTTACCACCTCGTTTTGGGTATCTACGCCAATTTGGTTGATGATTGGGTGCAACATACGTTCACTTTCCATCCAAAGACCCAGCTCTAAGCTATTTGAAGGAAACACTTCGTAATAATAGGTACGGTCGTCGGTTGTATTTGCATTGTTGCTCCCTCCGTTAGAAGAAACGATTTCAAACCATTGGCCGCGACCAATATTTTCAGTACCCTCAAATAATAAATGTTCAAAAAAGTGAGCAAAGCCAGAACGGCCTTCAGTTTCATTTTTTGCACCCACGTGATACATAACCGAAGTTACGGCCACAGGGGCTGTTTTGTCTTGATATAGAATAACATGTAGGCCGTTGTCCAAGTTGTATTCTTCAAAATCAACTTGTTGTGCCCTAGCGCCCGCTATTAGCATAAAGGCGAACAAAACGGTAAGGAGTGTTTTTTTCATTGTTTTAGTTTTCTTATTAAGTTATAACCTACAAAATTATAAAAAATTAAGGGTTTTTTGGTTGATTTATATCATTTTAAAAGCGGTTATGAGTAGGGGAAAGAAACCAGTAGTGTATTTAACCATCTGAGATTTAATTCAGTACTTTGAATGGTACACCAAGAACTCACAATTTTATAGTTGTTAAAGTTAACAAAACACACACAGTCAAAATCATAAAAATGTTGTAACTTTTATGTGCAAAAATTCACTGTTATGGCTAAAATTTATTCGAAGTACGGAATAGGAATTGCAATATTCTTAATTGCATACTTTCTACTATCAAAGCTAATTGGGCTTCATCAGTATTTTAGTTTAAGCGCAATCAATGGCCTTATTTACGGGGCTGGTCTATATTTTGCACTTACGAAATATGCCTCAGACGAAAATAACTTTAAATATGAAAAAGGATTTGAGGTCGGCTTACTTTCTGGTGGCTTAGCTTCCATTTTATTTACAATTTTTATGGCCGTTTATATGTATCAGATAGATACTGGCTTTACTGCGGCATTAATGAAACAATGGAACCTTCAATATGAATTGGGCACCTTTATGCTGATTTTATCAATTTTAATAATGGGTTTTGCAACTACGCTTGTACTGACTTTGGCCTTTATGCAATTACTCAAAAAATCGTGGAACACCCGTGATGGCAATCGAAATACTTTTAATTAAGAAGGCCAAGATTTTCACCGAGACAGACGACGCCTCAGGCACGTAATTAACTTAACTATTTTAGGGCATATGCCCATTGGTCTCAAATGTTCAGTGCCAGACACTTCAATCTAAAAGAACATGGTAAAAATATTAGATAAAAACGCTTTGTCATCTCCTTTTTTAAAATTATATTTGCAGCCCCCTACACAAACCTTGTTATCAGTCTATTGACGAAAGCCTCGGTAAACGTAAGGGAAATCTAAGTTTAACTAATTTTATAAACGATTCGCTATGTACGCAATTGTAGAGATAGCAGGGCAGCAAGTAAAAGTTGCGAAAGACCAAAAGGTTTTTGTAAATCGTTTGCCAGTTGAAGAAGGAAAAGCAGTGTCTTTTGACAATGTACTTCTTATTGGTGAAGGAGACAATATTACCATTGGCGCCCCGGCTATAAACGGCGCTCAAATAGGAGCAAAAGTCGTAAAGCACCTTAAAGGTGACAAAGTTATAGTTTTCAAAAAGAAACGCCGTAAAGGTTACCGTGTTAAAAAAGGACACCGTCAGGCACTTTCTGAAATTGTAATTGAAAGCATTGTAGCCTCTGGTGCTACACCTGCTAAAAAGGAAGAGGCTAAAAAAGCCGCTCCTAAAAAAGAAACTAAAGCTGCTGCTCCAAAAGCAAAAGCGCCTGCTAAGAAAGCCGCAAAAGCCGATGATCTTAAAAAGATTGAAGGCGTTGGACCAAAAGCTGCAGAAGCTATGGTTGCTGCCGGATTGGATACATTTGCAAAAGTAGCTAAGGCAAAGCCTGAAGCTATTGCAACTATTCTTTCTGAAGCAAGCTCACGCTTAGCACATTTAGTTACTGAAACTTGGCCAAAGCAAGCACAATTAGCGGCTGATGGCAAGTGGGACGAACTAACAGAATTGCAAGACAGATTAGATGGTGGGGTTGAAAAATAATCCTACTGAAGTATAATATTTAAAACCGAAACAAAATGGCTCACAAAAAAGGAGTTGGTAGTTCCAAAAACGGTCGCGAATCAGAATCGAAACGTCTAGGCGTTAAGATTTATGGAGGGCAGGCCGCTATTGCCGGAAATATCATTGTAAGACAAAGAGGTAATACGCATCACCCAGGTGAAAACGTATATGGTGGTAAAGATCACACCTTACACGCACAAGTGGACGGAGTGGTTAAATTCACCAAAAAGAGAGACAACAAGAGCTACGTTTCAATCGTTCCAAACGCTGAAGCATAGTTAACCATCTTGTTTAAGATTATAAAAAGCCTTTGCAGTTTTGCAAAGGCTTTTTTATTTTAATCTTTTCGGGTTCAGGGTGTTTTGACAATTAACTTATTTTCCATATTGATGCTTGTAGATCATAAAGAACTAAACCTCCAAATTCATCAAACAAAAAACCTCCACAAATATTGCAGAGGTTTTAATCTATATAAAATCGAATTGCTTATCCTTTTAAACTAGCATTTAAGTATTCGCGATTCATACGTGCAATACTCTCTAACGATATACCTTTTGGGCACTCAATTTCACAAGCTCCCGTATTGGTACAGTTTCCAAATCCTTCTTTATCCATTTGGGCAACCATGTCTAAAACGCGTTCTGTAGCCTCTACCTTTCCTTGTGGCAATAGCGCAAACTGGCTAACCTTAGCCGAGGTAAACAGCATTGCACTAGCGTTTTTACAAGCTGCTACACAAGCGCCACAACCAATACAGGTTGCCGCGTTAAACGATTCGTCTGCATCGTGCTTGTTCACCGGAATTGAATTTGCATCAATAGTATTACCAGAGGTATTAACCGAGACATATCCACCCGCTTGTTGAATTCGTTCAAAAGAAGTTCTATCAACAACCAAATCCTTAATTACAGGAAATGCTTTTGCGCGGAAAGGTTCAATTACAATTGTATCGCCATCGTTAAACATACGCATATGCAACTGACAGGTTGTTACCAAACGATCCGGCCCGTGAGGCTCACCATTGATTTGCAGCGAACAGGATCCGCAGATTCCTTCACGGCAATCGTGATCAAATACTACCGGCTCATCACCTTTATTAATTAAATCTTCATTAAGAACGTCCAGCATCTCAAGGAAAGACATATCGCCCTCAATCCCATCAATAGGATAGGTTTTTAATGATCCTTTTGCTTTATTATTTTTCTGTCTCCAGATTTTTAGTGTTAACTTCATAATAGTTAAAAGTTAATTGTTATTTTTTTGGGTTACGCAGTTAATGCGTTACTCAGTTATTTTGGCTTTGGAAATATTAATTAAATCCATTTAAAATGAACTTTCTACCATTTCTATAAAATTGCGCGTTTTCGGCATGTTAAAAACGCCCAAAGCCTTCTGCAATATTATTTCCTACTCATCTTGACGACCTTCTTACCTGCCATGTTCAATCAAACTTCTTGAAGGAAGGGAAGGTCGGAATAATTTCATCTTGTACAAAAACTTGAAGCTTCTTGCTTTTTTCAATAAACCAATTCTTCAAATGGCTCTGAGTTACCCCTAACAACTATATTAATAACCTAATAATTATTATTTGTAGCTTCTAGATTTCACCTCAATATTTTCATATTCCAAGTTCTCTTTATGGAGAATTCCCTCTGCCGGATCTCCGGTGTATTCCCAAGCGGCAACGTACATAAAGTTTTCGTCGTCGCGCAGGGCTTCACCTTCATCGGTTTGATATTCTTCGCGGAAGTGGCCACCACAAGATTCGTTTCTGTGTAGGGCATCTTTCGCAAACAATTCACCCAATTCAAGGAAATCTGCTACGCGCATCGCTTTTTCAAGCTCAGCATTCATTTCATTCATTTCTCCTGGAACTCTAACCTCATTCCAAAACTCTTCACGCAAAGCTCTAATATCAGTCATTGCCGAAGCAAGATCTTTCGCATTACGCGCCATTCCACACTTATTCCACATAATGAGGCCTAGTTTTTTATGGAAATGATCTACGGAATGTGTTCCTTTATTGTTTATTAACCTTTCAAGTTGCTCGCGAACCTTGTTTTCAGCTTCTTCAAACTCCTTGGTATCGGTTGGTATTTCGCCAGTTTTAATATCCTTTGCTAAGTAATCACCAATAGTATATGGCAATACAAAATACCCATCTGCCAAACCTTGCATTAATGCCGAAGCGCCCAATCTGTTTGCCCCGTGATCGCTAAAATTAGCTTCTCCAGTAACGTAACAGCCGGGAATTGTAGATTGTAGGTTGTAATCTACCCAAAGTCCGCCCATAGTATAGTGAACCGCTGGGTAAATCATCATCGGGCTTTCATACGGGTTTTCATCTACAATTTTTTCATACATCTGGAATAGGTTACCATACTTATTCTCAATAACCTCTTTCCCTAGTTTTGTAACTTCTTCTTTAGAAGGATTATGGTTTCCGTGCATTGCTGCCTGTTCCTTTCCGTAGCGTTCTATTGCCGAAGCAAAATCTAAGAACACCGCCTGTCCTGTTTTATTTACACCAAAACCGGCATCACATCGTTCTTTTGCGGCACGTGAAGCCACATCGCGCGGCACCAAGTTACCAAAAGATGGATATCTTCTTTCTAGGTAATAATCTCTTTCTTCAGCCGAAAGGTCGTTTGCTTTTTTCTTTCCTTCGCGGATTGCAATTGCATCTTCCTTTTTCTTTGGAACCCAGATTCTACCGTCGTTTCTCAAAGACTCAGACATCAAGGTAAGTTTACTTTGATGATCGCCTGAAACGGGAATACAAGTTGGGTGAATTTGCGTATAGCATGGGTTTGCGAAATACGCTCCTCTTTTATGTGCTTTCCAAGCTGCGGTAGCATTACTGCCCATTGCATTGGTAGATAAAAAGAATACATTTCCGTAACCTCCCGAAGCAATTACCACGGCGTGGGCCGAGTGCCTCTCGATCTCGCCAGTAACCAAATCGCGAGCAATAATCCCTCTTGCTTTTCCGTCAACCAATACTACATCAAGCATTTCATGGCGGTTATAAGCTGTTATCTTCCCGCGGTTTATCTGTCTGTTCATTGCCGAATAAGCTCCCAAAAGCAATTGCTGCCCGGTTTGCCCTTTGGCGTAAAAAGTTCGCGATACCAGCACACCTCCAAAAGATCGGTTATCTAACAATCCACCATATTCGCGCGCAAAGGGAACTCCCTGAGCCACACATTGGTCAATTATATTTGCTGAAACCTCAGCAAGGCGATACACATTTCCTTCGCGAGAGCGGTAATCACCTCCTTTTACCGTATCGTAAAAAAGACGGTAGTTTGAATCGCCATCACCTTGATAGTTTTTTGCTGCGTTAATACCTCCTTGTGCGGCAATTGAGTGTGCACGACGCGGAGAGTCTTGATAGCAGAATGTTTTTACGTTGTAGCCAAGTTCGGCTAAGGTTGCGGCGGCACTTCCACCAGCTAGCCCAGTTCCTACCATGATAACATCAATGTTTCGTTTATTGGCAGGGTTAACGAGGTTTATATCGTTTTTATGTTTTGTCCACTTATCTGCTAAGGGTCCTTTTGGGATTTTTGAATCTAATACTGACATAGCGTTACCTTTAGTGGTGATTATTGATTAAAATGTAAATAAAGCGCAATGAAAATAAATCCTAAAGGAATAAATATTGCGTAAAATTTCGTGAATCCTCTTAAGCCTTTCGAGTATTTATTGTTCCAGCCCATACTTTGGAAAGAGGAAGAAAAGCCATGCCACAGGTGAAGCGCCAACAACACAAAAGCCAAGCAGTACAAACCGGTACGCACAGGGCTTTCAAATTTTTGGACTAGGTCTGGATAATATCGTGTAGCATCTAAGGGATGGCTCTCAACGTATTTATGAACGATTTCTGGGAACCAGAAATCATAAAAGTGAAGCCCCAAAAACGCTAGAATAACAGCGCCGCTTATAATCATGTTACGCGAAGCCCAAGTTGAGTTGTTATTTCCTTTAAAAGATTTGTAGCTAACTTCCCTAGCGCCACGGTTTCTAATTTCTAAAATTAGCCCCATAATAAAATGGAAGACTACACCAAAAATCAGAATTGGCTGCGCAATAAACTGCACTGCGAAGTTATGCCCCATAAAATGGGATAGACTGTTAAAGGTCTCAGGGTCTATGACCGAAGTAATGTTAATGGTAAAATGTTGCGCCAAGAACAAAACAAGAAACAAGCCCGAAAGTGCCATCGCTACTTTTCGAGCAATAGAAGAAGATAATATTGCCATTATGGTTTTATTTCAAGAATAGTTATACAAAAATACACTTCAAACCGCTTGTTACCAAACATTCTTAAAAGTTTGAACCCTATTTAGAATTGATATAAACATGTCTTTTATTCGTATTCGAATTTAGAACTTAAAAACCAGAGCACTCCTTAACAACTTCTACAAGGTGATGAAAAAGACAAAACCCACTACACAAAAAGAAAAGTGCGTTTTGAACTAAACACTACCCACGTTGAATTCTAAATACATAATTTTGCGTCTTGGTACGTTTTAGAATCACTTTGCAATCGCGCCTTGAAAGGTTTTTAAAATCAATCGAGTTCATTAATAAAACAAGATAATCATGACCTTAAGCTATAAAAACAATGATGTTTATTACGAAACCTTTGGAAAAGGGCCAGCGCTCGTGCTTTTACACGGATTTCTGGAAAGCTCGGTTATGTGGAAAAAGCTAATCCCAGCATTATCCCAGAATAATCTTGTAATTACGCTGGATTTCCCCGGTCATGGAAAAAGTGATGTAATTGCTGAAATACATTCCATGGAATTGATGGCCGAAGTAGTTAATGAGCTGCTGGAACATCTTCAAATTCCATCGGCGACGTTGATTGGCCATTCAATGGGTGGCTATATAACCATGGCTTTTGCCGAATTGTTTCCCGAAAAAATTGAACGCTTAATTCTTCTGAATTCAACTCCCGCAGCAGATTCCGAAGAACGAAAAGAAAACCGTAATCGGGCCCTCAAAGTAATCGAAAGCAACAAAAATGCCTTTATAAGTATGGCAATCACCAACCTCTTTGCCGAAGCTTCTCATCAAAAATTTGCCGCGGAAATAGCTGCCTTAAAAAAGGAAGCCTATTGCTTTCCTTTAGCGGGCGTAAAAGCGGCTGTTAAAGGAATGCGCGATAGAAAGGACCGAACTGAAGTTCTAAAAAATTTCGAAAAGGCCAAATATTCTGTTTTATCAGAAAAAGATCCGCTTTTAGAAATTGAAGGAACTAAAAATCGCGCCGAAGCCTGCAATGCCAATGTAATTACAATTGATGGCGGCCATCATAGCACCTACGAAAACCACAGCGCAGTTTTAAAAACTTTGGAAGGCATATTAAAACCTTAGCCCATAGAACAATCTGCTATTCGTCGTTTTTCATTGGGTTCCATCCACGGGCTATCAGAGGTATTTTTGTTCCGGCACGGCTTATTAAGTGCATCCCTTCATTCTTATGGGTCATATGGCCTATGACGGTTAGATGCGGATTACCCTTTAGTTTAGGATAATCTTCTGTGCTAATCGTAAAAAGCAGTTCGTAATCTTCACCTCCACTTAGCGCAATCGTGGTGCTATCTAGATCAAATTCTTCACAAACGGAAATGACCTGCGGATCTAACGGGATTTTTTCCTCAAAGAGATTACACCCTACATTAGAGCTTTTACAAATGTGAATAATTTCTGAAGACAAGCCATCACTAATATCTATCATAGCGGTAGGCTTAACCTCTAATTCTTCCAACAATTTTGAAATATCCTTTCTCGCTTCAGGCTTTAATTGCCGCTCCACCAAATAGGAATAAGGCTCTAAATCTGGCTGTGAATTCGGATTCACCTTAAAAACCTCTTTTTCGCGCTCCAAAACCTGAAGCCCCATATATGCTGCACCCAGATCTCCGGTAACCACCAACAAATCATTTTCTTTAGCACCGCTTCTATATACCGCATTGTCCTTTTCAACAGCACCAATGGCAGTAATACTCAGCAATAAACCCGTTGTGGATGAAGTAGTATCCCCACCTACTACATCAACATTATACATTTTTGCTGCAGTTTCAATCCCAGCGTAAAGCTCCTCCAAGGCTTCAACAGGGAATCGGTTAGATACAGCAATGGATACCGTTATTTGGGTGGGCTGCGCATTCATGGCAAAAACATCTGATAGGTTTACCACCACTGCCTTATACCCCAAGTGTTTTAAAGGCATATAACTTAAGTCGAAATGAACGCCTTCCAAAAGCAAGTCTGTAGTAACTATAATTTCCTTTTCGGAATCGCCGGCAATTACCGCGGCATCATCACCAATCCCTTTTATAGTAGAATTCTGTTTAATCTTAAAGTTTTTGGTAAGGTGGTCAATGAGTCCAAATTCACCAAGCGACCCAATTCCCGTACTGGCATTGTCTTTATTTTCGAACATTTTGTTTTGTTATCTGATTTTGGCAAAAATACGCTTTCAATTGCAATCAAAAAAAGTCTGACGCCTTTCATTTTTCCACTGCTTTTCACTGGTTTGCAATCAAATGTTATGTATTCCTTAAAACTATCGCATCATAGTTTTAAAAACTCACTTTAATATGGTTAAACGTTCTATTTGATGTATATTTGCGTCTAATTTAGAATTAATCTATATATGATTAAGGTAAGCGAAAACGCTAAAATAAAAATAGGGCAATTAATGGCCGAGGAAGGCTTTGACATGGCTAAGGATTTAGTCCGCGTTGGGGTCAAAAGTGGCGGGTGCTCTGGCCTTAGTTATGAGTTAAAATTTGACCATACGATAGGCGAAAACGATAAACTTTTTGAAGAAAACGATGTGAAAATCGCAATAGACAAAAAGAGCTTTTTGTATCTGGCAGGAACGATTCTGGAATACAGCGGCGGCCTTAACGGAAAGGGCTTTATTTTTCAAAACCCCAATGCCAATCGCACCTGTGGCTGTGGCGAATCTTTTTCGTTGTAAGGCCTAGCCCCAAAGTGGGAACTGATTATAAAATTTTGACAAGTTTTATTAACAGTTAATTAAATTGAGTAAACAAACAGCAGGATTTATAACACACCTGCAAAAAAGCGAATTTAAAAGAAGTAAATTCAAATAAGTTCACATTTTAACCTTGAATTTTGAACCTTAAATCTTGAATTAAGAATTATGAAGTACACCGAGGACGATTTAAAAAAAGAATTAGAAACCAAAGAATATGAGTATGGTTTCTACACCGATATAGAGTCTGATACATTTCCCAACGGATTGAATGAAGACATAGTACGAGCCATTTCTAAAAAGAAAGAAGAACCAGAATGGATGACCGAGTGGCGTCTGGAAGCTTTCCGTTATTGGCAAACTATGGAGGAGCCAGAATGGGCAAACGTACATTACGAAAAACCAGATTTTCAGGCAATCTCCTATTATTCAGCGCCAAATAAGAAGCCAAAATATGACAGCCTTGACGAGGTAGATCCGGAGTTACTGGACACGTTTAATCGTCTGGGAATTTCTTTAGAGGAGCAAAAAAAGCTCGCCGGAGTTGCGGTAGATATTGTAATGGATTCCGTTTCTGTTGCTACTACCTTCCAAAAAAATCTAGCGGAAAAAGGAATTATATTCTGTCCTATTTCCGAAGCGATAAAAAAATATCCCGAACTGGTAAAAAAACATTTAGGAACCGTAGTGCCACCGCGCGACAACTTTTATGCAGCCTTAAACAGTGCTGTGTTTAGCGATGGATCTTTCTGCTACATTCCAAAAGGCGTACGCTGCCCAATGGAACTTTCTACTTATTTCCGAATCAATCAAGCGGGAACAGGTCAGTTTGAACGCACGCTTGTAGTGGCCGACGAAGGTAGTTATGTAAGTTATCTAGAAGGCTGTACAGCACCAAGTCGTGATGAAAACCAATTGCACGCTGCAGTTGTAGAATTAATTGCCTTGGATGACGCCGAAATAAAATACTCTACCGTGCAAAACTGGTTTCCTGGAAACAAAGAAGGAAAAGGTGGAGTTTACAATTTTGTAACGAAAAGAGGTATCTGCGAAAAGAACGCCAAAATTTCTTGGACGCAAGTAGAAACCGGGAGTGCCGTAACTTGGAAGTATCCAAGCTGTATTTTAAAAGGGGATAATTCTATTGGTGAATTTTACTCTATTGCAGTAACCAATAACTTCCAACAGGCAGACACGGGAACAAAAATGATCCATCTAGGTAAAAACACCACAAGTACTATTATTTCAAAAGGTATTTCTGCCGGAAAATCGCAAAACAGTTATCGCGGTCTCGTTCGAGTACTTCCAAATGCCATAAATGCAAGAAACTTCTCGCAATGTGACTCCTTATTAATGGGGAATAGCTGTGGTGCACACACATTTCCATATATAGAATCAAAGAATAGAACGGCTCAAATAGAACACGAGGCAACAACCAGTAAAATTGGAGAAGATCAAATTTTCTATTGCAACCAACGTGGTATTGACACCGAAAAAGCAATTGCTTTGATTGTAAATGGTTTTGGAAAAGAAGTTCTAAACAAGCTCCCTATGGAGTTCGCCATAGAGGCGCAAAAACTCTTAGAAATAAGCCTTGAAGGATCTGTAGGTTAAATCAAAACAATTTAAATTACACTATATAATTATGAAGAAAATCATTGTAATGCTATTGCTGTCGGCAGCGGTAATTTCTTGTAAGAATTCAGAAGAGAAAAAAGAAACAGATCAAACCACAACAGAAAGCACAGAAAACCTTCAAACCTATAAAGGAGATTTTATAGACACGGATGGCGCTGTTGTACTTTTAGGATCCAACTTTATTTACGGAGTAAACCAAAATGAAGTATCAAGCAATCTTTCAAAACAAGTAGCAGCAGTAAAAGAAAATGATTTTGATATGGTTGGTGTAACGGTGAAAGGGACAGTTTCCAAAAACACCAACACTGATAATGAGTGGGAAGAACTTATAACTATTAAAGAAATTGTGAAGGTGAATCAAAACCCTTCAGAAGTAGATATTAAATTAGAAGAATCAGCAAAGACAAATTAATATGTTAAAAATTAAAGATTTATATGCCGGATTAGATGGCAAAGACATACTGCAAGGCATTAACCTTGAAGTAAAAGCTGGAGAAGTCCACGCTATAATGGGGCCAAACGGTTCTGGAAAAAGCACCTTAGCTTCAGTAGTGGCGGGTAAAGAGGAGTATGACGTAACCCGAGGATATATCACCTTTGAAAACGAGGATATTTCTGAATTAGACCCAGAAGAAAGAGCGCATAAAGGACTTTTCCTTTCGTTTCAATATCCTGTTGAAATACCAGGAGTTTCGGTAACCAACTTTATAAAAACTGCCATAAACGAAACCCGAAAAGCAAAGAAGATGGATAATATGCCTGCTTCTGAAATGCTTAAAATGATAAAAGAAAAGGCAGATATGCTTGAAATTGACCGTAAGTTTCTTTCTAGATCACTAAACGAAGGATTTTCCGGAGGAGAGAAAAAACGAAACGAAATATTTCAATTGGCAATGATGGAGCCTAAGCTTGCCATCCTGGACGAAACAGATTCTGGTTTAGATATTGACGCGCTAAAAGTAGTAGCAAACGGTGTAAATAAGCTGAGAAGTGAAGATAACGCTATAGTAGTTATAACGCACTATCAACGCCTTTTAGATCATATTGTTCCAGATTACGTACACGTACTGATGAACGGGAAAATTGTAAAGTCGGGCACCAAGGAACTGGCTTATGAACTAGAGGAAAAAGGGTACGACTGGATTAAAGAGGAGTTAGTTTAAAATTAGTTTCTAGTTCCTGGCTCTTGGTTTCTGGTTGGTTTAAAAATCTATTTCTCTATGGCAACTATTGAAAAATTTGAAGATTTGGATATTTGGAAAGAAGCAAGACTTCTATCCAGAGAAATCATTCAACTTTCAAAAAATACCAAGCTAAAATCCGATTATAGATTAAAAGATCAAATAAAAGGCTCCTCTGGTTCCGTAATGGACAATATAGCCGAAGGATTTGAACGGGATGGAAATTTAGAGTTTAGACAATTTTTATCAATAGCAAAAGGTTCCGCCGGGGAGTCTCGCTCTCAACTATATAGAATATTTGACTCCGAGTATATTACAGAAGAAGAGTTATCCACTTTGGTTGAGAGGTATATGAGCCCAAGTAAAAGAATTGCAAATTTTATTATCTATTTAAACAAAAGTGACTTTAAAGGCAATAAGTTCAAATAACTTGAAACCTAAAAAAAGAAACTTGAAACAAGAAATTCATTATGAGTTTTAAAGACAAATTATTATCATCATATATTGCTTTAGAGGATTATTTGGAGTTTGATTCGCCGTTACACGATGTGCGGAACGACGCCATTAAAATCTTTGAAGAAAAAGGTTTTCCCACTAAAAAAGAGGAGGCGTGGAAATACACCTCACTCAATTCGGTGCTAAAGCCAGACTACAGTGTTTACTCCAACAAGGAAAACCATGTAGAGCTTCAGGATGTACGAAAGTACTTTCTGCACGAAATAGACACCTATAAACTGGTTTTTGTAGATGGGGTTTACAGCTCTTTTCTATCAGAAACCACGCACGACACCTTTGATGTGTGCTTGATGTCTGCCGCGCTAAACAAGAGCAAGTACAAACCTGTAATTGAAGCCTACTTTAACAAGGCGGCAAACAGCGATAGTTTAACTGCACTAAACACGGCTTTCACTAAAGAGGGTGCCTACATCCATATTCCCGCACACAAGGAAGTAGAAAAGCCTATTGAAATCATCAATTTTTCTACGGGAAATGAAGCTGCCATGTTCCTACAACCGCGAAATTTAATTGTCGTTGGAGAAAATGCGCATGTACAAATAATAGAACGTCATCAAAGCCTTTCCAGCAATGAGGTCCTTACCAATTCGGTTACCGAGATTTTTGCCGAAAAACGTGCTTATGTAGATTATTACAAGATTCAAAATGACGTTAAAACAGCGTCTCTTATTGACAATACTTATATAAGTCAGGAGCGCGACACCGTTTGCCGTGTACACACGTTTTCTTTCGGAGGAAAGCTAGTTAGAAACAACCTAAACTATTACCAACACGGTGTAAATTGCGATTCTACATTAAAAGGGATTACCATATTAGAAGGGAAACAACACGTAGATCACAACACTTTAGTACATCATATTTCGCCTAATTGCGAAAGCCACCAAGACTACAAAGGACTTTATGCTGAATCTTCTACTGGTGTTTTCAACGGGAAAATTGTAGTTGAAAAAGATGCCCAAAAAGTAGATGCATATCAGCAAAACGACAATATTCTAATTGACGATAAAGCTACGATAAATGCAAAACCACAATTAGAAATTTTTGCAGACGATGTTAAATGTTCGCACGGTTGTACTATAGGTCAATTTGACGATGAAGCACTATTCTACCTTCGCAGCCGTGGAATTGGAACAAAAGCAGCACGTGCTTTACTGATGTACGCCTTCGCAAATACCGTATTGGAAAGTGTGAAAATTCCTGAACTCAAAATGCGCATCAACAAACTTATAGCTAATAAAATAGGGGTTAGTATAGGCTTTGAGCATTAATTGAGAATAATTAAATAACCACGAATTCATTATTCTAGACCATATGTGAATTCGTGGTAATTCTACAATACTAATCCAAAGATTTTAAAAATGTCCATGGATATAAAAAAAATACGCAACGACTTCCCCATTCTTTCCCGAAAGGTAAATGGTTATCCGCTGGTGTATTTAGACAATGCCGCAACTTCACAGAAACCACAACAGGTTATTGATTGCATAGTAAATTATTACAGCAATTACAACGCTAATATCCACCGTGGCGTACATAGTCTTTCGCAAGAGGCAACAGATGCTTACGAGGCTTCAAGACATAAAATTCAAACCCATTTCAACGCTAAGGAAGCTTTTGAAATTATTTTTACCGCCGGCACAACTCACGGTATAAATTTGGTTGCGAGCGGATTTTCTGAAATTCTTCAAAAAGACGATGAAATCATCGTTTCTGCGATGGAACACCACAGCAATATTGTACCCTGGCAAATGCTTTGCGAAAAAACGGGCGCTATTCTAAAAGTGATTCCGATGAATGAAGAAGGCACTTTAATTATGGCAGATTATGAAAAATTGCTTTCAGAAAAAACCAAGCTTGTATTTGTAAACCATATTTCAAATGCACTAGGAACCATAAACCCAATTGCCGACATCATTAAAAAGGCACATAAAGTTAGTGCTGCAGTATTAATTGACGGTGCACAAGCATGTTCGCACGTAAAACCAGATCTTCAGCAATTAGATGTAGATTTTTACGTAACATCAGCCCATAAAATGTGTGGGCCAACCGGCGTGGGTATGCTATACATGAAAGAGGAATGGGGCAAAAAACTGCCACCCTACCAAGGTGGAGGCGAAATGATTGCCGAAGTAACTTTTGAAAAAACAACCTATGCAGATCTACCGCATAAATTTGAAGCGGGAACGCCAAATATCTGCGGCGGAATAGCTTTTGGCGAGGCAATTGACTATTTAAACAACATCGGTTTTAAGGAAATTGAAGCACACGAAAATAAGCTACTAGCATATGCCACGGAAAAACTTCTGGAGATAGAAGGTCTTAAAATCTATGGTACAGGCAATAAAACTTCGGTAGTATCCTTTAATATAGAAGGCATCCATCCATACGATATTGGAACAATTGTGGACAAAATGGGGATTGCTGTCCGCACGGGGCATCATTGCACGCAGCCTATTATGGACTTCTATAAAATACCAGGCACAGTTCGCGCTTCCTTTGCGTTTTATAACACACTAGAAGAAGTTGATGCCTTGGTAAATGCAGTAAAGAAAGCCAAAGTGATGCTTTCCTAAAACAAAAAAACTAAACCCAGCATGAAATTATTTGCAAGCCTATCTCTATTAATTTGCACCCTTATCTTTACCGGATGCGACGAAACGAAAAAAGTAATCGATGTTGCAGGAAACATTCAGCTAACAGGTAATTATACCGTTTCGGCTATTAATGGCGCGAAATTAACCAATACCAAAGCTCCAACGTTCTCACTTTCTGCTGCAGATAATTCATTTCGCGGTACGACGGGTTGCAACTCCGTATTTGGCGATTATACGCTAGACATGTACACGATCAATTTTGAAAACGTCGCTGTAAGTGAGAAATATTGTTCCGACAAAGGAATTATGAAAACCGAACGTAACTTTTTAGACGCACTAAACAACACGGGATCTTTCGCATTAGAGAATGGAACCTTGACCTTCTATTCCAAAGCAGACAGAAGTGTTTTATTAAGCGCAAAAAAAGACCTAAAAAACGAAAAGTAATTATGAGTATTGAAGAAATTCAGGAAGAATTGATAGATGAGTTTTCAATCTTTGATGATTGGATGCAACGCTACGAATACATGATAGACTTAGGAAAATCACTCCCACTAATTGATGAATCCTTAAAAAATGACGATAAGCTCATTAAGGGTTGCCAAAGTAAAGTGTGGCTTAATTCTGAATTAAAAGACGACAAAATCATCTTTACGGCAGATAGTGACGCAATAATCACCAAAGGTATTGTTGCAATATTGGTTCGCGTGTTTTCAAATCAGAAACCGCAAGCAATTCTTGATGCAAACACCGATTTTATTGACGAAATAGGATTGAAAGAACACCTTTCTCCTACACGTGCAAATGGATTGGTGTCTATGATAAAGCAAATGAAAATGTATGCCCTCGCATACCAAACACAAGTAAATAAATAGAGATATGGGAACAGAACCAGAAGTAGATATGAACGAACTTGGCGAAAAAATAATCGCCGTAATAAAAACTATTTACGATCCAGAAATTCCAGTTGACATTTATGAACTCGGCCTTATATACGACGTTTTTATAAATGAAGACTTTGAAGTGAAAATATTGATGACCCTTACCACTCCAAACTGTCCGGTGGCAGAAAGTTTGCCAGCCGAGGTTCAAGATAAGGTGAAGTCTATGAAACAAATTAAAGATGCTGAAGTAGAAATGACCTTTGACCCACCTTGGAGCCAAGAATTAATGAGTGAAGAAGCACTTCTTGAATTAGGAATGCTTTAAATTCCACACAATCCCGATTAAATACTCATAGTATTTTATCGGGATTGTACCATAAATCCAAAATAACAAAACCAGTTGGAAAAAGAAATTGTAAATCGCGTAGCAAACAGTAAGCTTATAACCTTGAATCTTGAGGATTTTTATCCTACTGGAGAACGGGTTGCGTTTGATATTTCGCCCTGGTTAATGGAAGGGATTGTACTACGAGAAAAAGACTTTCGCCAACAAGCAAAAAATCACGATTGGAGTCAGTACCAAGATAAATTTGTGGCGCTCTTTTGCAGTACAGACGCCATTGTTCCCGGTTGGGCGTATTTATTACTTTCGCTACATTTAGTACCTTATACAAAAAAAGCAATTGTGGGAAACCTCCAAGAATTGGACAGTATTCTTTTTGCTGAAATACTAAAAGATTTGGATGTTTCGGAATATCAAGACAAATCCATAATTATTAAAGGGTGCGCCAACAAACCTATTCCGCAGAACGCCTATGTTCTTCTAGCCCAAAAACTTCAACCCATTGCGAAAAGCATCATGTATGGCGAAGCTTGTTCTTCCGTTCCGCTTTACAAAAAACCCAAGAATTAGCACCTTATTCAGGCAAATTCGTAACATTAATAATTATTTAGCAATTAATTTCATTGATTTTTCAAAATAGTGGTAATTTTGCACTCTCAAAAATTAAAAATAAAATGAAAAAATTAGTACTTCTTGCAGTACTCTTTACTGCACCCTTGGCGCTACTAGCCCAAGAAGAAACCGAGAAAGACACCATCCCAAATGGATGGACCCGATCAGGAAATATTTCGTTATTATTCAACCAAGCAGCTTTCAACCATGAATGGACTGGCGGTGGAACCTCTAACATTGCAGGAAACTTAGGCTTAAACTACGACTTTAACTATAAGCACGATAAGCTAACCTGGAACAACCGTATTATTGCAGAATATGGTCTTACTAAAAATAAAGACGATAAATATGCACGTAAAACGAATGACCGTTTAGAACTAAACTCTATTTTAGGAAGACAGATAAAAGAAAGCAACTGGTACTATTCATTTTTCCTAAACTTTAAAACCCAATTTACTTCAGGTTATGAATTTAACGAAGATCTTAACCCAGAAGATAATGGTTACCGTACCGAAGACTCTAAATTTATGTCTCCAGGCTACCTACAATTTGGCCCTGGAATGCTTTGGAAAAAGAACGACAACCTATATGTAAATATATCTCCTGCAACGGCACGCTTAATTTTTGTAAATAGCGCCTTTACAGATGTGGGGAACGATCCTATCGCTATTGCAGCATTTAATGAGGACCCATATTTTGGGGTAGAAGCAAACGAAACCATGCGCTTTGAGTTTGGCGCTTCCCTTTCGGCTTATGCTAAACTAGAGTTGATGAAAAATGTTTCCATGGAAAACATTTTAAATCTATATTCCAATTATTTGGAAGATCCTCAGAATGTGGATATTGACTATACCATGAATTTACTTTTTAAAGTAAACGACTACATCTCGGCAAACGTAGCTTTCCAAGCTATTTATGACGACAATGCCGTTAAAGGCTTCCAAATACGTGAAGCGCTTGGGATTGGCGTTACGTACGGCTTCTAAAGATAAAATAGCCCAAAATATTTTTAAAACCTCGTAGCACTTATATGCTGCGAGGTTTTATTGTTTTTAAACCATTGGCGTTTGCAAAAAATACGTGTAAAAATAGAGACCCTACTTATAGGATATTCATACCTTTGCCAAGTCTTTAAATATTTGGTTTGGCGAAACTTTTTAGCATTGGATTTTGGGGTTTTATAGCGCGGTTTATTCTAAGAAATCGAACAGGCATCTTAATTGTTATTGCACTTATTACCGTGCTTTTAGGCTTGCAATGGAAAAACATGCGGTTTACCTTTACCGAAGCAAACCTATTGCCTGATGACCATCCTGTAAATATTGAATACGATAAGTTTTTATCACATTTCGGCGAAGAAGGCAACCTAATTGTAATGGGTGTAAAAGACTCAAGCATCTTTACCCCTGAAAAATTTCAAGCCTGGAACCGACTTTCTAAAGATATTGGCAAGTTTGACGAGGTAGATCTCACCCTTTCAGTAGGAAGTCTTCAAAAGCTTCAAAAAAAGACCGATACTACTGGTTTTGAATTGGTTCCATTTATTAAAGATTCTGTTTTTACAACCGAAAGCTTGGCAAAACATAAAGACGAACTTTTTAATAAGCTTCCCTTTTATGACGGCCTTATTTATAGCCCCGATAAGCAATCCATTCGGTCTGCTATTTACCTTAAGAAAGATGTTGTAAATACTTCGGCAAGAAAGGATTTTGTTATAGAGGACCTTATTCCGTTAATTGAAAAATTTGAGGAGGACACCGGTGTGAACGTTTACACCTCGGGTATGCCTTATATTCGCACGTTAAATTCGCAAAGCATTATAGACGAAATAGGCCTTTTTATTGGTGCGGCGCTATTCGTTACCTCTCTTATCTTCTTCTTCTTTTTCCGCTCATGGCGCGCTACTTTTATTTCAATGATCACCGTTATTATTGGGGTAATGTGGGCTTTTGGATTTTTAGGTCTGCTGCATTATGAAATTACGGTGCTCACTGCCTTGATTCCACCGTTGATTATTGTAATTGGAATCCCCAACTGTATTTTCCTCATAAATAAGTATCAACAGGAAATAAAATTGCACGGAAACCAAGCAAAATCGCTACAACGTGTTATTTCTAAAGTTGGAAATGCCACACTAATGACCAACCTTACCACAGCTTCAGGCTTTGCTACCTTTATTTTAGTAAAAAGTGAGCTTTTAAGCGAGTTCGGTATCGTCGCCTCCATTAACATCGTGGCCATATTTTTATTGAGTTTGCTCATAATCCCAATCATATATAGCTATATGCCTGTGCCCAAGGAGAAGCATTTAAATCATTTAAACAAGGTTTGGATAAACAAAATTGTAGACTGGATAGAACGCATGGTAAAAGAACGGCGTATTACCATATACATAACTGCTGTTCTTGTGCTTTGCGCCAGTATTATTGGTATTTATAACATCAAAATCTCTGGAAGCCTTATTGAAGATATGCCGAAAAATACCGGATTCTTTGACGATATACGCTTTTTTGAAAAAGAATATGAAGGCATAATGCCATTGGAAATCATGGTGGACACCAAAAAGAAAAAAGGTGTTTTAAGTGGCGCCACTTTAAAGCGTATTGATAAATTACAGGAGCATATCCAGGAAATTCCAGAATTTGCGAAACCGATTTCAGTGGTAGAATTGGTGAAATATTCAAAACAAGCCTATTACAACGGAAATCCAGATTACTACCAACTTCCCAATAGTCAGGAGCGCGCATTTATACTTTCTTACGCCAAAAGTAGCGCCACAAATGCCGACTTATTGAGCAGCTATGTTGATAGCACCGGCCAATTTGCCCGTATCACTACGTTTATGAAAGATACGGAGCCAGACCGATTTAAACGCATAGAAGAAGATCTAAACTCTGAAATAGCCAAGGTTTTCCCGGAAGAACGCTATAATGTCTCAGTCACAGGAAAGGCATTAGTCTTTCAAAAAGGGACGCACTATTTGGTCAACAACCTAATCTTTTCCCTTTCCTTGGCCATATTATTAATTGCCCTTTTTATGGCATGGATGTTCCGAAGTTTTAAAATGATTATAATTTCGCTTATTCCAAATCTGCTGCCATTAATAATTACCGCCGGGGTAATGGGCTTTGTTGGGGTTCCGATAAAACCATCTACAATCTTGGTGTTTAGCATTGCTTTTGGTATATCGGTAGATGATACCATTCACTTTTTAGCAAAATACAGGCAAGAGCTGATAGCCAACAACTGGAAGATTAAAAAGTCGGTTTATGCAGCACTCCGTGAAAGTTCGGTAAGTATGTTCTATACCTCTATTGTACTTTTCTTTGGTTTTTCCGTATTTACCATTTCCAGCTTTGGCGGAACAGTTGCCTTAGGAGCTTTGGTTTCTATAACTTTGTTATTTGCAATGTCGGCCAACCTATTACTACTTCCTACACTGCTGCTTTCGTTAGAACGAAGTATTGCCAATAAGGAAACAATGAAAAAACCAGCCATTGAGATTTTGTCGAACGACGACGAAGACACTTCTGAAGAATGAATTTAGAATTCAGAATTAAAAAATTTATCTTTGCACTTTTTAAATTATAACTATGCAACACAAAACTATAGCCGAGCTCTTAAAACACGAACCTACACATCATGAAGTTGTAGTTCGCGGTTGGGTACGCTCTTTTAGAAGCAACAGGTTCATTGCGTTAAATGATGGATCTACTATTAAAACGCTACAATGTGTAGTTGATTTTGAAAATTTTGAAACGGAACTCCTTAAAAAAGTTACAATTGGTGCTGCCATTGAAGTAACTGGTGTTCTTGTTGAAAGTCAGGGTCGCGGGCAAACGGTAGAAATTCAAGTTTCGAAACTAAACGTTTTGGGCGAAGCAAACCCAGAAGATGTAAAACTTACTATTCTATCGCCAAAACGACATTCGCTAGAAACCTTACGCGAGCAGGCACATTTGCGCATCCGCACCAACACCTTTGGGGCCGTAATGCGTACCCGTTCAAAACTGGCATTTGCGGTTCATGAATATTTTCAGAAAAATGACTTCAACTATATGCATTCGCCTATTATTACCGGAAGTGATGCTGAGGGCGCTGGTGAAATGTTTAGCGTTTCGGCCATAGATCCAAAAAATCCTCCGCTTGATGAAAATGGAAACGTAAACTATCAAGAAGATTTTTTCGAAAAACAAACTCATCTTACTGTTAGTGGACAATTAGAAGCAGAAACCTATGCAATGGCACTGGGTAAAGTATATACCTTTGGCCCAACATTTAGAGCCGAAAACTCAAACACAAGCCGCCACCTGGCAGAATTTTGGATGATTGAGCCCGAAGTTGCCTTCAACGATTTGGATGCAAACATGGACTTGGCCGAGGACTTTATTAAATATGTTGTAAAGTATGTATTGGAGCACTGCGCCGATGATCTTGAGTTTCTTGAAAATAGGCTTTTAGAAGAAGAAAAGACCAAGCCGAAAAACGAACGTAGCGATATGAAACTACGGGAAAAGCTTCATTTTATTTTAGATAACAACTTCAAAAGAGTGAGTTACACCGAAGCAATTGATATTTTAATGAACTCCAAGCCCAATAAAAAGAAAAAATTCAAATATACTATTGAAGAATGGGGCGCCGATTTACAAAGCGAACATGAACGCTTTTTAGTGGAAAAACATTTTAAGTGCCCAGTTATTCTCTTTGATTATCCAGCCACAATCAAGGCATTCTATATGCGTTTGAACGATGATGGTAAAACGGTGCGTGCCATGGACGTACTTTTCCCCGGAATTGGAGAAATTGTAGGCGGATCGCAGCGGGAAGAACGCTATGACGTTTTAAAAGAGAAAATGGCTGCAATGGATATTGACGAAAAAGAGCTATATTGGTATTTAGATTTACGTAAATTCGGAAGTGCCGTTCATAGTGGTTTTGGTCTTGGCTTTGAACGCTTGGTGCAGTTTACAACGGGAATGGGGAACATTCGCGATGTAATACCTTATCCAAGAACGCCCGGAAACGCAGATTTTTAAGAATCGTTTTGATGCCAAAGGCAAGTTGTTATACATAAAAAATAACGCGGCAACTGGATTTACCACTTTAGACAAGCATCAAAACTCATAAGTTTTTAATAAAACTAGCTACTTAATTACTTTAGTAGCTGGTTTTTTTTAACTTTATAAGGTAGCAAATAGCACTATGTTAAAACAGCAATTAAATCTTAAACTATCGCAGAAATTATCGCCTCAACAAATACAGTTGATGAAGATGATACAGCTGCCTACGCAAGCTTTTGAGCAGCGAATATCGCAGGAGCTTGAGGACAACCCAGCCCTAGAAGGTGGAAAAGACGACACGGACGAGTTTGAAGACGAATTCAGCAATGAGGAATACGATGATGAAGGCAATGAAGTGATTGAAACTGAGATAAACGTTGATGACTACCTTAGTGATGATGAGGTACCAAGTTATAAGCTCTCTGCCAGGAACTACAGTGCTGACGATGAAGAACGCCAGATGCCCTATGCCGCTGGAACTTCCTTTACCCAGCATTTAATGCAGCAATTAAGAACCTATCGCATGGATGAGGAGGAAGAAGAGATTGCAAAATTTTTGGTGGGAAGCGTGGACGAAAGCGGATACATTCGTCGTGAAATTCAAGACATTGTGGACGATTTGGCCTTTACACAAAACGTTTACACAACTGAAGACAAGGTAGAAACCGTTCTAAAAACAGTTCAGGAGTTAGACCCTCCTGGTGTAGCTGCCCGTGATCTGCAAGAATGTTTATTGATTCAATTGGAGCGCAGAGTTGCCAGCCCATCAGTAGAATTAGCCATTTCAATCATGGAAGATTCCTTTGATCAGTTTAGTAAAAAGCATTATAAAAAACTTATTCAGAAGTTAGATATTACCGAAGATCAACTCAGGGAGGCCATTCATGAAATTGAAAGCCTAAACCCAAAACCTGGAGGCACCTATTCTGGAAATAATAGAATTGTAGAGCACGTTGTTCCAGATTTTGCCATAAAGATAGTTGACGGCGAATTAGACCTTACCCTAAATGGAAGGAATACTCCAGAGCTTCACGTAAGCCATGATTACACCAACATGCTAAAAGGCTACAAGGAGTCTAAAAAGAAGTCTAAGGCCCAAAAAGATGCTGTAATGTTTATTAAGCAAAAGCTAGATGCGGCCAAATGGTTTATTGACGCCATTAAACAAAGGCAACAGACTCTTTTTGTTACCATGAACGCTATCATGCACCACCAAAAGGAGTATTTTATGACGGGCGATGAAAGAAAACTAAAGCCCATGATTCTTAAAGATATTGCCGATAAAATTGATATGGATGTTTCAACCGTGTCTCGGGTTGCCAACAGCAAATATGTAGATACCCCTTACGGAACAAAATTAATTAAAGAGTTTTTCAGCGAATCGATGAAAAATGACCAAGGCGAAGATGTTTCAACTAGGGAGATTAAAAAGATTCTTGAAATAACCATTTCCGAAGAAAACAAAAGAAAGCCGCTTACAGATGACAAGCTGGCTAAAGTTTTATTAGAAAAAGGCTACCCAATTGCCAGACGCACGATTGCCAAGTATAGGGAACAACTGGATTTACCTGTGGCAAGACTCAGAAAAGAGATTTAATGAAATTATTTCTAAAGCTAGCTTCATATCTATTTCACCCTTTATTGATGCCGCTTTTGGGCGCTATCCTCTACTTTAGTGTTTCACCGCGGTACGCAGAGCCCGAGTTGATTCAAGCAAAGTTATTGGCAGTTGCTATTGTTAGTATTTTTATTCCTATCGTTGTTTTTTTTCTTTTAAAGAACATTAAAGTGGTAGATACCATCTACCTAAAAAAAGTGAAAGAGCGCAAGTTTCCGTTAATGATTCAATGCATTCTTTTGTTGCTCATCATTAAAATGGTTTTTGACCCCTATGATGATCGTGAAATGTACTACTATTTTGTGGGAGTTCTTTTATCGGCCTTTAGTGCACTTATAATGGTGTTTTTCAAACTAAAGATAAGTTTGCACCAAATGGGCGTAGCAGGAATATTACTATTTTTGGTAGGCTTGAGCGCACATTTTAAAATCAACCTACTCGTTACTATAAGCTTTTTTCTCTTTGTGAATGGATGGGTAGCCTCATCGCGATTAAATAGTGACTCACACACCTATCCAGAACTCGGAATTGGCTTTTTATTAGGTGCTATTCCCCAGCTTATTTTATTCAATCTTTGGTTATAGTATATAGAACATCAACCCAACTTTTAAGCTCTTAAAGCCCACAGGCTCGCCATCAACTGTTTCGGCGTTCTTAAAGAATGGGTTCAGACTATAGGAAGCAAAGAAGTTAAACGTATTATACCCAAAACTCAACGTAGCTGAAAGCCGGAGGGGATCAAATTCAGGTATATCTGTTTGATTTATGTTGTTTCCTGATTGTTTAAAGGTAGCTTTATACCAATAAGCATAACCTACCCTAAAACCAGCATAGACCCTCCAAAATTTATAGTTTGACGCTGTAGAGCTACGCCACCGGAATTCTACAGGTGCCTCGATAGTTGCAATGTTGAACCGGTTTCGTGTATAGTCTCGATCTAATACTCTAAAAACCGTTTTTCCGTTGGGTGTTTCCCCAATTGAAAGATTTTGACCAAACTGGTCTAAGGCTAGGCCCGCGCCTAAGGCAATTGCAATATTCCGGCGCTTATTTATCGGCATATCTCGCAAGTAGCCTAAATGTACACCTCCCGTAAGCCCCCTAACCTGAACGCTTGAAGGTAAATCTGTAGGAATATTGTAAGTAACCCCAATATAGAATTGATCTTCCCTATACAGCGAATCTTCGGTGGCATGCCTAATAGAGTCCTGTGCCAAGCTAGCACAAGAAACAAGCAGGAGAATAATAAAAACACAAGCTTTAGGTGGGTTTTGCATAAGGAGTAAAGGTAAATCTAATTTCACAAAAAGTGAAACAAAAAAAAACGCCTTATTCCGACGAATCGGGATAAAGCGTAATTTAATAAACTATTGAAATGCTTACTGATCTAATTGATTCCCTGGTGTGGTAATATAAATGATTTTAAGCATATTCAAATCTCTTAACTCTTGTTTAATATCAGTTACCATACCTGTGTTGGTATCTTCATCAACTTTAAGTGCAACCATAACTCTATCTTGAAGTTCAGGTAGCAGTTTTTGTCGCGCCTCTGTTAAGGCGTACTTTAGGTTGGTAACGTCTGTATATTTATCGCCAATTTGAATTTTGGCTTCAGATCCATATTTTTCTTGGTATCTTGAGCTTGGTTTCCCAGCATAAATATACACAGATCTATCTTTCTTGAGTTTCTCAACTTGATCTGCCTTTGGCAGCGTATTTTGAACCAACAAATTATCCTCACGCAATACGGTTACCACCATAAAAAAGAATAGTAACATAAACACAATATCTGGTAAAGACGCAGTGTTTACCGCAGGTAATTCGTTGCTTTTTTTCTTTCTAAACTTTGACATAGTTATCGTATTATGATCCAGATTTTTTAGGTTCGGCTTCAGAAAGCTTCATTGGAAACATTTTTTGAACAGTTTCCAGTTTTGGCTTTATAGCCTCTTCGTTTCCTTTGAAACTCCCTTCTTCTATCGCATTGCTTACTTCGGTAAATTTCCATCCATAAAGTCGCTCCGATTCCCTATCTCTTAAAAAGTTATATGCTGCAACCAGTTCGTTTTGAACGGCTATATACATTTTATACGAGGTAAGTCTATCGTTTTGTACAGAAATTACTGCCTTATCCGGATTATCTGATGATTTCTGATCTCGTTTACCTTTACAGTAATTACAATATTCCGGCGATCCTGAAGGTGCTCCTCCATTGTCTAGAAAAGCAATTGCGGCTTGGCGAAGATCTTTAAGTTCCATTAAGTTATCCTCAACCAATAGTTGATCAGCTCTGTTTACATTTACTATAAACAGGTTTTTCTCCTTAATTTTCACTTGTTCGTCCGTAGGCGGTTCTTTGGGCGGCAACTGTCTCGCGATACCCTTATCTTTCTCAATGGTAGTAGTTACCAGAAAAAAGATAAGCAGTAGGAACGCGATGTCGGCCATAGACCCTGCGTTTACTTCGGGTGTTGATCTTCTTGCCATTATTTAGTTACTTTTTTGATTCCGCTAAGCACCATTGACCCTATAGCCAAAATTGCCATAATATAAAAGGTGTATAACCCTGTACCTACCCATTTTGATCCGCTGGCAGAAAGCACGTCGCCTTCTGGCATTTGCATGGGGCTGCCATCGGCAAGCACGTATGATATAGCAACGACTAATAAAAATGCTCCTATAGAAAGTAAGGTACTCTTTATATTTCCTGCAAAAATTCCTTTTAATACGAAAAAGAGCACGAATAATATGGTTATAGCGAATGTTATGTAAGCCACATACAAAAAGCCATCTACACCTTCGCCTGTTTCAGCTACGGCAGTATCACCTTTTGCGATGATCATTGCAAGAAAAATAATCCCTGCAATGCTTAGAAGCAATGCTACTATTTTTAAAATTTTATGTAATGCCATCTTGTGGTTTGTTTAGATTTTATTATTTGTTTTGTAGTCGAACAACATATCGATTAAAGTAATAGAAGCATCCTCCATACTGTTAACAATACTATCAATTTTTGCAATAATATAGTTATAGAAAATTTGAAGAATAATCGCTACAATCAAACCGAATACTGTTGTTAAAAGTGCTACCTTAATACCACCTGCCACAAGAGAAGGGTTCATATCACCAGCTGACTGAATTTTATCAAAGGCAATAATCATCCCGATTACCGTACCCATGAAACCAAGCATTGGTGCCAGTGCGATAAATAAGGATATCCAAGAGACGTTTTTCTCAAGTTGCCCCATCTGCACACCACCGTAGGCTACAACTGCTTTTTCAGCAATGTCTATTCCTTCGTCGGCACGATCTAGACCTTGATAGTAAATTGAGGCAACAGGGCCCTTTGTGTTTCGGCACACTTCTTTAGCAGCTTCAATACCACCACTGTTTAGTGCGTCTTCAACATTTGCGGCCAATTTTTGAGTATTGGTAGTTGAAAGGTTAAGAAAAATAATTCTTTCAATAGCAATTGCCAATCCTAGAATTAAACATAGAAGTACAATTCCCATAAATCCAGGACCACCTTCCACAAAACGTTCTTTCAATTCTTGGTGAAAACCTCGATCTGCATCTGCTGCAGGAGCTGGTTCATCTTGAATAAAAGAAACTGTGGCTGCTGTAACCAAGGCTTGTGAGCTCGTTGGCATTGTTTGCGCTGTTGAAGCGTTTGCGTTTAACGTTCCCACAAAAACCATTGCGGTCACCGCCATAATAGAAAATAATTTTTTCATTGCTATCGACTTAAAGTTTGTTTTTAGTTAAGGGTTTAAAGATATAAAATAATTTAGTTAATCTACAAGAATATTAATTCGGTCTAAAAAAAGGCGTGTGTTATTTTTTGAAACACACTAAAAACCTGTGTTTTACATGTATCACTTCTTCTTACAAAACAATCCATTTTTTCTTAGTTTCAATAAGCGTCCTTCTACATCTGCACTTTTAAAAGCTATTGTCTACTATCACTGCTTACATTTTCCTTCCATAAATTTGCTGGAGCAAGCTCCGACAAATGGATTAGCTGCGCTGATCCCAAAAGGTTATGCTGGAAATACATTGTATTTCATCAGCTATCGCTGATTACATTTTTCCCTCCATAAATTTGCTGGAGCAAGCTCCGACAAACGGATTAGCTGCGCTGATCCCAAAAGGTTATGCTGGAAATACATTGTATTTCATCAGCTATCGCTGATTACATTTTTCCCTCCATAAATTTGCTGGAGCAAGCTCCGACAAACGGATTAGCTGCGCTGATCCCAAAAGGTTATGCTGGAAATACATTGTATTTCATCAGCTATCGCTGATTACATTTTTCCCTCCATAAATTTGCTGGAGCAAGCTCCGACAAATTTATTACAGGAAAAATGTACTCGCAGAGAGGAAGGGATTCGAACCCTCGATACGCTTTTGGCGTATACACACTTTCCAGGCGTGCGCCTTCGACCACTCGGCCACCTCTCTAAAGTTTTCTCCTTCAAAATAACCTTTTGACAAAGGGAGAACCTAAAAATTTCAAAAAACACTTTTCAAATGCTAAGCTTCTTAATCTAGAACGCCCATAATTTGAAACGGAATGCCAAATATCAAAAAAAAAACAACGCTATAAAAAATTTCGTCAATGTTTTTATAGCATTTCTCCCCGTAACGAGGTTTCAAATATGGTTTTGAAGCTGTTAGCAGATATATTTTGTCCCAACAAATACATTAATTTAGACAGTGCAGCCTCTGTTGTACAGTCTTTTCCGCTAATAACGCCCATTTTCTTAAGCTCAGTACTGGTTTCATACAGCCCCATATTTACGCTTCCTCCTGCACATTGGGTAATATTTACTACCGGAATCCCCTTTTTTATCACTCCTTTAAGTAAATCAATAAACCAAGATTCATTGGTTATATTTCCCGTTCCGTATGTTTCAAGAATCATCCCCCTCATTTCCGGATACGAGAAAAGGTGCTCAATGGTAGCCCGATCTATACCTGGAAACATTTTTACTAAGAGAATATTACTTTCTAACTTTTTATGAACCTTCAATTTCTTCCTTCGGTTTGGCTTGTAAAGGGCGTCTTCATTTACAACCAAATGAACACCACTCTGCACCAAGTCTGGATAGTTTAAGGAGGCAAAAGCTTCAAAATGCTCCGCGTTAATTTTCGTGGTCCTGTTGGCACGGTACAGCTTATACTCGAAATAAAGACAGACTTCGGCCACTTTGGACCTTCCCTTTTCCTGAAGGGATGCAATTTGAATAGAAGTAATTAAATTTTCCTTGGCATCTGTACGCAAATCGCCAATAGGAAGCTGAGAGCCCGTAAATACAACTGGTTTTCCCAAGTTTTCTAACATAAAACTTACTGCTGATGCAGTGTAAGACATGGTATCACTGCCGTGAAGCACTACAAAACCATCTATTTCTTCATAATTTTCCTCAATAATAGTCACTAGATCCACCCAATACTTAGGACTCATGTTAGAACTGTCAATGGGGTCTTCAAAAGTGGTAGTGGTAATGTTACAGTCCAACAACTTAAGTTCGGGAATATGGTTGAGCAGTTCATCAAAGTTGAAATTGCGCAATGCACCGGTTTCAAAATCTTTTATCATCCCGATTGTTCCACCTGTATATATAAGGAGTATGTTTGGTTTGGTTTTCATCATATTTCAATTCTTATAACACAATTCCGATTTACATGTTAGGCTGAAATCTAAACCGTATTATTTAGATTCTACCTACTTAAAAGATTATTCTATATATTAAAGACTTCTTTTGAATTTTGTGTAGTTACTCGCGCTACAGTTGCTTCCGAAACCTCGTAAAGTTCAGATAGTTTTTTACAAATTAGCTCCAGATAACTGCTTTCATTGCGTTTTCCGCGAAAGGGCACGGGGGCAAGATAAGGCGAATCTGTCTCCAAGACGATATGTTTTAGCGGAATCTGATTTAAAAAAGCATCAATCTTTCCGTTTTTAAAAGTAACCACGCCGCCAATGCCCAGTTTCATATTATACGAAATTGCCTGCTTAGCCTGCGCCAATGTACCCGTGAAGCAGTGAAAAATCCCGAAGAGATCTGGACCTTTTTCGGCTTCCAACACTTCAAATATTTCATCAAAAGCATCGCGACAATGGATAACGATGGGCAGTTTATACTTCTTAGCCAGCTGAATTTGTCTTCTAAAAGCTATTTTTTGAATCGCTAATGTAGATTTATCCCAATACAGATCAATTCCTATTTCGCCAACGGCATAAAAATTTTGCTTTTCAAACTGCGCCTCAACATGAGTCAGCTCCGTTTCGTAATTCTCCTTTACAGAGGTGGGGTGCAAGCCCATCATTAAAAAAACATTTTGGGGAAAATCTTTTTCCAAAGCATACATTGCTTCGGTATAGCTAGAATCTATTGCCGGAATAAAAAAGCGCTCAATACCAGCGCTAAAAGCCCTCTGCATTACTTTGTTACGATCTTCATCAAAGGCATTACTGTATAAATGGGTATGGGTATCTGTCAACATAACTGCAAAGCTACTTATTTTGTTTGCTATCTTTACACAAAAAAGTTAATGCAACTACGTAAATTTATGGAATCGGGCGGCTTTTACCGCATTCCCCTTAAAAAGCTCGCAACGGGCCACTATCTTTTTTCTGCAAAAATCAATACCATTTCGGGCGATTTCATACTTGATACAGGCGCTTCTACCAGTTGTGTAGCTCTATCTGAAAGCGCACACTTTTCACTTATTAGTGAAGAAAGCATCATAAAAGCTGCGGGAGCAGGAGCAATAAATATGGAAACAATGCTTTCGCGAAATAATAAATTCGGCATAAAGAAATGGGAAGTAAAAAACATGGATTTTGTTTTATTCGATCTTTCGCATGTTAATCAGGCACTTTCACAAGCTGAAGAAAAACCGGTACACGGAATTATTGGTGCAGACTTTCTAAAAAAACATAGAGCGGTGATTGATTACGGAAGAAACTGTTTCTACGTAAAGTAATACACAAAAACCAAGATCGGTTTTATTTCGTATAATTTAAGTATCTTTAATTCCTTCCCAAAAATTTTATTTGTGACTAAACGAACGGTTTTTTTATCGCTATTGCTTATGCTGGCCAATTTTTTGGGTATTTGCCAGGATGTTTCGCATTATAAAAAGATTGTAAAAACTACAGCTAATAAAGGAGCGAAACTTGCAGCATTAGACAGCATTTTAATACGGACCTACAAGACCGATCCCGACTCATTTATAACGTATAGCTTTCAGTACATTGCACTTGCTCAAGAATTGGATAGCACAGAAGCTGCAGCCAAAAAGGCAATGAACCTACAATATCCACTTACCAATTATAAAAATGACCCATTGCGAGCTATAACCGTAATCAATAGCGTTCTTGCCCGAAAATATAAAATAAAAGACAGCTCATTGTTGGGTGGTTTGCATATAAAACGCGGTAGCGCAAACAAGAAGGTAGATTTAAAAATAGCTATTGAAGATTATAACTTGGCCTTGTTAAACTTTGCCTCTACCGACACGTTAAATATTGCGGACACCTATTTATTTAGAGGGCAAGCCTACTCGCAATTAGGCAAGTTTATAGCGGCAAGTGAAGACTTTAAAACGGCATTCAATATTTATGAAGCCAAGGAAGCCTATAACTTTATGGTCTATACACAGCAAGGTATCATCAATATGTTCAGCATGAATGGTTTTTACAAAAAAGCCAAGATTGAGCGCGATGCCCTTATTGAGAAAATGAAAAGTTTGAAGTTGAATTCTCTTTTACCGAATGAATACTACAACCAGGCGCTGGATTATAAAAAGATGGGAAAACGCGATCTGGAGCTCAAATACCTATTAATGGCTAAAGAAAGCTATCAGGAAAAAATTTCGAGTGTTTCCACCTATATTGGTATCCACTCAAGACTTATTGAGTACTACTGTGAGCAAAATCAACTTGAAAAGGCTAAAAATCAACTTGACTTCTTGGAGGCTATGGATTTTGATCTTTCGGGAAATCCATTAGCCGAAATGAACTATTTAGGAGGAAAGGCAGCATACCTTAGAACTCAAGGAAAATTTGAGGAAACCTTAGAATTGCTTCAAAAAAGGTTACTTAGCTCCAAAAACCTGGGGATTGAAGATGAAATTATGGAAACCTATTCTGCTTTATCAGAAATATATTTTGATCTAGGCAACTACAAAGAAAGCTTGGAACACACGAAAAAAGCCACCGCTCTTAAAGACTCCATATACAATAAAAGTGTTGCAAATGCACTCGCCTACTACCAAACCTTATACGAAACGGAAAAAAACGAAAAAGAACTTGTAGAAAAAACTGCCAATATAAATCTTCTTGAAAAAGACAATGAGGGCTTTAAAAAAGTGATGCTCTTTGCAGGGGTTGCAACAATTTTAGGGTTCGGACTCGTACTACTTTACAGAAACCAAAGGTTTTTAAAGACGAATAAAATTCTTCAGGAAAAATTTAGTCAGGAATTATTGGTTTCGCAAGAAGGGGAACGAAGACGAATATCTAAAGACCTTCACGATGGAGTTGGACAACAATTATTGGTAATAAAAAACAAGCTCATTGCTAGTGGCGATAAGGATACCAAACAAATGGTAGATTACACCATAGAAGAAGTACGCGCTATATCTAGAGATTTGCACCCTTTTCAACTTCAGGAATTAGGGATAACCAAAGCCATTGAATTTACCATTAATCAAATAGATGAAAACACAAACCTTTTTATTTCAGCAGAAATAGATAATATTGACGATATATTTTCAAAAGAAGAAGAGGTAAATATTTTCAGGATCGTTCAAGAAAGTTTAAGTAACATACTAAAACATGCCCAAGCAGATGCAGGAAAAGTAGCGGTGAAAAAACTGAGCAACGCTATAATGATCTCCATTCGAGATAATGGTGTAGGCTTCAAATTTGAAGATAAATATCAAGATGTAAAATCATTAGGGCTAAAAACACTTTTAGAGCGAACTAAGTTTTTAAAAGGTCAAATGAAAGTTATATCTAAAAAAGAAACCGGTACGGTATTAGAATTTCAATTCCCAATATGAGCAAAAAAACCCCATCAATAATTATTGCAGACGACCACCCCCTACTCTTAAAAGGACTTAGTGATTTTTTAATGGAAAAAGGCTATAACCTTCTTGGAAAAGGAAATGATGGCAGAGAAGCCTACAACATGATAATCCAAATGAAGCCCGATATCGCGATTTTAGATATCCAGATGCCGTACATCTCTGGCCTAGAAATTGCAAAAAAATGCAGAGATCTTGATATAGAGACTAAAATTGTACTAATCACACTTCACAAAGAAAAGGAACTCTATCAAAAAGCGCAGGAGCTTAATATTTTTGGCTACATTTTAAAAGAGTTTGCACTCGAAGAAATTGAAACCTGTATAAAAACAGTAACTGAAAACACCCCGTTTTTTAGCAATAGAATAAAAGAGTTTATTGGTGTTAGTTTTGTCCAAAATGACGAACTTAGTGAGCTAACACCTTCAGAGCGAAAAATATTAAAGCTCATTGCCCAAGACAAAACCAATAAAGAAATAGCCTCACAACTATTCATTTCTCACAGAACCGTAGAAAAGCACCGAAGCAATATTATCAATAAGCTCAATATTGAGTCTAGGACCAACAGCCTTTTAATCTGGGCTAAAGAGAATCATGATAAGTTAATATAAACCAGATACGAAGGGCACATAAAAATATAAGACTAATACGCGTTCCAATTTCAGACCTAAACCCAATTTGCATCTTATAAATGGCTTAATCTCCTGGTGAACTTAGTTGTTACACGTGATATTTAGCTACACCAAAAGAACTTCATATTTGGCGTTGTACATTGATAGACAAAACATAAAGCCATAAAAAAATCCGGATACAATCCGGATTTTTTTTTATTATTAAATATCGTGAACCAAATTAAAGTTCTAGCGCACGTTTTACGTCGTTATCCATTAAGAATTCCTCAGGATTTTCAAGAGCTTCTTTAATCGCCACTAAGAACCCTACCGATTCTTTACCGTCAATAATTCTATGGTCATAAGATAAGGCCACATACATTATTGGCGCTACAACAATACCACCATCTCTAACTATAGGGCGCTCAACAATATTGTGCATTCCTAGAATTGCCGATTGCGGCGGATTAATGATTGGGGTTGAAAGCATGCTTCCGAAAACACCTCCGTTAGATATTGTAAAGGTACCTCCAGTCATTTCATCAACCGTAATTTTACCATCTCTAGCGCGTAACGCAAGTCTTTTTACCTCGTTCTCAACACCTCTAAAGCTAAGATTTTCAGCATTCCTGATTACTGGAACCATTAAACCTTTAGGTCCAGAAACCGCAATGGAAATATCTTTAAAGTCATAGCTAATCATGTAATCGCCATCAATCATTGAGTTTACATCTGGATAAAGCTCTAAAGCACGAACCACGGCCAAAGTAAAGAATGACATAAAGCCTAGCCCTACACCGTGTTTTTCTTTAAATTGCTCTTTGTACTTACTTCTTAAATCGAAAATAGGCGACATATCTACTTCATTAAAAGTAGTTAGCATTGCCGTTTCATTTTTAGCTGAAACCAAACGTTCTGCAACTTTTCTACGAAGCATTGAAAGTTTTTTACGCTCGCTGCCACGGCTTCCTTTTCCTGGGGTTCCCATGGAAGGAGTAGCAGAAACCGCATCTTGTTTTGTAACACGGCCATCGCGTCCGCTACCTTTTACGTCTTTAGAAGCCATTCCTTTTTCACCGAGAATTTTCTTGGCTGCCGGCGAAGCCGATCCTGTGGCATACGATTTTTTCTCAGGTGCAGCAGGCTTTGAAGCGGATTCTTTAGCAGTATCTGCTTTTTCCTTTTTGTCTTCTTTTGAATCTGACTTAGATTCATCTTTAGCGGAAGAATCACCTCCTCCTGGATTTTTGGCGTCTGTATCAATTAAACAAACCACATCTCCTACAGCAATTGTATCGCCTTCTTCGGCTTTCAAGGTGATAACACCACTAGCTTCCGCTGGAAGCTCCAAAGTTGCTTTATCGCTATCTACTTCGGCAACCGCTTGATCTTTTTCAACGTAATCGCCATCTTGTACCAACCAAGTTGCTATTTCAACTTCGGTGATGGATTCTCCCGGAGACGGGACTTTCATTTCTAATGCCATAATTTATTATTTATTGCAATCTAAAATTTACTAATTTTTATTCTCTATTTTTAGTTTTCCTGTAATTTCATTCTGAAAAACCATACAATCAATCTATTTCTAAAGATGAGATGTATTATTATCTTTTAAACAAAATACTTCCGCATGAGTAAAAATATTATTATTTCTTCTGAATACCTAATTGGATTTTTTTAACCCCAGAAGAAAACTATTTCATATTCTTATTAAAAACGTTTTCAATCACCTTTTTATGTCTGGCTTTTGAACGTACCGTACTTCCGGCGGCAGGAGCTGCATACATTTTTCTGCTACAAACTCTAAAGTTTTTCGCTTCTTCAAAATGCATGGAAATGTGAGAGTAGGCACCCATATTTCGAGGCTCTTCCTGTGCCCACACCACGTCATCGGCGTTTTTATATTTTTTGAGTATCTTTTTAATTGCTGCTGTAGGCAGTGGGAACAATTGTTCTATACGCACTAAGGCAACATCATCTCTTTTAAGTTCTTCTCTTTTTTCAAGCAGGTCGTAATAAAACTTACCAGTAACAAATACCAATGATTTTACTTTAGACACCTTAGCTTGTTCATCATCAATCAACATCTGGAAACTCCCATTTGCAAACTCTTCCTTAGTAGAAACAACTTTTGGATGACGCAATAAGCTCTTTGGCGTAAAGACAATTAAAGGTTTTCTATATTTCGTTTTCAGTTGACGTCGCAATAAATGAAACATATTTGCAGGAGTTGTTACATCGGCCACAAACATGTTATCAACTGCACACAACTGTAGATAACGCTCCATTCTACCTGATGAGTGTTCGGCACCTTGGCCTTCATACCCATGTGGTAAAAGCATAACCAAACCGTTTTGAAGCTTCCATTTGTCTTCAGCAGCCGAAATATATTGATCTATCATTATTTGCGCCCCATTGCTAAAGTCGCCAAATTGCGCTTCCCAAATGGTTAGAGATCTTGGACTTGCCATTGCATATCCATAATCAAAACCTACAACCCCGTATTCTGACAGCAATGAGTTGTAAATATAAAAGTTGGCCTGATCGCCTTTAAGGCTATTTAACAGCACTACCTCCTCTTCACTTTCTTCCACTTTCATAACGGCGTGTCGGTGCGAGAACGTTCCGCGCTCTACATCCTGCCCACTCATTCTAACGTCGTGCCCTTCTTTTAGCAAGCTTCCATAAGCAAGAAGCTCTCCCATAGCCCAATCCAGCTTGTTATCATCAAAGTACATAGCGTGTCTATGCGCTACAAGCTTGGTGATTTTTCTAAGGAACTTTTTATCTTCAGGCAGGTTAGTAATTGCCTTGGCTATTTCGTCGAGTTTTTTAAGGTCAAAAGTTGTATCAACTGGTTCTAACATTTGGCCATCCTTAGAATAGTCATAACCTTCCCACTCATCTTGCATAAATGGCGTAATGCTAGTTTTGTCTTCTTTTCTGGAATCTTCAAGATTTTCCTCCAGTTTACTTTTGTATTCTTTTTCTAGTTTTTTAGTGTATCCTTCATCTATAACGCCTTGCGCTCTGAGCTTTTCAGCATAAATATCACGCGGGTTTTGATGCTTAGCTATTGCCTTATAAAGTTTAGGCTGAGTAAATCTAGGCTCATCACCTTCGTTATGCCCATATTTTCTATACCCTAATAGATCAATAAAAACGTCGCGGCCAAACTCCATTCTAAAGTCTAATGCAAAAAGCATAGCATGCACTACGGCCTCTACATCATCAGCATTTACATGTAAAATTGGCGAAAATGTTACTTTACCCACATCTGTACAGTAAATAGACGAACGCGCATCTAAATAATTGGTTGTAAACCCAATTTGGTTATTGACCACAATATGTATGGTTCCACCCGTTTTATAGCCGTCTAATTGCGCCATCTGCACAATTTCATAAACAACACCCTGGCCAGCGATAGCTGCATCACCATGAACAATAATTGGCAATACTTGGCTTGGATCTTCCTTATAATGATCGTCTTGTTTAGAGCGTGAAATCCCTTGAACTACAGCCCCAACAGTTTCTAAATGTGAAGGGTTTGGTGCAATATTCAGGTTAATTTCCTTTCCGGAATCGGTCTTTCGTTTAGAAGTCCAACCAAGGTGGTATTTAACATCACCGTCAAAAATATCCTGTGCATAGTCTTTTCCGTCAAACTCGCTAAAAATATCTTTAGCGCTCTTCCCAAATATATTGGTCAAGGTACTCAAACGCCCCCGGTGCGCCATACCCATAACAAATTCCTTCACTCCTTTTTCGGCGGCATTCTCAATAAGCGTGTCTAAAGCAGGAATTAAGCTTTCACCTCCCTCAAGCGAGAAGCGCTTTTGACCTACATACTTGGTATGAAGAAAACTCTCAAAAGAAACGGCTTCATTGAGCTTTTTTAGAATGTGCTTTTTATGGTTTTCTGAAAAATTTGGTTGATTGTCATTGGTGTTCAGTCTTTGTTGAATCCAATCTATCTCTTCCGGATTGCGAATAAACATATACTCTGTCCCGATGGAATCGCAATAAATTTTTTCGAGATGTTCTATTATCTCTTCCAGCGTGGTTTCGCCAATCCCGATTACCTCTCCAGCTCTAAACTTGCCTTTCAAATCGTGCTGTGAAAGCCCAAAATTTTCTATGGCCAAGGTTGGAGCATATTGTCTCCTTTCGCGAACCGGGTTCGTTTTTGTGAAGAAATGCCCTCGAGTACGATAGCCGTCAATAAGCTTAAGCACCTGGAACTCTTTGATAACATCGGCGCAAATTGCACCGAGATCGTAATCTTCAGGTTCCGGTGCCGAGGCCTCTGGAGTAGCAAAAAGCTCTTGGCTTCCAGGTTCAGATCTAAAATCAAAACCTTGGAAGAAAGCTCTCCAACTTGGCTCTACACTGTCTGGGTATTGTAAATATTTTTCGTAAAGTTCCGCGATAAAAGAAGGATGAACCGCGTTTAAGAATGAAAATTTATCCATGATAAATATACAAATGGTCTTTTAAAATAAACGGTACAAATTTACAATAATTAACTACAATAGCTGGCTCGATTTCATATATTTATTGCCTGAAACTCTTAAAGTATTCATAATGACAAACGCGATAATCAGCTATATTTTAAAAATAACATTGTTAAGCTTTCTGCTTCTGAGCGCAAATCTATCTTTGGCCCAAAATCAACAAAGTGAATTCTGGAGCCATGTACGCTTTGGAGGTGGAATAGGCCTGAGCTTTGGTAATGGCTTTTTTAGCGGTACTATCGCACCCAGCGCCATTTACCAATTCAACAATCAATTTGCAGCCGGAATTTCACTTACTGGAACCTATGCTAGTCTTAAAAACAATACCAATGCTACTATTCTAGGCGGAAGCGTACTTGCACTATACAACGTAATACCACAAATTCAACTCTCCGCAGAATTTGAAGAATTGAACGTAAACCGAACGTATAAATATTTAGGAAGCCCAGATGTAACGAGTAATTATTGGTATCCGGCACTATATGTTGGCGCAGGGTTCCACTCCAGAAATATTACTGTAGGCATTCGCTATGACGTGCTCCACGACAACAAAAAAAGTATTTATGCCGAAGCTTGGGCTCCATTTGTAAGAGTTTATTTTTAAACCTTACGCAGCATTAAATACTCACCAAACTCACGAAGTAGCTCTTTTTTATCGGCAGCAATATTAATGTCATCCAAAACCGAATACGCTAGATTGTTATACTTGGCTATTTCGGCCTGTGTGGCTTCTGCAGCACCAGACTGAATAAAAATCTCCTTTACGGTTGCAATCTTATCGGTTGGATCTTTAGGGTTGATATCAAAAAGATGCTGAAGTTCCTTAGCCTGAGCAACAGAACCTTGTTGTGCTGCAATTAGGTATAGAAAAGTTTTTTTGTTTGAAATAATATCACCGCCAACCTGTTTTCCGAAGGTTTTAGGATCTCCGAAAACATCTAGATAATCATCCTGTAATTGAAAGGCAATCCCTAGATTTCTGCCAAATTGATAAATTCTGTCTTTATCTTCTTCTGCAGTTTTAGCCACAATTGCGCCCATCTTCATAGCTGCACCTACCAAAACAGCTGTTTTATGATCAATCATTTTTATATATTCTGAAAGGGTGACGTCGTCCCGAGTTTCAAAATCCATGTCGTGCTGCTGCCCCTCACACACTTGTAGCGCAGTTTCACTAAACAACCTCGCCAATTCCTGAAATAGTTTAGGCTCATATTTTTCAAAAAACTGATATGCCAAAATCAACATGGCATCTCCAGAAAGAATACCCGTATTGGTGTCCCATTTTTCATGAACGGTTTTTTTACCTCTTCGCAACGGCGCATTATCCATAATGTCGTCGTGAATTAGCGAAAAGTTATGAAACATTTCTATTGCTAATGCTGCGGGGACAGCCTTTTTAAAATCAACCCCAAAGAAATCGCAAACCATTAAAGTAAGCACAGGTCTAAGCCTTTTACCACCTAAAGATAGTATATATTTTACGGGGTCATATAGTTGATGTGGTTCATTTTGAGCCACCGCTGTGGTAAGATCAGCATCGAGAACGGCATTGTATTTCTTTAAAAATTCCATGAATCAAAAATTTTGGCTAAAGTAAAACAAGCTGAACAAATGCACACAATTAATAGGTTAAAAAAGCCTTTTGCACAATAGGATGTTAAATAAAACAAAACTTTGGAAACTTCTATTGTTTTTCTAGTTTCCTGGAATTACATTTGCGCCCGATTATGAAAGATAAGATTATTAATAAATCCACCGATCTTTTTTTAAAGTTAGGTTTTAAAAGTGTTACAATGGACGATATTGCCACCGAAATGGCCATATCAAAAAAAACCATTTACACACATTTTAAAAACAAAACCGAGCTTGTAAAGGAGTGTGCGTTTTCGGTTTTAAACAGCATTAGCGAAGGGATTGATGAAATTTGTGCTCTTGATATAGATCCAATTGAGGAGTTATTCCAGATTAAGAAGTTTATCATGCAAAAATTAAAAGACGATCAAACCTCAGCTCAGTTTCAACTTCAAAAATACTATCCAGAAATAAGCAGGAAGCTACATCACAATCAGTTGGAAAAAATGCTAGAATGCACCCGAAAAAACATAAAAAAGGGTATTTCAGAAGGTCTTTATCGCCCGAGCTTAGATTCAGATTTTATCGGGCGTCTTTATTTTATGGGCATTACCGGTATTCAAAACGAAGCCTTATTTCCTGTTGCAAAGTTTTCGCCTACATACAAAACCGAAGAATATCTAGAGTACCACCTACGCGGCATTGTAACGCCCGAAGGTTTAATTACACTAAATAAATTTATCACCGAGCATCAAGCCAATGTATAAAAAGATTATAATTTTCAGTTTTACCCTGTTTAGTCTTATGGGTTATTCGCAAGAGCGGCAAGATTATCGTTTTAGTTTAGAAGAAGCGGTAACTTTTGCACTGGACAGCAACTATACCTCCATTAACGCCAGACGCGATATTGCAAAGGCAATTAAGCAAAAATGGGAAACAACCGCACAAGGCCTTCCGCAAATAGACGGGAGCCTCACGTATCAAAATAATTTAAAACAGCCTGTTACTCTTATTCCCGGTGAATTTGGAGGCGGCGAACCCGGAACTTTTACTCCCGTAACCTTTGGCACCAAACAAAATGCCAATGCCGTTGCTACGTTAAATCAGCTTATTTTTGACGGCAGTTATCTGGTTGGCCTAAAAGCTGCAAAAGCATTTTTAAAATTCTCTGAAAATGCCAATGAAAAAAACCGCTTGGAAGTTAGAAAAGGCGTTATTAATGCGTACGGCAGTGTTTTATTGGCTCAGGAATTGGTTGACATTTTTGAAAAAAACAAAAGTAATTTAGAGCAAAACCTCAACGAAACCCAAAAAATTTACGAAAACGGTTTGGCCGAAGAAGAGAGCGTAGAGCAGCTTGAAATTACCTTATTAGATATTGAAACTCAGCTTAACAATGCACGCCGAAGTAAGGCTATAGCAAAACAAATGTTTAATCTCGCTCTTGGAATTAACGTGGAAACTCCTGTAACCCTAACAGAGAACCTAGATAAGTTAGCAGATGAAAATATCAGTCTTGCGCTATTGGATGCCGCTTTAAATATTGAAGATAACGTAGATTACAAAATTGCAAACAACCTTACCGAACAGCGCTTTTTTGAAATGAGACTCGAAAAAAGCAAATTTCTGCCCAAGCTTTCTGCTTTTGTAAATTATGGAACAGCAGCAAATAGTGATGATTTCACCTTTTTCAACGGAGATCAAAAATGGTATCAATCTTCCGTATTTGGCCTTAGCCTTAACGTTCCTATTTTCAGTAGTGGCATGCGCAGTGCAAGAGCCCAACGTGCAGAAGTTGCTTTAGACCAAGCTAAAACCGATTTTGAACAAAGTAAGAACCAAATAAAACTGGATCTTACCACTGCCAAAAGCAATTATCAATTTGCGATTGACAAATATGAAAATGCCAAGAAGAACCTTGCATTGGCAGAGCGAATTGAAGGGAAAAACCAGATAAAATTTACAGAAGGCCTGTCCTCCAGTTTTGATTTGCGCCAAGCACAAACACAGCTATACACCGCGCAACAACAATATTTTCAGGCAATGTTAGACGTCATTAACGAAAAAGCAAATTTAGAAACCGTTCTTAATCTTCCACAACTTCGAATAGATTCTGAAACAATAAAAAATCAATACTAAAAAGCAATGAAAAAAATAACGCTACTTCTAATAACCCTAGTCACTCTTGCTTCTTGTGGCAACGACAAAAAATCGGTTGATGCTATTATTGATTCTGGCGATCTTTCCGCAGTTAAATCGAAAAGAACGGAACTCAACCAACAGCAACGCGATCTTAAAAGTGATATCGATAAGTTAAATGCGTATATCGATTCTCATGAAAAGAGGGAACGTCCGGCACTTATTACCGCACAGGTAATCAAAGACACTTTATTTAAGCATTATGTAGAAGTACAGGGCAATGTTGAAACCAATCAAAATGTGGTTTTAAATGCCGAATATTCCGGAATTCTCACCAAGGTTTATGTTAAGGAAGGACAGCAAGTTTCTAAAGGGCAGCGGTTGGCAAAAATTGACGACGGCGGACTCTCAAGCCAAGTAGCACAACAGGAAGCACAACTGGCTTTGACTAAAACCACCTTTGAACGCCAACAACGCTTGTGGGAGCAAAAAATTGGTTCCGAAATTCAATACCTACAGGCCAAAACAAATTATGAAGCTGCAAAAAACGCAACACAACAATTGCGCTCACAACTAGGCAAAACCGTTATTACAGCTCCTTTTAGCGGTGTAATTGACAATATTATTTCAGATCCTGGGCAGGTGGTTACTCCCGGTCAAACTCCCATAATTAGGTTGGTGAATCTGAGCGATATGTATGTAAAGGCATCCATTCCCGAAACCTATCTTAAAAATATAAAGAAAGGCACCCAGGTAAAGGTTAAACTCACTTCAATAAATGAAGAATTTACGGGCACCGTTCGCCAGGTTAGTAATTTTATCAATCCAAATAACAGAAGTTTTGATATTCAGGTTGAAATTCCGAATAAAGACGGCTTAATAAAACCAAACCTCATCGCTACCGTAAAAGTAAATGATTACACAGCTGAAGATGCCATTACCATTCCCGAGAACATATTACAGGAAAATGCAGCAGGAGAAACCATTGCCTATTTATACCAACCCGTTAATGACTCAGTAGGCACAGCAAAACGCATCATTCTTAATACCGGGCTTTCCTATGAAAACCATGCTGAGGTAAAATCAGGACTTAAAAAAGGAGACACCATCATTTTAGAAGGTGCCAAAACCCTTCGTGACGGACAAAAAGTAAGCATCAAAAACTAAGAAACCCTTTGCACCATGAGCAAAAACCCCTATAAAGAATTTAGTATTTCATCTTGGGCTATAGACAACAAAATGACAGTCTATGTAGTGATGGCCATCATATTATTTTTAGGTGCTTTCGCATATTACAGTATGCCGCGAGAGGCATTTCCAGAAATTATAGAGACTAAAATCTATGTGAGTTCCGTAAACCCCGGAAACTCTGCCGAAGATGTTGAAAAATTCATTACTGAACCTTTAGAAGAAGAGTTTAAAGACGTTGCAGGCGTTAAGGAAATTACCTCTACAACCCTTCAAGACTACTCTATAATTATTGTTGAATTTGAAGAAACGGTAGAAATTCCAGTAGCCAAACAATTGGTCAAGGACAAAATAGACCAAGTTAAGGCCGAGACCACTTGGCCCGTGCTTACCAATGGCGCAAAAGTTGAACCCAATGCTTTCGACTTAAACTTTTCGGAAGAATTTCCTATTCTGAATATTAACCTAACCGGCGATTATCCTATTCAAAAATTAAAGGACTACGCCGAATATCTGCAAGACAAAATTGAATTGCTCCCACAAATAAAGGAAGCAACGATTCGAGGTGCTGAAGAACGAGAGGTTGAAATTGGGGTTGATATCTATAAAATGACCGCTTCGCAGGTTAGTTTTGATAACATCATAAACGCTATAAAAGGTGAAAACAGCACCATTTCTGGGGGTAATATTATTACAAACGGTGTTCAAAAAAACATACGAATAACTGGTGAAATAGAAAACCCACAAGAGTTAGAGAACGTAGTGGTTAAAAAAGACGACGGCATTATATTTTTAAAAGATATTGCCAGTGTAAAATTTCAAGAGAAAGACGCTACCACCTATGCACGTGAATACGGCGAGCCTGTAGTAATGCTAGACATCAAGAAACGCGCAGGAAAAAACATGATTCAGGCCGTAGAAGATATCAAAGCACTATTGGCTTCGGAACAAGAAAGCTATCTACCGCAAAGCCTTCATGTTAGCCTTTCAAACGATCAATCTATAAAAACCGAAAACCAGGTAAATGATTTGGTAAACAACATCATTTTTGGGGTTATTTTGGTTGTGCTCGTATTGATGTTCTTTTTAGGGTTTAGGAACGCACTTTTTGTTGGTTTTGCAATTCCACTATCCATGCTTATGTCCTTATCCATACTTTCAGGATTAGGTTTTACATTGAATACCATGGTTTTGTTTGGTTTGGTAATGGGGCTGGGTATGCTAGTAGATAACGGGATTGTGGTTGTTGAGAACGTGTACACCTTGATGAGTGAAGGCATGAAGCCACGTAAAGCCGCAAAACAGGGAATGGGCGAAATTGCCTGGCCTATTATCGCTTCAACCGCAACAACATTGGCGGCTTTCTTCCCACTAGGACTATGGCCCGGAACCATTGGTAAATTTATGGTTTATTTCCCCATAACACTCTCCGTAGTGCTTTTTTCATCGCTCTTTGTCGCACTTATCATTAATGCGATGCTAACTTCAGAATTTATGAAGACCGAAGAAGCGCCGCTGACCAAAAAGAAACTTATTCGTTGGAGTTTGATTTTAGTAGGTGTAGGCGCAATACTTTTAGTTGCTGGTTTTGCGCTAGATATCGCAGCTTTTAGAGGCTTTGGGAACTTGGCAATTTTAACCGCCATACTACTATGGTTCTATAAGTACGTTTTGGTTGGGGCCGTAGATTATTTTCAATATAAAGCACTTAAAAAGTTAGAAAATTCGTACGAAAAAACCCTTAAATACGCCTTGCGCGGAAGAAAGGCCTATGTCTTTTTCTTCGGAACTATTGGGTTATTAATCCTATCCTTTGTTTTAGTTGGGCTAATGCAGCCAAAAGTGCTGTTTTTCCCCGAAAATGAACCTAACCAGATTATAACTTATATAGAATACCCCCAAGGAACCGATATTGAAAAAACCAATGCGCTCACTAAAAAAGTGGAGAAACGTATTTTTGATGCCATTAAAAAATACGACGACAACGGCTATAATTACATGGTAGAATCTGCCATTTCGCAGGTAGGGCAAGGAGCCGGTAATCCACAGACCGATGGTGGCCAAAGCAATGACATGCCACAAAAAGGAAAAATCACGCTTTCCATGCGCGATTATCAACTGCGTAGAGGTGTAAAAAGTAGCGACGTTCTGGAAGAAGTACGTGAAGCTGTAAAAGGCTTTCCTGGCGCTTCAATCATTGTAGAAAAAGATGATGCCGGACCACCTGTAGGCTACCCCATAAATATTGAATTAAGCGGAAAGGATTACGATAAAATGCTTCGCGAAGCAGAAAACCTACGCACCTATATTGAAAGCTTAGGGGTAAGCGGAATTGAAGAGTTAAAAATAGACATCAACAAAGGAAAGCCCGAAATGAACATTACCGTAGATCGCGAAAAAGCCGGGCTATTGGGCATTTCTACCGGACAAATAGGGCAAACTTTACGACGTGCAATTTTTGGGGAAGAAGCCTCAACCTATAAAGAAGGTGATGACGATTACGAAGTAAACGTTCGTTTGGCAGAAAAGTACCGTCACGATGAAAGTATCCTTTTTAATCAGCCCGTTACCTTTAGAAACAATCAAGGGAAAATTGTGCAAGTTCCAATTTCATCCATGATCACAAAAAAGAATACCGCTTCTTTTAGTTCTATTAAGCGAAAAAATCTAAAACGTACCATTACCCTATATTCAAACGTTCTTGGCGGTTATAACGGAACAGAAATAGTAAACGACCTAAAGACCGAATTGCAAGACTATAACCTACCAAAGGATATTGATCTTGCATTTACGGGAGAACAGGAAAAGCAAGCCGATAATATGGAGTTTCTTATGCTGGCACTCTTCTTTGCATTAGGAGGTATATTGTTAATATTGGTTGCCCAGTTTAACTCGCTTTCCAAACCTATTATAATTTTAACTTCGGTCGTACTTAGTTTGGCGGGTGTATTTTTAGGTTTAGTAGTTTTCCAAATGGATTTTGTGATAATCATGACCATGATGGGGATTATCTCCCTTGCGGGAATTGTAGTGAATAACGCCATTGTTTTAATAGATTATACCCAAATCTTAATTGACAGGAAAATGGACCAACTACAAATGGACGAAGACCAGATGCTAACCAAAAGACAGTATTTTGACATTATTGTAGCGGGTGGAAAATCGCGACTGCGTCCTGTTTTGCTTACCGCCATTACCACCGTGTTGGGGTTAATACCATTAGCAATAGGACTTAACATAGACTTCTTTGGCTTATTTACAGATTACAGCCCAAATATTTATATTGGTGGTGACAATGTTATTTTCTGGGGGCCTTTGGCTTGGACGGTTATCTTCGGGCTAATTTTTGCTACCTTCCTTACCTTGGTAGTGGTACCCGTAATGTTCTATCTGGTTAACCGCGCAAAGATTAAAATTAGAAAGAAAAAGCGCATAAAAAAGCTAAAAGAAACTAGGGCAAAACAGGCAATGTACAACGACCGGATTGCTTAATCTATATTATTTTCTATGAGGTTTTTAAAACCTTGTAAGAATATTTGGTTGTTAGCAAACATTTAGAAACTCATAGCGTATATAATAAATAACATCATATTAATAACTTCTGTTTTTGGCACAACTCTAAGAATTAAGATCTAATTAAATAAGTGGAAATTAACTATAACATAATAAGTTTAATTGACATACTAGGTTTAGTTCAAGGTGTATTTCTAGGCTTAATTTTAGTAGTTGAAAGTAAGCTAATTAAACCTAAGCTTTTTTTAGGTTTATTTCTATTAACCTATAGTGCAGAACTCTTAAATTCTATCCTTGGAGACTTAAATATTCTTGAATTAAAACCCTCATTATTATATCTACCATTAGATTTTAGATATTTAATAATTCCGTTATTTTATATATACATTAAAAGGATTTTTAATAGTTCGATAACAAAAAAGAAAATTTTTCTTATTCTATTACCAGGAATATTAGAATTTACATTTTTTGCAATACTTTTTGCCTTAGACTTAGATACAAAATTGAGAATACATAATTCTGAAACATTTTCTACTGGAATATTTTTATTTGCGGTTTTATCATTACCATACTCTATTTACTACGCAATTTTAACCATTAATTACATTAACAAACAAAAGAAGAATGTTGAAGATTATTACTCAAATACCGAAGGGAAATTGCTTACTTGGGCAAAGAGGGTAATGATCTTTTTAGTTTTCTTACTACTTATAGTAGCATCAACAATTTTTATAAAAGGAAAATTTTACACAGAATTTATGTATCATTTTGTCTCATCAATCAACGTGATTTTCATTTTCTGGATAGGGGTTTCTGGTCTAAGACAACCCAAACTTTTTGTTTCAAGGAATTCAATTATTAAAGAGGAAAATAAAGAAAGTAGCTTTAATGAAAACTCTGAGAATAAATCAAAAATTAACAAGATATACTATAAAGAACTAACCGAATTAATGGTTGACGAAAAGATGTTTTTAGAACCCAATTTATCTTTAGCCGACGTATCCATAAAACTTAAAATTCCACAACGAAACTTATCTGAACTTATTAGAGAAGAATCTAATAAAAACTTCAAACAATTTGTAAATCATTATCGCGTAGAAGAAGCAAAAAGATTATTATTAGATGCTTCTAACAATCATTTAAATATGTTAGGTATCGCTTTTGATTCAGGATTTAGTTCAAAAGCAACTTTTTATAGTGTTTTTAAAAAGCACACTTCTCAAACACCTACATCGTTTAAAAACAACTTGTTACAATAAATTTTTGCAAGTCCAATATTCTGTAATAAGTCCAAAAAACTGTTTTCTAGACTGAATCTTCTTTTTTTAAGACTCTTATTGTTGATGGAGGTCACATCTTTGCAGCAATAAATCAAAAGTTATGAAAACTAATAATTTGACGTTGATAGTTATAAGTTTGGTTTGGGTACTTTTTATAGTATGGGAGCTATTTGTAACAGAGTGGAGTTATTTTAAAGATGAAAATATTTTTAGAGTAGATCTACTCATTATTTTTCCATTTCTTCAAATCATTACAGTTTATACTTTGATAAAAATATTTAGAAAAACCAAAACAATAGATTGAATTTAACTCTTCAAAAAAACGAAGAAACGTTCATCTTTAATTAAGAAAATTAATAATTAAATAAAAATGAAAATGAAAAATTTATTCAAAACAGTAATTTGCTTATTAGCTTTAACCTTAACATTTAGTTGTTCTAGCGATGATGATTCTATGGAGCCAATAGATACTAGATCTTTTAGCACTGATAGTAATGTTGATTATTTTATTAACAGAGATGGAACGGTAAATATTATCGTTTCTGGTCAATATACAGACTCTCCAAACCTTGGAGATGTAACTAACAGAGGTTTTGTATACGGAACTACAACTAACCCTGTGGTAAATGGTAATAATACAGAAACAGCATTAGGTTCTAACCCTGTAAATGCAACATTTAGAAACTTAGACACTGGACAAACCATTTTTATTAGAGGTTTTTTTGAAATGAGTGACGGTACTTATTTCTATGGAAACGAAATTCAAGTAAGCACAACTATAGATGCTAGTAGTACACGTTCTATTTCAATGACTATAAAACCAGATTTATTCTTTCAAAATTCCGAAGGGATTACACCAGAATTAGAAGTTACTGCCATAGAAAAAGAATCTCCAATAGAAATTGGTTTTGAATACAGTTTAAATAGTGATTTTTCTAATAGTTCTATAACTTTAGATCCAGATATGCCAGGAAATATTTTCTTAACAATATACTCTGAGTTTATTACGGGCTTAACATCTAATACTCTTTATCACTTTAGACCTTATGCAAAATATGCAGATGGCACTACAACAAATGGTGGAACCAGTACAGCTACCTTCACTACAAACTAAAAGATTTTAAAAATGGATGTGATTAATGTTAAAACCGCATAATCACATCCTAATTTATTACCAATTAATTATTAGAAATATGATGAAAATATGGATAAGCAGAGCATTTATGGCTCTAGGATTATTCGCTTTAGTACTTACTACCTCATGTAGTAAAGATGATATTGACGACGATACAAATGTAGAATTAGTTAACACACAAATACCAAATGATGTAACTCAACTTTTTGTTGAAAAAGGAAACATCAACTCAAATAAAGTGGTTTTGTACAGCAATGGAGGACCAGATTTTACGTTAGATTCAAATTATTTTGATGAATTGGGATTTTCTGAGTACCATGAAGTATATGTGCACCAATCCAATACATTTAACCCGTCTATTATTAATAGTGGAAACTTAACTTTTGAGAGAGCTATTGAAGAAAATGAAAACTCGGTAGACATATTACATCAAGTGGCTCAACATTTTAGTGACCAAGGTAAAGAAGTATATATTGTTGGGCATTCGTTTGGTGCTATTTTGATTCCTTCATTAATTGCAACAAAAGAGCCTATAGCAACAAAATACCTGTTGTTAGCAGGACGATTAGATTTTCCTGATGTAGTATGGCAAGGCTTTAGAAGTCAACAAAGCTATTATTTTGAAAATGGGGTAACACCAACTGAGCAGTTTTTGGATGGTACAGTTAGTGAAGTTGAGACAAAAAGATACTATGCAAGAATGAAGTTACAAGCCGGTTTTGGACAATATCGTTATACACAACTATTGCAAAATAAAGACTTATCCAATGTAATTTATGCTTATGGAGACAAAGATGAAGCAGTAGGTAGTTTAACGACAGACGAAGTTAACTTTTTAAACAGTAAAGATGCAACTGTATATGCAATCCAAGGTGGTTCTCACGACTCAATGACCGAATCACCACATACAGAAAATTTAAAAGGCTTACTCTTTGAAGAATAATCTTAATTCAAAAACAATAGCGTCCTAAACGTTCATAAGGAAACCATTGAAAGCCTTTGTTTAATGGGGCTTTAGAGATAATATGAAGCTTAGGGGGTTGTAATTGAGAATTCCTGTTCTTTGGCCTATCGAAAATTTATCGTAAAATTTGAAGTGAAGTTCCCGTAAAATTTTAGGCTGTTTGAGCCAGCAAAGATAGTCATCAAAGCACTGGATTTAAAGGCGAGTTCCTAAAATTTAGGGAACGAACAAAAAATTTAGAGAAAATTTCGTAAGCCTAGCCCCGATGGCTATCGGGGTTTGGTTCGTTCCGATAGCTATCGGAATCATCAATGAAATCAAAGATTCACGAACTCCAATTTTATTATTGAAAAGAGTGAGTAAAAAAATGAACAGGTTAAATATTTAGAACAGGATTGATTCAAAAACTAACAATTATACTAATTAATACTATTGGCGTTATTCTTTCTCTTTGGTCTTTATCAAAGCGTCAGTGTAATGGTAAACAAAAACATTTGCCAATCGAGTAGACGGCTCCGCCCCCTAAATAGGAACGGAGTGCGTACTTCGATAAACTCAGCAACCACCTCTCACACCACCCAGCGTACAGGTTTTCCGAAGCAAGTTCGTGACAGGCTGTGTTTACTCACCCAACTTTACAGCTTCTTATCTGGTTCCTGTTGGTCAGTACCATCCCGATAGCTATCGGGTTTGTAGTCCTGCTTCCTTCACTTCCCACCTCACGACAGACAAGCTTGCGGCTTACAAATGGATCAAGGCGGACTCCCCTGATCTTTTGTCGAAGGGTTACTCCGTCCATAAGGAACTTGCACCCTCTAGATTAATTAGTTACTTTTCGGTAAAATAAAAGATATCGATGCTATGCACACACATCGGTTATACGCAATGCGGGGTCAGTCAAAAACCGAAAAGTCTGTGTATCTTTTCAAGGTCGCCAAAACTTTATTTTGGCGAAGTGGAAAATAAGAAAAAACAAAGCTTTGGCTAAGTGCCTATTTCAAAAACCAGTATATTTTTGGGTGCACTATTCATAGCCGGGCCGTTATCAGTAATAAGAGAGAATTTACAAAGTTCGGTTATTATCCGAACTTTTTTTATATTTGCAATCGACGATGAGACTGACCAATAAAAAAATATTAGAAAAGCTTAAAAGAAAAAACAGAGGAAATATTCCTTTATCTAAAGCTATTGACCATCTCATTAAGGATATTAACGATAACAATTGAAAGAATCAAACTGAATTGAATAAGACAAGAAAAGATGCAGACAACGTTCATAGCGATGGATTTTACTTTTTTAACATCAATATTCACAGAACAATGATTTTAATTGAGTTTGATGACAATGAAGCTACTGCTGTTTGGGTTGGAACACATCAAGAATATGAAACGACCTTTAAAAATAATAGAAATACTATTAGAAAGTGGTTAAAGTCTAATGATTGGATTTAAAAAATAAAATTATGAAATCACAGATTCACGAATACCAAAAACAAATAATTAATGATGAGTAAAACACAATTCGACATATCAGAACTAATTGAAAATGGGAAAATCCTAAATGAACTGGATTTTGAAAGAGCAATGATTGCGGACAGAAAATTACGTATTCTTTCAAAAGAAAATCCCAAATTCAAATCCGTTAGAAAAAAATTGAGAGATCTAATTGAACAGTACGAAAATCAAAATTGGAGTACAGAGTCTAATATTTCAGAAAAAAAACTACGTGAAAGCGATGTTGCAGAACTGATTGCCGAAAAAGAACGGTTATTTATTCAGCGAAGAAAGAAGCTTATCCGAAAAAAACTAAAGAACTTAAATTTAACACAACAAGACTTTGGAAAAGTTTTAGGGCACCAAAGTAAATCCTATATGTCTGAATTGATTAATGGAGTAAGTCCATTTTCCTTAAAAGATTTAATTGTAATCAACCGAATTTTGAAAATTGATTTAACCGATTTGGTTCCGACTTTTTTACCACAATCTGATAGAGTAAAAATTAGCGCTACGATAAAAAAATTGGATAATCCAAAACTGAAATTAAGTAAAGACGATTTAGCAATAGCGTAAAATAAATTACTACTGCCAATCGAGCAGACGGCTCCGCCCCCTAAATAGGATAGATCAAAGCCCACAAACAAAGGAAATTGACTTAAAATCAACTAAATTTAACCTTAGTCAGAATTACAAACTACACCTACAAAGTCAAAAAAACTACGCAGGATAAGCCGCAAGCGATAAAACTAGGGTTAATAATTTTCGCACATAACACGATTTAAAAAAAGAACTAATATTTCACTGAATCTGATGGAAAATAAAAACAAGAAAAGTCATTTATCTATTGAAGATCAAAAAAAAGTAGAAGCTATAAAAAGTAAAATTGATTTTATTATGACTAAGTATTCAAAAGAATTTGAAGAACTATCAAATGAATCAGAAGAAATTTATGAAAGAAATGAAAAGTTAAAAAAAAGATATAAAGAACTTGAAGAAAAGACGGGCTATAATACGTTATTTAAAGAGTTAAATAATATTCTAAATTCGAAGCCTAGTAATAAATAACGTGGTACAAGCTGTATAAATTAATTGCTAGTTTTAGCCAACTTGAGAAAGTCTTCGCAGACTTTCTATCGGTGTTTTATCTACTAAGCACAACGCTTAATCTGCGCAACTAATTTTTTACAACAAGGTCGTAAACCAATCCTATAAAATCAAAAAAGATTTGGCTGGGTAAGTCAAATGGATAAAAACTAGGGTTAGTAATTTACATCCAAAACACGATTTCAACTTTAAACCGACCTGCAAGGTTTTCCATTGTCTGTTGATGCTACTTTAGCGAAGATGAAAAATTCTTGCAAGTCTTTTTATTACCAAACTTTCGCGCATTCGCGGCACTGAATAATAATCCGTTCAAAACCACTACAATTCAGTAATAACTTGTTAAATTTGCCGCTCAATAAAATCGAGGTTTAACACAAAAAAGATTCCTGCTGCAGTATATATTAAGCGGCGTCAAAATACAGGAAATACCATGTACAGAACACACAATAACGGCCAGCTACGCGCTACAGACATCAACAAAGAAGTAACCCTTTCCGGTTGGGTGCAAAAAACTCGTGATAAAGGGTTTATGGTTTGGATAGACCTTCGCGATCGTTACGGCATTACCCAACTTATTTTTGACGAAGAGAGAACTCCAAAGGACGTTATGGATACGTGTTCAAAATTGGGCCGTGAGTTTGTAATTCAGATAAAAGGTACTGTTATTGAACGCGAATCAAAAAACCCAAATATGCCTACTGGCGATGTGGAAATATTGGTTTCTGAACTGAATATTCTTAACGAATCAAAAACACCTCCTTTTACTATTGAAGACGAAACCGATGGTGGTGAAGATTTACGTATGAAATACCGCTACCTGGACCTCCGTAGAAACCCAGTGCGCAACAACTTGGTTTTTCGCCATAAAGTAGCTATTGCAGTTCGAAACTACCTTTCTAACGAAGACTTTATTGAAGTTGAAACCCCGTATTTAATTAAATCGACTCCAGAAGGAGCTCGAGATTTTGTAGTTCCTTCAAGAATGAACGAAGGCCAATTTTATGCGCTTCCACAGAGTCCGCAGACCTTTAAGCAACTCTTGATGGTTGGCGGAATGGATAAATATTTCCAAATAGTGAAGTGTTTCCGAGATGAAGATTTGCGTGCAGATCGCCAACCAGAATTTACCCAGATTGACTGCGAGATGGCTTTTGTAGATCAAGAAGAAATTCTGAATGTTTTTGAAGGCTTAACAAGACATCTTTTAAAAGAAATAAATGGGGTAGAAGTCTCTGAGTTCCCAAGAATGACCTACGATGAAGCCATGGCAAAATACGGGAACGACAAACCAGACATCCGTTTTGGAATGGAATTTGGCGAGCTAAATGAAGTTGCGCAACACAAAGACTTCAACGTATTCAACCAAGCCGAGTTGGTAGTAGGAATAGCTGTTCCTGGCGGAAATAGCTTCTCAAGAAAAGAAATTGATAAAATCATTAAATGGGTAAAACGTCCGCAGGTTGGTGCCTTGGGGATGGTTTATTCCCGTTGCAATGAAGATGGCACGTATAAATCTTCCGTAGATAAATTTTACGATCAGGAAGATTTAGCACAATGGGCCGAAGTTACCGGTGCAAAACCTGGAGATTTAGTTTGTGTACTTTCCGGAGATAAAAACAAAGTAAGAACGCAGTTAAGCGCATTGCGAATGCACCTAGCAGAAGAGTTGGGCTTGCGTAAAAACAATGAGTTTGCGCCACTATGGGTAATAGACTTCCCGCTCTTGGAATGGGATGAGGAAACCGATCGTTACCACGCCATGCACCACCCATTTACAGCACCAAAACCTGGGCAATTGGAACTTTTAAACACCAATCCCGGAGCGGTAAAGGCAAACGCCTATGACCTCGTACTAAACGGAAATGAAATAGGAGGTGGTTCTATTAGAATTCACGATAAAAAAACCCAAGCCTTAATGTTTGACCATCTCGGATTTACAGAAGAAGAGGCGAAAGCACAATTTGGCTTTTTGATGGACGCTTTCCAATACGGCGCACCACCACACGGGGGACTCGCTTTTGGATTAGACAGGTTGGTAGCAATACTTGGTGGACAGGAAACCATACGAGATTTTATTGCTTTCCCAAAAAATAATGCCGGCCGAGATGTTATGATAGATGCCCCTGCTCCTATTGACGAAAAGCAATTAGAGGAATTAAACCTCGCCGTAACATTGACAGAAGAATAATACAAAAAGCCTAAAACACCCTCCTGGTTGTGGCTTAGTCAGTAAAAAGTTATGCGGATTTTAAAAATTATTACACTCGTAATGCTGGGGCTATGCATCCTAGCACTTCTAGTGGTTATTGGCGGCTATTTATACTACAATAACAAATACCCAGTAGACGCAGAAAAATACCCAAACTATGTAGGCTATATAGATCAAGAAACGGCTGCCTTAAATAAAAACGATACCCTTTGCAATGCAGAGGCTATTTATTACGTTCATCACGGCGCATCAGAAAAAGGTTACGCTGGCAACAAAAAACAGTTTCGAGAATTTATACTTGCAAATTTTAAAAGCAAAGCGTTTACAGATTCCGGGTATCTAAATTTCCGGTTTTTAGTTTCTTGTAACGGAAATCCAGGTTGGTTTAAAACTATTCAAGTTGACACAACCTACAATACCACGCAATTTTCTGAAGCTCTAGTTTCACAATTAAGAACCCTTACCGCAAAACCCGATAACTGGAATATACTCAGGATCGAGGAAAGCCCGGTTGACTATTACATGTATGTATCTTATAAATTACAAGATGGAAAAATTATTGAAATACTGCCTTAGTGTGCTGTTGCTGGCTATCGTTTTTATTTCTTGTAATAAGGATATTTCCAGTATGTCTGAAGCAGAAAGAAAGAAGCACTCCGCTGAATTATATCAAGACGCAGTAAGTTTTCACGGAGGGCAAGGTGCACCTTTTATAATGACAAGATTAGAAGAAGCTATTGCAGCAGACCCCAACAATTGCGACGCTTTAAGAGAACTTTCCATTGCATACTTAAAACGCGGCTTAATAGATGAATGGAAAATAAAATTTGACAAAGCTGCTAAATGTAATCCCGAGGTATGGGTGCCTTGGCGCGGATATCTTTACCTACAGTTTTTTAGAGATTACAAAAAAGCAATTGCAGATTTTGATGCTTCAGATACCTTAACGCCCAATTTTACAGATGCACCACAAGGGCATAGCATTGATTATTGGCGCGGTATTGCATATTTAGGATTGAACAATTATAAGAACTCCATTAAATATTTAGACCGATATATAAACGAAGTAACCGAAAAAAACGGAGAAGATTGGGCAGAGCCCACTGCATTTTTATATAGGGGTATTGCTCATTATGAAAATGGAAATTCCGAAATTGCCTTAGAAAATTTTGATAAAACAATAACCTACAACCACAACAAAACCGCTGACGGCAGCTATTATAAGGCCTTAATATTATTGAAAGAAGGTAAATGCGCAGCAGCCAAAAAAGAAATAAATACTGCAATAACCAATTTTAACCAGGGCTATTATAACAAGCATAATTATACCGAAGTTTTACGGCAAATCTATATCCAAGATTTAAACAACCTAAAAGAAACAATTGAAAAAGCTTGTATTAAATAATGTAGCCGAAACAGTGTAAGTCTCAAAATTATACTGTAGATTAATAATTAAACTCAGCACGTACAATGCGATATTTCATCATTATATTATTTTTTTGCATCCTTATAAGCATAAGTATTGGTTTTTATATAAAACCTGACGATGAAGCTACCGGAAAGCTAATCATTGGACTTTCGCTAATGGCAGGTTTTTTTGTATTGATGCCAGCATTTATCTATCACAGATGGAAGAATAGAAGTGTAAAGGATTACATGCTCACAAAGGAAAACATCCTTAAAATGAACGAATATCAAAAGAACAAAAAAAAGAAAAAAGAATAATCCTCCAGCATTTTATAGAATTTTTTGATTTCCTTAACATTTGCAACAGAAAACTTATACATTTGTATATTCACAATTAATTTATTTTTTTATTACAATGGAAGGAACAGTAAAATTTTTTAACGAAACAAAAGGATTCGGTTTTATTACCAACGACGAAACAGGACAGGACATTTTCGTTCACGTAACGGGATTAAACGGCGAAGCTCTTAACGAAGGCGACAAAGTAGAATATGTTGAAGAAGAAGGAAGAAAAGGAATGGTAGCCGCACAAGTACGTGTAATCTACGAATAGAGAAAGACAAACGTCACAGAATTTAAAGCCTTTCATGACGCAGTGAAAGGCTTTTTCTTTTTACATCTAGGGAAATAAATTGAGACGGATAGCAAACAGCATCTTCACGATTGTACTGAGGCCCGGTGGCTGAGTGATCCCATTCCAATCACTATAAAATCGCTGGGACTATACCACTGCCTAGTTCAAATTCCTTTTTTCAATAAAAAATCGTTTTAACAACTGTGAAGCTTCATCAGCCATAATACCACCTGTTAAAGTTGTTTTTGGATGCAGTTTCGTATTTAAGGCAATACAGCCTCTTTTTTCGTCTCTTGCCCCATAAACAACCTTTGAAATCTGACTCCAAAAAAGTGCACCTGCACACATTTGGCAAGGCTCTATACTTACATATAAAGTACAATCAATTAAATATTTTCCGCCCAAATAATTCGCTGCAGCGGTAATAGCTTGCATTTCGGCATGGGCAGTAACATCGTTTAGGGTTTCGGTAAGATTATGACCTCTAGCAATTATTCTGTCATTAATAACAACTACCGCACCTATTGGAATTTCCCCTTTTTTATAAGCAATTTCCGCTTCTTGGAGTGCGCGTTTCATAAAGTAAGTATCATCGTATGGATTTATCATTGCAATGCCCGGAGTTCTATGGTTAGCGATAAAATTACAAATATTGTTGGCATGATCGTGTATTATCTAGAATAAGTAAATAGGCGAAATGCTAATAATGTATCTTTGCACTATGGCAGAAAGCATTCTCAGTACAATAAATTTTCCAAAAGATCTTCGGAAGGTTTCACAAAAAAACCTACCCCAATTGGCACGTGAACTTCGTGAATTTATCATTGATATTGTCGCGACAAAAGAAGGGCATTTGGGTGCTAGTCTTGGCGTGGTGGAACTCACTATTGCCTTACACTATATGTTTAATACGCCCGATGATATTCTCGTTTGGGATGTGGGCCACCAAGCGTATGGCCATAAAATATTGACTGGCCGAAAGGAAATTTTCGATACCAACAGGCAATTGGGTGGTATAAGCGGTTTCCCCAAGCGCAGTGAGAGTGAATTTGACACTTTTGGAGTTGGCCATAGCAGTACTGCAATTTCCGCCGCACTGGGTATGGCTCTAGCCTCTAGGTTAAAAGGCGAAACAAAAAAACAACATATAGCAGTGGTTGGCGATGCCTCAATTGCCAGCGGAATGGCTTTTGAAGCCCTAAATCACGCAGGGGTAACAGACACCAATCTCTTGGTTATTTTAAATGACAATGCCATTGGTATTGACCCAAGTGTAGGCGCATTAAAAGATTATTTAACCAAGGTGAAGACCAAGGCCCTCGTAGATACGGACAATATTTTTGAAGCTCTCAATTTCAACTATTCGGGTCCTATTGACGGTCATGACATTGATCTTCTAATTTCTGAATTGGAGCGGTTAAAGGAAGTTCCCGGCCCAAAGCTTCTTCATATCATAACAAAAAAAGGAAAAGGTTTAAGACAGGCCGAAGAAAATCAAGTTGTTTATCACGCACCCGGAAAGTTTAATGCGCTTACAGGAGATCTTGCACCATTAAGCACCGCATTGCAACCTCCAAAGTTTCAGGATGTTTTCGGAAAGACTATTGTTGAATTGGCGAAAAAAAACAAAAAAATAATTGGTATAACCCCAGCCATGCCAACGGGAAGCTCGTTAAAGTATATGATGAATGAATTTCCTGACAGAGCGTTTGACGTTGGTATTGCCGAACAACACGCCGTTACTTTTTCTGCGGGAATGGCCACACAAGGATTTGTTGTTTTCTGTGCTATTTATTCCACCTTTTTACAGCGTGCCTATGATCAAGTAATACACGACGTCTGTTTGCAAAAACTACCCGTAATCTTTTGTTTGGATCGTGCAGGGCTTGTGGGCGAAGATGGCCCAACACATCACGGTATTTTCGATTTGGCATTTTTAAACTGTATTCCCAACCTCATCATTTTTGCACCACGTAATGAACCCGAATTACGAAATATACTCTATACCGCCCAGCAAGGCCTAGATTTACCCATATTTATTCGGTATCCACGAGGAAGAGGAACCATGCTTAGTTGGAAAAAACCTTTCCAGAAAATTAAAATTGGAGAAGCAGAGGTTATTAAGAAAGGAACTACCCTTGCCGTTTTAACAATAGGAGCAATGGCAGACAACGCCTTACAAGCAATTGAAATGTTAGCATCGCATGAGCAAGATAAGGTTGGGTGTGTGGATATTCGCTTTTTAAAACCTTTGGATGAAAATATACTTCATAACGTTTTTAAGGAATATACTACTATCATCACCGTTGAAGACGGTACAATTAAAGGTGGGTTAGCTTCTTCAATTACTGGCTTTGCATCTAAACATGAGTATCAAAACAAAGTTGAAGTTTTGGGAGTTCCAGATCAATTTCCATCTCATGGTACTATTACTGAATTACAAAAAATTGCAGGCATTTCTTCAGAAGAAATAAAGAAAACCCTTCAGAAACAGCTATAAAAAAAGAGGCTCTATAGAGCCTCTTTTAATATAAAATATGTGAGTTGATATTAGTTAATAATCAACTTGGTTGTCTGCGAACGGTTAGCACTATCAATTTGCATTACGTAAATACCAGAAGTAAGACTACTAGCATTTACAGTTGCTCTTTGATGAAGTTCAACCTCTTGCGTAAACACTTTTCTACCATTCATATCGTAAATCGCTATTGTAGCATCACCAACATCAACACGAGAATTTATGTTAAGTTCTCCATTTGAAGGGTTAGGATATACGGTAAAGATATTTTCAGTGTTCCCGTTATCAGAAACTCCCAAATTACAATCTGGTGGAAGATCAAATGCTTCAGTTCCGTCAGACCTACTACTTCTACTTCCTTGTTCTGCGCTAAAACCAAGACCTCGCTTAGCGAAGGCACTCCAAATAATACATTTATTGGCACCTCCATTTGTTAATTCGTCTGCTTCTAAAATAGCATCACGACCATCAACAAACCCTGGGCTACAATTTTGAATTTTTAAACCATCCATTACCAATTGTAAAGCGATGTTATTACCTCCTGTTCCATTCTTAACGTCTGGATCAAATCCGTGTTCATCAATTAGATCCCAAGTTAAATCCCAAAGCATTGTGGCCCAAACTGAACCAACGCCGTGCGGTATTGCTTGACTTTTTATATCGTCATAAGTAAAGTCATTTACTCCAAAGTCTGTACTATATGGCTTAGTTCTAATTCCTCTTCCGCCAACTCCTTGACCTTTAACATATCCTCCAATACCACGAGCATCACCTCTAGCGTCTCCAGCTTTCATAGTTAGCATTAAACCAAAATAATCACTCCATCCTTCGCCCATTTGTTCATCATTATAAAGACAACCTACAGCAAGGCGCCCACCGGTTAAACGGTTAGATATTCCATGACCATATTCGTGAGCAATAACAACGTTGTCAAGATCTCCATCTCTTCTGAAAGGATCGTTACCAGAGCCATCATCTTCCAAAGTAACATTTATTGTATCTCCGGCTTGTAAAGAAGCAATAATATCTTCTCCATCTGACTGGTAAATCATAATTGCAGGAATAGTAATAGACGAGCCATTACCACCCATTGTAATAGGGTCTCCCGTTACATCATTTACAACAATCACGGCAATAGCACCTTCATCTTGCGCACGAGATGTTTTAGCAGTATAGCTACATGTACCTCTACGGATAACTGCAATCTTTCCATTTAAATCAGCTCCATTGGTTATATTTCCACAAGCATCGTGTGGCTCACCACTATCATCCTGAACTAGAGCAAGATCTGCAGTGATACCCGAGGTAGGAATTGCGGGTGCAAAACTAGAGTTTAGAGCATAATATTCTCCTGCTAATGACCCATTATTTACGGTTAAATATTTAGCTAAAACAGATCCAGGAGCAGACCAAAGGTACATTTGCATTCTTGGCTTAACCCCATCTGGCGGTGTTGCAAAGTTAGCGTTATTCAAACCACTACCATCCTGAGCATCTGCAATAACGTAATCATTTTCATTTCCACCATTTTCATAGTTATTTTTCTGAAAATTTCCACTTTCTTCATCAAATCCGTAATGATACATAACATCATGTATCATATTATTCATATAGAAAAGATTGGTAATTGCAGCATCTTGAAAAGCAACTGGATTTCTTGGAAGGTCAAACTCAAAGTCGAATGTAAGTGTTGATCCTCCATCAGCAGTAGCGCCAGAACCGTTATTACCGTTTCTGTCTTCATGTGCCAATACATTATTACCACGTGTATCTGTGTACTCCGCACCAGGAGCACCGTCATCATCATGCCATCCATAAGGAGAAGCAACGGCGTCTGAAGGGTCTGAAACAATTTCGTCGTCGCCTTCGTTAGGTGCAATTAATGGTAATGGAAAAACTCTGTATGAAGATCCATCACCCATAGTTCTAGCTGCGTTTTCTACTTTATTGTTCCCAAAAAGAACGCTCTCTGTATGACCAGATCCATGAGCCCCATTAGGGTGATCAAAATTACAGCTAACAACCCAGTCATGCGTATCTAATAAAGTACCTGTCATTGCATCTACACGTACACTATAATAATGGCTAGCATCTAAAAGATAGATACTCAAGTCCCAAGCAAGCCTTAGAGCTCCGGTGTCTTCCATTTTATAGTAAACTAATTCTACGGGAATATTTTCAAGCGAAATACTTCCGTTTGTAAAGATGTAACTATGGTCAGAAACACTCTCTACCAAAGTAAGGTTTGAAGGGTTGTCTAAGCCAAGTGAGCTTGCAGCCTTCGAAATTGCATTTACTGCGGTTATAGAAGGACTCGTAGCATTAATCTTTGCTGCAGCATTCTCAGTAAATGTCAAGTTTGCACTCACTACTGCGCCATCCTTTATTACAAATGGGGAAATAGAGTTAAATACCTTAATACCTTGGTGCTTTTGTTCTACATAAACGTTGTGAACTTGCATGCTTTTAGAAAAGCTTTGCGATGCAACTGAAACATCAGAAACATCTTGCTGCTTTAGCGAATGCTCCGCTCGGTTTTGTTTTAAGTACGTTTTTACCACACCGCTATAATCTTGTGCAAATGAGAGATTTACAGCGAAAATGATAAACAAGTAAAGAATTTTTTTCATAAGTTTTAAATTAAGTTTTTGGGTAAGTAAAAAATCAAGAAATTAATATTAAAAAATGCTCCTATAAATAATATATTTAAGAATGGATAAAAATATCATAAAATATACGATATACCCCACTACAAAACAAGATTTAACATTATTGCGCTTCAAATACGCATAATTCTTTAATTTTTTGACTATAATGTACAGATTCAGGGGTAATTAATACATATCTTATAGAAATAAAGGCTTATTGCATCCAAAAAAAGAAAAGAGGCCTTATACTAAAGACCTCTTTTCTAATATTTTATAAATTTATATTTGAATTAATTTATAACTAATTTGGTCGTCTGTGTAAATCCATCGGCTTCAATTTGCACAAGGTAAAGCCCTGAATCTAGACTGCCAGCATCTATCTCCGTAATATTACGAAGCTCTAACTGCTGCCCAAAAACCTTTCTACCGTTAATATCGTAAATGGTAATATTTGCGGCTCCAACATCAAGCTTGGTTTTAATGAAAATTTGTCCGTTTGATGGGTTGGGGTAAACAATAAAGCTATCCTCAATACTTCCGTTGTCATTTACACCCAGTTGACAATCTGCAGGAAGGTCAAAAGCCTCGGTTCCGTCAGATTTACTATTGGTGCTTCCTTGACTTGCACTAAGCCCCAAACCTCTTCTTGCAAAGGCTCGCCAAATTATACATCTATTTGCACCGCCATTTGCAATTTCATCGGCTTCAAGAATAGCATCACGTCCATCAACAAAACCTGGGCTACAAGGCTGTAGCTTTAGACCGTCCATTACTAATTGTAGTGCTATATTATTACCACCGGTTCCATTGTACAAATCAGGATCAAAACCGTATTCGTCAATTAAGTCCCAAGTCATTTCCCAGAGCATAGCTGCCCAAACCGAGCCAACACCATGCGGCGCAACTTCTGATTTTATATCATCATAAGTATGTGGGTTTACGCCAAAATTAGTACTGTAAGGGTGGGTTCTAATTCCATTTGGATTTCCTGAGGCATAAAAAGCCATCCCGCGTGAGTCTTCGCCTTGATCTCCATCATAGATTGTCATTAGTAAGGCAAAAAAGTCACTCCAGCCCTCGCCCATTTGTTCGGTGTTTTGCAGGCATCCGGTATTAAACCTTCCTCCGGTAAGTCTGTTTGATATTCCATGGCCGTATTCGTGAATAACAATTTCGGTATCAAGATCGCCATCGGTCCCAATGGGTACGTCGGCTCCGTTTATACTTCCATTTACTGTGTTAGCGCCTTGCAACTCTGCAATTATAGCATCGCCATCAACATCAGAGATTGCAAAGGCCGGGATTGAAGTTTCACACCCCAAATCTCCTGCTGCCATAAGTGGCGGTGCACCTGCTTCATTATTTACTACAATAACTGCAACCGCTCCTTCATTTTCTGCAGCCAAAACTTTAAATCCAAATTCGCAACTTCCTCTTCTTATTACAGCAATTTTACCAGTGAGGTCACCTCCGTTGGTTATATTGTCGCAACCATCATTAGGATCAGTAGAAGATCCTGAATTGTCATCTTCTACCAAAACCAAATCTGCAGTTAAATCAAGTGGAATACCACCACCAAAACCTGCAGGCACGCCACTATAAACACCTGCCAACGGACCGCTATTAATTGATAGAATATTTGCTACTGGACCTCCATCACCTTCGGTCCAGATATACATTTGCATTCTTGGGTTGCTTCCATCTGGAGGAGTTCCAAAATTGGCATTATTGGTTCCACCTCCATCTTGTCCTTCGGCACGCACAGCATCATTCCCATTGCCTCCGTTTCCGTAGTTATTCTTTTGAAAATTTCCGCTTGCCTCATCAAAGCCGTATTGATAGGTTACATCGTGAATTATATTATTCATGTAAAAAAGCTGTACCGCAGCAGCATCTCTAAAATCTGCAGGTGCTTGCGGCAAGTTAAACGGAAAGTCAAAATTTAACGAAGCACCTCCATCAGGAGATGGCCCTGAACCGGCATCGCATATATCTAGATAGGCATATACGTTATTCCCTCTTGTAATGGTGTGTTCTGCACCGGCAACCCCATTGGTGTCGTGCCACCCAAAAGGAGAAGCCGTTGCATCTTCCGGACTAATCTCTATGGTGTCGGGACCGTCTAATGGGTTTCGCAACGGGATTGCAAAAACGCGATATTGCGCATCTGCCGTCATCCTAGCCTGTGTTTTAGACCCCTCATTAAACAAAACACTTGAAGAACTATTTGTTTCGCTGTGGTTCCTAGTTTCAGAAAAATCTGGTAAGCCACATTCCGAAACCCAATCCATAGTCTCTAAAACATCGCCTGTTACGGCATCAACACGAAGGCTGTAGTAGTGGCTTGCATCTAATAAGTAAATGCTTAAATCCCAAGCCAATCTAACTGTTTCAGTAGCTTCAACTTTTTGATACACCAGCTCCACGGGAATGTTTTCCAGTGAAATATTTCCGTTGGAAAAGATAAATCGATTTTCTGTTTCCGTTTCTAAAAGATTCAAATTAGAAGGAGAATCTAACCCCAAAGCTGCTGCGGCTTTTGAAATTGCCATTTTTGCGGTCAATCCTGGAGTTTCTGTGTTAACTTTTAAAGCTAAATCGGCTATAAATGAAGTTTTAGCCGAAACTACCGCCCCATCCTTTAAAATGAATGGCGAAGTTGAATTAAACACTTTTATCCCGGCGTGGCGTTGTTCCACATAAACGGTATAAGCCTTTAGACTTTTCGAATAGCTTTCAGAAGCTAGACTAAGATCGGTAACATCCTTAGCTTGAAGCGAAAATTGCCCGAGATTATTTTGAAGGTAAGATTTTACCGCTGAGGAATTATCCTGAGCAAATGAAAAGTTAATTGCGAGGATTGCGATGAAAAACGTAATTTTTTTCATAGTTATTTAGGTTAGGTTAAGTAAAAAATTGATCGATATTAATTTTTTTGTGATTCTAAAGTTAGGATAAAAATAAAATATCACATACTGAAAACCAGCATTTAACATTACAGCCCTTGGGTTTTTTATAAATCTCCATTTATTTTCTGAAAAATCTGCAGGGCGTTTCCATCCGTCAAGCGGGAGATATAGCTACAACATTCCATTAAATATTCATAAACCGAAGCCGGGTTAGCTGAAAGGTCATTGGCAAACATTTGCAACAACAGCTTATCATAATGCCGAGCTTCCCCATTATTATAATGCTCATAAGCAGTTGTAAAACCATCTAGCAGGGTGGTTAATATGGTATAACCCGCTATTTCCTTTTCCATTACCTCAGTGCTTTTATACACTTTTTCAACACTAATTCTTATAATATCATCTATCTGTGCCTTGTACTGGCTTTTATCTAGTAAGGCTTCGGAAAAATTCCCGTTTAATATTGCTTCCTCATTTTCTATAAAAATGGATACTGCTTCAGAAATTAGTGTGTTTATTGCTAAAGATCGCAAGTAGGCCAATCTATTTTGAGAGGTTGTCAATCTAGAATACACATCTTTTTTTAGGGTGTTACGCACCAAATTAATCAAGTATTCCAGCGCTATGTCCTCTTCAATCAAGCCTAGATTAATTCCATCTTCAAAATCAATAATGGTATAGCAAATATCGTCTGCGGCTTCTACGAGATAGGTTAAGGGATGCCGGGCAAACCCATTATCATTATTTCTGGGCAACAAACCGAGTTCTGAAGCTACTTCATTAAAAAAATTGGTATCTCCTTGAAATACGCCATACTTTTTATCGGCAACATGAGTTGTTGGTTTTTTCGGAAGCGACTCTTTGGGGTATTTCATAAAGGCGCCTAAACTTGCATACGTCAATCTTAAACCGCCTTCCACGCCATTTTTAGACTCAGTCAAAATTTTAAACCCGTTGGCATTACCTTCAAAATCTACCAAATCTTGATATTCTTTATCGGTAAGCAGTTTCTTAAAACGTTTTCCATTTCCGTTTAAAAAATAGTCGCCAATTGCTTTTTCCCCACTATGTCCAAAGGGTGGATTCCCAATATCGTGCGCCAAGGCTGCGGCGGCGACAATGGCACCAAAATCATTAAATTGGTACCCATGCACGTTATTTAAATGTGGGTGTTTTTTAAGAACAGCCTTTCCTACACTCCTACCTAATGAGCGTCCAACCACAGAAACCTCAAGACTATGGGTTAAGCGCGTGTGAACAAATGAAGTTTTTGAAAACGGAATTACCTGTGTTTTATCCTGTAAGCTTCTAAAGGCAGAAGAAAAAATAACACGGTCGTAATCTACCTCAAACCCCAAGCGGGTTTCATTCTCCTCTGCGCGTAATCTTTTATTTGTATCGCCTTGCTTTCGCAGTGAAAGCAATTGTTCCCATTGCATCATAGTTGTAAGAAATTTGGTAGGCAAGATACTATTTTCAGAAGTGAAGACCATGATATTTTTTTGGCTTGTTTCCTTAACCGTTGGCTAACCCTTTAGTGACTCAATGGTAATACTCAATTAACACTCGCTTTACATTGCGGGGGTTCCTTTGTGCAAAATAAATCAAACGACAAAAATGAAAACAATTATTAAAATCCTATTTTTCCTATTAACCTCATATTCAATAGCTCAAACTGGCTCTATTGCCGGACAGTTAACAGACACCGAATACAACAACGAACCGCTGCCATTTGCAAATGTTTTTCTGAAAGGCACCACCAAAGGAGTAACCTCAGATATTGACGGCTTGTATTCTTTAGAGAACATTAGCCCAGGAAGCTATACCGTAGTTTACAGCTATATTGGGTATGAAACTGTTGAAATTCCCAATGTTCAAGTAATTCCAGACAAGGTAACAAATATTGCGGTGCCTATGGGCGCAAGTGCAGCAGCGCTAGATGAAGTTGTAATTAAAACCACAACGCGCAGGGAAAGCGCAGTAGTGCTATTGCTAGAACAGAAAAAAGCAGTTGGTATTTCGCAGTCTATTGGCGCAGATGATCTTGCCCGAAAAGGAGTGGGTAATGCCGAAGGTGCTGTAACCAAAGTAACAGGAGTAAAAAAACAGGCTGGAACTAAAAACGTTTTTGTTCGCGGTTTAGGCGATCGTTACAATGCTACAACGTTTAATGGCTTGCCACTGCCTTCTGAAGATCCTGAATACAAAAATATATCGTTAAACTTTTTTGCTTCCGATGTTATTGAAAGCGTGGGCATAAACAAAACCTTTTCAGTGCCGCTTTATGGCGATGTTGCGGGCGCCAATATAAATATTGTGAGTAAAGAACTTTCTGGACCTGGAAGCTTGCAGTTTTCTATTGCGCCAGAAGTAAATTCTAGTGCCATTGGGAAAGACTTCTTACTCGTGGACAATGCCAAGTATATTGGTAACATTCAAAACACTAATGTTCCTATTACCAATTTAAACACACATTCGTTCAATAACAATTTTCAGCCAAATACTCAAAATGCGCAACTTAACTCCAGCTATTCCCTTTCTGGCGGAAAGCGGTTTGATATTGGAAAAAATAGGCTGAGCCTTTTCTTGGTAGGAAATTTCAACAATAAATATGAATACCAACAAGGAGCCTCAGATAGAATAAACGCCGCTGGTGGATTCAACCAAGAGTTTCAAAAAACCGAATACAACTACAATGTATCAAAACTGGCGATGGCAAATATTAAATTCCGTTTTCAGGAAGGCGACTATATTGCTGTAAACAGTATGTTCATAAAAAGCAATACTCAAAGTGTTGCTGATTATTACGGTTTAAAAGCGGGACTTACCGAAAATGACGAACCCAAAAACCCAATTCGCGCTTTTATAAGAAGACAAAAGGAAGAAGAAAACAATCTCTTTGTCAATCAGCTTTTAACTTCGCTTACACTTTCAGAGAAACTGAGTTTGGAGGCGGGTGCTTCATACAATACCATTCGCGGTTATGAGCCAGACCGAAGAACCAATACTTATGTTATTGATGTAAATACCAATGTGGCACGGGCTGCTTCAGGCAGTGCACTAAACAATCGTTTTTTCTCCAATCTAGAAGAAAATGATCTGGCTGGAAAACTCTACCTAGACTATTCGTTAAATGGTAAAAACCAATACAGTAAAAATAGCCGAATCCGTTTGGGGTATAACTATAGAGATACGGACAGAAGTTTTAAATACACTCAAATAAACTACATTTTTGACAGCCCTGCTGTTGTTGACATTAACAATCCAGATACTTCACTTTTTAACCAACAATCCTTAATTGATGGTATTTTCAGATTGACTACCAATCGCGGTGATGGGCGAGACGGAAATGATCCGTTTATTCCCTTTTCTTATAACGGAACCAGAACAATTCACTCAGGTTTGGGGGAAATAAGCTACGATTTTTCAGAAAGCCTTTCAGCAAATATTGGTCTTCGCTACGAAAAAGTAAAGCAAGAAGTGAATTTTGACACTAACTTAGCAACGACCACCGACCCCAATACAAACCCTTCACTAATTGACGAAAATTTTGTGTTGCCAAGTTTTAATGTGAAATACAATTTCAACGAAAACAGCATTATGCGTTTGGCAGGAAGTAAAACCTATACACTCCCGCAATTTAAAGAAGTAGCGCCATTTTTATATGAAGATATCAGCTTCAACAGTTTTGGGAATCCCGATTTATTAACGGCAGACAATTACAACATCGATTTAAAATACGAATACTATTTCAGCAGGAGCGAAATTATTGCTGTAACAGGTTTTTATAAAAAAATAGAAAATGCCATTAACCGTATTGAAGTAAATTCTGCCGCTAGCGAACTTTCTTATGTAAACACTGGCGATGCTAGTATTGCAGGAATTGAACTAGAATTGCGAAAAGAGATTCTAAAGCTCACAGACCAATCAGGTTTTGAGAAGAGCTTAACCTTTGGCTTAAACGCTTCCTATTTATATTCAAATCAAAAATTAGAAGATGTACCTACAGACAAACTTACTGTTCGTTTCACCAATAAAGAAGATGAATTGGAAGGATCTTCTCCTTTCATTTTAGGTTCAGATCTAACGCTAAACTTAAAGAATGAAAGCAGTGCAATTACCAGTTCGGTAGTTTTCAACTACAACAGCAAAAGCATTTATTCTTTAGGAACCGGTGGCGACGATGCAAACCCAGGATCTGGAAAAAATAACATTATGCTTTCTGCCATTCCCACTTTAGATTTCATCAACAAATTTGCTATCAATAAAAACTTCGGAATCAAGCTTAACATTAAAAACATATTAAACCCTGAGTATAAATTAACGCAAGCAGTAAATAACATTGGCGTTTCAAACCCCGCATTACCTAACAATCAAGAGGTTCCAATAGAAACCTATAAAAGAGGCGTCAATTTTAGTGCTGGAGTTACGTATTCATTCTAAAAAAACAATTAACCCAACCATAATATTGCCCTAAACATAAGGAAACACAACAACTGTTTCTTTGTATCAAACTTTAAAACCAAAATGAAAAAAATGAAAAATTTACTTTTATCAAGCTTTATAATCGCGGCCTTAACAATTAGCAGCTGCAGTAAAGACGACAGCAACGACCCAGTTGCCATTACTTGTAATGACGGAATTCAAAACGGAACTGAAACCGGAATTGACTGTGGCGGTTCTTGTGAGCCTTGTGAGGTACAGGCAGAAAAAGACGGAATAATTAGTTCTCAAGACGATCCAGATTTGGATACTTCAGATCTTAAAGGAGATGTTACTGCAAATGTAACGCTTACCAGCAATACGGTTTGGATTTTAAGCGGTCCATTGAGCGTAAAGGCAGGTGCAACTTTAAGCATAGAACCAGGAACTACAATTAAAGCAGTTGCCGGTGGCACCAATGTTTATGTTGTTGTTGAACAAGGTGCAAAAATTAATGCCGAAGGAACTGCAAATGCGCCAATTACTTTCACATCAAATGCTGAAAACCCACGCTCTGGCGATTGGGGAGGAATCCTTTTACTCGGGAAAGCACCTCTAAGTGGTGGCGGAACCGCTACTACCGAAGTTGTAGATCTAACGTATGGCGGAACCGAAATAAACGACAATTCTGGAGTAATGAAATACGTTGAAGCCTCGTACACTGGAGCCAGAATAAACGGCGATAAAGAGTTTAACGGAATTACTTTTTACGGGGTTGGAAACGAAACAGTAATTGAAAACTTAGCTGTATTTTATTGTGATGATGATGCCTATGAATGGTTTGGCGGCACGGTTAACGTAAAAAACCTAATAGCCGTAAACATTAAAGACGATATGTTTGACTGGACCCAAGGCTGGAATGGCACTGCAACCAACCTTTATGGATTGCGCGAATCTAGCTTTACATCAATAACTGAAGATCCTCGCGGCTTAGAAGGCGATGGTAATCTAGATGGAAATTCACCTGGAGATACAGGACAATCAAACCCAACAATTGACGGCTTGGTGTTGATAAATGGCTCCATCATTGAAATGGCAGATATGATAAAAGTACGCCGTGGAAGTGGTTTAACACTAACTAACGCTTACGTTGCATTTGCAAATGAAGATGCAAAAGCTTCAGATTTTATTGATTTGCAAGACCGAAAGGGCGATGCAAATGGTTCTAATATTAGTATATCAATTATTGGTGACGCTGCCACAGGATTAGATATAGCAGATATTAAAACAACTAACAATGCAGTAATTGATGTTACAGATGCCTCAGTACCAACTGTAAGCAGAACAATTTTCGATTGGACTGGATATAGCTTTGAGTAGAAATTTGAATTAGCAAACCTAAAAACCCAGTTTTCTTTAGAATTCTGGGTTTTTTATTCTGTGAAAATTTATAGCTATTCCTGAGCATACCAGAAAATTCCGATTTAACCTTTTAGTAATAACGAGTTTAAGAAAAAGAAAAAATTAGTTTGTTTCTTTGATTCAGCTTTTAAAGCAATTTTAAAATCGTTTAGTTTTTGTCGACTAGATTTTAAACCGAGGCTTCATTTAACGATGAGGCCTTTTTTGCGTAAAATCTTTAAATAATTCCCATTCTTAACGTTTAGGTAACATTAAAATCAGTTCTTTACAGTGACAAAAACTAAAAATCGATTTTTAAATGTTCTACAGGTGCTTGCCAATTAGCGTCTTGATGTTTTGCTGTACAGTTATGTTTTCACAAGAAAATACAACTAACCCATTTTCATTTAAATGGGACAACGGTTTTAAACTCACTAGTCAAGACAATCAGTTTGCCTTAAAGTTTGGCGGACGCATAATGGTAGACCATGCCTATCTATTTCAGAACGATGCACTTTCAGAAAACTTTGGCCCTTTAGTTTCAAAAAGCGGTACAGAAATTAGACGCGCACGCTTATTTTTCTCTGGTGATATTTACGAGAATACACATTTTAAATTTCAAGTAGATTTTGCGGGTGATGAAGTTTCAATAAAAGATGTTTACATTGGGTTTAGCAATATTCCCATAGTTGGAAATTTACAAATTGGGCACTTTAAGGAGCCCTTTCGCCTTTCCTCCGTAACTAGCAGCAAGTTTACAACGTTTATGGAACCTGCCCAAAACACTGCCTTTGCACAATCACGAAATAACGGAATTATGGTGTCTAATAACTTTTTAGACAAGCGTCTTTCTGCCCAGCTTAGCACTTTTAGAAATGCCAACAACAACAGCGATGATGCCTTTGCTGACGATGGTTATATCATAACTGGAAGGCTTACGGGTCTGGCGATTAGAAACAACCAAAAAAACAAGCTCTTACATCTGGGTATAGGGTATAGCTACCGAAAACCCGAAAGTAAGGAATACCAAGTTGCTGCAAGACCTGGAGCGCATCTTGCTCCAAAATATATCAGTACAGGAACGCTTGAAAATGTTGACGCCATCAATTTAATTAATCTTGAAGCAGCATATCTCCATGGGCCGTTCTCATTTCAGGGCGAATATTTAAATGCTAGTGTAGAGACACACCTCCAAAATCTAAATTTTTCAAACTATTACGGAGAAATTAGCTATTTCATAACTGGAGAAAGCAAAAACTACAAAGGCTCCTATGATGGATTTGGGCGTGTAAAGCCTAAGAAAAACTTCAATAAAAAGGATAGAGGCGCTGGCGCTTGGGAAATTGCCTTTCGTTATTCAAACACAAATTTAACCGACGCGTATATTGCGGGCGGAAAACAAACCGATATTACCTTAGGCTTAAACTGGTATATCAATCCTGTAACCAAATTAATGATAAACCATGTTTGGGCAAATACTGATAATCAAGGAAATGCCAATATTTTACAAGGACGAATTCAAATAGATTTTTAAAACAGTATAGTTAACAATTTGGTAACAATCAGTTTAATTGAATAAAAGAAATTTGCAATAATTTAATTTAGGTACAAATGGAAAACCTTTACTTATTAATGATAGTTGCGCTAGTGGTCTTGGCCATAGCAGATTTGGTTGTAGGTGTAAGCAACGACGCCGTGAATTTTCTAAACTCAGCCATTGGCTCAAAAGCTATTCCGTTTAAAGGAATATTGATTATTGCCAGTTTGGGGATTTTTATTGGAGCCGTCTTTTCTAGCGGAATGATGGAGGTAGCCCGAAAAGGAATCTTTGTCCCGGGGGAATTCTACTTTGACGAAATAATGATCATTTTTATGGCAGTAATGATTACCGATATCTTACTGTTAGATTTTTTCAATTCAATTGGCCTGCCAACCTCAACCACGGTTTCCATTGTATTCGAACTTTTAGGAGCGGCGGTTATTATGGCACTTATTAAAATAGGGCATAATGAAGCCGAAACAATTTCAGCACTTTCCACATACATAAACACCGAAAAAGCCATACAGATTATAATTGGTATTGTGCTCTCCGTGGTAATAGCTTTTACCGTAGGAGCCATTGTACAATATCTCTCACGGCTCATTTTTACATTTCATATTGAAAAAAAGATGAAATATTTTGGTGCTATCTTCGGTGGAGTAGCGCTAACGGCAATTAGCTATTTCATTTTTATGAAGGGTTTAAAAAGCACGCCATTCTACGCTAGTTTTAAAGATGTAGTTGAAGCCAATACCGTACTAATTATAGGCGTTAGCTTTGTAATCTGGACCGTTTTTTCGCAATTATTTATGATAATCTTTAAAAAGAGTATTCTAATTATTGTAATTGCAGTGGGTAGTTTTAGCCTTGCACTAGCTTTCGCAGGAAACGACTTGGTAAACTTTATTGGAGTACCAATGGCAGCCTATCACAGTTATATAGACTGGTCAGCTTCAGGCGTTGCCGCTTCTTCTTATGCTATGACCAGCCTTGAAAAAGCAGTGCCAGCTGAACCAATTTTACTGTTTATAGCAGGTGCCATAATGGTATTGACCTTATGGTTTTCTAAAAAGGCAAGAACAGTTTCAGATACCGAAATAGACTTGGCCAGACAAGGTGAAGGCCATGAAAAATTCAATCCGAACATGATTTCTAGAATCTTGGTAAAATCAAGTACTAGAATGGCGTTTATGTTTGATCAAATTCTTCCCAAGTCGCTACAGCAGAAAATAGACAAGCGCTTTGAAAAGCCCGTAATCGACCTACCAAAGCACAAAACCTACGAAGTGCCTGCCTTTGATATGATAAGGGCATCTGTAAACCTAGTGGTAGCAGGAATTTTAATTGCAACGGCAACATCAATGAAACTGCCACTTTCAACTACTTATGTAACCTTTATGGTGGCCATGGGTACTTCTTTAGCAGATAGAGCCTGGGGTCGTGAAAGTGCCGTATATCGTGTAGCTGGAGTTCTAAACGTTATTGGAGGCTGGTTCTTTACCGCTTTTGTCGCCTTTACCGCAGCAGGAACATTAACTTACTTAATTTTTATAGGAAAAGGTGCAATGATTGCCGTCTTGCTCTTGCTTGCTATATTATTATTGGTTCGTAATTATCTTTCGCATAAAAAGAAAATAAAATTAAAATTCAATAAAACAGGCTTAAAAAAGACTGAAAGTAAGACCGTTCAGGGAATTATTCAAGAAAGTTCCGATAACATTAGTAACGTAGTTTCCCGCTCTAATAAAATTTATACCGATATGCTCCGTGGCCTTGCAAAACAAGACACCAAAAAGCTTAAGAAGAGCAAGAAAGGAGTGAAAAAACTGACTGATGAAGTTGATGAGCTTCGGGATAATATTTTCTATTTCATAAAAAATCTGGATGATACCAGTGTTCGCGGAAGTAACTTTTACATTATCGTACTTGGGTTGTTGACCGATGTAGTCCAGTCTTTAGAGTTTATTTCAAAAGCTAGTTATAAGCACGTTAACAACAACCATAAAGCACTTCGCTTTAACCAAATAAAAGACCTTCAGGAAATTGACCAGCATTTAGAGGAGGTTCTAAATGAAATTGAAACTATTTTTGACGAGAAGGAATTTGAAAAGATCGTAAATGTACTCGATAAAAAAGAGGAGATATTTGCCATTCTTTCCAACAAAATTGAAAAGCAAATTGCTAGAACCAGAACAGAGGAGTCAAGCCCTAAAAACACCACGCTGTATTTTAGCCTCCTACTAGAGACCAAAGACCTGGTAAAAGCCTTGATGAATTTGATGGAAGAGTATTACACCAGTTATAAAAAAGTGTAATTAAAGCTAAAAAAATAGCTAAATATTCACATCAGAAATTAATGCCTATAAAACTAAACCCCCAAAGCTCTCGAGAGCTTTGGGGGTTTAGTTTTACTTTGCCTATTATTCCGAAAACGTAGGTGCTCGATAATTGGCGCGCCTACGTTAAAAATATTTCGTGTATTCGTATCGAAAATTTCTAACCTATAAAATCGAAGCCGCAATACGGTACCAAAACTTCTGGGATTTTTATACCGTCTTCAGTTTGGTAGTTTTCAAGAATTCCAGCCAAAACTCGTGGCAAGGCCAAAGAACTTCCGTTAAGCGTATGTACCAGTTTATTTTTTCCGTCGGTATCTTTAAAACGCAACTTTAGACGATTAGCCTGAAATGTTTCAAAGTTTGAAACTGAAGAAATTTCCAACCAGCGATCCTGTGCTGTTGAAAACACTTCAAAATCATAAGTAAGGGCAGATGTAAAACCTAGATCACCACCACAGAGGCGAAGGATTCTATACGGTAATTTTAACTCTTGCAGTATATCTTTTACATGGGCTACCATTCCATCTAAAGCAGCATAGGAATTATCGGGATGCTCAATACGAACCAACTCAACTTTATCAAATTGATGCAAACGGTTCAATCCGCGCACATGGGCACCATAGCTCCCCGCTTCACGACGGAAACACGGTGTGTAACTGGTGCAAGAAATGGGCAAATCGACCTTATTTAGTAAATCACCGCGATACATATTGGTTATAGGCACCTCTGATGTAGGGATTAAATATAAATCATCAACCCCAACATGGTACATCTGGCCTTCTTTATCTGGCAACTGTCCGGTTCCATAGCCCGAAGCCTCGTTAACCATTAACGGCACTTGCACTTCGGTATAACCAGCTGTTGTGTTTTTATCTAAAAAGTATGCAATCAAGGCACGTTGTAAACGCGCTCCTTTTCCTTTAAAAACCGGAAAACCGGCTCCGGTAATTTTTACCCCTAGTTCAAAATCAATTAGATCGTACTTTTTTGCAAGCTCCCAGTGCGGTAGGGCGCCATCAAAAAGCTTGGGCACATCTCCTTCCGAAAAAATTTCTTCGTTATCGTTTTCATCGGTTCCGGCAGGCACTAAGTCATTCGGGATGTTTGGAAGCGTATAAAGCAACTCTTGAAGTTTTTCGGCGGCGGCCATCATTTTCTCATTCAATTGCTTTGAAGTCTCCTTTAAAGCAACTGTTTCTGATTTTAATGTATTGGCTTTTTCTACTTCCCCACTTTTAAAAAGCTTCCCAATTTCTTTTGAATAGGAATTACTTTTTGCCAAAACCTCATCCAGCTGTCCTTGCAGACCGCGACGTTCTTCATCTAAAGTTAAAACTTCTTCTAAAGAGGAAGCCGCATCAATACCACGTTTGGCAAGTGCTTTTACATATTTTTCCTTGTTTTCGCGAATGTTGGTTACTTGTAGCATATTCTAAATTTTTAAAGCCGCTAAGTTACGCAAGACCCAAATGGTTTTCAAAACCTTAGGGTCTTATTTTATAGATAAAGTTCATTTATTTTTCTTTTAGCTTTTTAGAAGCTCAAATATTCGCAGGAAAGAGGTATTGAAGTTTTTGCGAAGCTTTACAGTAAGCTACTATTTTGCGCTATCGGCAAAACCCTCGGGCGAAGGTAGTATCCAGTCGGTATGTTTAAACGGGTGCCATTCTTCAGCCGCTATATCTATATTGGGGTCAGTAAAAGGATGGAAATTTCCGTAATTCACTCTAACTCTAGCTTCCATATAAACAGCGACGTCTCTTCCTTTTTCGGCTTCTACCTTTTTTATCTTTTGTGCCAATTGCCACATTATATCTGGCTTTGTAGTTACTGAAGTTTGTTGTTTGGGGCCAAGGAGTTTGTGATAACCGTAAAGCTTCTTTTCTTCCGTGTTTTTATCGGCCACATAAACTCGCAAGGTGCCGCTTTTTGAACGTAGCATCATCCGCCAACTAAGCCGGTGACCTTCTTCGGTCCACAACACATCATCTTTAAAAAACCAATGCCGCAAGGGAAGGCCGAGCTGAAATAAAAAATAGATTGAAAACACACCAACAATCAAACCTTTATGTTTTGGTACGATTAGCTCGTTTCCGGTATATAATTTTTTCTTCGGAAGAAAACGCTTTTGTAGGGTTTCCGAAGAAAAGAAAAACAAGGCGAAGGCAATGGACATATATGGAAAAATGCCAATCTGAAAAATAACCGAGTTAAAAAGGTGGAAGAATACTGAAATAACAAAACCCCACATTCGCGTGCGCTTCCACAACAGTAGTGGCACTATGAGCAGGTCGAAAAAAATACCGGTATAGGCTATCGTCCAATGCACCCAATTTTCCTGCAAAACATCGCCAACCAACCAATAATTACTTTTACCGCTCATCAACAGTTTAGCCATGGAAGCATCGAGCCAATCTGGATAAAGTTTGGCTACGGCAGCAAAGGTGTAAACAATCCAAACTTGCAGAATTAAAATTAGCAGCACCCATCTGGGCATTGCCGAACTTTTCATTTCAGGATTTATTTTCGCATCTAATGAAAACCACCTATTTGCAGGCAAGAAGGCCATTATCCAGCACAATAGCATCATTAGGTAATAATGGTTGTTGTAGTTGGATTTTTGCATTAAATAAACACCGGTCCAAAGTATTGCATAGGCAATCATACTAAAGCGGTATTTATAGCCCAGCATCACGAAAATGCCGAAAACCCCCATTACTATAAAATAGTAATACATTAAATCGCCCTGGAGGTATTGCAGAAAATCGAAGCCAATAAAGTTAAATGTAAATGGCGGCTCCACCAAGGTACGCCGTACCCAACCCGTAAAAATGGCACCAATTGCTTCGGTAGCAATCAAAAGGCCAAAGACTGCCCTAAAAAGAACTAATCCTGTATTATCTATCTGTTTAAATAGAAATTTATTCACCTTTCTTTATATACTGTTTGGCAAAATGCTCATCGTTTTCAATTGCTTTGCGCAAGATTTCTAGTGATTCAAAGTTAGCCTCATCGCGAATAAACTTTAGAAATTCAATGGTAATTTCGGTACCGTATAAATCTTTATCGAAATCTAAAAAATGGGTTTCAATCGTTTTTTCTGTACCGCCAACGGTAGGATTGGTTCCAATACTGGTAATCCCGAAGTACTTTTTATTGTTGATATGCGTTTGCACAATATAAACTCCATTTTTGGGAACGAGCTTATACTCAGCTTTCAACTTAAGATTTGCCGTGGGGTAATTAATGGTTCGGCCAATGGCTTTTCCTTTTACCACTTCGCCAGAAATCATAAAATTATACCCAAGAAAGTTATTTGCGGCTTCAATATTTCCGCTGTTTAATGCTTTGCGAACCTTAGTAGAGCTGATTGCGACATCATCTAATTCCTTTGCCGAAATTTCTTCGACTTCAAAATCATAGGTTTTTCCAAATTCCTTTAAATCCTCGATATCGGCCGTTCTATTTCTTCCAAAGCGATGGTCATAGCCAATAATTATTTTTTTAGCTTTTAGGCTGTTTACCAAAATATCGCGTACATATTGTAAAGCCGTCAATCTTGAAAAAGCATAGGTAAACGGATGTACCACCAAATTATCAAGCCCTGTTTCTTCTAGCAGTTGACTGCGTTCATCTATCGTGTTTATAAGTTTGATATCGGAATTTTGCTGAAGCACCATTCTAGGGTGCGGAAAAAAAGTAAGTACAACCGAATCTAGATTATCTTTTTTAGCCGTTTCTACCAAACGCTTTAAAATAGCTTTATGGCCTAGGTGTACGCCATCAAAGGTGCCAATGGTAACAACACTTTGACGGTCATTTTTATAAGCGGAGGCCGAAGAATACTTTTTCAAAATTATTTTCCGTTAAACGTGTTCATTGTTATGTTCATTCCCGCAAGAGCAAAAGATTCGATAATATTGCAGCTCACTTCCAAACGTTCGGGCAGTTGTTTTTCTTCCTCTGCTTCCCATTCTCCTAAAACATAATCTACTTGTCTTCCTTTTGAAAAAGCATCACTAATGCCAAACCGAAAACGATTGTACTTTGCAGTTTGCAGTGTATTCTGAATATCTTTTAGCCCATTATGGCCTCCATCGCTACCTTTTGCTTTAATGCGGATGGTTCCAAAGGCCAGGTTTAAATCGTCTGTTATTACCAACATATTTTCTATAGGAACTTTCGCCTTTTCAAGCCAATAATTTACAGCTTTTCCACTTAAATTCATAAACGTACTTGGTTTTAGAAAAATAAAAGTCCTTCCTTTTACCTTATGGGTGGTAATATCGCCCAATTTTGCAGTTTCCCAGACTAATTCGTTTTTTTCGGCATAGAAATCAAGAATTTTAAAACCGATGTTATGGCGCGTGTTTGCATATTTAGGACCTATATTTCCTAAGCCTACAATAAGAAATTTTTTCATTGGATCTTCCTCTAAACTAATTTGGTCAGCTTTTGCTGAAAACAATTTTCTTAAAAATGACAGCATAATCTTTTTTACCTGTAATTGGCATCAACCTTCAATCTTAAATCTTGTACGTGGTAAAAATAAAAAAAGCACCCTGATTTAACAGGATGCTTTTCACTTATCTTTTAAAAAGAGTTATTCCTTTGCTGCTGCGTCATCTGCATCTGCACCTGGAGCTTCTTCTCCTTCGGCTGATTCGCCTTCTTCATCTTCATCAACTTCATCAACAATTGCAGTACGAGAAGTTCTAACTTGACATATTACCGTATCGTCTGAATGTTGAATAATGAAACCATCTTGATTCATCGTGCTAACATCAATGTTATCGCCAATTTTCATCTTTGAGATATCTGCCTCAATAAAATCTGGAAGATTATCTGGAATTGCTTTCACACGAAGCTTACGGGAAACAATACGTAATACACCTCCATTTTTAACACCAACGGCATTACCGGTAATACGAACTGGAACCTCCATAGAAACTTCCTTATCATCAAAAATTTGGTAAAAATCAATGTGAAGAATACGATCCGTAACTGGGTGAAATTGAATATCTTGAAGAACAGCTTTCACATGCGTATCGCCCATATCAATTACAACGGTGTGTACGTTTGGAGTGTAAATCAAGTCTTTAAATGCAATCTCTTCTGCTGCAAAACTGATAGTCTCATCCCCGCCGTAAACTACGCAAGGAACCATATCAGCATTACGCAAGGCTTTTGTTGCTTTTTTGCCCACGCTTTCTCTTTGTGATCCTTTAATTGTAATGGATTTCATTTTTCTATAAAATTATATTAGTAAAAATTCCCTAAAAAGCTGTTTTTTAAGGAGTGCAAAGATAGATTTTATTTTTGAAATACAATTTTTTGCTTTTAATATTTTTGAAAAAGAAATAGGAAGCAAGACGTTAGACTAAAGACTAAGTCCAAATTAAAGTAGGCCAATAATTTAGCTGAAATAAAAAGCTAGTTATCGCCCCCTTATATAGAAAGCGAAAACATTACATTAAAAACTTGCCACTTATAGATTTGTTTGCATTTACGCTTAGCATAACATCGGCAAATAGCTCTGCACAACTTATCACTCTAATTTTTTTATGGGGCTTTGTAGGGATAGAATCTGAAACAATCAATTCAACCATTTGCGATTTTTCTATTCGCTCATAGGCGTTTCCAGAAAGTAATGGATGCGTACAGACCGCACGAACGCTTAATGCGCCGCGCTCCATCATTAAATCGGCAGCTGTAGTCAGTGTCCCGGCAGTATCTACCATATCATCGACCAAAACCACGTTCTTCCCCTTTACTTCCCCAATCAATTCCATATAGGATATTACATTGGCCTTTTCACGTTGCTTGTAGCAAATTACCACATCGCTTTCCAAAAATTTGGAATAGGCATAAGCGCGTTTAGAACCACCCATATCTGGCGAAGCGATTGTAAGGTTGTCTAGTTTTAGACTTTTTACATAAGGCAAAAATATGGTAGAACCAAAAAGGTGGTCAACCGGTTTTTCAAAAAATCCTTGAATTTGGTCTGCGTGCAAATCCATGGTAATAATACGCGTAGCACCCGCAGTTTCAAGCATTTTAGCTACTAATTTTGCAGCAATAGGAACACGGGGTTTATCTTTACGGTCCTGTCTTGCCCAACCAAAATAAGGCAGTACAGCAGTAATATGGCGGGCAGAAGAGCGTTTTGCGGCATCAATCATCAACAAAAGCTCCATTAAATGGTCGCTATTGGGAAATGTTGATCCAATTAAAAAAACACGTGCACCTCGTACTGATTCTTCAAAAGAAGGCTGAAATTCGCCATCGCTATAATGAGAGGTTATTACTTTACCCAAGGGTATTCCAAAAGCTTTGGCTATATCTGTAGCAAGAGCTTCACTTTGTTTACAAGCAAAAATTTTCGGGTCTGGTGCGATGGTTGGCATGGTCTGTTTATTTGATTAGGCTACAAAGGTAAAAATTAATCGGTAGTGATTTGGAAATAATCATTCTTAATAAGAAGAGAATATTAAGACGTACGACTAGAATTGCAATAATCTAATAATTAGGTTACCTCCATTTCATGTACTTTGAAATGGTCATTTTTAATTAAGGTTTCAAAAGCAAGCTTTCCTTTTTAAAAACACCCTGAAAATGAACTATTATTGAAGCAATTAGGTTTTTATTTCATTAGTGTCCGATTAAAAGAGTGAGAAAATTTGTTGAGTCACAGATAATAGGCAATTAGAATATTTTTTATTTAATGACACCATGCTGTTATACTTAGCATCAAAATTTATCAATTAAAAAGTATGTTTAATCAATTTTATCTAGTTTTCAAGCTATTAAAAAGCAAGTCTTATGTCTTTCAGCGCAGTCTTATATCTTAGTCGGACACGACTATTTTTATTTCTTTAATCGGACACTATTAGAAGGGAATATTAATATAACCGAAGACAACCGGACGCAGAATTCAGAACCATATAAATGTATGGCTTCTTCATTTTTTCCAAATTACTCTCCAAAGAATCAATCCGAAAATTTATTTTAAAATTACCCAAAATACTCTAGATAAATTTTGAATACTTTACAATTAATTGTTTATTTTTGCCGTCCTAATTTGCTCGAGTGGTGGTTCCGATAGCTATCGGAATGGTAGACTAACTAGAGTTAAAAATAAAATACTAATAAGCTCGAGTGGTGGAATTGGTAGACACGTTGGATTCAAAATCCAATGTCTTCGGACGTGCGGGTTCAAGTCCCGCCTCGAGTACAGCAGAAAGCCTTAACTTAAACGTTGAGGCTTTTTCTTTTAAAGTAGGAATTGTTTAGATCTAATCATCGATTCAAAATATTCGCCTTCCGAATAAATCTTCTACTTTTCTCCGTATCGGACTTAGTCAGTAAGCTTACCCCCACATAAAGACCAAGTGATATGGAAATTCCTATTAAAGCTTGTTGTACGGAAGCTATTTCCCAAGCAATTGGAAGATCTACTCCCAGCGCTACCAAAAGATTATAAGTAGAGAAAACTAACCCAAACAACATAGAGATAGTAGCGGCTTTAGACGTCCCTCTCACCCATAAAAACCCAAATACCAACGGAATAAAGGCACCGCTGGTTAAAAAATCAGACCCTATCCACGAAATGGTTAAAACCGATTGAATTTTTAACGCGATAACCAACGAAAGCGCACACATAATAAATGTTGAAAGCCTACCAACCACCACGCTGTGCCGCGAACTTAGGTTGGGGTTAATGTATTTTTGATAAACATCTACGGTTAAGGAAAGCGCTCCTGTGTTTATTAGTGAATCCATAGTTGACATAATCGCGGCGCATAAGCCAACAAACAGAAGCGAACTTAAAATGGGGTTGGGAATATTGCTAATTAAATCTGGAATTATGCCCGTTTCTGGCACCACATCGTAAATTACGGAAGAAAACATTCCGGTATAGGTAACCATTAAATAAAGTGGAATAAAGGCGAAGAAACTCAACAGCATCATTTTTTTGGCATCTGTAGCTTTTTTGGCTGCAGAAATACGTTGCCAGATATTCGCCTGAATCATCCATGAAGTACCAAAAGTTATCACATAGGCCAGGTTATCTGCCACATTGTTAAAAAAGGAGGTATAACCAAGTTTTTCGTTTTCAATTGCTGTGGCTGTTACCGCCGCAATCCCTCCCGATTGATCATAAGTAACATAAAACAGAAATATAACAGTAAAAAGAAAAAACAGGAATTGCAGGAAATCTGTGAGTACCACGCCTTTAAACCCACCAAAGAGTGAATATATCAAGACTATAAGCGCTCCCAAAGTAGCTCCTGTTTGATAGCTCATATCAAAAAAGGCATTAAAGAACTTCCCAACCACGATAACTTGTACGGCGGCAGCGATAACCATAAAAATTATAATAAAGACGGTCAGCAAAAGTGAAACCGTACTATTATAGCGTTGCTCCATTAACTGCGGCTGCGAGATAGTGCCTACATTCCTTATACCTTTTGCAAAAAGATACATTAAAGCCGTAGCAATAAGCACCGGAACCCCATAAATCCAAAATGAGTTTAGCCCGTTTTTATGAGCGTGATCCACTAGATCTATAGCCGAACCCCCACCCCACCAAGAAGCGACAAAAGTTATAGCCAACAGCCAAGCGGGCAACTTACGAGAAGCCAAAAAATAATCTTCGCTGGTTTCACTCTTTCTATTCCAAATTCCTACCCCAATTATTGCAATTAAATAAAGGGAAAGGAATAAAATTATAATACTTGCTCGCTCCAATATTTTTGGTTCTTCTATTTGCTAACTATCACCCAAAATCATTACCTGATAAAACCACGATAATTAGATGCCAGTTGCGGTTAATTCACAAAAAGGGTCAAAAATAGACAACATTATTCGTCCTGCTTATTGATTACGGAAATTTAATTCATCAACCTAAACAAAGTGGTAATCGTAGTTTTCGAAATTTTAACATAGTCTTTTTAAATGAAAAACATGGTATTACTACCTTTAAGTACCTCAACTTTAAACACATGCCGAAAAAACTAAATCAACTGGAAGCTACTGCCATTTGTGGGAACGACATAAGTTCTTCTTGTTTATACGTTTCGGCATTGGCCATTTTTTATGCAGGACAATACGCTTGGATTTCGCTTTTAATAGTTGCCGTTGTCTTATTTTTATTTCGAAGAATATATGGCGAAGTAGTTGGCGCACTGCCATTAAACGGCGGTGCTTACAACGCACTTTTAAATACCACCAAAAAATCTACAGCCTCCGTTGCCGCTGCTTTAACCGTACTTTCCTATATGGCGACCGCCGTGCTTTCTGGCAGCGAAGCCGTAAAATACGCACATAGCGTATGGGAAGCAATACCTGTTTTTCCAGTAACCATCGGGCTCTTATTGTTCTTTATGGGCTTGGTAATACTCGGCATTGGGGAATCTTCAAAAGTGGCTATTGCTATTTTTCTTTTCCATCTATTCTCCTTAACCCTGTTGTGTGGATTCTGTATCTATTTTTTCTTTAGCAATGGTTTTGAAACGCTACTTGCAAACTTTAAAATGCCTGTTGGGGGTAGCATAACCACAGCGCTATTCTTGGGTTTTTCTGCCGCTATGCTCGGTATAAGTGGTTTTGAAAGCTCTGCTAATTATGTGGAAGAACAAAAGCCAGGCGTTTTTCCAAAAACCTTGCGAAATATGTGGATTGTTGTGAGTGTTTTCAATCCGCTGATAGCGTTTTTGGCATTGGGGTTACTTCCGCAGGAATTGATCAACAATAATCAAGATGCCCTACTTTCTTTTTTAGGCGAAACATCGGGCGGAAATTGGCTCGCCACGCTAATAGGTATTGATGCAGCTTTGGTACTTAGCGGCGCCGTTCTTACTTCGTTTGTAGGTGTTGGCGGGCTAATGGAGCGTATGGCCCTTGATCGTATTCTTCCTAGTTTTCTTTTAAAGCGAAACAAGAGAAAGAGTCCTTATTTTATCTATATTTTATTTTTTGTATTGTGCACTTCTATCTTGCTTGTAACCCATGGCGATCTGCCCGCGCTGGCAGGAGTCTATACCATTGCTTTTTTAACTGTAATGGCACTCTTTGGAATTGGTAACTTGCTGTTGAAGCTAAACCGAAAACAACTACCCAGACCAGAACGCGCCACTTATTTAGGCGTTATTGTTGCAATTGCAGCCGTAATCGCTGCCTTGGTAGGAAACATTTTACTGAACCCTAAGTTTCTGATTACCTTTTTTGAATATTTAATACCTACGCTTTTGGTAGTGTTTTTTATGTTGTACCACAAACGTATCCTCAAGTTGTCATTGCTTTTTATAGACTATATAGCCCCAGACGACAGCCCGTTCTTTAAAACGTGGAATCGGGTTACAAAAGAAAAGCTGAATGCCATAACCAGCCGCAGTTTTATTTTCTTTACCAATAACGACAATGTGGAAACCCTAAACAGGGTTATGCTCTATATTAAAGCGAACGAACCCACCAAGAACTTAAAAATTGTTGCGGTAATCAAGGATGGGAATCACGTAGCACCAAACTTAGAATCTGACATAAAAGTGCTGAATCGCGCTTATCCCAATATCAATATTCAATTTATAAAGGAAACTGGCGAATTTGGGCCCGAAAAAATCAAGGAGCTTTCAAAACGCTGGGGAATTCCCATCAATTTTATGTTTATCGGTGCGCCTGGCGAAGATTTCCCGTATAAAATTCAGCAATTGGGCGAAGTGCGTGTGATTATTTAATACAATCTGAATAACTATCGCAACTCCACTTTATTAAGTCTATTCACAATCCATAAAAAAATCCCCAGAAGGCTCTAGGGATTTTTTTTGAAATTTAAATAGTGAAGTTTTAAAGCTTCAAATAATTTACTTTTTAATGATTCTTTTTGAAATCATTCCTTCCGCCCCGCGAATCTTTAAGATATATACGCCAGTTGAAAGACTAGTTGCCGAAACCGTTGTGGTATTTCCATCTAGCGAACCTGAGGCAATAAGTGCTCCTGATAGGCTATAAATTCTATAAGCATTCAATTGCATGCTTGAAGAAACCGTAAATTCTGTGTTAAATACCGTTGGGTAAACTTTTACCGAAGTAGCATCAAAACTGTTTTCTTGAGTTCCCAAAACAAAATTCAAAATTGGGTAACCATCGTTTGTGTTAGGGTCTATTGACCACGGACCGTCTGGAGAATCAGCATTAAGCAAATCTACCATTTCAGAGGTTTTCATTTCAGCTGTTGTTTTCTCAGTAATATCTGGGGTAATTGGAGCACCTCCAAAACCACCTACGCCTTCGGTCATACCAGAAGATTCTGTATCAAAATACATGTTTTCCATAGTAATATTTCCCCAGAAACCAATTACACCACCAGCAAAATCAAGAGCCGTTGCAGATCCAGTTGAATACGAATCTTCCACATGAAGTCCGTTATCGGCACCGCCAATAAGACCACCTGCGCGCTCATTTGCTGCTGTTACTGTTGAACGACTGTAACTGTCTTCAACCGTACTTGTTCCTGAAAACGCAAACGGAAAACCGCCAACAAGACCGCCCACCAAAAAGGTGGCTGAAACGGTTCCTTCAGAATAACACTCTTCAATTTCAGCATTCGAAAATCCAGAACCGGCTAAACCGCCCACTTGAGTCTCTCCAACAACGTCGCCATTAGCATGGCTGTTAGAAACAACGGAGTTTTGCACAATTCCACCTACAAGACCACCCGTATTATTATTTCCGGTTACTGCTATATTTATAGCACTACAGTCTTCGATAGAACCATTATCAAAAAGGTTTGCTACCAAGCTTCCAACACTATCAAAGCCTATAATATTTACGGTATCCAAATGGATATCACTAAAAGATGCAGCTTGGGTGTAGCCAAAAAGGCCAGCAAAATCAGCATCTGGAAGATTGATCCATAAGTTGCTTATTGTATGGTTATTTCCTTCAACCTCCCCTGCGAAAAGTTCTGGATAAGCTCCAATTGGCGTCCATAGATTTCCATCTAGGTCTATGGCAGCACCAATAGTAATTGTTTTGTTTTCAAATGTATTTCCATCTGCAACTAACTGTGCAACACCGGCAAATTCTTCGGCCGTGGAAATGGTAAATTCATCTTGGTTGGCATTGTACCAACTTGTGTCAGCAACATCACTCCATAACGTTGTGGGGTAAGTTTGAGCTTCAGCAACAGTTACTGATACTAGAAGTAATACTAAAAAGGTTTGTAATTTTTTCATCATTAAATTTTAGGGATTTTCGACAAATCTATCTATAAATTATTGTGCTAACAAATGCCTTACTTCGAATATGTTATGCCAATAGCTTTAAGACTTGGCCGTTTTGTCAAAGTATTTAAATATTTCACAAACATTCTACCAAAACAGCATACGTATTCTCGTTTTAAAACAAAACTGAATGTAAAACTCATAATTAATTACTTTAAAAATATTTGTTTATAATTATAAAATATCCCGAGCAATGCTAAATTAATTTTGAACTGTAAATACTATTGAGGTTTTCTCTACAATCACTATATTTGGAGAAATCATCATAACTCCTCCTAAATGTCCGATTTCTGGCTGTATTTTAATCTCGGTCTTGAACATGTGCTAGACTGGAAAGCCTACGATCACATTCTGTTTTTAATAGTGTTATGCGCTGCTTATAATTTTTCGTCTTGGAAAAGGATTTTGATTCTTGTTACCCTATTTACAATTGGCCATACCTTATCCTTAATCTTGTCCAATTACAATGTGGTAAGCGTTTCCTCAAGTTTAATTGAGTTTTTAATCCCCATTACCATTTTAATAACGGCGCTTATCAATATTTTTGGTGCCAACAAGAAGAAACAAACCCAGAAAATTGGCGTGTATTATATTGTCACTATTTTCTTTGGACTGATTCATGGAATGGGTTTTGCCTCATTTTTCAACGCCTTAGACAGCGGAAATGAAATTTTACCATTGCTAGAATTCGCTTTAGGCATCGAAGCCTCACAGCTTATTGTGGTGCTTGTATTTTTAATAACTGCCTTTATATTTCAACGTGTATTCGGGTTTAAGAAAAGAGATTGGATTTTAGTTGTTTCTTCTCTAGTCATTGGAATGACAATCCCCATGCTCATTGAAAATTGGATTTTTTAATTCAGCTTTCTGGAATATAATCACTTATAAATAATTACAGCCACAGCTATACCGTTATTTATTAGTAGTGTCCGATTAAAATAATTAAAAAACCACTTGTTTCAACAATAGTAAGCTTTTAGAATAATATTAAAATATAACACCTTGCTATTGAGATTCCAATAAAGGATAAACATTTTAAAAATATGTGTAACGGAATTAACCTAATTATCAAGACTTTACAATTCTAGTCGTACGTCGTTAGTCATTTAGCGAAGCGGTCGTACATCTTTGTCGGACACTAATGGTTATTTACATAGATTTTGAAGTTTAAAAAGAAACGCATTCATTTGGCAAATAGTTAACAAGGATTTTTTTGGCAGAAGTCTAACTTCACATTAATTTCGCAAAGTATATATCAAGATGAACCTCAACAAACAACGCAAATACGACATTGCCTATCTTAGAATGGCAAGAGAATGGGGAAAATTGTCTTATTGCAAACGAAGACAAGTAGGCGCCATTATTGTAAAGGATAAAATGATAATCAGCGATGGCTACAACGGTACGCCTACAGGTTTTGAAAATATATGCGAAGACAATGACGGCGCTACAAAATGGTATGTGCTCCACGCCGAAGCAAACGCAATCTTAAAAGTTGCATCCTCTACCCAATCCTGCCAAGATGCAACGCTTTACATTACCATGTCGCCCTGTAAAGAATGTAGCAAACTGGTACACCAAGCCGGCATTAAACGCATTGTTTATTTAAGGGAATATAAAGATAATGCAGGCATTGCTTTTCTGAAAAAGGCTGGGGTAAGCATTGAGCACATTCCAGATTTGGAATTGGAATAATGGAAAAAAACACGGAAACAACGGGCGGTAAACAAAGAAAATACCTGCCACTATGGATTGGACTGGCGCTGGCCGTGGGTGTTTTTATTGGATCTAAGCTAAACTTTAATGACAAAACGGAAAAGATATTTGCCACCAGCTCTAAAAAAGACAAGCTCAACCGGCTAATAGATTACATTGATTACGAATACGTTGACGACGTAAATACCGATAGCATTGTTGATGTTACGGTAAATGGAATTCTTGAAAACCTAGATCCACATTCCGTTTATATTCCAAAAAGCCAATACGCCCATACCGCCGATGATATGCGGGGTGCCTTTACGGGTATTGGAGTAAGTTTTTACATCTACAAAGACTCTATTGCCGTTATTCGTACCATAGATGGTGGCCCTGCGGAAAAAGCAGGAATAAAAGGTGGGGACAGAATCACCTATGCCGATGGAAAGAAATTGTTTGGCGAATTGGTTGAACGCGATAGCATTACTAAGTATTTAAAAGGTGAAATAAATAGTAAAGTAGCCTTATCTGTTTATCGCCCAAGTGAAGCCAAAACCCTAGAAATTAACGTAAAGCGAAAACGAGTGCCTCTTGTTAGCGTTGATGCCTCCTATAAGGTATCAGATGATCTTGGATATATAAAGCTAAATCGATTCTCAGAGACTACCTACAAGGAGTTTAAAAAAGCATTAGACAAACTCCAAGACCAAGACGTTACCAAGCTAATTTTAGATCTTAGGGATAATCCCGGAGGTTATATCTCTACTGCCGAACGCGTGGTTGACGAATTTCTAGAAAAAGATAAGTTGGTGCTTATCACTAAAAACAAGAATGGCGATATCAACAAATCATACGCTACCAGAAAAGGCGATTTTGAACATGGAAAACTCTATGTATTGATCAATGAAAACTCTGCATCGGCGAGTGAAATTATTGCTGGTGCGCTACAAGACAACGACAAAGGAACTATTATTGGTCGCCGTTCTTTTGGTAAAGGCCTGGTACAGCGCGAAATGTCTCTAGGCGATGGTAGTGCGGTACGATTAACAATAGCACGATATTACACCCCAACCGGGCGTTCCATTCAAAGACCTTATGGCAATGGGAACGACACTTATTACAGCGATTATGAAAAACGCTACCGAAATGGCGAGTTGATTCACGCAGACAGCATAAAGGTAGCAGATTCCTTAAAATATGTAACCCCAGAAGGAAAAGTGGTTTACGGTGGCGGGGGTATTATTCCAGATGTTTTTGTGCCAAAAGACACCAGCATGGAAAACGAAACACTGCAATATGTTTCAAGACATGGGTTTATGAGTTATTTTATCTTTGAATACCTCGATAAAAACAGAACCCTGTTCAATGGCATGAAATTAAAGGAGTTTAGAAACGACTTCAAGATAGATGATAAGCTAGCAGAAGAATTTATTGAATACGCCAAGTTTAACGAAGCCCAGATTGACCTATCTGACTATACCGCTGAATTAAAACAGATTCTCAAGGCAAACATTGCCCAGCAACTCTTCGGCATCAATAGCTATGAAAAAATCTTAAACCAAAACGACGCTATGCTCCTAAAAGTCATGGAGCTAGAGACCGGCGATCAATTAGACGAAGATTAGAAAGACTACCACCCAGAGAAGACGCGAGCGAGACGCTCACGCCAACGGATTTGCCATTTCCTCGCTGACGCGCGAATCCTTTTGATGACCAGCTGTTGCGAGATTGTATCTCGTGGTTTTATACAATTTAGGTTGAAAATATTATTGACTCACCCTTGCTTTTAACACAAGATTGCTTCAGAAACTTTGATATTCTAAAAAACAACTATCTTTAAATTCTGGATCATAACAAGCCGTAATTTGCAGCAAACTATATTCACGATACTCCAAGAGTTGCAGGGTGACTCCTCAGTATTATGAATAAGTATTTGCAGGGTACGCGATACCCCCGACAATTGTCGGGACGCGCACTAGCGAGGCCAGAAAGTGGGAGGTCAAAAATTTATAATGCTAAAGAAATGGCAAGAACAGGTAAGGTTTTTATTGATAGTAAAGGTTGTAGAATACAAGTTATAATTAACAGCAAAAACCCTTCTTTAGTATCTTTATTGATATTATCGACATTGTCATTATTTTGCTTTTCTTTTCCTATTTACATTTTATTCCTGAACAAAGTAGCTATCGGTTTTGGATTTGTAATTACAATTTTAATTTTTGGGGGAAGTGGAATCTATTTCCTAAGAAAATTACTTTGGAACACTTTAGGGAAGGAAGTGTATCAAATTTCAAACAATAAAGTAACATATCATTATAATTATTGGGTCTTTAATGACAATAAGCAGGTAACGGCATTTGACAAATTGAAACTAGGATATGCTACTTTGAATGAACCTTATATCATAAGTGAATTTTCCGCGAATAAGCCATTGATTGCAAGCAATTTATATTTAGCTGCGTTCATTATCGAAAAGACCCCAATAGTCTCAAACATTCCACTAAATATCAATAATATTTTAAAGTTTAAAAATATGGAAAAAAATATATAAGTTAATGTTCAAGCTTTCCTCGATGGAGCGCAAATCCTTTCGCGTACCCAGCTCCCGCGAGATTGCTTCTCATGGTTTTACACAATTTATAGAAAAATTACATTCTAGCTTTTAATACAAGATCGCTGCAGAAACTTTGATATCCTGAAATTCAGAGAAGACGCGAGCGAGACGCTCACGCCAGCCTTAGAAAATTAGAGCGGCTACTTTTTTTGCTTTGCGGCTATATTTTTAGAGATTAGCAGAATCCCTAAGGCAAGAAGCGCACAAAGTCCCGCCAATATACATACTGCAGCAATTGAACTTTCGCCCTGAAGCAAGTTGTCAAAGTTTAACTTAGTGGTATTAAAAGCAACAAGTGCAGCAGCCAGCGCCATTAAAATGTAAATTAGTATTTTCATCTTTCCTATTCTTTATGTCAATATATTAAGCAGCAATTTAGTTATGGAAAATAAACCCTTCTTAAATCCTACGCCTACAAATATATTAAGATTAAAACCTATAAGCTTTCAACTTCACAAATTAACTAAACAACAGTTGGATATTTGAAGTAAATAGTTTTACAGATATCGCCAACAAAATTACACCAAATATTTTCTTTATTACAGCAATTCCATTTGTTCCTAAAAATCGTTGCAATTTTCCAGAGGTTTTAAGGACTACATAAATGATAATAAGGTTTATGATTACCGCAACAATAACATTTTCAAGCGAATATTCCGCTCTAAGCGACAATAGAGTAGTTAAACTACCAGGCCCTGCCAGTAATGGGAAAACCAAAGGAAAGTACGATGCCATCTTAGGATCATCGGGGCCATCTTTAAAGAGTGTAACCCCAAGAATCATTTCCAAGGCAATAAAAAATAGAATCAATGCTCCCGCAACCGCAAATTCATTAACCTCAATACCAATAAGGCGCAGAATTTGTTCTCCAATGATCAAAAAAACAATCATCACAATCCCTGCAATAATGGAAGCCCTTCCCGAATGAATGCTTCCAGCCTTTTCACGAAGCCCTATAACAATTGGTATTCCGCCAATAATATCTATTACGGCAAAAAGTACCATAGTGGCAGATGCAATATCTTTTATATTAAAATCCATCCTCTTTTTTTTGAGGGCGCAAAAGTAATTATTAATATCTGTTAGAGCATCATAAATAACGGTTAATAATTCCTTAAATATCTTAGTCGAAAATGAGGAAACAAATTATCTTTGCAATATGTTTCAACTTGGCAAAACAATAGTATCTGAAGATATAATCAAAAACGACTTCGTTTGTAACCTCAGCGCCTGCAAAGGGGCATGTTGCATTGAAGGCGAAGCTGGTGCGCCCGTTACCAAAGCAGAGGTAGATACCTTAAAAGAAATCTACCCAAAAGTAAAACCATTTTTGCGTCCGGAAGGCATTACGGCAATCGAAAAACAAGGCACCCACATTGAAACCGAACTAGGAGAACTGGAAACCCCACTCGTTAATGGTAAGGAATGTGCGTATGTAACTTTTACAGACAAAGGCATAGCGAGCTGTGGTATTGAAGACGCATTTAATGCCGGGGCAATTGACGATCTGGCTCCCGGATTTAAAAAACCTGTTTCCTGCCATTTATACCCCGTCAGGGTTCAGGAATACAGCGAGTTTGCAGCGGTAAACTACCACCGCTGGCCCATCTGTGACGATGCCTGTACTTTAGGAAAAGAACTTCAAGTGCCAATTTACAAATTCACAAAAGATGCTCTTATCCGCAAATTTGGCGAAAATTGGTACGCTGAGCTTGAAAAAGTAGCTTCCGAAATGTAAATACCCTACTCAATTTTTTTTAATTTCACTAATATCTCTTTGATAATGATTATATTAGTATTCAATTTTCAACAAATTGATTAACTAATTAAAATTTTTATCATGAAAAAGTACGTACTGGCTCTATTTGTGTTTTCAGCTATGCTCAGCTGTAAAGACAATCCGGTGAGCAAAAAAATTAAGGAAACAAAACAAACGGTTTCCAATTCAACAAATGCCGTAAAGGAAATGACCAATATGCAGGAAGATATAGAAAACCTGCAAAATGAGGAGCCACTTACAAACGATGAGCTAAAAGCTTGGCTGCCAGATGAAGTGCAAGGCATGAAACGTATTAGCTATAAAGCAGGACAGGTAGGGATGATGGGTATTGCCTCTATAGAAGCAGCTTACGCCAATGAAGACAAGTCTAAAAAATTCTCAATTAACGTCATTGACGGGGCTGGGCAAATGGGTGCTGCTGCCACTATGGGCATGCGCATGGTTATGTCTCAAGATTTTGAGGAAGAAGACGAATACCGCACGCGAAAAACGGTAAAGCGAAACGGTAAAAAAGCGGTTGAAGAATACGAAAAGGCAAAAAACAATAGCCAGATTCAGTGTATGGAAAGCAATCGCTTCTACCTGGATGCCAAAGGCAAAAACATGGATATTGATGAAACCTGGGACGCTATTGATGAGTTAGATCTGAAAGATCTAGGTTAACTACAAATATTTGTTTCATATTATATTATTATCAATACAACGTCTCATTAAAAGCCGACAACTTAATAGTTATCGGCTTTTTTTTATTTAAATTTTTGGAACAACAGTCCTTGTAGCGTCTCAAGATTTATAGAAAAAACATGTACGGTCTTGTTTTTGATAAAAATGAAAGGAAACATATGCCTCTCAGGTCATTTCCTTATATTTACCCCATGCGAAATATTCTTTTTATTTTATTAATCGGTATCAGCACGGCTTGTTTTTCGCAGAGCCAGACCTTGGCAGAAAATTATTTTGACCAAGGCGAGTTTAAAAAAGCCTTGAGCATTTATGAAAAACTGAGCAAAAAAAGTCCGTATCGGTTAGACTACTTCATGGGGATGATTCAGGCCAATCAACAACTTGAAAATTTTTCTGAGGCCGAAGAACTCATTCAGAAAAAGCTCGAGTCAGGAAGAAAATATCCACAACTCTATGTAGAATTAGGCTATAATTTTTCACTTCAGAATAAACCTGAAAGCGCTACGGAAAACTACAATAAAGCCATAGCAAGTTTAGATGAAAACCCCAATTTCGCCTACAATGTGGGCAAAACCTTTCAAAAGTACAGCCTCTTGGAAGAAGCCACATCTACTTATGAAAAAGCCATGCTGCTAAGTGAAAAAATTGATTTTAATCCTCAACTGGCACAAATTTATGGAGAGCAGGGCAAGCTGAAAAAAATGTTTAACAGCTACCTAAACATTATTGAACGAAAACTGAGCTATAAAAGCACCGCACAAAGGTATTTTAGTCTTTATACTACCGAAGACTCAAGCAATGAAGCAAATTCCATATTGCGAAAAATACTCTTAAAACGCTCTCAAGAAAATCCTGACATTCTTTATAACGAATTATTAAGCTGGCTTTTTATTCAGCAAAAGGAGTATAAAAAGGCATTTACGCAGGAAAAAGCAATTTACAGACGCGTAGGAGAAGATTTACGAGGCATAACCAATCTTGCCTATATTGCCATTGCAGACAAAGATTACGAAATTGCCAGAGAAATAGTAAACTACCTTATTGAAAGCTCAGTTACACCGCAATCTAGATTACAGGGAAACCAAATTCTTATGAAAATGGAGGTAGAAACCGCTACGGCAAAACAGTATCCCGCCATCGAAAAAAAGTTTGAAAAGCTATTGGACGAATTCGGAACCGGTAGACAAACCTATATGCTTCAGATAGATTACAATCACTTTTTAGCATTTCGGCACAATAAAAAAGAATTGGCCATTTCTAACTTAAAGGCCTTGACCAAAACCGAATTAAACGCTTACCAAGAGGCACGGGTAAAAATGGAGCTCGCCGACATTCTGGTATCTGACGAAAAGTTTAACGCAGCTTTAATTTATTATTCACAGATTCAAAATAAAGTGAAAAACGATGTTCTAGCACAAGAAGCCCGTTATAAAGTTGCCCGTACCAGCTATTTTAAAGGCGATTTTGAATGGGCGCAAGTTCAGCTGGACGTACTTAAAAAATCTACTTCGCAGTTAATGGCAAACGACGCCATAGCACTCAGTTTACTTATTCGGGACAACTCGCTAGAAGATACAACACAAACCGCTTTAAAAAAATATGCACGGGCAGATCTGTTAGCACTTCAAGAAAGGAATAATGAAGCCATAAACACGCTAGACGAGCTGTTAACCAACCATAAAGGTGAAAAAATAGAAGATGAAGCTTGGTTAAAACAAGGAGAGCTTTATGAAAAGCTTGGAGCGTTCAAAAAAGCGGAATCTAATTATCTTAAGATAATTGAATTTTACGGCGATGATATTTTGGCGGACGATGCCCATTTTCGTTTGGCAAAAATCTATGAAGAAAAACTAGACGAGCCCGAAAAGGCCAAGGCGCAATACGAACAACTAATTTTCAACTTTGCCGATAGTATTTATTTTGTAGAAGCCCGAAAAAAATTCAGAACTTTGCGCGGCGACGCAATAAACTAAACACGCAATTAATAGGCTCCTTAGCTAGTTCTATATCACCCAAAGATGGCCCTGGAACTTACAGAATGAAAATTTGAAACTTTAAAACATGTATATATATAACGTTACCATAAACATTGATGAAAACGTCCACGATATTTGGTTGGAATGGATGATGTCTGAGCATATTCCCGCAATGCTAGCCACAGGCAAATTTAGTAAAGCGCTGATGACCCAAGTATTGGTAGAAGAAGAAATGGGCGGCAAAACCTACTCAGTTCAATACACTACCGACAGCAAGGAAACACTTGAAAAATACTATTCGGAAGATGCAGAGGAAATGCAACGTCAAAGCAAGGCTTTTGAGGGAGCCTATGTCTCCTTTAAGACCGAACTTAAAGTTATAGGCGAAGCTCACAATGAACTTTTTAAAAAGAAATGATTTAGCTGTAGCAACACAGCAAACCCGTTAGTAAATACCTTTTGAAGGTTTTTAAATGAAGAAGAAAAAGCCAATTGTACAAAAAAAAGCCAAGACAGCTGGAGTTGTTAGAGCCAAAAAACACCTAGGACAACATTTTTTAAAAGATGAGGCAACCGCAGAAAAAATTGGCGATACCCTTACCCTTGAAGGCTACACCAATGTATTGGAAATAGGCCCTGGAATGGGTGTGCTTACCAAATATCTGGTTAAAAAAAACACTGAGGTAATTGCAATGGACCTCGATACGGAATCTATTGCCTATTTAGAGCAAAACTATCCAGATAAAAACCTTCAAATTATTGAGGCCGATTTTCTAAAATACGATCTTTCGCTGCTTTTTGGACAAGAACAGTTCGCTATTACGGGGAACTTTCCATATAATATTTCAACACAGATTGTATTTAAAATGTTAGAATGGAAGGCGCAGATTCCCGAATTTACAGGAATGTTTCAAAAAGAGGTAGCAAAGCGAATTTGTGAAAAAGAGGGCAGCAAAGCCTATGGTATTCTTTCGGTTTTGGCACAAGCTTTTTATGAAGCCGAATACCTGTTTACAGTACCGCCCAGCGTTTTTAATCCGCCGCCAAAAGTTGATAGTGGGGTGCTTCGTTTAAAACGCAAAGCAGATTTTTCCATTTCATGTAGCGAAAAAATGTTGTATAAAGTGGTAAAAACTGCATTTCAACAGCGTAGAAAAACCCTTCGTAATAGCTTAAAAAACTTTAATCTCTCAGATAAAATAAAAGAAGATAGTATCTTTGGCCAACGTCCCGAACAACTTTCTGTTTCGCAATTTATAACCCTCACCCAAAAACTGGAAAATGATGCAATTTCAACTGACAAATGAATTTATTGATCAGGTTGAACAGCTAATTGCCAATAATAATGGCGAGCAGCTGGAGGCGCTGTTAAACGAACTTCACTTTGCCGATATTGCCGAACTACTTGAAGAGCTTGACTCAGACGAGGCCACCTTTATTGTTAAGCTCTTGGACAGTGAGACTACAAGTGAAATTTTAATAGAGCTGGACGAAGATTTCCGAGAGGATATTTTAGAAAACTTAACACCCTCTGAGATTGCCGATGAACTTGAGGAAATGGACACCGATGATGCTGCCGATGTTATTGCAGAACTTGACGACGATGTTCAAAAACAAGTAATAGGCCATATAGAAGACCAAGAACACGCGGCAGATATTGTAGATCTTTTGCGTTATGACGAAGATACTGCGGGTGGATTAATGGCAAAAGAATTGGTACAGGTTAAAGAGTCCTGGTCTGTTGCCGGCTGTGTTCGCGAAATGAGAAGGCAGGCCGAGAACGTGACCCGTGTTCACTCTATTTATGTTACCGATAAGCAAGGAAAACTAAAAGGAAGACTTTCCTTAAAAGATTTACTTACCGCTCCTGAAAGAGCACATATTCGCGATGTTTATATCCCAAAAGTTGATTATGTAAGAGTCACCACCGAGGCTGATGAAGTTGCTAGAATAATGCAAAAGTATGATCTTGAAGCAATTCCGGTAGTTGACGAAGGAGGCATTTTAGTTGGCAGAATTACCATTGATGACATCGTTGATTACATTAAAGAAGAAGCTGAAAAAGATTACCAATTGGCAGCAGGTATTAGTCAAGACGTAGAAGCAAACGACGGTATTTTTAAACAAACTCGGGCTCGCTTGCCATGGCTCCTTATTGGTATGTTTGGAGGTTTGGGCGCTGCGAGTATAATTTCAGGATTTGAAGAAATTTTAGAGAATTTTCCGCGAATACTAATTTTTATTCCACTTATTCAAGCAACTGCTGGTAATGTTGGTGTACAGTCTAGCGCTATCGTAGTTCAAGGATTAGCAAACGATACCTTAAAAGGTAATTTTTTATCCCGACTTATAAGAGAATCTGGTCTAGCCTTAGTAAATGGGCTTGCAATTGCTTTGATAGTTCTTTTTATCAGCCACTTTATTTTTTCTACAAGCTATCTAGAATCTATCAGTATTGGTGTTGCTTTAATTTCGGTAATTCTTTTGGCGGCATTAATTGGAACCTTCATTCCAATTATTCTAGATAAAAAGGGTATTGACCCCGCAGTAGCAACCGGACCTTTTATAACTACCAGTAATGACGTGTTCGGGATACTCACTTATTTTTTAATAGCCAAATTAATTTTAGGATTTTGAAATCAGGTATATTTAAAAAGCAATTTACGGTTCCGGCCTCAGCTATAGACGGTTTAAACCACGTAAACAATGTAACTTATTTACAGTGGTGTTTGGACGCGGCAGAGGAACATTGGATTTCAAAAACTTCTGAAAAGCAGCGCAAGGAAAATGTGTGGGTAGTTTTAAACCATTTTATATCTTACAAAAGCCCATCTTTTTTAGGAGAAGAACTAGAAACCCAAACTTGGATTGAAAACTATGAAGGTGTAAAAAGCGAACGCCATTACAAGATTATCCGTCCAGCCGATGGAAAAACAATTGTAACCGCTAATACCCTTTGGTGCTTTTTGGATGCCAAAACCTTCCGCCCTACCAAAATTACTCAAGAAATCTCCAATCTTTTCATATAATAAGAAGGAGAACTATTTTCCTTCAAAACCATTATTTTCAATACTTTTGCCTTCCTAAAAGGTGTTCTTACGAGGCACGAGTAATCTCTTTGTAGGTTTTAAAATATATACTCTTGAGCGTTTTCAAAAAGCTATTTAAGCAAACTTTTATTTACGGCTTAGCAACAGTACTTCCAAGGGTATTGGCGGTTATTCTGGTGCCACTTTATGTAAAGGTTTTGCTGCCCGAGGAATACGGAATCTATTCTACGGTAATGGCTTTTTTAATTTTAGGGAACGTCTTGCTTTCCTACGGAATGGAAACCGCTTTCTTCCGCTTTGTAACCAAAAAAGACTACCAACAAAAAATTGTCCAATCCACAACGCTTACTTCGTTAACGGTTTCAACTCTTATTTTTTTAGGAATAAGCCTTCTCTTTAGAAACCAAATTGCCATCGCCGCCCAGTTTAAACCAGAATACATAACCTATGGTCTTTTAATTCTAGCGCTAGATGCTCTGGTGGTTTTACCTTTTGTATGGTTTCGGGTTAATGAAAAACCCATGCGCTATGCCGTTATCAAAATCCTAAACGTGGTAATAAACTTGGGCTTTAACTTGTTCTTCCTATTAATACTTCCAAAGCTTGCTGAAACCAGTGCATATTGGAGTGCAATGTGGTTTCCGGACAACAAAGTGGCTTACGTATTTATTGCTAATTTAATCGCCAGTGCTGCAACCTTACTCATTCTGCTTCCGCTTTATATAAAAATAGGCTTTGGCTTCAGCAAAACCATTTGGAAACAAATGATAAAATACGCCTTCCCGGTATTGGTTGCGGGAATTGCCTTTAGTGTCAATGAAGCTTTTGATAGAATTCTACTTAAATATCTTCTCCCTAAAAATATAGCCGAAGTCCAAGTTGGACTGTATTCCGCCTGTTATAAGCTTGGGATGTTTATGACCTTGTTTGTTATGGCTTTTAGACTGGGCATTGAACCATTTTTCTTTAATCATTCTAGCAGTAAAAATGCAAAAAGTACGTATGCCACCATTACCAAATATTTCACCCTTTTTGGTTGCTTAATACTTTTGGTGGTGGTTATTTATATAGATGTATTTAAGCGTATTTTAATTCCGAACAGTCAATATTGGGAAGCCTTAAAAATTGTTCCTCTTATTCTATTGGCCAATTTATTTTTGGGGATATACCACAATTTGTCAGTTTGGTACAAGGTTACAGATCGCACTAAATACGGCGCATATATTTCGGTTTTCGCCGCTGTGGTAACGCTCGTGCTTAACTTTTTATTTATACCGCACATTGGCTATATGGGTTCGGCTATTGCAACGCTCGCCGCGTATGGAAGTATGATGGTGCTTTCGTATCTTTACGGTCGCAAATATTATCATGTTCCTTACGAAGTGAAAAAAATAAGTAGTTATTTGCTTTTGGCCATTGGGTTTTCAGCAATTTCATTTTATGTCTTTGACAGAAATATTTGGATAGGAACTGCGTTGTTATTACTGTTTGCAGGTATTATGTTTTATTTTGAAAAGAAAGATTTTTTAAAAATTATAAAAAAATAAGCCTCGGCACAATCTAATTGAGGCCGATTAAATTGAAAAGCTCTGGTTTAAACCAGCCATTATGTTGGATATTTGAAATTTTGGGTGTTTTTTCACCCCTGCCCGTTCTAGGCAGGCTTTAGGGATCGGGATAAAAACAAAATATCGAAAATCTACTTATTTTTCCCCTACCCTAAAGGGAATAATTAGATTTTCTCAATTAAACCCAAATTGAAGCCTTGTGTTTTTAAATAGAACATTGAAATAAACGCTAAAATAAACTAGAACCAATTGATATTAAAACTGAAAAAATATAGAAATTGTATGAAACACACCTTGGTCCTTATTGTTTTATTGACTTTAGCTTCTTGCAACAATACAAAAAATGAACCGAATACAAACGAGAAACCAGAGTTTGAAGTGAACTTTTTGGAAGGGTATTTTCCAAAAAACGATATTGAGTTTAATGCTCCGGTAAAGACCTTGGTTATCCGGGACAAGGAAAGTTTTCAGAAGTACTTCGGAATTGCACAAACAATGAAAAACGACATACCGGAAATTGATTTCGAAAACCATAAAGTGATAGCATTAATAAGTGCTCCAAGTGATAAAAAGCAGGAGATAGCTGTTACTAACACCCAGTTAAAAAAGAATAAAATTCAAGTAAAATACAAATTGATACTTGGCAAAGAAACCCAGTCTTTCACTGCAACAGCCCTTAAAATCTTTACTATACCAGAATCTGTGTATGCCGTAGATTTTATTGTTGACAGGAACAAAGATAAAACCCAAAAATAGCAAAGTCTTGAAAGTAAAAATCATAAACAAATCTGATCATTCATTACCGTCATACGAGACCGTGGCTTCAGCAGGAATGGATTTGCGTGCCTGTGTTGAAGCGCCTACTACCTTAAAACCTTTGCAAAGAGCAATTGTAAAAACCGGACTTTTTATTGAATTACCCATCGGTTATGAAGCACAAGTGCGCCCTAGAAGTGGTTTGGCCGCTAAAAAAGGAATTACCGTTCTCAATTCGCCAGGCACTATTGATGCCGATTACAGAGGCGAGATTGGCGTGATTTTAGTAAACCTTTCCAATGAAGATTTCACTATAGAACACGGCGAACGCATTGCACAATTGGTAATTGCTAAGAACGAACGTGCCATTTGGGAAGAAGTTGAAGAGCTGGGCGAAACATCTCGCGGAGCAGGCGGCTTTGGTAGTACAGGAACAAAATAATAATTTTCAGCTTAATCACAAATTCTTGATTGAGCAACACTAAAATTAGAGTGCGTTTATATAAATAAAGCATTCCATGGCAAAAAGAAGTCATGTTTAAAAAACACTTATAAGTTTAATTAAAAAGATACCCGTCTTTGCGGGCATAGATATGAAGATAATAGTACCAATGGCCGGGAGAGGCTCACGTTTAAGACCACATACACTAACAGTACCTAAACCATTAATTCCTGTTGCAGGCAAGCCAATCGTCCACCGTTTGGTCCAGGATATTGCTGGAGTTTTAAATGAAGAAATTGATGAAATAGCCTTTATTCTAGGCGATCCTGCATTTTTTGGCGATGACGTGGTTGAGAGTTTAAAAAAATTGGCAACAGATTTAGGTGCAAAACCTACAATCTATAGACAATTAGATCCAAAAGGAACCGGACATGCCATTATGTGTGCCGAAGAATCACTTTCGGGCCCTGCAGTAATTGCTTATGCAGACACCTTGATTCGTGCCAACTTTAATTTGGACAAGGAAGCAGATGCCGTAATCTGGACCAAAAAAGTTGAAAATCCTGAAGCCTATGGTGTGGTAAACCTCAATGATAAGAATGAAATAATTGAATTGGTAGAAAAGCCAACCGAATTTGTGAGCGACCAGGCCGTAATTGGCATTTATTACTTTAAAGATGTAGCACAACTAAAAAATGAACTTCAATTTGTTTTAGACAATAACATCATCAATGGCGGCGAATACCAGATTAACGACGGTATTAAAAGAATGATGTCGTCTGGAAAAGTATTTAAAACCGGCACTGTAGATGAATGGATGGATTGTGGCAATAAAGAAGTTACTGTAGAAACTAACCAAAGAATGTTGGGCTTTCTCTCAGAAGCCGGTGAAAAGCTAACCAGTAATTCTATAAGCAGCGAAAATTCAAAGATTATTCAGCCGTGTTTTATTGGGGAAGATGTGGTTCTAAAAAACAGCACCGTAGGTCCGTTTGTATCTATTGGTAAAGGGACGGTAGTTGAAAATAGTACGGTAAAAAACACTATAATTCAGACACATTCCAAGATTAAAAACGCTAATTTAGATAATGCAATGATTGGTAATTACGCTACTTTTGACGCTAAATTTACCAATGTGAGTATTGGTGATTATTCTGAATTGAAATAACCTATAAATGGCCTTTTTAGGACTAGCCCGATAGAATTGTGCGGGCAGGCAATCCAGAGGTCTTCAATAGTTATAAAATAAGTAGCCACTGCACAGAATTAGATATAAAATTTGCAATTAAAATTTTTATATACTTGCTTTTTTCTCTTCGGAATTATTGTTCCGCAGCATACCTATGCTCAAGAAATAGAGCCTATACGTACGAAAGGGATAAATGACACCATTAAGAATCCCATGGATAATTTAGGTGAAGTTACCGATGCTTTTCAGGAAAATTTCTTTGAAGCCCTAAAGCAAAAAGCAATTGAAAATTACGAATTAGCACTTACAGCCTTAAATAAAGCCGAAAAGGCCGCAAAAAGTCCTGAAAACAAAGCGGTGGTTTACTTTGAAATGGGGAAAAACCACACGTATTTAAAGGAATATACCCAAGCCGAAGAAAATTTTAATAAAGTTCTTAAAAGTGAGGGCGACCGGCTGGATGTACTCGAACATCTATACGATCTGTATTACCGTCAAAAAGATTACGATAAATCGATTGTCTTGGTCAAGAAATTAATTCCGTTTGATGAAGATTACAGAGAAGATCTAGCCAACCTTTACGCGCGTACCAAAGCCTATGATAAAGCACTGGCCGAATTAGATTATTTAGACGAAGCTTGGGGCGAAAGCGATATTCGTAATGCACTGAGAGCACAAATATATCGCGTTACGGGTAATACTGACGGGGCCATTGAAAACTTGGAGCAACGCATTGACCAAAACCCAAAAAACGAACGGGAACAACTAAATTTAATATTTCTATACAGTGAGCAAGGGAATACAAAAAAAGCCTTTGACGCTGCTAAGCGCCTATTAAAAAGCAATCCTAAATCAGAATTGGTGCATTTGGCACTTTACAAGTTTTATTTAGACGAAGCCAATCCGCCCCAGGCAATAAAATCTATGAAAACGGTGTTTGCTTCGCAGGAAGTTGATAAGGAAACAAAATATAAGGTTTTGGGCGATTTTATTCAGTTTGTGGAAAAAAACCCAGCATACGAAGATGAGCTAAAACAAATAGTTTCTTCTTTTTCCGTTGAAAATGATAAGGTTTATGAAAAAGTGGGAAATTATTACAGCGCTAAAAATAAAAAAGAAGAAGCGCTTCACTTTTATGAAAAGGGAATAGCCCAAAACACGGAAAACTATACGCTTTTAAAAAACACCTTACTTTTTCAGCTAGATTTTAAAAAATACGAAGCTGCTGCTAAACTCAGTGATGAAGGCCTAGCAATATTCCCAGCCCAAGCCTTGTTGTATTTGCTAAACGGAGTTGCCAATAACGGACTCAAAAAGAGCGATACTGCCATAGAAAGCCTAGAGATGGGGTTAGATTTTATATTGGAAGATCCGCAAATGGAGCGCGATTTCTATACGCAATTAAGCATTGCTTATGATCGTAAAGGCAACGCTAAAAAAGCAAAAATGTATTCTGATAAAGCCGCAGCCACAAAGCTGTCTAACTAAATTATATGAAAATAAAAGCCCTTTATTTTACCTTAATCGTCTTGCTACTTGCCTCCTGTGGTGGCGCTAAAAAAATTACGAATATTGAGGAAGCCTCAGCCAAACAAGTAATCGCATCGCACAAAGCGGCATCGCCAGATTTTAAAACTTTGGCCGGTCGTATGAAATTAATGTACGAAACCGAAGACGAAATGCAGCGCATTACCGTTAGCCTTCGCATGGAAAAAGACAAACATATTTGGGTAAAAGCTTCTATTTTGGGCATTACCATAGCAAAAGTTTTAATAACCCCAACCCGTGTAAGCTATTACGAAACCATAGGAAACACATACTTTGAAGGAGATTTTGCCCTTTTAGGCGAATGGCTTGGAACACCAATTAATTTTCAGCAGACCCAGAATCTGCTTTTGGGCCAATCCATTTTTACATTAAATCCTTCAGATTATAAGAATGAAATTTTTCAGAATAAATTCAAATTATTACCCAAGCAGCAGCCACAAAATTTTATACATTCGCTCTTTTTGAATCCGGATAATCTTAAGATTGCTTCCGAAACACTTTCGCAACCAAATGACGATCGCGTATTGAGTATTCGTTATGGCGTATATCAAAACTTGGAAGGACAGTATTTCCCCAAGGATATTACAATCAATACTTCGGAAAAAGGAAAAATGACAAAAATTGAGATTAATTATAGAAAAATAGATTTAAACGTCAATGTAGGTTTTCCGTTTAAAATTCCGCAGGGCTATGAAGAAATCCACCTGAATTAAATGAAGTATTTTCGTACATATTTTTTCTTATTTGTCTGTTTGATGGCAGTTCCATCTGCTTTCTCCCAAGTTGATAAACAAAAGAAACTGGAAGAAAAGCGGAAGGCTATTCTGGCAGAGATAAAACAAATAAATTCGCTTCTTTTTAAGACCAAGAAAGAGGAGAAATCTGTATTATCACAAGTAGAAGACCTCAACCAGCGTATTGCAGCTTCAGAAAATCTAATTCGCATAACCAACCAACAAGCCAATCTGCTTACACGGAATATCAATAAAAATATCAATAAAATAAGCGCCCTTCGGGACGAGTTAAAGCTGATGAAGGCCGATTATGCCAAAATGATTCAGAAGTCTTATAAAAGTAAAAACCAGCAGAGTAGAATTATGTTTTTACTCTCTTCCGATAACTTTTTGCAAGCGTACAAGCGGGTTCAATATATGAAACAGTACGCTGCATTCCGGAAAAAACAAGGCGAAAGCATCAAGGCAAAAACAGCGGAACTTCAACGTTTAAACTCAGATTTAATCGCGCAAAAAAAGACCAAGCAAAACCTGATTGCCGAAAACGAAAAGGCTAAAAAGAAACTTACTCAAGAGCGAAAAAATCAACGGGAATTGGTTGCAACGCTTAAAAAAGACGAAAGCAAGTTTACCACACAAATTAGGGCCAAACAAAAACAGGCAGATGAAATAGACCGCCAGATAGACGCCCTTATTAAGGCAGCCATTGAAGAGGCAAACCGAATTGCAAGAGAAAAAGCCGCAAGAGAAAAGGCAAATAAAGCACCAGAGAAGAGCACTAAAAACAAAATAACCAAAGCAGCAAAAACCGAAGAATTTTCGCTAACCGCAGAAGACCGTGCCTTAGCAGCAAGCTTTACAAGCAATAAGGGAAAACTTCCGTGGCCTGTAGAAAAAGGGATGGTTGTAAAAAGTTTTGGAAAACACAGACACCCACAATTCCCGAATGTAACTACCAATAACAGTGGTGTAGAAATCGCAACCAATGACAATTCTGCGGTACGTTCCATTTTTGAAGGGCAGGTGATGTCTATTCAAGTGATAAAGGGAGCTAACAAAGTGCTTTTTATACAGCATGGAGACTATATTTCGGTATATAGCAACTTGGCGACGGTTTCTGTAAAGAAAGGCGAAAAGGTTTCAACCAAACAAACTATTGGTACAGTAGCAAAAAGTCCTACCGAAAAACGAACCGTCCTAAAGTTCTACATCTATAAAAATAAGACCAAGATAAATCCAGCAGATTGGATTTATAGAATGTAAGCCATTTTCAATTCTCAGAATAAGGTTTTTATAAGCATATTTACGGTTATAGTTCGTACCATTGCTTATGGTCCTATTTCTTATTCGCATGCAATAACGCTCAATGCAATCTATACCAAAAAGACTTCATATTTGATATAGTATTTAGGCTAAACCCTTCCAACCCATCATACCCTATCGAGCTTGATGCGCCACGTTCTCTTTTTGTTTAGAGGAAGGCGATCCTTTTTTATAACAAAGTAATTTCTATTTTTCCTCCCCAACTCAAAACCACATAGACCAAAAAAAAGGGAACCAAATTGGTTCCCTTTATAGTATGAAGTATAATTATCGGGAGTTAATTGCCTATAACCAACTTTTTCGTTTCAACTTTATCTCCTGCTTTTATGCTGATAAAGTAGATACCAGCGGCATATCCTGAAACATCCATGCTACCAGAAGATTTTCCTGCAAGGTCAGCTTCAGAAAGTGCTAGCAAACGTTGTCCAAGACTGTTATACAAGGTAATTGCAACATTGGTTTCAACATCTTTCCAAGACATAAATACTTGGCTTGTTGCAGGATTTGGATACATTGAGAAAGATGCCAAGGCATTATCTGTTGTACCTAAAACTCCAACCACCGAAACATTGTCTATAAAAGTACTGTTGCCATAGCCGGTAATATTTACAATTCGGAACTGTACTTTTTCACCTAAATAATCAGTCAAATCAATACTTTCGGTTCTCCATTGACTAGCTGAAGTAGGCTGCCATGAACTGGAATTATAACCGGAAATCGTTGAAAGGTCTAAACCTTCTTTATAATAAATTTCCGTAAAAGTTGCACCACAATCTGTAGAGATATCAACCCGTAAAGCATCAGAATAACTAGATGAATACTGTGCTTTTGCTAGATCAAATGTAAAGGAAGCTTCAGATGAAGTTGTTAAATCTACAAAAAGCGTTTCAAGAGCATCTTCTTGTCCAGAGGCATTATATACATTATTGTCCAAAAAGGCCGTAAGCGTAGAGGCGCCAGAGCTACCGGTTACAGATCGCTGTTGCCAAGTACGCGCATTATCTGGGTTAATAATGTTCCATCCCGGAGGCGGCATTCCATTATCATCAAATGGCTCTACATAATCTATTGTTTCAGCATCTATAGCAGCATAAAACGGGAGATCATCGCTATCGTTTGTTGGGTTTTCATCGCCGGTTAAATCTACTGTAACGGTAAGCGTATAACTTCCGGAATCAGTAATTTCCAAAGGCTCTGTAAAGTCAATAGTAGCCTGTTCTCCAGAACTCAAGGTTCCTGAATAAGTTTCTGTAACCGCGGGCTCACTATCTATTTGATAGCTAACTTCAAAATCACTCTGTGGATCAACCCCTGAATTTCTAACAACCGCCGATACGGTAACAGGGCCAGGGTTACAAACCATATTAAAGTCACTTGGCTGGTTATTAACTTCTATTGCCATATCATTTGCAAGGCTACAGTTAAGCAAGCCACCAGTATATCTTCTAGCTACACTTCTTCTTCCTTCCCAACCTTCAGTGGCATTCTTGGCTACAGCTGCAAACCACATAACCTCATCTGGATCTGAGATTGGCACCTGTACGCTATTTGTAGTAGCGGTACCTGCAACTTCCATATACTTTTCTCCTAGAATATAAAGATCATACGATTCGGCATCTGCTACTGCATTCCAAGAAAATGTTGCTTCACTAGGGCAAACTTGTGTTACCTGAACATTAGAAACAAGCGGAGCAATAAAAAAGTTTTCATCACTTACATCTTGGGAAGATCCATTGCTTATGCGTATTAAAGCTTCGCCCGTTACTGAATTCGGTACGTCCCATTCGTAATTCGTGGTCGTATTTGGAACCGTTGCAATTTCGTTCCAGCTCGTTCCGTTATCTACTGAATATTCCAGCACAAAATCTGCCGTGGTATTTACCGGAACTGCATCCCAGTGAATTGACTCGGCCTCACCAGGTACAAAGCTCTCGCTTCCATTTGGATAAGTTAGCGTAAGGTTATCTTCTATAATCTCGTAAACTACATAATACTCCTGCGGCCCTACTGGTACGTTGAAACCTTCGATATTAATGTTATAGTCTCCTGCCGTAGGGTTGTCAATAAGTACCTGCTCCATATTATTTAAGTGGTCTGGACCATTTGTAGCGGGAAGGTTTAATGTAGTTGGGTTTGGGGTTGGATCTAAAATATAAGGCAGATAACTTGCATTTGCAGGATCTGTAACCACTAAATCTAGATCATTTACCAAAGCTGGGCTCGCACCTGGGGCTGCTGGACTATCGCTCCAATACACCATAAAACGAACTTGTTTGGTACCCGATGGCACATTTATAGTGTGATCGTTAGAACCGCCTTGCGTCATTGTGCTTGAAAGAAAGCGATTATCTTCAATAAGTTTTGCAGCACGAAGTCCGTTTACAATACCCCATCCAAATTTATAATCTGGACCTACATTTCCGGCATCATTTGCCGTATTTAAAAGCGTTGCCTTTATTAATGCTGAAGGTGGCAAATCGCCGCCATTAGCTTCTGAATAGGCTTGGTATAGCTGTGCGGATACTCCTGCAATTCCTGGAGCAGCTCCAGAGGTTCCTCCAAAACTTTGGTAGGTATTATTTTCGTTTGTAGAAATTTGATTCTGTCCATTGGCAGCGATATCTGGTTTTATTCTACCGTCATGCGCTGGTCCACGACTACTTGAGCCTACTAATGAACCATCAAAATATACATTTGCCGTTGCAATTACGTTCTTACCTTGTTTGTGGCCACCAGTAATATTTCCCCACTGACTTCCTGCTCCATAGCCACAATTGTTTCCATTGGAATTTCCTGCAGAAAAAACATGCTGCAAATTAGGAAGATCCTGAACTTGGGTATCAACTCTTTGTGTAATTGTGGTATAACCGTCATTACATCCATTACTATAAGAAGAATTCGTGATTAACACATCGCCACTATTTATAAGTGAAACGGTTGCATTATCTAAAAAGCTACTATTATAATTAGATACATATAGGTTTGCTCCAGCTGCCATACCTCTATTAGAAGGATTTAAATTTCCGGCACCAGCCATAATTCCCGATACACCGTCGCCGTGGCTCTGGTTGGTTCCACTTGCTCGAGAATTGTCTATTCTCCCTTCAAAATCTATATGAGGACCAACGATTCCGTCATCTCTACACAAAACGCCTATACCTACACCCGTGTAGTTTCTACCTGCTGAAGTTTGCGTATCTAAATTGCTTGAACGGTGAAGACTACGGCCACGCGTATCATCTGGAACTGCTGGCGCAACAATTAGTTCAACCCATTTTACAAAAGCTAAATTAGAAAGGTCTTCCAAACAGTTATTAGGTATAGAAAGATCAATAGTATTTGCACCTTTATATTCCTGCTTTACGGCTATTTTTCGCTCGGCAAGTTCTTGGATAACATAGGCTGCATCTACGTGTTCATGAAACTGAAGTGTAACCAATATGTTCTCGCCATCAATGGCATAATCATCATATCCACCGTTTTTTAAAGCTGTGGAAAGCTTTGCACTGCCGTCAACCGGAACAATTGAACGTACGCCATTGTCCTTTAAAAAGTCAACCGATGTGCCTTTCGGAAAGTAAAAAAGATAGGTACTATGCGGAATGTACTCAATCAGTTCTAAATTGTTCTGCTTAAATTGATCTTGAACGCTTTGTGAAGGAGTTTCATAAAATTGAACCCAACCTACAAAACCATTTGCCATTTTAGCAGATTCTGGCATCTGGTTCCACTGAAAGCTTTGAATGTTTTCGGGAATTGGATAATTCTCATCTTGAAAACTGATGTTATTCTGACCAAAACTGATTGCAAAAACAAAAAGCATGGAAAAAAAACAAATTTTTCGAAAAAGGGATAAAGTAATGTTTTTCATGTTTACTGGGGGTTAAAAATAGATTTAGATTAGCTGATTTCTCAAAAATACCTTAGAATTTTTCAGAAATGCTTCCAAATATATTTAATACCCGCAATAAAGCAAAGGTAATTGTGCCAAAACATTTTTATTTAACAAAAGTAGCTACGCAAACAATAAACAATACAGCCCTATTCGTTAATAATCAAACAAACAGCGCTTTAAGCTCTGTAGCTTCTTCTGGCTTCATTTTTCCTGCCAGAACCAAGCTTAATTGTTTTCTGCGAAGCGCCGCCTCAAAACGTTCTTTTTCCAACTCAGTTTCCGGAATTAATTCAGGCACCCGTACTGGACCGCCTACTTCATCTACGGCCACAAACGTATAAATTGCTTCATTACTAAGGCTTCGCTCTCCACTTTCCCGATCTTCAATAAAAACATCCATAAACACTTCCATAGAACTGGAAAAAGCACGAGAAACCTTGGCTTCAACTGTAACTACACTGCCTAATGGTATCATTTTACTAAAGGCCACATGGTTTACCGAAGCGGTAACTACAATTCTTCTGCTGTGGCGCCGTGCCGCAATACTGGCAGCACGATCCATTCGCGCCAATAATTCTCCCCCAAACATATTCCCAATTGGGTTTGTTTCACTTGGGAGTACCATATCTGTATAAACAGTAAGCGATTCTTTTGCAGTTTTTGCTTGCATCTTCAATTTTTTTTGGCAAAGATAGTTAAAAAGTATAGCCTCGAATGGTACAAATTCTTATAAGTATCCTGAAATATTGAAAGTAAATCATTAGTGTCCGACAAAGATGTACGACCGCTTCGCTAAATGACTAACGACATACGACTAGAATTGTAAAGCCTTGATAATTAGGTTAATTCCGTTATACATATTTTTAAAATGTTTATCCTTTATTGGAATCTCAATAGCAAGGTGTTATATTTTAATGATATTCTAAAAGCTTACTATTGTTGAAACAAGTGGTTTTTTAATTATTTTAATCGGACACTACTAAAAGTAAATATGCAATTTATGTTGCCTAAGATTTTCGGGGGAAGTAAGCAGGTTTAATAAGCTTTGTAGTACTGAATTCTTTATATTGCTTTAGAAAACGTAACCCGTACTTGATACTATAACTTTATTTAGTTTTAACCGCTCTTGTCGCTATAAAAGATGGGAGAAAATCGTCTATCTTGCTTTCTCCTCCCCAATTGTCTTCATACATATTAGTCAAGCTAAAACCAGCCTTTAATTGTCCACTAATTTGGTCTGTTAAACTATGACCAAAAACCAAAGGTTCATTACTCAATTTCAATTCTTCTAATTTTTCCTTCGGCAACGAGTGCAGATCTGAATAGGGTTGCTTATACTTTAAGCTCAGATTTTCTTCATCTATTTGAAATGAAATTGGATTTATTAAACCCGTCATTAAAATTCCGTTTGGCTTCAAAACGCGATAGCATTCTTTCCACACTAACCTAAGATCGTCTACAAACAGGACTGAACAAGGATTAAAAATAAGGTCGAATGAATTATCTCCAAACACTGAAAGGTCTCTCATGTCTCCTTGCACTGTTTTTATCTTCAGGTCAAATTTGTCGCTTACAACCTTGTCTTGATTTAACTGCCGCTCAGAATTGTCAAAAATTGTAACATCTGCCCCCAAAGTTGCAAGAATTGGCCCTTGTTGTCCGCCACCAGATGCAAGCCCTAAAATCTTTAAACCATTTAAGTTAGGAAACCAATTGTGAGGAACTGGTTCTTTTGGGGTCAAAACAATTTTCCAGCTACCGTTTTTGGCATTTTCTATTTCTTGATCGGAAACAGGAATGGTCCAACGGTCTTTTTTCTCAACGTAATTATCCCAAGCTAATTTATTGTGTTTTACAACGTCCATTTTCTTTGTAGTGTTTCACCTGCAATTGGTGTTCAGGTTTACCAATGTTGTGTGTAGTGTTTTACTTTTTATTAAATAATTGGGTCACCTTGTTTAAATTGGTCGAACTGTTTAGCTCGTAAAAATACTTCAGTTGCCATTTCTGTGTTCTTTCAGCTTGTTTACTTTTTACAGTGTCCCAATTGGGATAAACTCTAAACCCTCGCTTTCCTTCCTTCTTTTCAGTAGAGAGGATCCCCTTTTTAATCAGAACAGATTTCGGGAATACGAACTGTCCAAATTTATTTTCAGAGCGTACGTTTACAGTATAAAAATCAATAGGATCATTCTCGTTAAAAGGTTCAATTGGCCCATTTCCATTTCGTTTCCAAAACGTAACAAATTGTCCCACTTTTTTGGGTGTTATTTTAGCACTTCTACTTAAAACATTCATTTCGTTAAGCCGAAATTGACAAGCATTGTATTCCTTCCCCTCAGTTTCAGTTTTAAAATTTGAAACATTGAGAGCGCATTTGTCAAAAATTTCGGCTTTAATACGGTTCAAGTTTTTATCCATTTGTGCTATTTTATTCGTTTTTCAAATCTCATTGTGGCATTGTACTGCGCGAAGTGTTTGGACTATGAGCAAGTATGCCAAAACTTTATTCTAGCGACCTGGTAAATATACAATTGCTTTTAGATTTATCACTGCCCCAGCATTGGTTATAAAGTCACCATCCCAAATTCACTTCGCCGCCAGGCTCTATCCGGTTTTGTAGGGACCGAAACCAGTCGAACGCATGGGAAAGAAAAGTCACCAATTATGTGTAATATATTTAGCTTTCAATTTTAACGCCTAAGCCTTCTAATCTCTTAATTAGCTTCTGAAACGATTCACTTTTTACCTCAGACTCATTTATTTTCATAGGTAAATATTTGTCGCAATTTTCCATAAAAAAAAACACTCGAGAGGATAATACATTTTGTTAACTGAGATAAAAATACTGTATGCTTTCGTCCATATTGATTAATAAGAAAGCTATAATAGTTAGAGTTAATTTAATTTATAACTTCCTTAAGACCTCTTTATGTTTTACTTGATAAAAACGATTATAATTAGGTAAGAAATTGCCTCTTTTCAAGTCAATCACGTAGTTTTCTATCATTTGCAAATTTCACTTTATGTGCTGCCGAAAAGTAGCATGCAGACACACCACTACCCTAAATGCAATAAAACAAAGCGTTTCATGGATTTATACCTAAGGCAATTAAAAAGTTAAAGTTGCTACTCTAACTCCTGCACCAAAAGCCATGCATCGGCATTTTCGGTTTTTTTAATTTCGCGTAGATTTTTTAAAGCTTCTTTACGATCTTCAAAACTGGAGTAAAGCACTTGGTGGAGTCCATAACGTGAGGTTCCCATTTTAAATGGAGAATAGCCTTTTTCGCGTAATTGATCAACTTTTTTATCGGCATTTTCCTCCAAACGAAAGGCTCCGGCCACAATATGATATTTTCCGGTGTGTTTTTTAAGATTTAAGCTTAAAACAGGCAACGGATTATCAATAACAAAAGTAGCTTCCTGAATTTGATTATCTATTAAGGAATTGGCTTTTTGCCGTTCGGCATAATTAAATTCCTGAACCTGATTTTCATAAAACTGCAGACTACCAAAACCAATAGCAGAAAGTGCAATAACCGCAATAGCCGCATACTTAAGATAAGGTCTTGCCGCTCGTCTTTCTGGCGTAAACGAAATAGGTGCCTTTTTTTCTAATGCGTCTGCTTCTTCTTTATACGCTTCTCGATTTATTTTTGGCGAAGTAAACGTAGAAAGCCCAAAAGCCGAAGCATTAAAATTCTGTTGTTCAATAGGCTCAAACTGAAGCAATTTTTCCGCATTTAAGGAAAACGCTCCAATGTTTTTAAAAGTAACCTTTTTCCCTTCGGAAAGCTCTCTTGAAATTTGTGCAGTATAACTCCGGATGCGTTGCAAAGCGGTTTCATAGCTACACTTTTCTACTGAAGCCACATAATTAGCAAACAACCCATCATTGGTCTGCAATTGTTTGTTAAACGAAACAATTTTTGAAGGTGGATGAAATGTATTTGAAGAAGCATCGATATAAGCAGATTTAGAACGCGTCAAAAACGCTCCAAATCCAGGAATGATAACACATTCGTATCGATAAAGCAAGTCAGATATGTAGGTTGTAAGTTGCATGTAAACAAAATTAGGCTTTTTTGGCGGTAAAGCAATTTTTGTTTTACAAATTTATTAACAACTTAAAAAATTGTATTTTTAACCAGCCTCCCCTTTGAAATTTTCAACTTATGCTTTCTAAAAACGAATTGCGCTATACGCTTGCCCTACAACGAACTCCAAACTTAGGAGATATTTCGGCAAAAAAACTATTGCGAAAAGTGGGTTCTGCGGAAGAAATTTATAAGGCTAAAAAAAACCAACTCGCAACAATTGACGGTATCGGGCTGCTACGCCTTAAAGGACTAAATTGGAAACAACAGCTAGAAGCGGCAGATGAAGAGTTGCGGTTTATTGAAGATAACGATATTAAATTCAGCTATTTTACAGACAATACCTACCCCGAAAAACTAAAACATTGTATAGATGGGCCTATACTCATCTTCCATAGCGGAAATATAGATCTTGTTGGCAAAAAAATAATAAGTATTGTTGGCACGCGAAAGATGACCAGCTATGGCCAAGCTTTTTGCCAGAATTTAATCGAGGAGCTGGCACCGCTAAAACCTGTAATTATTTCAGGGTTGGCATACGGCGTTGATATTTGTGCCCACAAAGCCGCAATAGCCAATAACTTACAAAACATTGCTTGTCTGGCGCACGGGCTTAATCAAATTTACCCTAAAAACCACAAGCGGTATATTGCTGATATTGAGGAAAACGGCGGATTAATAACTGAATTTTGGAGCAGCGACGCTTTTGATAGAAACAATTTTTTAAAGCGAAACCGAATCATTGCCGGTATTTCTGAAGCAACCATAGTTATTGAATCGGCCGAAAAAGGAGGAAGCCTGGTTACGGCCGATATTGCACACTCGTACAACCGTGAGGTTTTTGCTACTCCAGGAAGAGCTACAGACAGCCAAAGCCGCGGTTGCAACAACCTGATTAAACAACAAAAGGCACAGCTACTAACCAGCGCAGCAGATATAATCTATATGTTAGACTGGGAACTAAATGAAGCCAAGAAACCAAGGCAAACCCAGCTTTTTGTGGAATTGGACGAAGAAGAAAAAGTTGTTTTCCGCTTTTTAAAAGGCAAAGAGAAAGAACTTTTAGACATCATAGCCCTGGAATGTAAAATTCCAACGTATAAAGCCGCACGTATTTTAATGAATATGGAGCTAAAAGGCGTTGTTAGACCACTACCCGGTAAGCTATTTCAGTTGGTTTAAAAACATAAAAACAATACCGTCCTCAATATTTTTTATAGTTTGAAAACAATCCTGTCCTAAATATTTAACCTGTTCATTTTTTCCATTGATGATTCCGATAGCTATCAGAACGAACCAAACCCCGATAGCCATCGGGGCTAGGCTTACGAAATTTTCTCTAAATTTTTTGTTCGTCCCCTAAATTTTAGGAACTCGCCTTTAAATCCAGTGCTTTGCTGGCTCAAACAGCCTAAAATTTTACGGGAACTTCACTTCAAATTTTACGATAAATTTTCGATAGGCCAAAAAACAGGAATTCTCAATTACAGACCCCTAAGCTTCATATTATCTCTAAGCCCCATTAAACAAAGGCTTTCAATGGTTACCTTATGAACGTTTAGGACGCTATTGACCTAAAAATATTAATACCCTACTTTCTCCCGTACGCGTTTCAGTACTTCATCGGCTACTTTATGTGCCTTTTTGGCTCCCGATGCCAAAGCAGCATCTACCTCTGCAAGGTTTTCCATATAATAGGTATAACGCGAACGCTCTTCAGAAAATTTATTTACCAACAATTCAAATAATGCCTGTTTAGCGTGACCATAACCAAAGTTACCAGCTTGGTATTTTTTTCGCATTTCGGCAACTTCCTCTGTAGTGCCCAACAATTTATACAAGGCAAAAACATTGCACGTATCCGGATTTTTAGGCTCTTCCAATGGGATACTATCAGTTTCAATACTCATTATTTGCTTTCTGAGTTTTTTATCACTCAAAAAAATATTGATGTAATTTCCTTTAGACTTACTCATTTTAGCGCCATCGGTACCGGGAATATACATGGTTTCTTTATGAACTCTCCCTTCAGGCATCACAAAGGTTTCGCCCATTTGCGCATGGAAGCGGGAAGCTACATCGCGGGTTATTTCAATATGTTGCATTTGGTCTTTCCCTACGGGAACAACTTCAGCATCGTACAAAAGTATGTCGGCAGCCATAAGCATAGGGTACGTAAAAAGCCCAGCATTTACGTCTTCCAAACGGCCTGCTTTGTCTTTAAAAGAATGAGCCAAGGTTAAGCGCTGATACGGGAAAAAACAGCTTAAATACCAAGTAAGCTCGGTGGTTTGTGGCACATCACTCTGTCTATAAAACACAACGCGCTCTGTATCAAGGCCCAAAGCCAACCAAGTTGCCGCAGTGCTATACGTGTTTTCACGCAAGGTTTTGGCATCTTTAATTTGCGTTAACGAATGCATATCTGCAATAAACAGAAAAGATTCATTATTAGGGTCGTTGGCCATTTTTATGGCGGGAATCAGCGCCCCCAAAAGATTTCCTAAATGCGGGGTGCCGGTACTTTGTATTCCTGTAAGTATTCTAGACATGTGATTAAAAAATTTCAGCAAAGGTACTTTATTTGATTTATTTGCATCGTTCAAATTAGTATTTTTGATCCCAATGAAACTACTCAAGCAAATATTTGCAGCGTTTTACCGAATTTGGTTCTATATAATTATAGCCCTAGTTACAATTTTACTTTTCCCTTTTCTTCTTATAAGCATCTTAAAAAATTCATGGTATCCATTTTTCTATAAAGTTGCCAGAACCTGGTCTACTTTTATTATTTATGGCATTGGTTGCTACCCTATCATTAAAAGGGAGGTAACCTACCAACCGGGGAAAAGCTATATGTTCGTGGCCAATCATACCTCAATGTTAGATATTATGTTGATGTATTACACCACAAAAAATCCATTTGTTTTCGTCGGAAAAAAAGAGCTGGCTAAAATTCCACTTTTCGGCTATATCTATAAACGAACCTGTATTTTGGTAGATCGCGGAAATACCAAAAGTCGCGTTGAAGCCTTTCGAAGAGCAGAAATACGTTTAAATGAAGGCCTTAGCGTGTGTATTTTTCCGGAAGGAGGCGTGCCAGATGATCTCTCGGTGTTGTTAGACGAATTTAAATATGGCGCATTTCGGCTTGCCATTGAACATCAAATACCAATTGCTCCCATGACGTTTCACGATAATAAAAAACGCTTTCCGTACTCTTTTTTTATTGGTGGACCGGGCAAAATGCGGGTTAAAGTCCATAAACTCATCCCCTCAGAAAATCGCACCATGGAGGACCGAAAGGAACTTAAAGAAGAAACCCGAGAGGTTATTTTGGGAGAATTGCTGAAACCTACTGTGTAAGGTTTTTATTCAAATTTAGATGCTTAGGCATCATTTTTACCCAACTTCTTTTCAATCAAATAGAACAAAGCTCCAAACTCCAATAGCAGCAAAACGATAAAAATTGTAAGGAAGTTATAGTTTAGCAAATCTACCAAAACATAGCTAAGAACAGCGTCAAACACTGATAGTGCCACCATCATTCGTGAAGCCATTTTGTTTGCAACCTTCCAGCGCTCCTGATTTTTCATGGACCTAGAGGTTCGATACCCATATAAATAATTAATCTTTTTAGGAGGAAATAAAAAGTAGATTAATGAAACACCCAATAGAATTAATGAAATTGAAGTCTCTGCACTCAAGGCCATGTTGTTAGTTTTTGGGTTTACGTTAAATATTGATAACAAAATGTAGTGAATATATCAATTTTGGTATTAAAAAAATATGGCTTATTTGAAACAGCATAGAGCCAAAATATAAAGATATAAAAAAACCGTCCTATGGCGAAGAACGGTTTTTCAATCATTGTGTTTGAAGTATATCAAACATATTCAACTAAAAACTAACCTAAAATTTAAAACTCAATCCACTGTAAACACCCAAATAATAGGGTTTAAAGTTTACTGAAGAATCAGTGTAAGGGTTGAGCTGGTACTTAAACATGGGTTCAATATTAAACGTGAATTTTTTGGACAGTTTATAGTCCAATCCCAGCCCTACGTTAGTCGAAAAACTTACTGAAGAAAGGTTATTGGCCTCTCCCAGTACACTGTTAAAATTATCTGCTTTTACCGAAACCTCATTATTACCCAAAAACAAAGTGCTTACCCCTCCAATTACATTTAAGCCAAACTTACTATCTATAACAGCATATTTTAACTCCAAAGGCACCTCGTAGTAATTTAGGTTTTGGATAAGTCTAGCATCTCCTTGGGTTGATTTTGTTGTAATATCGCCAAAATCATTAGTAGAGGTTGCGGCGCTTTCAAAAGTTGCTCTATCTATTGCGGTAATCACTATTTGTTTTCCACCATAATCTACTGAACGCAATGCCGAAGAAACAGGCCCAGACCCCACAATAATATCTGAAGTGCTATAGCTTAAGTCAACATTATTAACCCCAGTGCGCACACTCAAACGATTGTTTAGCGCATAGCTTACTTGCACCCCATAACTCATATTTACATCGCCTTTCTGCGGATTATCTGTAAAACTTGGGTCTATAGAAGAGCCACTACCAAGGCTGTTATAATATACTGGCGCCACATTTGGAGCTACTTTCCAGCGGTGTTCTGGTATTATTTTTTTATTAATTTTTTTAGAGGGAGCCTCCTCATTATTTTCGGCAATAGCATCAAAAATAGATTGTTTCTGCTTGGCATTATCGGCAGCGTCGGTTTCCGCCTTTTCTAAATCTTCATCGGCAGCTTCATTTTCTGTTTTGCCTTCTACTGCTAAATCCGTTTTCTTTGCGTCGAAAATTTTCTTTTCCTTAATGATAGCATTTCCATCTGCATTATGTTCTTCTTTTTTCTTCTGAATGGTTTCTGAGGCAGCTAATTTTTTATCTTTTATCGCAATACTATTCTGACCTACATTTTTATCATTTTCACCAGCTTTCTTATGTTCTTCGGAAGAATCTGAAGAAACAGAAGCTACAGCAGCTGCTCTTTTAGAAGAATTTATTATTTTTTTATCTGAAGAAGATTTTACTTCACCTTTATTATTGGTCTTCGTATTTCCTGATGATTCCTGGTCTTGAGTTGCATCCTTATAAATTGTTTCATTTTCTGAAGCAACGCCCGAAGCATTTGAATCTGGAATTATCGGCTCCGTTTCACTTTTTGTTTGGTTTTCCGGCTGAACCGTATTTTCATTGGTTAAAGTGTTCTGGGTAGGCTCTGGATTATACAGCCAATTGCCAACTGTTAACACCAAGGCGAGCAACGCAGCTACACTGCCAATCCGAATCCATAACGGAATGACTTTGCGCTCTTTTTTCTTCCCCTCTAACTCAGTTTGGATGTTTTCCCAAACGCGTGGCGAAGGAGTGGCTTCAAAATTCTTAAAACCCTCTTTAAAAAGCTCGTCTATGTTTTTCTTTTTTTTCATTTTAATTCCGCTCAATAGGCGAAAATTTCATTTTTTTAAACCCCTGCCCAAGACAGGGGCTTACTCAACCTAAACAATTCATAATGCCTTAAGTGTTATAATTTTTAGCATTATAATCTTCAATTTTATTTTTAAGAATCTTTCGGGCACGTGCTAGATTAGACTTAGACGTACCATCGCTGATTCCTAACAATTCTGCTATTTCTTTATGTTGATATCCATCCATAACGTACATGGTAAAAACCAATCTGTACCTGTCTGGAAGCTCTTGCACAATTTTCAGCAAAAAATCTAACGGAACTTCCTCGCTTTCCACTTCTTCTTCGGCATCGTCTTCAATCTGTGCTTCATCAACAATTTCAAAAGTGCGTTTTTTCCGGTATTTCTGAAGTACGGTATTAACAGTTACCCGTTTTATCCAGCCTTCAAAAGAACCTTTTCCCTTATACTGCTCAACTTTTTTAAAGATGGTAATAAACGCATCCTGCAAATTATCTTCCGCCTCGGTATAATTTGGCGAATATCGCAGACAAATGGCAAACAAGACGCCGCTGTACCGTTTGTACAATTCGCCCTGTGCCGTTGCATCCTGCTTTTTGCATTTTTGTATGAGCTCGTCTAATGTCAAACGCGGTCCCGTGAATTATTGTTCTGTTGTAAATACCTCTTTATTTAGTTAGAGGGCAACCACAATAATCGGAGGTTCCTACAATCTGTAGATGCCAGAATATCAAAAGGGTTGCGTATTTTGCGAAAAAATTATTGGTTTAATGCTGCTATGGCATCCTTGATTTTAATTTCAAGCTCTTCCATTAGCTCTGGATTGTCTAAAAGAAGTGATTTTACAGCATCTCGACCCTGCCCTAATTTGGTATCGTCATAACTAAACCAAGAACCGGCTTTTCTAACAATTTCAAAATCTACACCTAAGTCAATTATCTCTCCAACCTTAGAGATTCCTTCCCCGTACATGATGTCAAATTCAACTTGCTTAAACGGTGGTGCAACTTTGTTTTTAACCACTTTTACACGGGTTTTATTTCCTTTAGCGTTGCTGTTGGTGTCTTTTATCTGGGTAGAACGGCGAATATCTAAACGCACTGAAGCATAGAATTTTAAGGCATTTCCACCTGTAGTAGTTTCAGGGTTTCCGAACATTACCCCAATTTTTTCACGTAATTGATTAATAAAAATTACGGTACATTTTGTCTTACTAATGGAGCCCGTAAGTTTTCGTAAAGCCTGGCTCATTAAACGTGCATGAAGCCCCATTTTGCTATCGCCCATTTCGCCTTCTATTTCACTTTTTGGCGTCAAGGCAGCTACGGAGTCAATCACGATGATGTCTATAGCACCACTTCTAATTAAATTATCGGTAATTTCCAGCGCCTGCTCTCCATTATCCGGTTGCGAAATAATTAAATTTTCAACATCAATGCCCAGTTTTTCGGCATAGACTCTATCAAAAGCATGTTCCGCATCAATAAAAGCTGCGATTCCTCCTTTTTTCTGCGCTTCGGCTATGGCATGTAGTGTCAAGGTAGTTTTACCCGAAGATTCTGGACCGTAAATTTCCACAACTCTACCGCGAGGATAACCGCCTACGCCAAGCGCTACATCTAGCCCCAAGGAACCCGACGGAATAACATCTACGTCTTCAACGGCACTATCGCCCATTTTCATTACGGTTCCCTTACCGTAGGTTTTGTCAAGTTTATCTAGGGTTAGCTTTAAAGCTTTCATTTTTGCGTCTTTCTCAGTGCTCATTTTCAGTGTGTTTAATGATAGTTTTTTAAGTAGCTAAGATACTATTTCTTTGCGCCAAGGACAAAAGTAACTTTAACTTTTACAAAGTTTGAAACTTTATCAAAGCTGTAGGTTCGTTAAAATTCCTTACTTTTGCATTTTTAAAAAATAAATTCTTTTCACCTAAAACAAGTATAGCATGCAACTGTACAACAAATTAAGTGCAAAAGAGAGGGAGACACTCTTGGAACAAGCCGGCGAAGAACGGTTAACCCTTTCTTTTTATCAGTATGCCAAAATTGGCAATCCTCAACTTTTTAGAGACCATTTGTTTATTACCTGGAATGAGCAGGATGTTCTGGGCAGAATTTACGTTGCCCATGAAGGCATCAACGCCCAACTTTCGGTACCCGCAAAACGCTTCAAAGAGTTTAAGGCATTTCTTGACGGCATTTATTTTCTGAAAGACGTTCGTCTAAACATCGCTATTGAACAGGATCTAAAATCTTTCCTTAAGCTGAAGGTAAAAGTCCGTGATAAAATTGTAGCCGATGGCCTTAATGACGAAAGTTTCGATGTTACCAACAAAGGTATTCACGTAGACGCATTAAAATTTAATGAACTTATTGAAGATCCCAATGTGGTTTTGGTAGATATGCGAAACCACTACGAAAGTGAAATCGGTCATTTTAAAAATGCGGTTACGCCAGATGTTGATACGTTTCGTGATTCATTAGACATCATTGAAGAAGATTTAAAAGACCATAAAGAAGACAAAAAACTGGTTATGTATTGCACCGGCGGAATTCGTTGCGAAAAAGCCAGCGCTTACTACAAGCACAAAGGTTTTAAAAATGTGTTTCAACTTGAAGGTGGAATTATAGAGTATGCGCGTCAAGTTGAAAACCAGAATTTGGAAAATAAGTTCCTCGGAAAAAATTTCGTTTTTGACCACCGACGGGGAGAGCGAATTTCGGAAGATATTATCAGCCACTGCCATCAATGTGGTGAGGCTTGCGACACCCATACCAATTGCGCCAACGAAGCATGCCACCTACTTTTTATTCAATGCAAAAAATGTGCAGAAAAAATGGAGAATTGCTGCTCTGAAGAATGTGTTCAAATAATCCATTTGCCGTATGAAGAGCAGAAAAGACTCCGTCAAGGCATTCCAAACAGCAACAAGATTTTTAAGAAAGGACGGTCAGAAAAGTTAAAATATAAAAAAAGCTCATAAACTGTAGACCGGAAATACCCAAGCCCGAAATTATACTTTGAACCAGCCTAAAAGGTAAATCTTATATTAATTTCAGATTTGGGGCAATAGAGTCCTGTTTCTAAAAGTCATCTTAAAAAATTCTGAATTCCAATCCCAATGGCAATCGGGAGAAATTTTATTGGTATCTTTACCCATTAGAAATTTGTTTAATTCTCGTCCCTTTTCACTTAAAAAAGGGCTTTATATATAAAAAATATGGGCTGTACCAGCTGTGCCACGGGCGCCAACGGTCAGCCAAAGGGGTGCAAGAACAATGGAACTTGCGGAACCGATGGCTGTAACAAACTAACGGTGTTCGACTGGCTTTCAAATATGCAACTTCCCGCTAATATGGAACCTTTCAATGCGGCCGAAGTACGCTTTAAGAACGGTAGAAAGGAATTTTTTCAAAACTCAGAAAACCTAAGCCTCAGTATTGGTGATATTGTAGCAACCGAAGCCTCTCCTGGGCATGATATTGGTATTGTAACGCTTACCGGCGAACTGGTGCGTGTGCAAATGAAGAAGAAAAGAGCGCCGTTAAAAACTGAAGCCCTACCCAAAATATACCGAAAGGCTACACAAAAAGATATTGACATTTGGCAAGGCGTTCGCGATAAGGAAGCCAATGTTCAAAAGCGTTCGCGCGAAATTGCTATTCGTCATGGCCTTCAAATGAAAATTAGTGATGTAGAGTTCCAAGGCGATGCCTCTAAGGTTATTTTCTATTACACCGCCGAAGAACGTGTAGATTTCCGTGAATTGATAAAGGAATTTGCACGTACCTTCCATACCCGTATTGAAATGAAACAGGTTGGTTTTCGGCAAGAAGCCGCTCGCTTAGGTGGTATTGGTAGTTGTGGCCGCGAACTTTGCTGCTCTACTTGGTTGACCGATTTTCGCTCTGTAAATACTTCGGCAGCGCGTTATCAACAACTTTCATTAAATCCACAAAAACTCGCAGGACAGTGTGGGAAACTAAAATGCTGCTTAAACTATGAGCTAGACACCTATCTAGAGGCTTTAGAATCCTTTCCTAGTACCGACACAAAGCTAGAGACAGAAAAAGGAAGCGCCTCTTGTCAAAAAATAGATATTTTCAAAGGCTTGTTATGGTACGCTTATGAGAAAGGCGGTATGGACTGGCACGAATTAACAGCCGAAAAAGCCAATGAAGTTATAGCCCTAAACAAAAAAGGGAAAAAGCCCTTAGCGCTAGAAGAGTATATAGTAGAAGCACCCGAGCCGAAGAAAGAACCCTATGGCGATGTTGTGGGCCAAGACAGTCTTACCCGTTTTGACAAACCAAAAACCAATAAAAAACGCGCTAAGAAACGAAAAAAAGGGAAACGAAAAACCGCTTCAAAAAGTGGAAGTCCCCAAAAAAACAATCCCAAAAAATCGGGCAATAATCCCAGAAAAAAATCGAGAAATCAAAAGCCAAATCGCAATTCAACAAAAAATGAATAAAACGGTACTGCTTCTTATTCTTGCGGTGGTTTTTGCCTCCTGCGAATCTGATATAGTCTTCAGCGAAACCAAAGCTATGGATGGTCATTGGGGTGCATCTGAGGTAGTGGAGTTTAAACTACCCGAAATTGATTCTATTAAAAAATACAATCTTTTCATAAACCTTAGAAACACAAACGATTATCAGTTTAACAATATATTCCTGATCGTTTCAATGAATTTTCCCCACGGAAAAACAGTTACCGATACTCTGGAATACCGCATGGCACACCCAGACGGCTCGTGGATGGGCCAAGGAATTGGAACCGTAAAAGAAAACAAGCTCTGGTATAAGGAGGGCGTAGCGTTCTCTGAAAAAGGAAATTACACACTAGACATCACCCAAGCAATGCGCAATAATGGCGATGTGGAAGGCGTTACAAAACTCGAAGGCATTTCAGACGTAGGTTTTAGTATTGAAGAAGCTACCAAACAGTAAAAAAATATGGCAACAAAAAAAGTAAGTGCAAAAAAGAAGAAACAAAAAGATGTTTCGCGTCATATCCGTACATTTTGGAAGCTTTTTGCAGGATTTATCCTGTTTATCGTGCTATTCTTTCTTTTAGCCTCTTGGGGCGCATTTGGAAGTTTACCCGATGAAACTAGCCTTGAAAACCCTGAGAAAAACTTAGCGACAGAAATTATTTCTTCAGACGGAAATACAATTGGTAAATTTTATAAGGAAAACAGGACTCCTGTTCCCTATTCAGTCTTACCAGACCATTTGGTCAATGCTTTAATTGCTACGGAAGATGTTCGGTTCTACGACCATTCAGGTATTGACGGCAAAGGCACAATTAGGGCGATTGCCTTTTTAGGAAGCCGCGGTGGTGCCAGTACAATCAGCCAACAGTTGGCAAAACTCTTCTTTACCGAACAAGTCTCCAGAAATAAATTTCAACGTGGGCTACAAAAAGTAAAAGAGTGGGTTATTGCAACGCGGCTTGAACGACGCTATACCAAAGAAGAAATAATCACAATGTATTTTAATGAGTACGATTTTGTAAACCAAGCTGTTGGTATAGAATCTGCCGCTCATATTTATTTTGACAAACCACCTTCCGAATTGAATACCGTTGAGTCTGCAACCTTGGTGGGAATGTTTAAAAACGCTTCCTTGTACAATCCAATCCGAAACCCCGTGGGAGTAACAAACCGCAGAAATGTAGTGCTCTCCCAGATGGAAAAGTACGATTTTATTTCTGAAAGCGTGATGGATTCGCTTAAAGCAACTCCCTTAGAGATTAAATTTACACCACAAGGCCATGACGAAGGCTCTGCTACTTATTTTCGGGAATACGCCCGTCATTTTATGGAAGACTGGATAAGGGAAAACCCAAAGTCTGATGGCAGCAGATATAACATCTACGAAGACGGTTTAAAGGTGTATGTTACTATTGATAGCAAAATGCAGGAATATGCTGAAGAAGCTGTAGAAAAACACATTTCGCATTTGCAGGAAACTTTTGACGATCAGAACAAAAACAATAAAACCGCACCGTTTAGAGGTATTACCGAAGCAGAAACTAAGAAAATTCTAAATTCTGCCATGCGTAAAAGTGACCGTTGGCGCATCATGGAAAAGCAAGGCAAGGAAGAGGAAGAGATTATTGCAAGCTTTAAGAAAAAGGTTCCAATGCGTATTTTTTCTTGGAAAGGCGATATTGACACCATCATGACCCCTATGGATTCAATCCGGCACCACAAATCATTTTTACAGGCTGCAATGATGTCTATGACCCCACAAACAGGAGAAGTAAAAGCTTGGGTGGGCGGTATTGACTATAAACATTATAAGTATGATATGGTTAAAAAAGGAAGGCGTCAAATTGGTTCTACCTTTAAACCTTTTGTATATGCCACGGCTATTGACCAAATGCACATGTCGCCATGCGATACGTTGCCAAACACGCTTTACACCATCCCCGAAGGAAGGCACCACTTATTAAAACCTTGGACACCGAGAAACTCCGGAAATAGATACGGCGGAATGGTAACTTTAAAACACGCACTGGCAAATTCCATAAATACAATTACCGCAAGATTGATAGACCGCGTAGGGCCAGAACCCGTAATAGACCTTATTAAAAAGATGGGGATTAATACTGAAAAAATCCCTCCTGCACCCTCTATTGCATTAGGTACAGCAGACATTTCGGTTTATGAAATGGTAGGCGCCTACAGCACTTTTGCCAATCATGGCGTATATGTAGAGCCCATTTTAATACAACGCATAGAAGATAAAAACGGAACCGTTCTCTATCAAAACGTCCCTAAAACCAAAGATGTTATTAGTGAAGAAACCGCCTATGTAACGGTTAGTTTGATGGAAGGTGTAACGCAATCTGGTACCGGAACGCGATTACGCGGTACTTGGGCAACAGGCTCACCCTTGTATAAAAAAGCCGTAACGGGATATCCATACGATTTTAAAAACCCAATTGCCGGAAAAACAGGAACTTCACAAAACAATAGTGATGGTTGGTTTATGGGCATGGTACCTAATCTGGTAACTGGCGTATGGGTTGGAGGTGATGATAGGGCTACACACTTTGCTTCTACAGCTTATGGCCAGGGAGCAACTATGGCATTACCTATTTGGGGAATGTATATGAAAAGCTGCTATGCCGATGAAACCCTAAACGTTTCTACCGGAAATTTTGAACGTCCAGAAAACTTATCTATTGAAACCGATTGCGAAAAATGGCGCGAAAAGAATAAGGATGTAGAAGAAATTCCGGATGAATTTGATTTTTAACCGTCATACTTTTCCGCATTAAAACAGCAATATGCCAACCTCACAAGTTTTCAGAACCTGTGGGGTTTTCTAATACATTGAAATTTTGTAATTTTAAGAAAAATTAAATCATGATAAAAAAGACAGTAGCAAACGTTCAAGAAGCCTGTAAAGGTATTGAGGACGGAATGACTTTTATGCTCGGCGGCTTTGGCCTCTGCGGCATTCCCGAAAATATAATTAATGAATTGGTACGGAAAAACATTCAAAACGTAACCTGTATTTCAAATAATGCAGGCGTAGATGATTTCGGACTCGGTCTTTTGCTAAAGAAGCATCAAATAAAGAAAATGATTTCATCATACGTTGGTGAAAATGCCGAATTTGAGCGACAAATGCTCAGTGGCGAAATGGAGGTTGAATTAGTACCTCAAGGCACCTTGGCACAACGCTGTGAAGCCGCCCGGACCGGTATTCCTGCATTTTTTACCCCCGCAGGCTACGGAACCGAAGTAGCTGAAGGAAAAGAAACCCGCGAATTCGATGGAAAAATGTACGTAATGGAAGAAGCTTTTAAAGCAGATTTTTCATTCGTAAAAGCATGGAAAGGAGATGAAGCCGGAAACCTAATATTTAAAGGAACCGCCAGAAACTTCAACCCTGCCATGTGCGGCGCAGGAAAAATAACCGTGGCCGAAGTGGAAGAGTTAGTTCCCGCAGGCGAGTTGGATCCAAATCAAGTTCACATCCCGGGAATTTTTGTTCAACGAATATTTCAAGGAGAACAATATGAAAAACGAATTGAGCAGCTTACTGTTCGGAAGAAATAATTTGTCAATTTGAGGATTGGTCAATTGGAGGATTTGAAAATGAAAGACATGAGAAATGATAAGGAAAATTTAATTGTAACAAAGACCTTCGCATTCGCTGTGGAAATCATTGACTATACTGAAGAGTTACGAAAACTACACAAATACGAAATGGCTTCGCAACTTTTTAAAAGTGGAACTTCCGTTGGAGCAAATTTAAAAGAAGCCCAAAATGCGGAAAGCCCTGCAGATTTTATCCATAAATTTAAGACAGCAGCTAAAGAAGCAGATGAAACCGAATACTGGTTAAAATTATGTATTGCATCAAAACATTATCCAAATCCTTCAGAATTTATATTATTAGAACTGAAATCAATCATAAAAATTATTTCAAAAATAAACAGTACAAGCAAAAATAATACTCGAAAATAAGCGGATTTATTGATTTAAATATGAGAGTATATTCTTAGTAAATAAATGCTCAAATCACAAAATCTTCAAATTTTCAAATTACCAAATTAAACTATGGCACTTACAAAAGAACAAATAGCACAGCGTATCGCAAAAGAAGTAAAAGACGGGTACTATGTCAATCTCGGCATCGGGATCCCTACTTTAGTAGCAAACTTTGTGCGAGACGATATAGACGTTGAATTCCAAAGTGAAAATGGAATCCTAGGTATGGGACCATTCCCCTTTGAAGGTGAAGAAGACCCAGATTTAATTAATGCCGGAAAACAAACCATAACAGCCCTACCCGGCGCCTCATTTTTTGATTCGCCAATGAGCTTTGGTATGATTCGCGGACAACACGTAGATCTAACTATCTTAGGCGCTATGGAAGTTGCCCAGAACGGAAACATTGCCAACTGGAAAATTCCTGGAAAAATGGTCAAGGGAATGGGAGGCGCAATGGATTTGGTGGCTTCAGCAGAAAATATAATTGTTGCAATGATGCACACCAACCGCGCCGGTCAATCAAAACTCCTAAAAGAATGTAGCTTACCCTTAACTGGAGTGGAGTGTGTAACAAAGATTGTTACAAATTTGGCCGTTTTAGAGATTAGGGAAGGCAAATTCCACCTTTTAGAACGTGCTCCCGGAGTTTCTGTTTCAGAAATTGAAGAAGCTACCGCAGGCGATCTAATTGTTGAAGGCGATATTCCAGAAATGAAATTCTAAAAACGCTTTTATTAAACTACTACTGTATCAAACCCGTTCTCGCTAAAATGAGAATGGGTTTTATTTTTTAAATCTCCTTCGGAATTGCTTCAATAAGTTTTTTCCTATTTCCCAAACTAGAGCATCCAATTGATTATGATTTAATATTGAACCCACTACGGGGTTCATGCAGAGTAGTAGCATTACAACCCTACACTGCACCGTGTTTGTGTAGGGTTATTATAATTAAACTTCTTCGGAGTATTTCAAAATTGATTAATAATAGTTATCACTAACAACACCAGAGGGGTTTAATATTGATAACCTCGAATAAAACCGAAATAAAATAAAGGTTTTATTCGAGAGAAAAACATATTCATCTAACTTTAGAACTCCAAAGGAGTTCAACTTTTTAAATCCCCTTCGGAATTGCCTCAATAAGTTTTTTTGAATATTCGGTTTGTGGGTTTTCATAAATCTCATCGGCATCACCCAGCTCCTCAATTTTCCCTTGGTTCATTACCAAAAGCTGATCAGACATATATTTAACCACTGCCAGATCGTGCGAGATAAATATATAGGTAAATCCAAAATCATTTTTTAATTCGTTAAGCAAGTTTAGCACTTGGGCCTGAACCGAAATATCCAGCGCAGATACCGACTCGTCACAAATTACAAGCTTGGGTTCTACAGCAATGGTACGAGCTATACCAACCCGCTGACGCTGGCCACCCGAAAGCTCATGCGGATACCGATAGAAGTAACTTTCATCTAAACCAACTTTATTTAATAGGGCTAAAACCTTTTGTTTTCTTTCTTTCTTATTCTTTCCCAAGTTATGCACTTCCATGGGCTCCATAAGCGCTTGACCTATCATTAATCGCGGATTTAAAGACGAATACGGATCCTGAAAAATAATCTGTATCTCCTTTCGCAACTCCCTAACTTCACTTTTAGAGAGACCCGTCAATTCCTGACCTCTATATTTTATACTGCCCGCGTTTGCTTTTTCCAATTGAAGTATGGTTTTTCCCAAAGTAGATTTTCCACAGCCAGATTCACCTACTAGCCCCAATGTCTCTCCTTCAAAAACTAAAAAGCTGATGCTATCAACGGCTTTTATTACTTCCTTTTTATCAAAAATCCCCACATTGGTAAAATAATATTTCGCCAGGTTCTCCACTTCTAAAATTGGCTGCCGGGTATAGAGCTGTTTATGCTTTTTGGCGCGTTCCGCAGGCCTTACAATTCTTGGTTTAAAACTCTCATCGGCAATAGCGGCAATGGTTGGCAGTTTTGCCAATCGCACATCTAATGCTGGTCGGGATGCTAAAAGTGCTTTGGTGTATTCGGCTGTTGGAGCAGTGAATAGTTTTTGCGTAGCAGCGGTTTCAACCATATCACCTTTATACATTACCGCTACTCGGTCTGCAATTTCGGAAACCAAACTTAAATCGTGCGAAATAAATAACATCGCCATTTTCGTTTCCTGCTGAATTGATTTTAAAAGTGAAATAATTTCCTTTTGCACAGTTACATCAAGCGCTGTAGTTGGCTCATCTGCAATAAGCAGCTTTGGCTTACAGGCTATTGCCATGGCTATCATAACCCGTTGCATTTGCCCGCCGCTTATTTGGTGCGGATAGGCATTATAGATTTCGTTTGGGCGGGGCAACTTCACTTTTTCAAATAGGGAAATAGTTTCTTTTTTTGCTTCCGCAGCACTCATTTTTAAGTGAAGTCTAAGTATTTCAGAAACCTGAAACCCACATTTTAAAGACGGGTTTAAAGCACTCATGGGTTCTTGAAAAATCATAGCTATTTCGCCCCCTCGGATTTTTCGGAAGTCTTGAGGTTTAATTTTAAGTAAATCTTCTCCTTTAAACAGAATACTTCCCGATAAATGCGCCTGATCCTTCGGAAGCAAACCCATAATGGAAAGCGACGTAACGGACTTGCCAGAGCCTGATTCACCTACAATTCCCAGAATTTCATTCTCAAAAACATTAAAGGAAATTTTATGCAATACTTCTATTACACTCTTCTTCTTTCCGAAGGAAACCGAAAGATTATTAACCGCGAGCATGGGTGGATTCTTCATTATTTTCAAAGATAAAACAATACGTGGCAATATAAATTTTAACAGCAGTTTATCGAAAAGATTCTCGTTTTATAGATTTTTCCCGCATAGTTTTTTATTTTTATTAACAATTTGAACCTTTCTATTCATTTAAATCTATTTATTATGAAAAATATTACCAAAAAACTTTTGCTCCTATTTTCGAGTATCTTTATTCTCTCGGCAGTTACCCATGCCCAAAATAAGGATAATGAAAAAAAGAGCCTAAAGCAACAAGCGAGTTTAGTGGTTTTTGATGCTTCGCACGCGTATTCCCTTCAACAGGCCAATCAAATTTTTAAAGAAGTTTTAAATCCAGCTCCGCAGACTTCTTTTTCTACAGTAAAACAAGAGCACGACCAATTAGGATTTACCCACAAAAAAATGCAACAATACTTTAACGGACTTAAAGTTGAGTTTGCTACCCTTCGCCTTAGCAGCAAAGACGGAATGGTACAGACTTTAAATTCTGCGTATTCCCCCATAGATAGCGATTTTAGCATTACACCAAGCTTAAGCAAAACGCAAGCTTTTAACAAGGCACTGGCTCATGTGGGAGCAACAAGATATATGTGGCAAAATCCAGCTGAGGCAGCAACAGCCAACAACTATACAAAACCCACAGGCGAATTAGTCATTTTTCCGGCAATGGAAAATATTTCGGAATCTAACCGGCTTGCCTATAAATTTGATATTTACGCCACCGCCCCACTGTATAGAGCCGATGTTTATATTGATGCCATTACGGGCCAGTTTATTATGGAAAACAAAAGAATCCACCACGCTAATGTTCCTGCTACGGGAACAAGCCTTTACAACGGGACTGTTTCCTTTACTGCCGATAACTCGGCTGGTTCTTATCGTTTGCGCCAAACCGCAGATGGAAATGGAATTCAAACTTATGACTTAAACAACGGCACCAATTATAACAACGCTGCTGATGTAACCAGCAACTCAACTAATTTTACTGCTAACCCCACTGGCGTACAGGCACATTTTGGAGCGGAACGCACCCATAAATATTTTAGCTCAAAGCACGGTAGGAATTCCTATAACAATGCTGGAGCAGTTATACGATCTTATGTAAGCTATTCATCAAACTATGTAAATGCTTTTTGGGATGGAAGCCGAATGACTTATGGCGATGGCGATGGTGTAAATTACGGTCCGTTGGTGTCATTAGATATTTGCGGGCACGAAATTACCCACGGGGTTACCGAGTATTCGGCCAATCTCGTTTATAGCTACCAATCTGGAGCTTTAAATGAATCGTTTTCTGATATATTTGGCGAATCCATTGAAAAATATGCCTCCGGAACCAATGATTGGCTAATGGGAGATGATATTGGAGCCGGCGGAAGCGGCGGTGCTCTGCGTTCTATGAGCAACCCAAATGCTTATGGCGATCCAGATACGTACCAAGGAACCAATTGGTATAGTGGCTCTGGAGATTCTGGTGGCGTACACATTAACTCTGGGGTTCAAAACTTCTGGTTTTATGTGTTAAGTGTAGGTAGAAGCGGAACCAATGACATCGGAAACAGTTATTCCGTTTCTGGAATTGGAATGGATAAGGCCGCGGCTATTGCCTACAGAAACCTTACGGTTTATCTAAATGCAAATTCTCAATACAGCGATGCCAGAAATGGGGCAATACAAGCGGCAATAGATTTATATGGCGCTGGAAGTCCTGAAGAAATTGCTACTACTAACGCCTGGTATGCTGTAGGAGTAGGTTCGGAATATGACGGTGGTGGAAGCGGAAACGACTATTGCGCATCGCAGGGTAACAATATAAACGATGAATATATTGGCAGGGTACAGTTAAACACCATTGACAAAACCTCAGGAGCACAGAAATATTCAGATTACACCAATATTTCAACCAGTTTAAACGAAGGCACCTCCTACACCATTACCGTTACCCCAGAATGGACCGGGACCAAGTACAACGAAGGTATAGCCGTGTGGATTGACTATAATGGCGACAAGGATTTTAATGATTCGGGAGAGCTTGTTTTTTCAAAATCTGCTTCAAAAAATAGTCCAGTTAGTGGAACGTTTACCGTACCCACTGGTACAATAGGCGCGTCAACCAGAATGCGAGTTTCAATGAAATACAACGGAATTCCTACGTCCTGCGAGACCTTTAGTTATGGCGAAGTGGAAGACTATACCATTGACCTTGGCGGAAGCGGAACAGATACACAAGCACCAACTGCACCATCAAATCTAGTTGCGTCTAATATTGCACAAACATCGGTTTCACTTTCTTGGAATGCTTCAACAGACAATGTTGGCGTTACCGGATATGATGTTTTTCAAGGAACTACGAACTTAGGTAGTGTTACGGGAACTTCAGCCAATGTTACGGGGCTTACTCCCGCTACGGCCTATTCATTTAAAGTTCGTGCCCATGATGCGGCAGGTAACAATTCAGGCTTTAGCAATACGGTAAATGTTACAACGCAATCAAATTCAGTTTCATACTGTACTTCTAAAGGGAACACCTCTAGTTATGAATGGATTGATTACGTTAGGTTAAACAATCTTACCAAATCTTCCGGAAACGATGGTGGTTATAAGGACAATACAAACCTATCTGCTAATTTGCCCTATGGTTCAAATACCATACGGATTAGCGCCGGTTTTTCAGGTAGCTCATATAGGGAATACTGGAAAATATGGATTGACTATAATCAAAACGGAACTTTTGATAGCAATGAGCTAGTAGTAAGTGGCTCATCTTACAGCAGTGCAATACTAAGAGCTAATTTCAACGTACCCACTACCGCAGTTGCTGGTCCTACACGAATGCGGGTTTCAATGAAATACAACTCGGGGCAAACAGCTTGCGAAACCTTTAGTTATGGCGAAGTGGAGGACTATACTGTTGTAATTGGAAACAATTTTGCTCCTGAAGGATTTACCAGCGATAACAGCCTGGCAACTTCAAGCATGACTCTTTATCCAAACCCTGTAAAACATACCTTGAATATTGAACTACTTGATACAGTAGGGAAAGATTATGTAATCTATAATGTAATGGGACAAGTTGTTAGCAAGGGTACATTTACTGAAAGTTTAGATGTAACGACGCTACAGAGTGGTGTTTATATGATGGAAGTAGATACCGATGGAGAAAAATTGATGAAGCGATTTGTAAAAGAATAATCTATTTACAGCATCAATAAAAATGGCCCGTTTCAAGTTTGAAACGGGCCTATTTTTTTATGATATCCAACTTATGCCTAAGCACAAAAATAGAATATCAGCGCTTGATACTACTTGCAGCTTATATCTTTTCGACATAAGTGAACGTAAATTATAGTGGATCGCCCACTTTTACATCGCATCTATGCCCGGGTTGTCCGTGTGGCGGATTTATACCTGATCCAGAAGCTGGAGCGGCATTAGAATTTGTTTTTATTGGAGTCGAATTTTTAGCACCAGAACCATTTAGAGGCGCACCTACTGGAATTTTACAACTATGGCCTGGTTGTCCGTGAGGCGGATTCATAGCTACATCGCCCGTTGCGGCATTATTGCTTGATGATGGCGCCACACTTTCAAGAGCTTGTTTTTTCTGCTCAAGCGTTGCCTCTTGTGGTGTATTTGCCTCTGCTTCTGTCGCTTGCCCGTTGTCTTTACAGGAAGTGAGCAAAGCAGCAGAAACAAAAAGAAGTGCTAGAAGTGGTTTAAATTTGAATTTTGGAAATGTCATAATAGTGTTTAGTTTGATATGACCGGTAAAACTAAGGAATTTTATAGAGAATTCCATATCTGCATTTTCATGCAAACGAAGGTCCTATACCGAACGGATTTCATCATCCGCCAAAATAGGTTCATTCCGAAGTCGTAAAAGAATCTGAGCTACGGTAATGGTGTCTTTTTCACAATACATAACAATCCTGTCTATATCTTTATCGTCGTAAAAAACGCTGTGTACTTGGCTGCCATCTATATCGTCTTTTGGGGAAGGAATTCCCAAAATATGCGCCATTAGTTTAAGCGAAGTATAGGTTTTATAATCGCCAAATTTCCATAGCTCCAAGGTATCTAAATGCGGAACTTCCCACGGTTTTTTCCCGAAGAGATCCAGTTTAAAAGGAATGTCAATGCCATTGATAATCATTCGTCTGGCAATGTAGGGAAAGTCGAATTCCTTGCCGTTGTGGGCGCACAGCAGATGATGCGGTTTGTTGAAATGTGTTTCGAGCAGATTTCTAAAGTCTTTCAAAATTTTCACCTCATCACCATAAAAACTGGTTACTCGAAAAGTACGAACATCTCCTTTTAGCACAAAGTGCCCCACCGAGATACAGACAATCATCCCGAATTCGGCCCAAATTCCAGCGCGATCATAAAACTCTTCCGCGGAAAAGTCGTTTTTACGTTGATAATGGCTTTTCGCCTCCCACAACACGCGGGTAGTATCGTCCAGCTCCTGAAAATTTTCTTCCTGCGGAACCGTTTCAATATCCAAAAACAGGATGTGTTCTAAATTTATACGCTTGATCATTGTCTAAAAATTTCAACCGGGGAGAAGATGTTTAAAGCTACAAAATATTATTGAAAGCTATTCTATGAATAATTTTAATCAATGCTAATTTGTGGTTATACCTCGCTAGTTTATGATTGCGGCAAAGCTAGGAGATACTCCGGAAGCCTCGGGATTGCGGCAGCGGAGTTTAATTATTGGCAAGCGTTTTTTGCTATTATGTAAATTACTACGATTCCAATAATGATTACATTTAAAAAAGTAAGCCGTGAGCTCCAATCCAAACTTTTCCCAATTCTCGAAAGCTTTTCACTTTCTGCCCAATATTTGGTAAAAATAATATTCCATTTTTCCAAATCTGCTTTGTCATTTGTATTTAGCGTTGCTTGCTCTTTTGCCTCACGTAAGATTTTAATTTTTTTTAATTCTCCAAAAGCAACATTCATTTTAATTTCTCGTATAAAAATTTCCCGTTTTATAAACCCACTATAAAGTATTCCACCAAAAACAGAAATTAGAGGCAAAATAAAGTACCAAGGTATGTTTTCATTTTTTGAACTCAAAGAAATCAAAACGGCGGCTAATCCAATTGAAACTCCTAAAAGCCAATTAGAATAACCCTTTAAAGAACTTTCAACTCTTTCTGTGAAAGTATAATCATCAAATATTTCTTCGAATTTTTTATTCTTTTCCATTTATTTTAATGTCTGCCATCGTTTGGTATAAACTATAAACTCCGCTAGGGCGCGATTACATCGCGTTCATTCTCAGGTTGTCAGCATTACGGCATAATCTGCATTTTGAATCTACAGCTTAAATATAATGAATTTCAGGATATCAAGATTTCTGAAGGGATTCTGTACTAAAAAAGAGGCAAAGTGAACACTGTTTTTATACTTAAACTGTGGTAAAGCCACGAGATATAATCTCGCGGCAGCGGAGTTTTTCGTGAATGCTATACCTCTTTCTGCATTCTCATTTTAATACTTTTATGCATTTTAAACTCCGATATTTAGAACAAGTCCATTGGGTTTTGGATAAACTGTTGGCAGAAGATGAATTTTGAAGGGTAATTCCATTGCTTTTAATTCAACTATTTTTTTGTCGAGCAAATCGTTTTCTGCGCAATAATTGAAAGTCAGTTTTAAATATCTACGTATTATCATTAAAGGCAAAAAATCGCCTCGAAATTTCATCCATTCCATTAAATCCTTTTTACCTTTTGAACTGTTACAAGTTCGGCAAGCAAAAATAAGGTTTTCGGCATTATCCTGACCACCATATCTTTGCGGAAAGATGTGGTCTAATGCTAATTTTTCGTTTGAGCCACAATAGTTACATATTTGACCTGTTTGTAATTTGATTTTCTCATCATCAAAGATTGTCCGCATATTCATTTTGCCGTCTTTCAATCCTTTGAATAGTTTTGCTCGAATCATATAATTGAATTTTTCGTAGTCGGCTTGTTTTCTATCGACTGCGGTGTGAGCCATTGCCAAATTTGCATATGAGTAATAAATCAATTCTCGTACAGTTTCAAATTCTTTGTTCTTCATTCAGTTTTTAATGTTTGCTCAATTTGTTTTAAATGCTATATAACAAGTAAATATACAATACAAAAAACAGAGAGAACTAGCAATAAATTATATACGGTATTGGCAGTAGTACTTTATTATTTAATCCGATTTTCATCATTCATTTTAGTCGGATTTTGTCGCGTGTCAAAGACATCATTAATTATAATTTCATTACCGATTATTCTGTAAATAAGTTTATAATGTCCACTTATTAAGTATCTATGATTTTTATTTAGAATTGTCAAGTTTGATTCAATTGGACCAGATTTCGGATTTTTTATTAGTTGTTTCGAGGATTTAAGTATTTGTTTTCTGATTTTATGAGCAAGTTTTTTATTTACTTCAATAGCATAATAATCAAAAATGTCTTTTAAATTTCTGATAGCAAAATCAGTCCAGACTATTTTCATTTTTACCAATTTGCTGATATTCTCTCTAGATCTTCTTGACTTTTTACATTGCCCTTTTTTATATCCAATTCAGATTTTTCAATTCGATTAAGTAATTCCTCGACAGTAAATGGTTTTAATTCAGGATTGTGTTCAATCTCTCTTTTTAGGATATAATTTTCCAATTTGTCAAATAATATCTCGTCCTTAATTTGGGCTAGATAAGTTATTAAGTTGAGTTTTCGAGTTTGTAAATCCATAATTCGTGTATTTAATCAAAAATACAATTTTTTCACTAGATGTTTATTTGAAAAACGATTTTCTTGTATTACTGCCAACAAGTAAATATACAAAACAAAAACCCGCCATTTTACAATGCCTCATTCTGAAGCATCTTATAAACCTCTTCAACATACACATAGAAGTCTGAGCTAAATGGTAAGGCAGTCATTTTTCCGCGTCGGTGGCCCAGCGTAACGATAATCAAATTGTCTTCGGGTATTACAATTACATATTGCCTCCGCTAATGCGCGATTATATTGCGTTCTTTCCCAAGTTGCTAGCATTACTGCATGTTCTGCATTTTGAATCTACAGCTTAAAGATAGCGAATTTCAGGATATCAAGATTTCTAAAGGGATTCTGTACTAAAAACCAGTGGCAACATAGACCTGTTTTTATACTTAAACTATGGTAAAGCCACGAGATACTCCCGACGCCTCGGGATCGCGGCAGCGGGGCTTAATTATTTAGCGTTAATAGTTTGTCTAATTCGGTTTATTTCGGATCTCAATTCACTATGGGGCCCTGCATTGAGATATAGTTTTTTCGTGATAACTCCATTCGTTCCATCATACTTTAAAACCAAATTATAAGATTTAAAAAAGGAATCTGCATAGTATTGCAAATCCACAAGTTGAGATTCTGAAATTTTAATCGTTTCCTTTTGGATTATAACTGAGTAGGTCTCAAAACTGTAAAATCCATCACTTTTTTTAATATTGGTCAATAATTTTGTACTATATACAATTCCAATAAAAAGGAGAAAAGCGAATAAGCCAGTTTGGATGATGTGAGAATCTACAGAAACACCAATCCAAACCAACCAAATAATCCCAAAGATCAGTTGACGTAATTTTTGATTTCTATATTTTTTTATCAATGCAATTTTTTTAAATTATTGCTAGCGTTTAGTATAAAAGAAGTAGGGCTGTAAATAAGCAATTTCCTTCCGGATTATCCACAAGCCAAATCTTTTGTATTTTGTTTTATATTATTCTTCTAAAGCTAAATCAAAAGATTTGGCGAACTCGCAAATACGCCTGAAACATTGGGTTTAGCAATTACTTGCCCTATTTTTTTTATACAGTGTTGCCAACCGTTTTCTGTATCAGATTATTTCTTTAGTGTTAAATACCAATATCTATAATTCCTCTTTCAATTAGAAGTAATATCATTCCAATAGCTAAAGGAATCAAAATCTGCCACCAAAATTTTTCTAAGAATAAGATAAATTTATTTGATTTTTTTTCAGTCGTTTTAAAACTATTTTTTTTATTTATCTCCGCGGTTGTTGCATTAGAAAGATTTTCACTTAAAATGTTGGGTTTTCTTTGCTGTTCTAAATTAGCAAAAGTTGTAAATTCCCAGCCTTTTTTTGTTAATCGCAGACTATACTTTCCAGATCGTTCTAATAACCCGTAGTCCTTTTCTAATGGATGTATGACTTTTTCTGCTGTTTCCCTATCTTTAAGAATATGTAATAAATCCCTTGCTGGAACGAGTTTATATTTATCGGAATTTTTAAAAAATTCAATTACTTTTTCGGCAAGGTCTTTATATTTTGGATTCATTTTTTAAATGTTTGCCAACAAGTAAATATACAAAACGCGGAGAGTTGGCGCTGTAATTAATTCGTTTTCAAATCAATGCGCGCCCCAACAATTGTCGGTGGCATCACGTTCATTCTCAGGTTGTCAGCATTACGGTGTGTTCTACAGCTTAAAGATAGCGAATTTCAGGATATCAAGATTTCTAAAGGGATTCTGTACTAAAAACCAGTGGCAACATAGACCTGTTTTTATACTTAAACTATGGTAAAGCCACGAGATACTCCCGACGCCTCGGGATCGCGGCAGCGGAGGAGCAAGTTATATGGTATTGAAATGTTGACAACCAAACATATTCCCGATAGAGTTGCCAACATTTCAACACCCCAAAATCATCATTATGAGTTAATTAAAATAAAAATATTATTTTTGAAGAACGGGATTAGTGCTTTTCATAGGATACCTTGTTAGGCAACGTTTTTATCCACGTGTTGCTTTATTTCGCTCAATTCATTTTCTTTATTTTCTTTTTCTTCTTCGATATCAAAATCATTTTGAAGACCGAGCCAGAATTTTGCAGAATTCCCAAAATATTTGCTTAATCGTAAAGCTGTGTCAGCCGTAATTCTTCGGTTTCCTTTAATAATTTCCGAAATTCTGGTTTGAGGTATTTTCAAGTCTTTGGAAAGTCGGTATGCGGTGATTTCCAACGGCTCAAGAAATTCGTAATTCAAGATTTCTCCAGGATGTACATTTGCTAACTTTTCCATTTTTATATTTTTTAATGATAATCAATTATTTGCACTTCGTTTGCGTTTCCTTTATCCCAAATGAAAATAATCCGCCATTGTTTATTAATCCGAATACTGTAAAATTCGCTTAATTTTCCGGTTAGTTTTTCCAGTCGGTTGGATGGTGGAATTCGCAAATCGGAAATATCTTGCGAGTTGTTCAACATTCTTAATTTCCTCCGTCCAACGTTTTGAATATCAATCGGCATTTTCTTAACTCGGATTCCGTTCCAAATTTGTTCGGTTTCTTTTGAACCAAAGGATAACATCATATCTTTTCACGTTACTAACGTCAAAGGTAAGCATATTTTTGAATGTTTGCAGAATTTTTTTCAAATGTTGCCTAACAAGTAAATATACAAAACAAAAAACCGCCATTTTACAATGCCTCATTCTGAAGCATCTTATAAACCTCTTCAACATACACATAGAAGTCTGAGCTAAATGGTAAGGCGGTCATTCTTCCACGTTGGTGGCCCAGCCTAACGATAAGCAAATCGTCTTCGGGTATTACAATTACATATTGCCCTAAAATACCGCGCATTGCAAAAATATCCTTCCCCATAAAATCACTTAACCAAAACCCATAACCGTATTCGGGGCTTTTGGCAAAACGTGGCTTTATTGATCTTGCTACAAAAGTTGAATCTAATAATTGCTTGCCATTCCATTTGCCATAATCTTTGTAAAGTTTCCCAAACCTCGCAAAATCGCGAGCATTACTTCCCAAGCAGCAATAAGCTTTTACCAACCTATTTTCTTTATCGTCCACTTGCCAAATAGCAGGGTTTTCAGCCCCCATAAGATTCCAAAAGTTTTTATATAAATAGTCGGCCAGGGGCATTTTCGTAGCTTTTTGAACCACCATTGCCAAAAGTTCAGTGTTTCCGCTTAAATACTTAAACTTCACGCCCGGTGTATCCACAACTTCCAGATTTAAAATAGTTTCAGATAAATTGGCGTCATAATACGCTCTAGCGGTCATGCCAAACGGATTTTTATAAGATTCGTCCCAATTTAATCCAGATGCCATAGAAGAAAGATCGCCAACGGTCAATCCTGTTTCTTTATATTGTGGATAGAAATCGCCAACGGGTTGTTCCAAGCTTTTTATAAACCCGTCGTCAATTGCTTTTCCCAATAAGGCCGAAGTGATACTCTTTGCCATTGAAAAGGAATTGGTTTGGGAGTCTTTCCCGAAATCTTCAAAATACTTTTCAAACCAAATACTGTCATTTTTGATTACCATAAAGGCTATCGTTCCCAGCTTTTCATTGGTTTCTGATAGTTTTGATGTTGCTTCAACAGTATTGTAATCTTTATGGATAGCCCAAGGCTGTGGGTTTGTACTTGCAGGAATTTTATCGTTTTCAAAATATTTAAAGTCGTTAATATAAGCTGTGGTATGGCCGTGAAGATAGACTACCCAAATGCCTTTCAAAATATACCCGTTGCCCGTAGCAAAAAGTCCTAATACCACTAGCAGCAGCAAGATAAGGATACTTATGAAAAATTTTTTAAGTGCTTTCATCTTAAAACAAACTTTGTTGTGGCGAAGGACTTTCGTGTTCCAGCAACCACTTTTTACGATGCAACCCGCCGGCATAGCCCGTAAGTGAACCATCGCTGCCAATTACCCGATGACACGGTATTATAATTGAAATAGGGTTTTTTCCATTTGCAGAAGCCGCCGCACGAATAACTTTTGGATCGCCCAACCGATTAGCCATTTCTTGATAGCTCATTGTTTTTCCGTAAGGTATTTCCTGTAGTTGCTTCCAGACGCGTTTTTGAAAATCGGTGCCTTCTAGGGCGAGTTTTAAGCTGAAATCCTTGCGTTTTCCATCAAAATATTCCTCCAACTGATGGACAGCATCTTGCAATTCTTCCGGAATTTTTTCAGAAACTGGCATAGCTTCCGCATCTTTAAAAATAACGGCCGAAAGTCCGGCTGCACTTCCTATTAGTTCCAAACCTCCCAGTGGAGATTGTATAAAAGCCTTTGTCAATTTTCACTTTCTTTTTTGGGGCTTGGCTCCTCATTTACCTGTATCCCCATTCGTTTTGCACGTTTTTCCCAATTTTTTCTTGCTTGGGCTTGCATATCTTGAATGTTATCACTTTCATCCATAATCTCTAATCCCAGCAGGGTTTCAATAATATCTTCCATAGTAACAATACCTATGGTGTTTCCAAAATCATCTACAACTGCCGCAATGTGCATGCGTTCTTTAATAAATATTTCAAACAGCTCTGGGATGGGTTTTTCAGCCGAAACAACAAAAATTTCCCGTTTTATATCGCTTAGCAGTTTATCGCCCCGATTTTCTACAATTTCCTCCAAAATATCGTCCCGAAGTACAAAACCAGAAATATTATGGGTTTTATTTTTATAAATAGGAATTCGTGAAAAACGTAGGCTTTTATGTGTTTCGTGGAATTCGGTAAGACTTTTATTTTCGTCTTCCAGCGTTACCACAGTAAAAGGCGTCATTACATCTTTAGCGTGTACACTTTTAAAGACCAAGAGATTCTTGATTACCGTGGTTTCCTTTTCCTCAAAAACGCCTTCTTCTTCGGCAGCATCGGTAATTGCCATAAACTCTTCGCGACTCATCGTACTTACATGAGCAGATTTACCAACCATTTTAGTAACAAACATCAATAGCCAAAGTATTCCAGTGTATTTCAGTGGAAAAATGATCGCTTTTAGGAACATTGCAGTAAAAGCGCCCAGTTTTTTCCAATATGTAGCTCCTATAGTTTTTGGAATAATTTCTGAAACAACCAAAATGAGAACCGTCATGATTGCCGAAACAACGCCTACAATATTCATCCCCATAAATTCTACCTTAAACGGGAGTTTTTCAGCTTGTACTCCAACTAATATTGCCCCAACGGTATGGGCGATGGTGTTAAGGGTAAGGATTGCGATTAAAGGCCTGTCAATGTCCTTTTTAAAGTTGGTCAAAGTCTTTGCATAGCCTTTACCTTCCTGTGTTTTCATTCGTAAATAGGTTGGGGTAAAGCTCAGCAGTGCGGCCTCTAAGATGGAGCATAAAAAAGAAAAGAAAATAGATAAAAGGGCATATACTATAAGTAATGTCATCTGGAATATAAAATTTTTTCTAAAATAAAGAATTTAAAAACAGTTTGTACGATAAGATTGTGTTAATTATACAAAAAAACCGCCACGATGGACGGTTTTTTTAGTCATTTTGTTATGACACTTTTAATAGCGGGATTAATTTGGCCTCCCAGCGTTTGGCGTCTTGGAGGCTAACAAACGGATCTTTGCTTAACGCATCATCTGCGTGTTCGTTATAGAAAGTGATTTCTTTCTTTCCAGTCTTTTCCTCAAATTCAAGGCCAACCCAATCTAGGGTTTTATCAGATTGCTTGACGCTCTTGGCGCGACATTTTTTTACATCTTCCATATTGACAATTTCAAAATCGCCCGAAGGATTCCTTTTTGATGTATAAACCAGTTTTTTTGAAACACTGTCTAACCCGATAACCAAATTACCGATGACATCTAAATCTGCTAATTGAATGCCGCTGTTTTGCGAACGTTGAATAACAGATTTCTTGATTTTTTTGTTGGCACTTCCTGCGCTTACAATCATATAACCCACAGGTATTGCAACCAACAACAACATAACTACCCCAATAAGGGATGCACTTATTTCCATAATAAATAATTTTTAAGATGAGTGATTTTAAATAAAGAGTGCTTCGAAAATCAATTCGAAGGCTACGAAAAAGTCATCAAAAAAATTACCAAAAGAAGTGAAAGGGAAAGAGATACCGAAAAAGAAGTTCCCGTTTGTCAGTTAACGAATATGAACAAATAAATGAAGAAGAGCTTTGAACATCTAAAAAATTCTGACTCCTATAAAAAGCTCCTACCTCGCCAGCACCCAGCTGTTCATTTTGAGAGAATGTGGGGGACAGCTCATTTATAACCTGTTCATCAAACACCAAGGGTTTGCCGCTATCATCGGCTTTCAAATCGGCATTTGCCGTTGAATGTGTTTTTTCTGAGAAAGCTATATGCGCAAAAGCCGTATTCCCGAATACCAAGAAGATGGCAATCGAGATTAACAATGTACCGATATGTTTTTCAGCAGGTTTCACGAAACAAATGTACGCGAAAATTGATTTCAAAAATATAAAGTTTTACTAATTAATCAACTTCGCTACGTCTTTTGCAAAATAGCTAGCAATCATAGAAGCTCCTGCTCTTTTAATAGCGGTAACTTGTTCTAGCATAACTGCATCATGATCTAACCATCCTTTTTCGGCTGCTGCTTTCAACATGGAATACTCGCCACTAACTTGATAAACTGCCACAGGTACGTTTACGCTGTTTTTAATTTCGCGAACAATATCCAAATAACATAGTCCTGGTTTTACCATTACAATATCGGCTCCTTCATCAATATCCATCAAGGTTTCTCGAATGGCTTCCTCTCGATTTCCAAAGTCCATCTGATAGGTTTTTTTATTCTTCGGAATATCTTTCACATCTACTGGCGCAGAATCCAATGCATCGCGGAACGGCCCATAAAATGCCGAAGCGTATTTGGCACTATAGGCCATAATTCCAGTATCAACGAAACCTTCATCTTCCAAAAGTGTTCTAATTTCGAAAATACGGCCATCCATCATATCACTTGGCGCTACAACATCTGCTCCTGCTTTGGCATGGCTCAAGGACATTTCGGCCAATACCGCGCTACTGTCGTCATTTAAAATTTTTCCGTCAGAAACAATTCCGTCATGGCCGTAGATTGAAAAAGGATCTAAAGCAACATCAGTCATAACGACCATTTCTGGCACTGCGTTTTTAACCGTTTTTATGGCGCGCTGCATCAATCCATCGGGGTTTAATGCTTCTTTTCCTGTGTTATCTTTTAGTTTATCATCAACTTTTACAAAAAGCAACACCGATTTCAGCCCAAGTTTCCAAAGCTCTTTTACTTCCTTGTCTAGCAAATCTATACTCAATCTGTAATAGTTAGGCATAGAAGCAATTTCTTCTTTAACTCCTTTCCCTTCAACAACAAAAAGTGGGACGATAAAATCTTTCGGACTTAAAATTGTTTCCCGAACCAAGCTTCGCATACTTTCACTGGTTCGCAATCTTCGGTTTCTTCTTAATGGATACATATTCTTATTTTTTATCAGGTTTGGCGCAGTCAAAACCTATTTAATATTTAAAATTTTTTAAAATCCGCTCAACTGCCACCAGCACAATTATTACCGGCCAGCACTCGAGAAGACATTTATCTAAACCCACTCTTTCGGGTTTTTTAAAACTGTAACAAGTTTTTCTTCTTCACTACCAGGCTCTGGATGAAAATTGTATTTCCATTGCACGTGCGGTGGCAAGCTCATCAAAATACTTTCAATCCGGCCGTTGGTTTTTAGTCCGAAAAGTGTGCCTTTATCATGAACAAGGTTGAATTCTACATAACGTCCACGCCTTATTTCCTGCCACGTTCTATTTGCTTCGGAATACGAAATATCTTTTCTTTTTTCAACAATAGGAAGGTAACACTCCAAAAAGCTATCGCCTATTTCGGTTACGAAGTTATACCAATCTTGCATTTTCATTGTGTCAGTTTCTTTTAAATAATCAAAGAAAAGTCCGCCAACACCTCGAGCTTCATCGCGATGAGAGTTCCAGAAATATTCGTCGCAACGTTTTTTGTAAGTGTCGTAAAACGCAGGGTTATGATTGTCGCAAGCCGTTTTACAAACTTGATGAAAATGTTCTGCATCTTCATCAAATAAATAATATGGGGTTAGATCCTGCCCTCCGCCAAACCAACTATCAACAATATTCCCTTCGGCATCATACATTTCAAAATAGCGCCAGTTTGCATGCACTGTAGGCACCATCGGGCTTTTGGGATGTAACACCAAACTGAGGCCACAGGCAAAGAAATCGGCATCTTTTACGCCAAAATATGCCTGCATGCTTTCGGGTAATTTCCCGTGGACTTCGCTAATATTTACACCGCCTTTTTCAAAAACAGCTCCGTTTTCAATTACGCGGGTTTGTCCGCCGCCACCTTCTTTACGGATCCATTTATCTTCTTGGAACTTCGCCTTCCCGTCAATTTCTTCCATGGCAGAAGTAATTTCGTTTTGTAAGTTCTTTATGTATGCAACAAATTGTTTTTTCATTAATGTTTTCGTTTTTAGACCTACAAGGAAGTCTCCTTCGTCGACAATACCTTGCAGGATGTCTTCGAGACCTTGCAGGAAGTTTAGGAAACTTTTGAGTTCTCCAAAACCCGTAATGTTTGCGTACTCGCCGCTGTTACCGAAAGCGGTAAAACCAAGATAATTCCCACAACAGGAATAAGCAGCATTAGCATAAAAACAATACCGTTCCCAATTGCTAATCCTCTGTTTCGGCGTACAAATTGAATGCTTTCAGCGTATTTAAAATGTCTTTCCAAGGTGTAATCCATATTCCCGAAACCTGCATAATAACTTTGTACTAAGAACAAAAGAACCGTCGATATTATTCCAACCACCGGAATAAAACCAATCAAAATAATTGGAATGGTAAACAGCAATTCCAACAACAGATTTCGAACATTTAGCCGCACACCTCGCCATAATTGGCCGGCGTTGGTAGTGTTTCTGTGCGAATGGTCTATCTCATTTACTCCGTATAAGTGCTTTTCAATCTTTTCAGAAACCGGACTCATAAACGGAGCACTGAGAGCCATTACAATATGGCGGTAAAGTATAAGCCCCACAGCAATTATCAAAAGGCCTCCAATAAAATCACTGATCGTTCTAAAGGTTTCCGAACCCCATTCCCAAAACCAAACTTTTGAAATAAAAGCACCCAGGTTATCACTTAGCCCCCACGCTAAAAACCCAATGGAAACCGCAGTAATAAAACTGATGGCCATGGGCACACCAAAATACTTCCAAAGCCCAAGTTTCTTAATGAGTTTTATAGTGCCCGTGTATGCTTTTATGCCTTTTAGAATGTTTTTTATCATGTATCAATTTCAAATCTCAACTTTCAATATAAACTAATTTATTTTCAAAGCTTTCAACCGCATCTACCGTTTCAACTCTTTTAGCTTCCAAAGCTTTTTCTTTCAAAAACGAAACAATTTCTTCTTCCGTTTTATTTTTCACATCTTTATAAAAAGCAAGCCCCACTTGGTTGTTGTGCAAATCCATTGCTCGATCTAAAGGTTTATTCGGCGAAAAATCTTCATGCCAATCGGTGAATTTCTTCGCCCAAGAAACTGCTTTCTCTTCATTATTCTTCCATTTTAAACATTTTCGGGTTATCAAAATCACCCAAAGTGCATGTCTAAAAGCATTGGCGGGATTGCTTAAGTGATGTTTACTTCCGTACTCCCGCTGAGCAATGTTCATACAATCTTTAGTAGCAAAAATTGTAGGAATGGTGTATAGCGGATTCCTAAGAAAAAGACCAAGCAACCCAAAGAGTTGCTTAAAATCTAAATTATTAAAAATCCGCCAAAGCATTTAATCTTGTTTATATTCTTTAACCGCTTCAATAAAAGCACCTGCATTTTCCAATGGAATATTGGGTAAAATTCCATGACCTAAATTTACAATATATCGGTCTTTTCCAAATTCATCAATCATCTTTTTTACCATCTTTTTTATTTCTGACGGCGGACTAAAAAGTCTAGTTGGATCAAAATTTCCTTGTAGTGTAATTTTTCCACCGCTTAAATACCGCGCATTTTTTGGCGAGCAAGTCCAATCTACACCTAAAGCAGAAGCGCCACTTTTAGCCATGGTATCTAAAGCAAACCAGCAACCTTTTCCGAAAGCAATTACAGGAGCTTCATCTTTTAAAGCGTCTATAATTTGCTGGATATATTGCCAACTAAATTCTTGATAATCGGTTGGCGAAAGCATGCCACCCCAACTGTCAAAAACCTGCAAGGCATTAACCCCAGCTTTTACTTTTTCTTTTAAGTATAAGATGGTGGTGTCGGTAATTTTCTGAAGTAATTCGTGCGCCGCAACAGGTTGTGTAAAGCAGAATTCCTTCGCTTTATCAAAATTCTTACTTCCCTGCCCTTGTACGCAATAGCAAAGAATAGTCCACGGACTACCAGCAAAACCAATCAACGGGACCTCATCGTTCAATTTTTCTTTAGTCATTTTTATGGCGTCCATTACATAGCCAAGACTGTCATTTATATCTGGAACAATAACGCGTTCCAAGTCTTTTTGAGAACGAATTGGCTCTGGTAACCACGGTCCAACCCCGGGTTTCATCTCTACATGAATGTTCATTGCCTGCGGAATCACCAAAATATCGCAAAACAAAATGGCAGCATCCATCCCGTATCTTCTAATGGGTTGCACGGTTATTTCGCTGGCGAGTTCAGGAGTCTGGCAACGGGTAAAAAAGTCGTATTTCGCCTTAATCTCCATAAATTCTGGCAGATACCTGCCGGCTTGCCGCATCATCCAAACAGGCGGTCGCTCCACGGTTTCTCCGCGAAGGGCTTTTAAAAATAAATCGTTTTTAATCATAATGTTCTTCCGTACTTCGACTTCGCTCCTTGTAAACTTCAGCAGAAATCTATTTATTAGTTATTTAAATCATTTTAAGACCTACAAGAATTGCTCCTTCCGCGTTCATACCTTGTAGGTTAGGTCAACACTTTCACCGCTTTTGCAATCACACTTTCAACGGTTGTGGAATTTGAAATGACCACATTATCCGTGTATTTCTTTGCTTCGGAAGCGGTTGTGGTTCCTATGCAAACTACTTTAGGAAAACCTACAAGGATCGCTCGTTTCTCGCTCATACCTCGCAGGTTAGCCTCAAAAAAACTTCTTACGCCACTTGGGCTAAAAAACAATATTGCATCAAACTGCCTTTCAAACTTTTTCGGGCTTAAAGTTGTTTTGTAAACATTTATTTCTTCAAACGAAACATTATTTTTACTTAGAACTGAAGGAATTACATCACTTCGAATATTTCCGCAGAAAAAGTAAAAATGCTCGTTTTTGTGGTTTTCTACTAAATACGGCGCCAATTCTGAAGCATATTCGGTCATTTTAACCACTTTTGCTCCGTTTTTCTCTAAAAGTGCTTTTGTTTTTTGGCCTACACAATAACAGTTGGCTACGGAATTAAGACCGAGCGTATTCTCGATACCCGAACGGACATTAGAGACGAATGAATGCACACCATTTTGACTTGTAAATATGGCATTCTCAATATTTAAGGGCGTTTTAAACGTTAAAGGTTCAATTTGTATTGCATTGTATTCTACCAAAGAAACCCCAGCATTTATCAGCAATCCCCGCTGAGAAGAAGTTAATTTTTTGGTGGAGAGAACGCTTTTCATCGCAACACTTTTAGGAGCCTACTTATTTGTACGTTTTTTAATTTTGGCCATTAATTCCTTTCCGCCATTTTGAAGGATTTCTTGAGCACAATTTTTACCTAGAGTCAGGCCCAAAAGTGGTTGTGCTGAGTTTCCCGAAGCAGGGCCTCCCTCGTTGCCAACACCTTGCAGCTCAAGGTCTTTTATATTAACACTCTTTTCAACTTCGAGCATTTCTTTTCCATCTAATGAAAACAAGCAGCCCTTAAACATGATTTTTTCCTGAATAATTTCTGCAAAAGCGCCAATGGGTGCGGTACATCCTCCTTCTAAGGTGTTTAAAAATTGGCGTTCTATATGGGTACAAATGTCTGAAGCGGTATGGTTTAATTTTGAAGTAGCTTCAATTGAAAACGGATCATTTTCCATAGCCACTATTACCATTGCTCCTTGTGCCGGCGCAGGAATCATCCAATCTAAATTGATATATTTTTTTGGCAGCACATTGATTCTTTCTAAACCGGCTTTTGCAAAAATTGCACCTTCCCAGTTATTGTCTTTTAACTTTTGAAGTCTGGTATTTACATTGCCGCGTATGTCAACAACTTTGTGGTTAGGATACCTGTGAAGCCATTGGGCTTGCCTACGAAGGCTTCCTGTGGCAATTGTACACGGTTTTTCAAAATCTGCATCAGTTTCAGTCACCAAAATATCTTCTGAAGTGGCTCGTTCCAAAACGGCAGTTTGCATTATACCTTTAGGCAATAACGTAGGTACATCTTTCATGCTATGAACGGCAATATCTACCATTCCATTAATCATGGCAACATCTAAAGTTTTAGTAAAAATACCGGTGATTCCCATTTCGTACAGCGGCTTGTCTAAGACAATATCGCCCTGTGATTTTACGGGAACGAGTTCTGTTTTGTACCCTAAAGCCTCAAGCTTCCTTTTTACGGTATTGGCTTGCCAAAGTGCAAGTTCACTGTCGCGGGTTCCAATGCGGATTGTTTTTTTCAAGTCTAAGCAGTTTCAAGTTGAAAGACCCTGCGAATAAGCTCAATACTTTCGGCAGAACCTTCTTCACCTTTTAAGTGGTTGGCAAAATGGGTAGTAACTTTTTGGATAAGACGATCGCTAATTATTTCGGCTTGCTCTTCATTAAAGTCAGCGATTTTTTTTCGCTGATAATCCAATTCGCCTTCCTTTATTTCGGTAAGTTTAAGTTTTAGTGCTCTAATAGTTGGCGCAAACTTTCTATGGTCTGCCCATTTATTAAAATCGTTCTCAATTTCGGCAATTATTTTTTTAGCTAGTGGCAACTGTGAGGCCCGTTGTTGAAGCGTTTCATTGGTTAACGCTGAAAGCTCGTCTAAATGAACCAAGTTTACCAGCTGATGATCTAAAACGTCTTCCGAAACATTTTTCGGGATTGAAAGATCGAGAATCAAAAGCGGTTTTGTTAGCTTTAATAGCGCTTTTGAAATAGTAGGATTCTGCGCCCCCGTTGCTACAATAAGAACATCGGTTTGAGAAATTTCATCTTGGATATTCGCATAATCCCTAACCAGCAAATTGAATTTCCCTCCAACTTTTTCGGCTTTCTCCTTGGTGCGGTTTATAAGGGTTATATGATCGTTCTTGGTGTGTTTTATAAGGTTTTCGCAGGTGTTTCTTCCTATTTTACCAGTTCCAAAAAGCAAGATGTTCTTTTCAGAAATATCTGGAACCTGCGCCATAATATACTGTACGGCCGCAAAGCTTACGGAAGTGGCGCCCGAGGAGATCTTCGTTTCATTTTTAATACGCTTGCTCGCCTGAATAACTGCGTTTATAAGGCGCTCCATAAACGGATTAACGATATCGTGTTTTTTAGATTTTCGGAATGCATTACGAAGCTGACTTATAATTTCAAAGTCACCTAAAATCTGACTATCCAAGCCAGTACCAACGTTAAAAAGGTGAGAAACCGCATCGCGATTTTTATAAATGTAAGCTACTTTATCAAATTCCTCAACACTACCATTGGTGTACTCGCAAAGCAATTTTATAAGTTGAAAAGGATGCTGGGCAAAACCGTAAAGTTCGGTTCTGTTGCAAGTAGAAATAACCGCTAATGAAGGAACGCCATCAATTTTTGCTTGGCTAAGAATTTGCTGTTTGGCCGTATCGTCAATACTAAACCGCCCGCGCAGTTCTGCATCAGCTTTTTTATAATTGAGACCAATGACGTAAAAATTGCCTTCAAGACTTTCGCCAGAATATGATTTTAGATTATTTTTCATCCACAAAGTATATTTGAGCCGTAGAAAACAGGAACAGCCGAATTGCTCGATTTGGAAGAATTATAAAGTGTAGGTAGCTGTTTCATATCAAAGAGTAGCAAATGTACGGGCATTGCTTTTTAAAATATATCGCTAGCGGCATCTTTTATAACGCTCGGTGTTAAATTTGGATTAATTTATATTTTTACCCGCTGCAAATGCCCTAAATTCGCACTATTACATCAAATATAAAGCAATTTTATTTAGAACAATTCTAAATAAAATCATTTCAAAATCACCATGGATTCAGAAAAAAACAACGCTCAAGGATTTTACGAAGAAGTACTTTTAGAAGATGGCTTTTTTATTTTAAAGTTTCACAACAACACAACTAAAAGCCAAGTTTACAAGCGTGAGGTAGTTACAAGTTTTATCCAGTTTCACTTTTGTATAAAAGGCGCTGCTTCCTTTGCTTTTAACAAGGGGCAATACAAACTTCCAATTCAGGAAAATCATTCCTTATTGCTATACAATCCGCAACGGGATCTTCCCATAGCGCTAGAGCTTGAAAAAAATGCAAGTGTACTATCCATTTTACTTCCCATTAGTAAGTTACACGGATTCTTTTCTTCGGAAGCAAACTATATAACCTTTCTGAGCGCCGAAAATAAAGATCGTAAGTATTATAAAGAAGATCGCATTTCGCCTTCAAAAGCCATTGTGCTTAATCAATTAATGAATTACAGCCTTCATCCAAGCATCAAGCCTTTGTATTTTAAAGGAAAGGCTTATGAGTTATTAAGCCTGTATTTTAATCGTCCCGAAAATGCAGATGTTGAGCAATGTCCTTTTCTTGCAGATGAAGAGAATGTGCTAAAAATAAAAAAGGCAAAAGAGATCATAATTTCAAGAATGGCAGAGCCTCCCAGCCTCCAAGAATTGGCCGATGAAATTAACTTGCCAATTAACCGATTAAAAGAAGGGTTTAAACAGGTTTATGGCGATTCGGTATTTAGCTTTCTATTTGACTATAAAATGGAGGTTGCCCGGCAACTTTTAGCCACAGGATCTTATAACGTTAACGAGGTGGGACTAAAAATTGGGTATAGCGCCTCAAGCCATTTTATTGCGGCATTCAAAAAGAAATTTGGCACTACCCCTAAGAAATTTTTGATGGGGCTAAACGTTTAAATAAATTGTAAAAACCAAAGTGTACTAATGGCTGTAGAACCTAAACTAGTAAAAACCATATTTAAAGACCTCTCCTTTACTACAACTGAAAATGAGTTGCTAGCGCATAGCTTTAAAAGGCTAGAGCTCTCCAAGCACAATTTGCTGTTAGAAGCCGGACAGCAGGTAAACGACCAATATTTTGTGGCCTCTGGATGTTTACGCACCTATTACATAGACCCTGACGGGAAAGAACACACGGTTCAGTTTGCTGTTGAAGATTGGTGGATAAGTGATTATACTGCCTTTTTTAATTCTAGCCAAGCGGCAATGCATATTGAATGTATACAAGATTCAACACTCTTTAAAATAACTAAAAACGAGATGGAAGCACTTTATTTGGCTATGCCAAAACTAGAATCTTATTTTCGTAAAAAGATGGAACGTGCCTTTTCTTCCTTTCAAAAAAGAATTATTTCCAACTTAGCTCAGTCTGCCTCAGAACGATATTTAAACTTTATTCACACCTACCCAAATATAGAGCAAAGCGTAAAAAACTACCATATTGCTTCGTATTTAGGCATTACAACTCAAAGCCTTAGCCGTATTCGCAAAGAGTTAGCCCAAGGCTAGTTTATTACCATAGGTCAATTTTTTTGTCGATAGCGTGCATTATCTTTGCTCCCGACAAAAAAGTAGGTTTAAAAATCAATAACCCATAAATTAAATATGAAACAAAAACTAATAAGCCTTACGGTAATAATCGCCGCGTTAATTACTTCTTGTGGCAATTCACAAAAAGATAATGTAACAGAAGTGGCCTCTAAACCAATTACAAAGGAAACAACGAAAAAGGTATTGTTTGTTTTAACAAGCCATTCTGAATTAGGGAATACAGGCGAGAAAACTGGATTTTGGATAGAGGAATTTGCGGCACCATATTATATATTAAAGGACAATGGTATTGAAATTACAATAGCCTCTCCTAAAGGTGGACAACCGCCAATAGACCCCAGAAGTGAAGCTCCAGCGGCAGAGACTCCAGCAAGCATTAGGTTTAAAAAAGATTCAGAAACACAAGCAATTCTTACAAACACAGTACAATTAAAAACTGTTGATCATACAGATTTTGATGCAGTTTTTTATCCTGGCGGACACGGACCATTATGGGATTTAGTTGAGGATGAAAACTCAATCAATTTAATTGAATCATTTTATAAAAACAATAAAACCATTGCAGCAGTATGTCACGCGCCAGCCGTATTTAAAAACACAAAGGCAACAGATGGTTCCTCTTTAGTAAAGGGCAAAAAAGTTACGGGTTTTAGCAACAGCGAAGAAGACGCTGTACAATTAACCAATGTTGTTCCTTTTTTAGTAGAAGATATGCTAAAAGAAAAGGGTGGTGAATACTCTAAAAAAGAGAATTGGGCTGCTTATGCAGTTGAAGATGGCCTATTAATTACCGGTCAAAACCCTGCATCGTCAGAGCTAGTTGCTGAAAAACTATTAGAAAGATTAAATAAGTAAAAGTTAAGACTTAACATCCATATGAAACTAATTGAAAATTTAAAGTGGCGTTATGCTACTAAAAAAATGAATGGAGAAACCATTCCGAAGGAAAAACTTGATTACATATTAGAAGCAGCAAGATTGGCACCTTCATCGTCTGGCCTTCAACCTTATAAAATATTTGCAATCTCTAACAAAGAGTTATTGCAAAAAATAAAGCCTATAGCTTGGGACCAAAGTCAGATTTTAGATGCGTCACATGTTTTAGTATTTGCTTCTTGGGACGGATATACTTTAGACAGAATTGAATCTGTTTTCAAATATACTCTAGACCAGCGCGGCTTACCCCAAGATACAATGGACGATTATAAAAACAACCTTTGGAGCATGTATAAACCGCTAAGTGCAGATTGGCATGCAAACCACGCTGCCAAACAAGCCTACATTTCATTCGGTCTGGCAATAGCCGCTGCCGCCGAACAAAAAGTTGATGCTACGCCAATGGAAGGATTTAATCCAGAAGATATTGATGAGTTATTAAACCTAAAGGGTCAAGGATTAAAGAGTGCCCTGATTTTAACACTAGGATATCGCGACGAATCGGAAGACTGGTTAGTAAACATGAAAAAAGTGCGTACCCCAAAAGAAGATTTTATAACTGAATTAAGTTAAGTTTATTTAGATGATCAGTTGTACCCCCGAACTACCTATTAATTGTTTTCGGGGGTTTTTTGATTAACTATTTAAATCGCTTTCAATTATTATAGCAGTTATAGACCGCGCTTTAAGCACGACCCTCTGTTTAAGCTATATTGCTATTCAAAAAAGTTGAAATCATAATTATTTCTGATTTTGGCAATCATCAGTGTCCGATTAAAAGAGTGAGAAATTTTGTTGAGTCACAGATAATAGCCAATTAGAATATTTTTTATTTAATGACAGCATGCTATTATACTTAGCATCAAAATTTATCAATTAAAAAGTATGTTTAATCAATTTTATCTAGTTTTCAATCTATTAAAAAGCAAGTCTTACGTCTTATGTCTTTCAGCACAGCGGTCTTATATCTTAGTCGGACACGACTAATTGGCAATTTTTAATTCTGTCTTCCATTTTGAAGGTTCAATTTTAAAAGAGTAATTTTGCAAATCAAAACAAAACCTGCACATGAAAGGAGTTCTCCTAGTAAATCTTGGTTCGCCAGATAGCACAGACCCGAAAGACGTAAAAAAGTATTTGGACGAATTTTTAATGGATCCGCGTGTTATTGACGTTCCTTTTTGGCTTCGGTCTTTTATTGTGCGGGGCATTATTTTAAATACACGCCCTAAAAAATCTGCCGAAGCTTACGAAAAAATTTGGTGGGAAGAAGGTTCGCCCTTAATTGTACTTTCTGAACGACTTCAGGAAAAAATTCAGAAAAAAACAACAGTTCCAATTGCCTTGGCGATGCGCTACGGAAGTTTAACTCTAAAAAAAGGCCTTCAGGAATTGGTGGACCAAGGCGTAGATGAAATTTTGACCATCCCGCTCTACCCACAATTTGCAATGGCAACCACCGAAACCATTGATGTTAAAGTGGAAGAATTGAAAAAGGAGTTCTTTCCGCAGATTGAAATTACCTCTTTACCAGCATTTTATAACAAACCGGAATATATTGAAGTGCTTTCCAAAAGCATTGCCGAAAAACTGGAAGGCGTAGATTACGAACATTTACTGTTTAGTTATCACGGGGTTCCCGAGCGGCATATTTACAAAAGAGATATCACTAAAAGCCATTGTAAAATAGATGGTAGCTGTTGTGTTACTGATTCTCCAGCACATGAATATTGCTACCGTCATCAATGCTTTAAAACCACAGCTCTTGTAGCCGAAAAACTTAATTTAACCCCCGGAACGTATTCTAATTGCTTTCAATCGCGCTTAGGTTTTGACCCATGGCTTAAACCGCCAACCGATAGAACCATAGAGCGATTAGGACTGGAAGGAACAAAGAAAATTGCAGTGGTTACTCCAGCTTTTGTCAGTGATTGCTTGGAAACTTTAGAAGAAATTGCAATGGAAGGCGAAGAAATTTTCCACGAAGCCGGCGGTGAAGAATTCACGGTTATTCCTTGTCTAAATGATCGCGATGATTGGGCAAATGTCTTAGCTGGCTGGATTGATTCTTGGCGCATTGTAGATGTAAAAACTGCGATTGCCTAATTAGTTGGCTATTAACTATTCTTTATTGAACTTCAATTAGGTTTTGGGCCATCAATAGAGGTTACCCATTCATAGTACCTAGCAAATTTCATAAAAAAAGAAATGAAAAATAGATCTGCCGTTTTAGGCACTGAACCCATTGGAAGCTTATTGATTAAACAAGCTGTTCCTGCCTCTATCGGGATCTTGGTTATGTCGCTGAATATCTTGGTGGACACTATTTTTGTAGGAAATTGGATTGGTTCTATTGCAATTGCGGCAATAAACGTTGTTTTACCTGTTTCATTTTTTATTGCAGCCTTAGGAATGGCTATTGGCATTGGAGGCTCTTCAATAATATCAAGAGCTTTAGGGGCTAATAACAAAGCTCGCGCGCTTAAAACCTTTGGCAATCAAATTACACTTACACTACTTCTAACTGTAGTGATGGTAATTTTGGGCTTGTTTTTTATAAACAATCTAATTCCTGCCTTTGGAGGAAAAGGTGAAATTTTTGAACCTGCAAAAATCTATTATCGTATCGTTCTTTACGGAGTTCCCTTACTCGCCTTAAATATAATGGGGAATAACGTTATTCGCGCCGAAGGCAAGCCAAAGTTTGCCATGATTGCTATGATTATTCCCTCCATTGGAAACCTGATTTTAGACTACCTTCTTATTTATGTATTAGATATGGGAATGGCGGGAGCCGCTTGGGCAACAACAATTTCTTATGGGTTGTGCTTTCTCTATGTGCTTTACTTTTTTTTAAGCGGCAAATCTGAGCTTAAAATAGACTTCTCCCACTTCGGGCTAGATCTTTCGGTGCTTAAAGAAATGTCTGCATTGGGCTTTGTTACCCTTGCAAGGCAGGCAGTTGTTAGTGTTACGTATCTTTTAATGAACAATATTCTCTTTAATATGGGTGGGGAATCTTCGGTTGCCTCCTATGGAATTATTGCACGAATGTTGATGTTTGCCCTCTTCCCCGTTCTAGGGGTAACCCAAGGGTTTTTACCCATTGCCGGGTTTAACTACGGCGCAAATAAATATGCACGGGTTCGGGAAAGCATCAATAAGGCCATTCTATATGCCGGAGGATTGGCGCTAATTATTTTTGCCGTTATCATGATATTCCCACAAGCAATCGTTTCGGTGTTTACTGACGATGCCGATATACTTTCAGACACGCCACAGTATATGCGGTGGGTGTTTGCTGCAACACCAATTATCGGGATTCAACTGATTGGTTCTGCATATTTTCAAGCCATTGGGAAAGCCGTACCGGCCTTTTTACTCACCTTGAGTCGCCAAGGTTTTTTCTTTATTCCCTTAATCTTTATTCTGCCGCATTATTTTGGCGAATTGGGCGTTTGGATTTCGTTTCCTGCAGCAGATATACTTTCAACCCTTGTAACCGCTTATTTTTTAAATCGTGAAATAAGGAAAAACTTAAAGAATTAAAGCTGAATTTTTAGTATATTTAATTGCTAATCTTTCAGTTATGAAAAAACTTCTACTTCTTTTCGCTACTTGCTTTTCATTCTTTTCTGCCTATGCCCAACCTGCAGGAATGATTGGTGAAACTTTCAATTTAAAATATATTGAAACGGACAATTTGTTTTTAACCCCAAATGGTGAAAGTCCAAACCTTACTTTTTACCAAATTCCCAATAGCTATGTATTAGATGCTGGCGGCATCTATAATGGCATGTCGGCTGGGGCAAACTTTAGTGGTAATTCTGTGACATTCCATTCCTACAGCGTCACATTACACGATTGTGTAGAGCCCAATTGCTATTATGAAGATCTCTATTTTTATGAAATTTTAACCAACCAATATCTGGAATCTAAAACCTTGACTTATAATTACCAAGAAAGAGACGGCTATAAGTACCTCTCCTTACGGGATGCCGATTATAATTATGCATATTACAGTACAAAACCGGCAGCGGTACCAAATCCTTTATTATTTCAAACTTGGTATTTGTATATGACCGAATTTGACCTTGGTGACCCCGTATATTATTCAGGCCCAAACTCGCCACAGTTTACAATAAATCAAGATTTTACATATACCGGAAGTGAGGGTTGTGCACTAATAAGCGGAGATTTTATTCTGGGGAATGGAGGCGAATTTTATGAGTTTACGCTACAATCACAAAACTATCAACAAGATGAAGACAATTGTCCGCCCGGTCCTGTGGATTATGCACTGCAGGACTTAATGTACCAAGATCCGCTGTTGGGTTGTAATTTTTATACAGACAACGACGGAATCGTGCATTTACAATATGAAACCTACGCAGGGTTTGTCTCCCATTTTTCAAATCAATTATTATCCGTCAATGAGAATAGCTTGTCTGATTTAGTTATTTTTCCGAACCCTACTCAAAATAAATTGATGATTCAATCTGTCATCAAAAATTTCGATTTCGTTTCTATTGCTGATATCAATGGCAGAATCATCCATTCTGAAAAAAATATGGTTTCAAACCTAATTGACGTTTCCGCCTTAAAACCGGGAATGTATTTTATAACTATCACTTCTCCTGAAGGAAATAGCACCAAAAAATTTATCAAGGAATAAAAACACCGCAGCATGAAAAAAGCCCTACTTTTTATATCACTGTTTTTAATTATACAAGTGTCGGCGGCGCAACCTTCAGCTTATTTTGTGGACCATTGGTATTTACACAGTTTCACTTTTAATGATGAAGTTATAACAATAGCTGATTTGGATATTACAGAAGGGCCAACCATGATTATACAAAACGATTATACCCTCCATGGTTTTGGTTTCTGCAATAATTATACTGGCCAATACGAATATATAAATAACGAACCCTTGGGGGTGGACGACAATTTTATACCTAGAAACGCTGTAATAGAAACAGAAAATTGTGGCGATTACGAAGCAATGGAAAACTACTTTTTTATTCCTTTTGTTGAAGAGAAAATTGCTGATATCTATGAAATAAATCTCTCAGGAAATGATAAACAAATCGTGCTTCAATATGATTCTAGCTATGGGTATCAGGTGTATAAAAATTTTCCTGCCCTAGCAATACATGATAATTCAATTAAGGACTGGGTTCTCTTTCCTAATCCCGTTCAAAATAAATTGATGATTCAATCTGTCATCAAAAATTTCGATTTCGTTTCTATTGCTGATATCAATGGCAGAATCATCCATTCTGAAAAAAATATGGTTTCAAACATAATTGACGTTTCCGCCTTAAAACCGGGAATGTATTTTATAACTATCACTTCTCCTGAAGGAAACAGCATGAATAAATTCATAAAAAATTGACTTTATCCACTTAAGAGACCTTCACAGTTATTTTATTAATTAGGTATCTTTGCAGCCTAGGTTTTTAAAACTGAGCTGTAAATGGAGCAATACTACCTCTACATAAAATCACTTCACTTAATATTTGTCGTCACTTGGTTTGCAGGGTTGTTTTATATTGTTCGCTTATTCGTTTACCAAATTGAAGCTTCAGAAAAACCTTCACCAGAGAAGGAAATTTTAGGGAAACAACTTAAAATAATGGCCTCCCGCCTTTGGAATATCATTACATGGCCCAGCATGATTTTGGCGCTTATCTTTGGGTTTTGGCTCCTTGGGATGCGTACATTTTTTCTTACCGATGCGTGGATGCAAGTAAAGCTGGTCTTTGTATTTGCGCTAATTTTCTACCACTTAAAATGTAACCAAATTTTTAAAGCGCTTCAAAAAGGCGTGGTAAAGCATTCTTCGAATTATATGCGTCTTTTTAACGAAGTACCTACCATTATACTTTTTGCCGTTGTTTTTTTGGTTATTTTAAAAGACGGAACCAATTGGATTTACGGCACGGTAGGCATTATTGTGTTTGCAATTTTATTGATGATGGGTTATAAAATCTATAAGCGAATTCGCGAAAGTAAAAGCTAGTCTGAATTCTGAATTAAAACGGACTAATTTTTGCTATCTTTCTTTCCCAAATAGATGTAAGTGTACTTTTACAAAAAATCCCTTCGAACTCGAATTTTTCTATCCATGCTCTTTTTGGTTATTGGAGCGTCGGTGCTTATTGCAATTGTTACCGTTATTCAATATAAAGAAGAAGCGCAGGATTATCATCGCGATCGCTTGTTGCGCAAGGAAGCAGCCATCCGTGAGAACATAAATTACATTTTAAAAACAACTACTTATCCTGTTGAAACAGCACAGATTCCGCTTATTTTTAAAGATAAAATCTATGAGATTAAAGACATCCACAGTCTCGAGATTTTCTTATACGACCTGGACGGAAATCTTTTAAAATCGTCAAAACCTTCTTTTTTTAAGGATACTATTTCTGGTAAAATGCCAGCATACGCTTTAAAGTCTTTACAAAATTCGCCCACAAAAAGTTATATCAAGGAGTTTGAGGAAGGTGGCCAAAAATATCAATCGTCTTATACCTACATCACAGACCAGTATTTTAAACCCTTGGCAATTTTAAATTTGCCCTATATTGAGGACGATGGTTTTATTACCAAAGAACTAACCGAATATCTTTACCGATTGGGTGTAGCCTACTTTTTTATGCTATTGGTAGCCATTGCCCTGGCTTATTTTCTTTCCAAATATATTATCCGATCTTTAAAAGAAATTAGTGAAAAACTAACCGAAACCCGGTTTGACAAACGCAATAAAAAAATTCACCTCAGCGATACGCCTACTGAAATTTCTACCATTGTAAACGCCTACAACGGCATGATTGACGAATTGGAAAACAGTGCCGCCAAACTCGCTGCCAGTGAACGTGAAACAGCTTGGCGCGAAATGGCAAAACAAGTAGCTCACGAAATCAAAAACCCGCTTACTCCAATGCGGCTCACGGTGCAAAGTTTTCAACGTAAATTTGATTGTGACGATCCCGACATTGACACCAAAATGGCAGAATATACCGGTACGCTCTTGCAGCAAATTGACACCTTGAGCTCTATATCATCGGCGTTTTCTACTTATGCAAAAATGCCCGCCCAACAAGATGAAACCCTAGATGTAGTAAAAATTACAAAACTGGCATTAGACATCTTTAATGAAGATTACATATATCTAAGTTTTGAAGAAACAGACATGCGGGCTCGGTTTGATAGAACCCAGCTTATTCGGGTAATTACCAACCTTGTTAAAAACAGTATCCAGTCTATAGACCAGAAAAACCCTGACAAACCCAGAGTTGACGTTTCCATTAAAACGGAGGGTACATTTGTTAGTATTTCGGTTACTGATAATGGCATCGGCGTTCCCGAGGAAAACCGAACCTGTATTTTTGAGCCTCAATTTACAACCAAGAATAGCGGTATGGGGCTTGGCTTAGGAATGGTTAAAAACATTGTTGAAACATACGGCGGGACAATCAAACTAGATTCTTCAGAAGAGAAAACCACTTTTAAAGTGTCGTTTCCAGCAATACTTTAGGGATTTTAGTAGCTTTGTGAAGTTGCCACGAATACACGAATGCCTATTTTAAAATATGCAGGTATTCATAAAATTGATAACCTGTTAACCTGTACTTTTAAGGGAAACAAATACGATGGCTCTTTAGGACTGAGGTTTGTTATTCGTGAATTTGCAGCAAAATCTTATTTATCTTTTAAACAATACTGAAAATGAAATATCAAAACATACGCTCCGAAACGGAAAACAACATTACTACAATCACCATTAACCGGCCATCAAAACTCAATGCCCTAAACCGCGAAACCATTCAAGAATTGCACGATGCTTTTGAAGCTGCCGAAAACTCAGCTGAAACCAAAGTGATAATCGTTACAGGAAGTGGAGAAAAAGCCTTTGTTGCAGGTGCAGACATCAGCGAATTTGCAGATTATTCTGAACAAGAAGGTGCAAACCTCGCTGCTAAAGGCCAAGAATTGCTATTTGATTTTGTGGCAAATCTTTCTACACCCGTAATTGCTGCCGTAAACGGTTTTGCATTGGGCGGCGGATTGGAATTGGCAATGGCAGCGCACTTTCGTATTGCTTCCGACAATGCAAAAATGGGTCTTCCCGAAGTTTCACTTGGGGTTATTCCCGGTTACGGTGGCACACAGCGCTTGCCACAACTTGTTGGTAAAGGCCGCGCGATGGAAATGATTATGACGGCAGGAATGATTGACGCCAGCCAAGCACTTCAATACGGTTTGGTAAATCATGTTACCACGCCAGACGAATTATTGGAGTTTGCTGAAAAAATCGCTTCTAAAATCATGAAGAACTCCTCCGTTGCCATTGCTTCGGCCATTAACGCCATTAATGCAAACTTCGAAGACGGGGTAAATGGTTTTAATGTTGAAATCAAAGAATTTGGAAATTGCTTTGGCACCGAAGATTTTAAAGAAGGTACACAAGCATTTCTTCAAAAGAGAAAAGCTGATTTTCCCGGGAAATAGGTTAAACACAAATTATGAGAATGAAATATATTTTCACATTTCTTATGCTGATTCCCATATTTTCATTTGCCCAAAAAATGGAGTAAAAAGATTTTATAGGAAAATGGAGCGGACAAGATAAAGGTGATATTGGTTTTATCACTTTTGTGAAAGATGGTTTCGCATTTATAGAAATTGGCGGGCAAGTTATTGGGGGAGAAAAATTCATTACTAAAGGTGAAGATGTATCACTAACCTATCATATAAATACCGAGGAAGACCCAATAACAGTGGATTTTGTTCTTACTAATTTAGTTTCAAAAAAAGAACGAAGATTATATTGTATTGCGAAATATTTAGGGCCAAACTCGATGCAATTTGCAATGAACTTTGTCGATTTAAGACCTGAAGATTTTACAGATAAAAATTCAATAATTTTAACCAAAGTTGAATAACATAACCGGAGAAATACAATTTATGATTTTATGAAAAAAATGCTATTTCTTATTATTTTTCTTTTCGGCACAATAGCCCAAGCACAAACAGATTCGCTAAAGGTTGCGGTGAGTGAAATCTTTAAAGATGAAAAGTATAAAACCACGCTTCTTTTCGCGAAAGAAGATGCCAACGGTGATATTTTTGTCGTGAGAAATTACTACTCACGCATTGCCAATCCTAAAGGTTATTACATTGAGCATTTCAACAAGGATTTAAAACTGTTAAAGCGAACCACTGTTGAAATAAACCGCAGTGAAATAAAAGGTTTGTTTTTAACCGAAGATTCTCTGGTTTTGTTGCAGTTTCAATACAACTATAAGGCAAAGGAATACGCTTTTTCTACTTTGACTTCCTCCAAAGAAGATTTTGAATTTACCAAAAATGAAATCTATGCATTAGACAGAACTCGTCTTAATAAATACGATCATTTTGGTATTCGCAGCGAGCCTGAATATAATTTGCTGCATAATTTTAATTTCGGCGATATTGCAGAATCTGAAAGCGGAGAGTTTCTTGCTCTAAATCTTCTCACCAAAACAACGGAAGGTAGTGCGCTGCTCGTAATTACTTTCAATAAAAAATTTGAAAAGATTTACGAATACGAATTTGAAAGCTTAATAGCTATAAAAGAAACTGCTAATAAAAAATTGCAATTAGAATACCTAAATATGGTGGTGGACAACAAGGGCACTGTCTATTTTTTGGGAAGAGTTTTTAATAACGGCGACATAATTTTAGAAAAGAAAAACGCTCCAAATTATTATTTTATTCTCTTTTCAGCTGATTCCGTTTCGAAAAAACAACAACTCATTTCAATTGAAAGCAACAATATAATTCGTTCACTTCAATTGGTAAATAAAGTAGATAAGCTTGCCGCAGTAGGCCTTTACACTGACCCATCAACCACAGGTTTTTTCGACAACTCTATTGGATATAGTGGCGTTGTGCGATTTAACTTAGAGTCAAAATCTCTCTTAACATCCTCAGAATCCTTTCAGCCATTTTCCGAAGAGTTTATGATGGAAAAATATGGGAAGGTAAAAGAAAAAGTAAAATCTTTTCTCACTTATAGAAGCACATTTATGTTAGAAAATGGCGATGTAATTATTAATGCCGAAGAATTTGAGAGGATTATAACCAATTATGGGAGGGCAGCAGAACAAATTTATAAAGACATTATAAGTTGTAGGATAAATAGTAATGGCGAATTGATTTGGGCGAAAAACATTAACAAAAAACAAAGTGCTTGGTCGCTAGATAATATTCCTTTTCTTTCCTATGCTTCTACCGTTAAAAATGGTGTTTCCTACTATTTGGTCAACGCTAATGAAGAGTTGAAAGAATTAAAAAATGACCGCATTAAATTGACAGATGGCTCTAAGCTATATGTCCTCAAAGTTCTTAAGAATGGTGATATCAGCTATAGCACACCATTATACTCGAATATATTCAACGCACAGCTTGAAGTTCGTTTTGATGTTTTGATAAATGATTCGGATCTTTTAATGCAAGCAGAAAGCAATAAAAAACCAATGTTGGTTAAAGTCTATTTTTAACTCCAAATTGTTAGGCTTAAAGATGGAAAGCTTTCATTAAGATACTTAACTTTATAGTTTTATTCCCTAAAATTCTATTGTAAACGATTATGAAAAATCACTTCCTAATATTCATCATTTTTTTATTGACCTTTTCTGTTACAGCCCAAGAAAAAGCAGAACCTTGGTTTAAAGATGGCGAAGCACAAATTGTCCCAGCTTTTGAAAACCCCAACGACTGGATTCGTACAGATTTATGGGTGGAAACCACTTTTGACACCGACGGCGACGGGAAACCAGACCGCATGCACGTGGATGTTACCAGACCCAAACAAACCGATACCGATAGCTTAAAATTACCCGTGGTTTATGAAACAAGCCCTTATTTTGCTGGGGTTGCACCCATAACCGAAGGCTCTTTTCACGATGTATATCGCGAACTTGGCGCACCAGAACGGGAATTAACGCATCCTTCGGTAGAAAGAAAAGGCGAACGGCCCATTATTTCAAATACGCAAATCCATACTTGGGTGCCGCGGGGTTATATTGTAGTACACTCCTCCTCGCCAGGAACAGGACTTTCAGATGGATCGCCAACTATTGGCGGGCAGAATGAATCTTTAGCTCCAAAAGCGGTAATAGATTGGCTCAACGGCCGCGCAAAAGGCTACACCACGCCAGATGGAAACGAAGAAGTTAAAGCCTATTGGGCCACCGGAAAAGTAGGAATGACGGGAACCTCCTACAACGGTACGCTTCCGTTAGCAGCTGCAACTACCGGTGTTGAAGGTTTAGAAGCCATTATTCCCATTGCCCCAAATACTTCGTATTACAATTATTACCGCTCCAACGGTCTAGTGCGCTCTCCCGGTGGATATCTAGGCGAAGATATGGATGTGCTTTACGATTTTATCCATACGGGTGGCGATGAAGTGAAAAAAGCCTATGGCGATTCAATCTACCGCGATGGCGAAATGAAACATGGCATAGACCGTATAACCGGCGATTATAATGACTTTTGGGCAGGCCGTGAGTATATGAATGCAATTGAACCCATGAAAGCCGCCTTGTTTATGGCACACGGGTTTAACGACTGGAACGTAATGCCAGACCACAGTTACCGAATTTATAAGAAAGCGGAGGAAATGGGACTTCCTGTAAAAATCTATTACCATCAAAAAGGACATGGCGGACCGCCACCATTATCGATGATGAACAAATGGTTTACAAAATATCTTTTCGGAATTGAGAACGATATCGAAAAAGGTCCAAAAGCATGGATTGTTAGGGAAGCTGATGAAAATGATAATCCTACGCCATACGCCAATTATCCACATCCGGATGCCGAAAAAGTTAGGCTTCACTTACAAGCTTCATCTAAAAACGAAGGCTCCTTAGCTCTTAAAAAAGATAAAAAACAAGGCACACAAACCTTGATTGATGATTATAATTTCTCTGGCGATTCGCTTGCGCAACTTGAAACTTCAAAACACCGATTACTTTTTGTTACACCAGTTTTAAAAGAAGATTTGCATCTTTCGGGTCTTTCAACCTTAAAAATAAAGTTAGCAAGTAGCAAACCAGCTGCAAATCTTTCGGTTTGGATGGTTTCCTTGCCTTGGAATACGTATCCAGATGCTAAAATAACGGACAACATCATTACAAGAGGCTGGGCAGATCCGCAGAATTATAAATCGCTTACCGAAAGTGAGCCTTTAAAGCCCGGTAAGTTTTATGAAATGTCTTTCGATCTTATCCCGGACGATCAAATAATTCCTGCCGGACAGCAAATAGGCTTAATGATTTTTTCCAGCGACAACAAATTTACCTTATTGCCAGAACCCGGAACTGTTTTAACTGTTGACCTTGACGAAACAACTATTGAAATTCCTGTTGTGGGAGGAAAGAAAGCTATCAATAAGGCCTTTAAGAATTAGGGTTATTTCCTAAATAAAAAGGATTATTTCCAATTAATTAATAACTTTGAAGAAACCCAATCTTCAAAGTTTTTTATGTCTGGTAAATCTCCAAAAGGCCGTGGCGCCCAGAAAAATGTGCATAACCGTTTCTTCGAAAATCAACACGAAGTGCTGGATGAATATTTAAATTTCTGCGAAACGGAAGGCGAAGAAGCAGATACCAACAAAACAAAGTACATTGAGGTATTTCCAAAAACCTTTGTAAACAAAGTCACTAGTCCAGATGTTGGCATGGGCTATTCTGCAAATCCGTACCAAGGTTGCGAACACGGTTGTGTATATTGCTACGCCCGAAACACCCACGAATATTGGGGTTATGGCGCAGGTCTGGATTTTGAACGAACTATTCTTTTTAAAAGAAATGCACCGCAACTTCTTGAAGAAAAAATAACTTCGCGGAATTGGCAGGGAGAAACTATCGTTTTTTCAGGTAATACAGATTGCTATCAGCCACTGGAGCGCAAAATGCAAATTACCCGGAAATGTCTTGAGGTAATGCTGAAGTGGAAGCACCCAACCGGTATTATCACGAAAAATTCATTGATACTTCGCGATTTGGATATTCTAAAAGAGATGGCCAAATTGAATATTATTTCGGTAAACCTCTCAATTACTTCCCTATCTGAAGATACGCGGAGGTTACTAGAGCCACGCACGGCAAGCATCAAACAACGCCTTAAAACTGTTGAAACACTTGCAGCAAACAACATTCCAGTTCGGGTGATGATGGCTCCTATTATTCCGTCATTAAACAGTCACGAAATCCTTCCCTTGGTAAAAAAGGTAGCGGAACTTGGCGCATGGGATGTTAATTATACCATGGTAAGATTAAACGGCCAGATTGCAGAAATTTTTAAAGATTGGGCCCATAAAACCATTCCAGACCGCGCGGACCGGGTCTTAAACCAAATAGCAGAATGCCACGGTGGCAACCTCAACGACAGTAATTTCGGCAGAAGAATACGTGGTGAAGGAACTATCAGTGAACAAGTAAAAAATACGATGGCCATTGCGAAAAAAAGATATTTGGCAGATCGTAAATATGGAGGCTTAGATGCTTCTCATTTTCTTCAAATAAAAAATCCGCAACTAAAACTATTCTAAATTTCTCTGTATTATCTTTGCAATGGTTCACATAAATTAATACTCCAATCTATTTATATTTCAAAAATATTGTTTTTACTGAAATTCAAAATTCCCTATTGTTTTCAGCAAAAAAACAGACCCATTTTTAAATACACTGGAGAGAAAAGGAAAATAACATATGGTTTCTGTAAATTGTATGCACTAACTTCACAAGTAGAGAAGAATATGACGCCCAATGATTTATAAAATCAAAAAACTGATCGTTGGCTTTTTAAAATTTAAAAGAGCCTTTGTAAACTATCCGTTTAGGAAGTTTAACCTTGTAGAAATACTTTTAATCTACATCAGGGAACGGGTTACGCGTATTCAATTCCTTATTCTATCGGGTATTCTCGTAGGGCTAACCGCCGGATTGGCTGGCGTTTTACTAAAAGTCCTGGTCCATCACATTCAAGCTTTTGTAAATAACGATGTACCACTAACCGAGCGGCTGTTTGTATTTGCTATATTTCCACTACTGGGAATTGTACTGACCTCATTAATTGTAAAATATCTTTTTAAGAGTGATGAAGACAAAGAGCTTTCTTTTATTTTAAAAGATATTTCAAAAAACGGCAGCAAGGTAAAAAAGAATAAAATGTACTCCCAGATAATCCAAAGTGCCGTAACGGTTGGGTTTGGAGGTTCTGTGGGTCTAGAAACACCTATTGCAGTAACAGGGTCGGCAATTGGGTCTAACTATGCCCAACGCTACAGTCTGGGTTTTAAAGAGCGCACCTTGCTTCTCGCTTCGGGAGCTGCTGCAGGTATTGCTGCTGCATTTGACGCCCCAATTGCAGGTGTAATGTTTGCTTTTGAAATTATACTTACCGGTCTTGTTTTTACCGATTTTATCCCTTTGGTAATTGCAGCCATTTGCGGAAGTTTACTGTCAACAATCATCTTAAAAGAAGACGTACTTTTCAACTTACAAGCACGTGAGGTTTTTAACTACGCAAATACATTTTATTTTCTCGGGCTCGGCCTTCTTACTGGTTTATACGCACGATATTTTTTAGTGGTGGGACAAAAAGTGCATCGTTTTTTTGAACGTTTTAAAAGCAAAATCCTGCTTCGGGCCATTATCGGCGGATCCATGCTTTCTTTGCTGTGCGTTGTCTTCCCGCCTCTTTTTGGAGAAGGATATTTAAACATTCGCCTTCTACATCAAGGTGATGTAGAACACCTTATTCAGGAAAGTCTCTTTGGCTATTTAGGAACTTCAGAAATAATAATAGTTGCCTTTTTAGGATTGACCATTTTAATGAAGGCATTTGCTACCAGTATTACGCTTAGCTCGGGGGGAAATGGAGGGAATTTTGCCCCATCTTTGGTTGCAGGCGGACTATTGGGTTATTTATTCGGGTTTTTTTTAGAAATGGCGGGAGTGCCAAATGTACCAATCACCAATTTGATGTTGGTGGGTATGGCAGGAGTAATGTCTGGCGCTATGTATGCACCCTTGACTGGAATATTTCTTATTGCAGAAACAAGTAGTGGTTACGATCTGTTTATTCCACTTATGATAGTCTCTGTAATGGCTTACGCAATAAACCGTTTTTTTTCAACCATAAACCCAGTGTACCAAAAGCTTGCCGACTCCGGCGAAATTTTTACTACCAGGCAGGATCAGAACATTCTATCGCATATTGACCTTAGGGATTGTTTAAATACTTCGTCATTGATTATTTACACCACGGACAGTATGGAAGAGGTAATGCGAAAGTTTAGAAACAGCAATCAAAATACCATGGCAGTGGTAGATGCCGAAAATAAGTTCTGGGGAATTTTAAATCGGGAGCGGCTTAGGCCTTTTCTGCTCGGGAAAGAATCCACAACCGAAACCAGTGTAAGCCAACTGGCTTCTAACCCTTCATTTATTGTTTCTGACACCGATTCGGTTATGAAAATTATCAAAATGTTTGATGAGGCCGACGTATGGCAATTGCCAATGCTGGACGAGGAACGCAAGTTTAAGGGGTTTGTAAGCCGTTCAGCAATTCTGAATAATTATAGACAACTTCTAAGGGAGTATTCGGAATAAAATACGGGATTCAGGACTGAAGGGAAGCGCGATAGTCTTGGGTTCTAGGCTGTAATTTTAGTATCATTTATAGCACGAGTAATAAAACAAAGCTATAAGACGAATTCAAGCGGTAAAATTTAGTTCTATTTCGATTATTGTGAGTAACGCAAATTACATGCATCATCCCTGCTCGCGAGCAGTCTAGATCTCAATATCTCTCGACGACCCTCGAGGATCGGCTCAACATAACCTAGCCCCTAAAATTTACTTATGGAATTCCTCTAAACGTAACAATTTACCTGTTTGTAACACTAATCTTTTAAAACCCTTCAAATATGACCACACTACTAAAATTATCACTCGCCCTCACCCTGATTTTCCTAACGGGATCTATACAGGCTCAAGAATTAAACGGATCCTACAGCGGCACTCTAGAAGTTCAGGGAATGGAACTAGAGCTTATTATCAACATTACACCAGCTGATGATGGTTATAGCGCAACGCTAGATGTTCCCGCGCAAGGAGCAAGTGGAATAGCGCTCGATTCTGTAGTTTTGCAGGATAAACAAGTTACTATTAGCTCGGCCAAAATGCAGCTTTCCTACGTCGGGACCCTTTCTGGCGATACCATTGAAGGCACCTACGAGCAAATGGGGCAAAAATATCCATTGACTTTGAAGAAAACAGTAAAAACAAAACCCGGAAATACCACCTTGCCATCCAGTGATGAAGAACTCGCCAAACTTGCAGCAAAAGCGGAAGGCGACTTTAAATATTCGGTAGAAGATTATTTTAAAACGCCTGAATCTTTTTCGTTTAAGCTTTCGCCAGATGGCAAGTATATAAGCTATATGAAACGTAGGGAAACCGGAGAGCGTGATGTATATCTAAAAAATACTAAAACCCAACAGGAATCTTTGCTTATAAAGCAGGGAGAAGACCTTATTAGAGGATATTTCTGGGCGAATGATGGCCGAATTCTTTATTTGCAAGACAAAGGCGGTAATGAAAACTATCACTTATTTGGAGTTGATGTTGATGGTTCAAACAAAAAGGAACTGACCCCTTTTGATGGTGTGCGAGTGGGCGTTCTGGAAATGGTAAAAGATGATGAAGACCATATCATCGTCCAAATGAACAAGGATAATTTGCAACAAGAAGAACCTTATCGCTTAAATATCAATACAGGCGAAGCGACCAAGTTATATACAGTAGAGGCTGATAGCGCGCCAGTGGCTGGTTATGCCTTTGACCAGAAAGGGAATCTTCGCGGAATAGGAAAAATAGTTGATGGCGTAAACATCGAGATGCTTTATAAAATTGATGGTGAATTTAAAACCATAATGGTAACCGAATTTGGTGATAGCTTTGATATTAATGCTTTTAATCCAAATTCAGAAAACCCTGATGACGCCTATGTACTTTCTAATCTGGAAAGTGATAAAATCGAAATTCAACGCTACGATCTTAAAGAGAACAAAAAGATTGAAACACTTTATAAAAATGACAATTTTGATCTTTCGGGGCTTTCCCTTTCCAGAAAACGCAACTACGAAATAGATTTTTATTATTACCAAGGTGAAAAAACGGAAGTCGTTCCGGTGAGCGAAACCTATAAGAAAATATACGCCCGTCTTAAAAAGGAATTTGGCGACCAGCAGTTTTTTACTCAAGGAAAAACCGACGATGAATCCAAGTATTTGGTAATGCTTACAAGCGACAAAATAGTTGGGGAGTATTATCTATACGATGTAGAAAAAGACACGGTTACCCTGCTTCACAAATTGCTGCCAAACCTAAAAGCGGCAGATATGGCTACAATGAAGCCAATCACTTTTGAGAGTAGAGATGGATTAACACTTCACGGGTATATTACGTTGCCACAAGGCTATAAAAAAGGACAAAAGCTGCCTTTAATCGTAAACCCACACGGCGGGCCACAAGGCGTTCGTGATGGTTGGGGCTTTAATCCAGAAGGTCAATTATTTGCAAGTCGTGGATATGCAACCCTACAGGTTAACTTTAGAATCTCTGGCGGTTATGGAAAAAAATTCCTAAAAGCAGGTTTTGGCCAGATTGGTAGAAAAGCAATGGACGATGTAGAAGATGGAATTGCCTACGTAATAAATGAAGGCTGGGTTGATAAAGATAAAGTTGCCATTTATGGCGGTAGTCACGGCGGTTACGCAGTTTTACGCGGAATGACCAAAACTCCAGAGCTCTATGCCTGTGGTGTTGACTACGTTGGGGTGAGTAACCTAAACACATTTATGGAAACAATTCCACCGTATTGGGAAAAATATCGTCAGCTACTTTACAAAATTTGGTACAACCCTGAAATTCCAGAAGAAAAAGCTATTATGGACGAAATATCGCCAGCTTTACACGTTGATAAAATCAAGAAACCCTTGTTTGTAGTTCAAGGTGCAAACGATCCGCGTGTAAATATTGATGAAGCAGACCAAATAGTAGAAACGCTAAGAAGTAAAGGTGTTAACGTGCCATATATGGTGAAGTATGACGAGGGTCACGGCTTTGGAAAAGAGGAAAACAGATTAGAGTTTTATGCAGCCATGATGGGCTTTTTTGCAGAGTACCTAAAATAGATGTGAGACGTGAGTATTGAGACGTTAGACTAAAAAAACCTATTGAGATTTGATTCTTGATAGGTTTTTATCTGTGAACCTCTGTGGCTCTGTGGTGAAAAAATACCACGGAGGCACAGAGCGTACGGAGTTATTTTTCTCCATTCCATTCTGCATAAAATTGCGCTAGAAACAATTCCATAAATCGATGGCGCTCCTCAGCAATTTTTCTTCCAGTTTCAGTATTCATTTTATCTTTTAGAAGCAATAATTTTTCATAAAAATGATTGATTGTAGGCGCATCTGAAGCTTTATATTCTGAAGGAGTCATCTTTAAATTTGGAGCGATTTCGGGATCGTAGAGCTTCCTATTTTTGAAACCGCCATAATTAAAAGCACGGGTAATCCCGATGGCGCCAATTGCATCCAATCTGTCTGCATCCTGAACCACTTTCAATTCTTTCGATGTAAAGTTTTGAGTTTTGTTTCCACCGCTAAAAGAAACATTTTCAATGATTTTTATGACATGTTCGATTATTTCTTCAGAAATATTCTGAGTTTTCAAAAACAGTCGTGCTTTTCTAGGGCCAACAGTTTCATCGCCATCGTGAAATTTTGAATCGGCAATATCATGGAGCAAGGCTCCCAAAGCGACAACAGTTTTATCAACGGGTTCACCTTCCGAAATAAGCAAAGCATTTTTATAAACGCGTTCTATATGAAACCAATCGTGCCCACCTTCGGCATCTTTTAATTCGTTTTTTACGAAGTTGATTGTTTTCTGAATAATTTCTTCCGAAGAAAATAAAGTCATAATTTATTGGTCTTTTATAGTAAACTAAACCTTATCATATTCTATTTATGAACCTTTGAAGTAACAGTCTCCTCCACCTTATTGATCAAGACATCTATTTCAAAATCGGAAACTTTTATCGCTTGGTGCGCCAATAGTTCAAAGCGAACGCCCATTTGCACAGGAAACATGCCCCAACGCTGGAGCTTCCAAGAGTTATTGATGGTAACAGGAATTACATATCCATCAGGCACTTTTTTAAATAGTGTTTCTAGACCCGTTTTTCGAAAAGCCTTGGGTTTCCCGGTTTTACTGCGCGTTCCCTCGGGAAATATAACCCCGCTTCTATTGAATTTCTGAAGGTATTTTGAGAATTTAACCATTTCAACAATGGCCTGCCGCGGGTTTTTTCTATCTATCAATATAGAGCCGCCGTGCTTTAAATTATATGAAATGGCGGGTATTCCTTTTCCTAGTTCAACTTTAGATATAAACTTGGGATGATATTTACGCAGATACCAGCTTATGGGCGGTATATCCCACATACTTTGGTGGTTAGAAACAATAATAATAGGAACGTCATTGGGAATTTCGGTGTCAATTTTTACATGAAAAGTGGTTCCGAGCACGTTTAAGCACCGCATTAAGGTCCAATTAAAATAATCTACACTTTTTTTATGGGCGGCGTATCCAAAGCCGTTAAAGCAAATCCATTGAATGGCATGGAACACTAGTAAGGTAATACCAAAAAGCAGGTAAAACAACACCGAAAATGGGTAGCTAAGTATTTTTAAGATTGCTTTCATTGGGTTCAAAAATAAGAAAAACCGCCTTTAAAAAGACGGTTTTTAGTATTGCATATTTTAAGGCTCAAAATCAAGAAGGTTTATTTTTCAGAATTCTTCTTAGACTCCGATTTCCCTTTCAATTTCGAACTCGATTTTGATTTCGGTTTCGATTTATCTTTCAAGGTATTTCGGTCAACATGAATATAGTTAAAAATACATACGCCAATTATTAGCAACCAGAATGCTCTATAAAGCCAGTTATTCACCTCCTTACCTAAGAGATGTGAAACTTTAGGATCATCGTACAGGTTAAAGGCTAATGCACCAAAAGCCAAGATACCTATTACAATTGTTAATGGTTTATTGAGCTGTATCACTGGTGCAACGGCAATTTAACAGTATTCGTTGTAGGCACCTTTTAAGTTCTCGGCAATCATCTGTGCGGGACGGCCTTCAATATGGTGACGCTCTAACATGTGTACCAATTCGCCATCTTTAAACAAGGCCATAGAAGGCGAGCTTGGCGGGAACGGAACCATGTGCGCACGAGCAGAATCAACAGCTTCGCGATCAACACCAGCAAAAACGGTTACTAGATTGTTAGGTTTTTTGGAGTTTTCAAGAGACATGGAAGCGCCCGGACGTGCATTTGCAGCTGCACAACCGCAAACCGAGTTTACAACTACAAGGGTTGTTCCCTCTTTTTTTAGTGCGTCTTCTACTTCGTTTGCTGTATGTAATTCTGTGAAACCTACTTTTGTAAGGTCTTCACGCATGGGTTTTACTAATTCAGGTGGGTACATAATATTTGTATTTAAAGTGTATTAAAATTTGACTGCAAAGGTACTAATTCTTAATCGGAAAAATTCTAATCCGAATAGCTATCCAGATGAATTGAAAATAACAAACAGATTCCAAAATTCAAGTGCCAAATCTTAAGTACGTCGCATTAATTTATAAAATAGAATAGCTTTTTGGAATTTTGAATTTGATATTTGTTTTTTTTATTGAGTACCTTTGTCGGCTCTAATTCAGAAAAATTACAACTTTTATGCTTCGTTGGCTCTTGGCCGTTCTCGGTTATTTTCTTTATCGGTTTCCTGGTGCTATTGCGGGGTTTTTTATAGGTAGCCTGCTAGATAACGTAAACGTAAGAGGTAAAACCTTTCAGACTTCTTTTAATACAGGTCAGCGACCCGTAACCCCAGCCGATTTTGAACTTCACCTGCTTTCATTGGCCTCTTTGGTGATAAAAGCAGACGGACACGTAAGCCAGACCGAGCTTGATTATGTTCGGAAATATTTTGTGCAGGCGTATGGAAAAGATCGTGCCAATGCAACTTTTAGAACCTTTAATGAAGTAATTAAAAACAGGGAGATTTCTGCCCAGACCATTGGTAATCTGCTTCGCCAAAGAACGCGTTATGAAAGTAGGTTACAGATTCTTCACTTTTTGTTCAGCATTGCAAATGCAGACGGCACCGTCTCAACTGCAGAAGTGAATGAAATAAACCGAATTGCCGGCTTTTTGGGTGTTTATGCACGCGACTTTGAAAGTATAAAGGCGATGTTCTTTAAAAACCCAGACAGCGCTTATAAAATTCTTGAAATAGACCGAAATGCCACTGCTGCCGAGATTAAAACGGCCTACCGTACTATGGTGAAAAAATACCATCCCGATAAACTGCAACATCTGGATGAAGCACACCGAAAAGGTGGTGAGGAAAAGTTTAAAAAAGTACAGGAGGCTTACGAACAGATTCAGAAGGAACGCGGGCTTTAACTACTAATAAACTATTAAATTTTAAACCCCAAAGACCTTCCACCTACGTTGTAAAAGCTTCGGCGGACCGGTTTTGATCTTAGAGGTATATTTTTAAGGATTTCTGTACTACCTCCTTGTAATTACTTTTTTCAATTGTCTCTCAATTATCAATCGTGCCAAGGTATCTCCCGCAGATTCTTTCTGAGCGTTTTCAGCTAGTTTAGCCATAGCTTTTTCTTGTGAAATATCAATACGATATAAAACGGATATGAGTTTATTGAAATCGTTTGTCAACAAATAGGTGAGATATTTAGCCAATTCTCGTTTAAGTTGCTCGTAATCTTGCTTTTCAGTAGGAATTGCCTCTTCTGAAACCACTAACTCCCAACTCCACCGAACGGCTTCCATTTTGTCGTCCTCGATTTTCATCGTATAATAATTTTATAGATTGAACTCCTTGAGTGAAATCAGTTGTTTTAATGGAGTGATGCCCTTTAAAAATGATTTCAAAGATAAATTAAACTCTAATTACCAAGATTTTTTAATTGTAGCTAAAGCCTATAACACTCTATTTTACAACGGGCTGAAGCCCGTGGTAATTAAAGAAACTTTACCCTAATTAGATTGCCCAACCCTTGAATTTACAAAATCATATAAAAGCCTTACGCCAACACCAGTTCCTCCCGAAGGACTTGATCCTGTTTCTTTATCTAAAAATGCTGGGCCAGCGATATCTAAGTGAATCCAGTCATAATCTGTAAAGTGTTCTAAAAATTTTCCTGCGGTACTTGCGCCACCAACAGGGCCACCAATATTTTTAAGATCGGCAACTTCGCTTTTTAACAGTTCTTCAAATTCTTTCCAAAACGGAAGTTGCACCAAACGCTCATAAGTAGTTTCGCCGCTTTTCTTCAGTTCGTCCATTTTCTCTTGTTGGTTTCCAGCCATTGCAATTCCAAAAGGACCTGTAATTGCCGCAGCCGCGCCAGTTAACGTAGCCATATCTACTACCAGTTCAGGCTTGTATTGTTTGGCATAACTCAACGCATCGGCCAAAATAAGACGGCCTTCAGCATCTGTATTTTGAATCTCTACAGTGCTGCCATCCATCATGGTTATTACGTCATCTACCAACAGTGCCTTTCCGTTAATTTTATTATCGGTTGCCGGCACAAGACCAATTACATAATAAGGAAGTGCGTTGGCCGCAACGGCAGCCATAATACCCACCACTGTAGCACCACCGCCCATATCCGCTTTCATGGAAGACATGTGCCCACCGGTCTTTAAGGAATAACCTCCGGTATCAAAAGTTACACCTTTTCCAACCAAAACAAGAGGTTTTTTGTTGCTTGCGTTTTTAGGTTTATACGTCATAATGTTGAACGTAGGCGGCACTTCGGAGCCCTGATTTACGCCTAAAAGTCCGCCCATTCCTAGCTCTACAATTTTATCTTTCTGTAGAACCTCGGTATCAAAACCGTATGTTTTTCCAGCCTCAACTATTCGTTCTGAAAACATTACAGAATCCAATTTGTTTGGTGGTTCGTTTACTAAAGTACGAGTAAGCGCAACACCATTTATAAGGTTGGTCACTTTTTTTATGGCCGTTGCAGAAACAGCTTCATTTGAAACATAAACTTTCAATTCTTTTCTTTCTTTGTCCTTATGGTAAGAAGTAAATTGGTAACTACCCATTAGCAGGCCTTCTAGAAAAGCTGTTTTTACCTCGCTTGGCAAACCTTCAAAACCTAATAGATAAGAGGCTTCGCTATTGTTTTTCTTTAAGGATTTATATAGATTGATCCCCAAGTTTCTAATTTTTTCGGAATCCTTTGAAGCGGCAACCACCCAAAAGGTAAGCCCATTGCCAAAAGCAGGGACTACGGCATCGTTTTTATCTTGGAAAGAGCTCGTAATTGTTTTGAATAAAGCGGCTTGCGCATTGTGCTGTTCCAATTGTTTTTCTTCAGAAATAAATACAATTTTGGCAGCAGCTTCAGGAAATCCGTTTTGGGAGTTATACGAAACTAATTTTAGGTTTAAATAGGAGTTTTTCAAATTGATAGTGTTATAAATTAAAAAGTCAATATAAGCTTTTTCTAGTTTTGAACCCTAAAACCACGGCAGATTTTAAGTCTTATGATTTTTGTTTTCGTTTTAAAACTTTAATAGCTTTATTTATAGCACTGACCTTCGCTAGCTCTTTTGAAGCTAGCGATATGTCTTTCTTCATAAGGTCAGTACTTTTTATGGTTCTATTTATAGATTTCTTATGGGTTTGAAGTAGGCTTATTGCATATTCCATTAGGTCTTTTTTGAAAATAAAGGCTCTAGTTTATTCTAGCGTTGATTTCAATGTTCCATATAAAAACACAAGGGTTTCAAGTTGGTCTGAATGGAGAAAATCTGGTTATTCCCTTTAGGGATCGGGTAAAAATAATCGGATTTTCGGCATTTTGTTTTTACCCCTTCCCTAAAGGGTGAAAAAATACCGAAAATTTCAAATATCCAACATAATAGCTGTTTTAAACTAGAGCCAAAATGAACTTACATCAAAGATATAAAATTCATTTCTATTAAAAAATATTTTAGGGTATCCTAATAATTATTTTATGAAAATATTAATCTTATATTTACCGTTTAGTTATACAAGCTATGTTTACACGATCTGAAGAGAATTATTTAAAAGCTATATTTCACCTACAAGCAGATGAAGAAGACGGAGTTTCTACCAATAGTCTCGCCGATTCATTGGCCACTAAAGCAGCTTCTGTTACTGAAATGATAAAGAAATTAGCAAGTAAAAACTTGGTTTCTTATAAAAAATATTACGGGGTTACCTTAACCAAAAAAGGTGCTGAGCAAGCCTTAAAGGTAATTCGAAAACACCGCTTATGGGAGTCTTTTTTGGTAGAACGCCTGAATTTTAACTGGGATGAAGTCCACGATGTTGCCGAACAGCTGGAACACATTAAAAGTGAAAAGTTGGTTGATGCTATTGACAAGTTATTAGACTATCCAAAAGTTGACCCCCATGGCGATCCTATTCCATGCAAAGACGGAACATTTCCGAAGGAAACCAAATTAGTGCTTTCTGAGTGCGAAGTAGGATCAAAAGGAATTATTGTAGGTGTTAAAGATTCCTCCTCTGTATTTTTAAAATATTTAGATAAGCAGAAAATTGGAATCAGTTCGAAGTTTGAAATTAAAGACAAAGAGGCTTTTGATGAGGCTTTAGACATTAAAATTGATGGAGAAGCATTAAAGCTTTCAGCTAAAATGGCCGCCAATCTGTTTGTAAAAGTTTTATAAGTAATTGGTCGTGTCCGACTAAAGATTTAAAATCGCTAAAAGACGTAAGACTTGATTCCGAATAAATTGATAATTAGGATCGGTTGATTAAGCAGAACTCTTTTTTATTAAACCCTAGTTGTGAATTCAATAGCACGGTTTAAGTTAATAAAAAAGCTTCAAGCCTTTAATATCAGTCAGTTAATTTATTTTTTGAATATTTAAATCGGACACTACTCAATAAGAAATCATAAAGCTTCCGCTTGAAAGCCTGTTAATATTTTTAATAACTGCCCTACGTTCAAATACTGAAAGTAGCGTGCTTCCGCTTGAAATTTTTCATCTAAGAAAACTAGGGCTGGTAATGAAAAAGGCTTGTTTTTTTGGCTCGCCATCAAGATTGGAATTTGATGGATGGGATTTCTTCGATTTGCTCTTTCGTTGATAAAAATATCACTTCCAAAATGAATTGTATCAGTTGTTTCTACGTTCATTTTTACCGCGTAATAGTCTTTGTTTAGAATGCTAATTATTTTTTTATCGGTAAAGACATCTCGCTGCATTTTTAAACAAGGCCCGCACCAATCGGCATAAAAATCTATAAATACTCTTTTAGGATTGGTTTGCAACGAATCTTCCAATTGCTCAAAGTTAAGCCAATGAACCGCCTTTTCTTTTTGGGAAAAAGCGGTATTGCCTAACACTAACAAGCAAATATAAAAAACAAGGGTTCTCATTTTTTAAAGCGATTTAATTTTAAGTCCCACAAATAATGTGCGCGGCGCACTTGGGCCGTAGATATAATCGCTATCGCGATTTTTCCCGATATCAAAATCATCTTGATAACTGTTTGTAATATTTTTTACTCCGCCATATACTTCCAAACCGGTCCTCACTTTTTCAATATTGAATGTATAACCCACGCGCAAACTCAGTTCGGTAAATGAAGGTGTTTTATAGTATTCATCAATTTGCTGCCCCGTTCCTTCACCTGCCATATGGGCAATATCCATGGTTCCTGTATAGACTAAATTGGCACTAGCACTCAGTTTTTTTGTCGGTGTATAGGTTAGTGTGGCGTACCCATAGTTATCAGGTGTCCGTAAAAACTCACGCTTAGCTGGCAGACCTTCAATGTTTTCAACTGCATCATCAAATAAACTGGATTGAAATGTAAATCCGGCTTCCATTTCTAGTAAATAGTCGTAATTGGCGCGCGCTTCCACGGTAATTCCCTTTACTGTTGCCCCGCTGCCGTTTCGTTTTTCAAAACGCTGACCAAATTCATCTTCACCTAAGGGAAACAAATAAAAAGCGTCGTTTAGATGCGTGTAAAAACCTTCCAAGGTAAACCCTGCAATAAAATGTTCGGAAGCTTTATCATAATTTACGGAAGCCGTAAAACTGTTGGATCGCTCCTCAAACAAATCATCGGCAAGAGAAATTCTCGAAACGCCACCACCTGCAAAAGCAATGTGCAAATCGGTATCAAAAGCTTGTGGTGCTCGGAATCCCGTGCCCCAACCTACGCGGAATTGCGTGGTCTCTTTTAACTTATAGAGTACGGAAAGTCGCGGACTGAAAATAGCATCGTCTACTAAATTGTGTTTATCTATTCTGAAACCGGAAAGAAAATTCAAGTTTTCGTTAACGTCCCAATCGTTCTGTAAAAACACGCCAAGGTTTTTTGTGGTTTGATTGGTTAGATAATTGTAAGCCTCTATTTCATCAAAAACATCGTCATAAACGTATTCTAAACCACCGGTAACAACAGTTTTTCCGCCTAAAAAATTTTCAAATTTATGATTGTATTGCCCCCCACCTTGATGGGTAACCACTTCTGAAAATCCATATGGCGGATTAGCAAAAAATGCAGGCTGCTCAATTTCGTCATCTGGAATAATCCCCGTATAATGATCACGATCTGTCCTTTGGGTTCCATAATAAAGAATCAACGCGCTTTTATCTTCATTAAAATTAATTTGATAATCCAAGCTTCCCATTAACACATTATGAGTTCGCTCCTCGCTTTGGTTTGCTAAGTGAGCAGGTTTATCAACCATTTCACCTCCATAGCGATATTCGTAAAGACTACTCAGGCTCAATTCCAGTTTTGAGTTTTCCGAGGGAAGGTAAAATGCATTGACTCCAAAAGAATTATCCTTTAACTCGGGCATTTCAGAAAAATTATCGCCGTTTGCATCATAAGCTGTTCTTCTTCTATTGCTAACAAAAAAATTAACACCAGCATTATAGTCTTTACTCACCACCGTTGCGTTTCCGTTTATCACATTTTGATCGGCTTTTCCATCAATGGATTCATAAGTATAGCTCAGGTTGTAGTTATTTTGCTTCGGAACTTTAGTAATCACATTTACGGTGCCGCCAATAGCACTTGAACCGTACAATGCCGAAACTCCACCGCGAACTACCTCAATTTGCTCAATCATATTTACGGGAATTTGCTCTAAGCCATAAAGCCCAGTCAATGGGCTGAAAATAGGACGCCCATTAATGAGCACCTGTGAATAGCCACCTTGCAATCCATTCATGCGAATTTGAGTGTAATTACAGGTCTGGCAGTCTGTTTCAACCCTTAGGCCTGGCTGAAATCGAAGGCCATCAGATAAATCTGTAGCTACCACTTGCTCTAAAGTTTCACTGTTAATAAGGTTTACGATTACCGGCGAATCAATTCGTCTTTTTGCAGTTCGCGTACCAGTAACCACTACTTGATCTAGCTCTTCATTGCTTTCGCGAAGTGTAAAATCTATCACTTTAGATTCACCTTCCTTTAGGGTTATTGTAATATTTTCTGTTCGGTATCCTTGTGATTGTGCTATTAGAGTAACTTTTCCTGAAGGAAGCCGCAACTCAAATTTACCTGCATCATCGGCACTTGTACCAATTGTTTCGTTTTTAACAAGAACATTCGCAAAGGGAACTGGGCCCGTATTATCTGAAACTGTACCGTAGATCGTGGCTTTTCCACTTTGGGCGACAGTAATTGAAACTGAAAGCAACATTAAGTATAGGAAGTATTTCATATTAATCGATATAATTAGCTTGGTTTAATTAAATTTTTAGGCAAAGCTAAATATATATTTTAATTTAAAAAAACATATCTTTGCATAAACATAAGTTTTATGATTACCCTAGCCGAAGAAAATTATTTAAAAGCGATCTTCCATTTAGAATTGGAAAGCAAAGGCGAAGTAAGCACCAAGTCTATTGCAGATAGTATGGAGACCAAACCTTCATCGGCAACGGATATGGTACAAAAACTCGCCGATAAGAAGATGCTCGTTTATAAGCGTTATAAGGGCGTCCAGCTTACTGAAAAAGGCAGCAAAGTAGCTGCAGGAGTAATTAGAAAGCATCGACTTTGGGAAGTTTTTTTGGTAGAAAAACTAGATTTTCAGTGGGATGAAGTCCATGATATAGCCGAGCAGCTAGAGCATGTACAATCTGACGAGCTTATTACCCGTCTGGATAAATTTCTGGGAAGTCCAGATTTTGACCCGCACGGCGACCCCATTCCTGATAAAAACGGAGTTTTAAAACCAACCGAGAAAAAATTGTTGTCAGAGCTAGATAAAAACCACAGCGGGGTTTGCGTGGGCGTAAAGGAAACCAGCGGCGAATTTTTACAATATCTGGATAAAAGGAAAATTGCAATAGGTACAAAAATAAACGTATTAGGAAAGGAATTCTTTGACGGCTCAATGGTTATTTCGGTAGGAAACAATCAGTTTTTTATTTCTAAGCGCATTGCTGAAAACCTGTATGTTCAAACCTCATAAACAAGTTCATTTAGATAAAACTACCTATAAACAAGTTCAAAAATAAAGAACGTAAGAATATGAAAAAACTCATAATACTCAGTTTAATTACCGTTTTTATAGGCTGCAAAAACGCTTCTGAAGACAATGGCAAAATCAAGGTGGTTACCACAACCAATATTTTGGGCGATCTGGTTTCAGAAATTGGCGGCAATAATATCTCGCTCCAATCTTTAATGGGCGCAGGTGTAGATCCACACCTATACAAGGCCAGCGAAGGCGACGTTTCTAAACTTTACAATGCAGATATAATTTTTTATAGCGGGCTACATTTGGAAGGAAAATTGGTGGATATTTTTGAAAAGATGAAGCGCAACAAAAACACCGTATCGGTTGGTGATAGGCTGCCCAAAGATCAATTGATAGCTTCAGAAAACTTTGGCGGTAGTTACGATCCTCATGTTTGGTTCAACGTTCAGTTTTTTAAAAATTTTGCGCAAACAGTAACCGATGAACTTTCCAAAGCCGATAAGCAAAACGCAAAAACCTACGCCGCAAACAACGAAGCCTATCAAAAGAAATTGGACAACTTAGATGCCGAAATTAAAGCAACCATTGCCAGCCTACCTAAGGAGAAGCGAATCTTAGTTACCGCCCATGATGCCTTTAGTTATTTTGGCAAAAACTACGATTTTAAGGTAGTAGGGCTACAAGGAATTTCTACCGCTACCGAGGCAGGAGTTAAAGATGTACAGGAGCTTTCAAAGTTTATCATTGATAATAAGGTAAAGGCAATATTTATTGAAAGCTCCGTTCCGCGCCGTACTATTGAAGCGCTACAGGCCGCAGTAATCTCTAAAAACCACAATGTTGAAATTGGAGGTTCGCTATACAGTGATGCCCTTGGAAATCCCGGTACTGCTGAAGGAACTTATATAGGCATGTTTAAATACAACGTAAAAACTATGGTAAACGCTCTAAAATAATGAAAGAAAATATTGCCGTACAAATTGACGACCTTACCGTGGCCTATGATTATAAGCCGGTGTTGTGGGATATTGACCTCACCGTTCCCGAAGGGGTGTTAATGGCTATAGTAGGCCCAAACGGAGCGGGAAAATCAACCTTGATCAAAACCATTCTCGGTATTATAAAACCAATTGCAGGAACAGTTTCCATTTTTGGAAAACCATATGCCAAACAACGAAAAATGGTCGCTTACGTTCCCCAAAAAGGAAGCGTTGACTGGGATTTTCCCACCACCGCCTTTGATGTTGTGCTCATGGGCACCTACGGAAGCTTGGGGTGGATTAAACGTCCTGGGGCAAAGGAAAAGAAAATTGCCTTAGAGTCTATGGAAAAGGTTGGAATGCTATCTTATAGAAACCGGCAGATAAGTCAGTTGAGTGGCGGGCAGCAGCAACGTGTATTCTTGGCGCGAGCCTTGGCACAAGACGCCTCCATTTACTTTATGGACGAGCCTTTTCAAGGTGTTGATGCAACAACGGAGATTGCAATTATCAATATTTTAAAGGAATTGCGAAAGGCAGGTAAAACCGTAATCGTAGTACATCACGATTTACAGACCGTGCCCGAATATTTTGATTGGGTAACTTTTTTAAATGTGAAAAGAATAGCGACCGGCCCCGTAAAAGATATATTTAATGATGATAACCTAACCAAAACCTATGGAATTAACTATAAGGTGGCGGTTAATAAATAGAGATGTGAGATGTGAGATGTGAGATTTTAAAATTATCAAAAATGACGGTCTCCCTTCAAAAATATTTAAAGAAAGCTAAATGATGTCTTTTCTACCGACCACCCACTACCCTCTACCGACTAAAAGACTAAGAAATGTCAATAACTGAATACTTTACATTGCTCTGGACCGATTACACCTTGCGCACCATAACCTTGGGAACTGCCGTACTGGGCGCTATTTGTGGTATGCTGGGCAGTTTTGCAGTATTGCGAAAAGAGAGTCTGTTGGGCGATGCCATATCGCACGCTGCCCTTCCGGGGATTGCGCTGGCATTTATCATTACGGGCGCAAAAGACTCGGGAATTTTACTTCTAGGTGCTTTAGTTAGTGGTTTGGTAGGAACGTATTGGATCCGTGGCATAACTTCAAAAACACATTTAAAAAGCGATACCGCATTAGGCCTTATCCTATCCACTTTCTTCGGGTTTGGAATGCTATTGCTGACTTTTATTCAAAAACAACCCAATGCCAACCAAGCCGGGCTGGACAAGTACCTTTTTGGACAAGCCGCCACCCTTGTTGAAAGCGATGTACGGCTTATGATTATTGTAACTGGCGTTTCGTTGGTTGTATTATTTTTATTTTGGAAAGAATTTAAACTACTTCTTTTTGATGCCGATTACACCAAAACCCTCGGTTTCAATACAAAATTTATAGATTTATTGGTCACGTTTTTAATTGTCTTGGCCATTGTATTAGGGCTACAAACCGTCGGGGTTATACTTATGAGTGCTATTCTGCTTGCCCCTGCCGCTGCTGCAAGGCAATGGACCAATAGTCTAAGCACCATGGTTTTATTGGCAGGTTTACTGGGAGCACTTTCGGGCGTTTTTGGAACCGCCATAAGTGCCAGCCAGGACAACCTTTCCACAGGTCCCGTGATTGTATTGGTAGCCAGTGTTTTTGTACTATTTTCAATGATTTTTTCACCCGGAAGAGGACTTTTATTCCGTGAAATTCGCTTCAGAAAAAATAGAAAGGACCTAGAGCTTATGAAAACCCTTCAGTTTATGTATGATATTGCTAAGGAACACGAAAATATTTCGCACCCGCATACCATTCGAATTCTTAACAATTTTCAGGGCTACACAAAAAATTCACTTAAAAAGTTAGAACACGAAGGCTTAATAGCTATTAAAGGCCAAGACTGGGCAATGACCCAAAAAGGCTTTAAAAAGGCCGCAGAAATGTATAACCAACAACCAAAAAATGACTAGTCCGCAAATTGAAATACAACTAATAGCCGCAGTGGTAGCAATGGCATGTGCTATTCCCGGGGTGTTTTTAGTGCTTCGGAAAATGGCTTTGATAAGTGATGCCATTAGCCATTCAATTTTACCCGGTATTGTCATTGGCTTTTTTATTACCCAAGATTTAAACTCTCCCCTGCTTATTTTATTAGCAGCTTTTACCGGCGTAATAACCGTTGTTATGGTAGAGTATATACAAAAAACGGGCTTGGTGAAGGAAGACACCGCTATAGGATTGGTATTTCCTGCTCTTTTTAGTATCGGGGTAATCTTGATTTCAAAAAATGCAGGCGATGTACATTTGGATGTCGATGCCGTATTACTAGGGGAACTCGCTTTTGCACCTTTTGATAGGGTTGAAATTGGAGGAGCAGATATAGGTCCTAAATCGCTTTGGGTTATGGGGAGTATCTTGCTAGTAATTATAAGCCTATTATTGCTTTTTTTCAAGGAGTTAAAAGTAAGCACTTTTGATGCTGGACTTTCTGCATCCTTGGGTATTTCGCCTTTAGTAATCCATTATGGGTTGATGTCAGTTTCATCAATAACAGTAGTTGGTGCTTTTGATGCCGTGGGTGCCATTTTAGTAGTAGCACTTATGATAGCGCCCGCTGCTGCTGCGTATCTACTTACTGAAGATTTAAAGAAAATGATCTGGCTTTCCGTATTTTTCGGAGTGCTTTCGGCCGTTTCGGGGTATTGGGTCGCCAATTGGTTAGATGCTTCAATCGCGGGATCTATAGCGACAACTTTGGGGGTCATTTTCTTATTGGTTTATTTATTCGCACCAAAAAAAGGACTTATTTCTGTGCTTTATCGCCAAAAGAGGCAGCGTACCGAGGTTTCGCTTATCACATTTCTACTGCATTTAAACCGTCATGATGAAGAGAGTGAGCGGCATATAAATCACCTTCGCGAACATATTGATTGGCATGAAGTGAGAGCACGGACCGTTTTGGATCTTGCTTTAAAGAATAACCTTATCGAAATTGACAGTAAAATTATTACATTGACGGAGAAGGGCCTGCTTTTCACTGAAAAATCCCTTGAATATATTATTGAGAATAAAGATGAAAAGATTGAACCTATGAAAGCGGATTTCTTCCTGTTTCGAGGTTAAAATAACAATACACTACTTATTTTTCATCTAATTTTCTAGCATACTATTTTAATGTATCTTTAAATCTTATAAAATTTTAAACAATGAAAAATTCAATTTTAGCAATTATAATACTTTTCTCAAGCTTTGCCTTTGGGCAAGAAGACACTCCCAAAACCCCAAAAATTGGAATTAAAGTTCCTAAAGGGGAAACCGTGGTTTTAAATGATGTTTCGATTAAATTTTTAGAAGTAGTTGAAGATTCGCGCTGCCCTAAAGATGTAGATTGTATTTGGGCGGGAAGAGCAATTGTTAAGGTTGCGGTTGCAGCCAACGGAAAAACAACGGAAAAGACCTTGATTTTTGGGGCGGTAAAACCCGACGAGGAAAAAAACACCAATCTTTACAGCTCCGCGAATTTAGCTATAAATGGGTTGAAATTAGATCCTTACCCTACTTCAAAAAGTAGCGGAAAAGACACAGGATATACGTTGTTGATTAGTAAAGAGAAGAATAATTAATGGCAGCCACAGTCGCTTTTACCACATTTGGTTCGTCCGCCATCAAGGGTTTCGCTAGAGTTACGTCGAGCTTCAAAAATAGGGTTCCAAACAAACTTTTTCAGTAAAAAGCCTGCTGCCAAAGAAAACGTTATTAAAACTAAGATTGTCTGCATACCGCAAAGATACTCAATTTCTCCATCACCCCCAAAAGCCCCTTATAGCCTTACCTAAGGAGAGGAGAGAATACAACTATTGCGCTGAAGTATAAATAATATCAATGAAAACTACATTTGCTGCAATCTGAGTGATCTCCAATCTTATTTTTCGCAGTTTTATTCGATTTAAAAGGGTTCCAGATAAATTGGGTTATTAAGAACCCCACTGCGAGTATAAATGCTATTAAAACTAGTATTGTTTGCATAGTTTTTAAATTTAAAAATTTGTGAAGGGTTATCCCCCTCCATCATATATTCCTGCTTCGCGGAGTATATGCCACCTTCCCCTAAAAAAGGGGAAGAAGCTAAATGAAGTATTACTTCAAAATTTGGAAAGCCGCCAATGATAGCACATATGCAATTGCGGTCATTACAACGAGCTGCCACATGGGCCATTTCCAAGAGTTGGTTTCTTTTTTTACAATAGCCAGCGTACTCATACACTGCATAGCAAAAGCGTAAAACAGCAAGAGCGAAATACCACTTGCAAAATTAAACAAGGGGCCGCCCAAAACGGGGTTTACTTCTGCAGCCATTCTACTTTTTATGGTTTGTTCGTCTTCACTCCCTACGCTGTAAATTGTTGCTAACGTTCCTACAAATACTTCCCGCGCGGCAAAGGAAGTTACCAAAGCGATCCCGATTTTCCAATCGTAACCCAATGGCGCTACGGCAGGCTCTATAAAATGTCCCACACGCCCAATATAGGAGTGCTCCAGCTTAAATGATTCTACATGCATCTCTAGTTCGCTTTCTGAAAGGTTTTGAGATGCGTATTCGGTTTGTATAATTTCTTCGGCTTTATTAAAATCGCCCGGGCCATACGATGCCAGAACCCATAGGATAATTGAGATTGCCAAAATAATTTTTCCCGCGCCATACACGAAAGCCTTGGTTTTTTCGATTACCGTAATCAATACATTTTTTGGCAACGGAAGTTTATAATTTGGCATTTCGACCAAGAAGAAACTTTTTGAACGGATTTTTAAAATTTTATCCAAAATATAAGCCGAAAAAATTGCTGCCCCAAAGCCTAAAATGTACATAAACATTAGGGTAATACCCTGTAAACTGAAGATTCCCAGTACTCGCGTATCTGGAATTACCAAGGAAATAATAATTAGGTAAACCGGTAATCGTGCCGAACAAGTGGTAAAAGGAGTTACCAATATGGTAATAAGCCGTTCTTTCCAGTTTTCAATATTCCGGGTTGCCATAATTGCGGGAATAGCACAAGCAGTTCCAGCTACTAGCGGCACTACACTCTTTCCGCTTAACCCAAAGCGCCGCATGAGCTTATCCATTAAAAACACAACGCGACTCATATAGCCCGTTTCTTCCAATATTGAAATAAACAGGAATAGAAAGGCAATCTGTGGAATAAAGATTACAATACCGCCAATTCCGGGAATAATACCTTCGGAAAGTAGGTTGGTAAATTGACCAGCCGGCATCGCATTCTTGGTCCATTCGCTTAAGGAAGCAAAGGAACGGTCAATAAAATCCATTGGGTATTCGCTCCAATCGAAAATAGCTTGAAAAATAAGCAGTAGTATGGAAAAGAAAATTACATAGCCCCAAACTTTATGGGTTAAAACTCTATCTAAACGACTTCGTAGATCCTTCGCATTAGCTTTATCTACATGTAGGGTTTCCTTTAGCGTATCGTTGATAAATTTATACCGAACCACGGTTTCCTTTTGCTGAAGCCGTTTGAGATTACTGGGCGATTCCGTTTGAAAAGAAGCCACTCCTTTGAGTTCGTTCCGGTCTAACTTCCCAAAATTCACATCTTGGGTAATTACCAGCCACAGCTTGTAAAGATCTTGATCTGGGAATGCCTCTCGCAGTCTGTCAAAATATTCTGGCGCAATCCGTGAAGCATCTAGACAAGGCTTTGTTGGTAGCTGGTTATAGTTTTCAATAAGCTCCTTTAAATAATCAAACCCAAGGTTCTTTCTTGAGCTGATAAGGGCAATCTTGGTATTTAGTTTTTGTTCCAACAGCGGAACATCGAGCGTAATTGCCTTCCGTTTCATACGGTCAGACATATTGATAGCAAGAATTGCAGGGATTCCCAAATCTTTAATCTGGGTAAAGAGAAGGAGGTTTCGCTTTAAGTTTTCAATATCTGCAACCACAACCGCCACATCGGGGAAATCTTTGTCGTTTTTATTGAGTAACAATTCAATAACAACATTTTCATCAAGCGATGAGGCATTAAGACTGTAGGTGCCAGGTAAATCCAGAACATGAACCTTACAGGCACGCCCAAATTTGCAGGTGCCTTCTTTCTTTTCAACAGTTATTCCGGGATAGTTTCCCACTTTTTGGTTCAACCCAGTTAACCTGTTAAAAACAGAGGTTTTACCAGTGTTTGGATTTCCGACAAGTGCAACGTTTATATGTTTTGCCATACTTCGATTCCGCTTCGTAATACGCGGGGAAAATTTATAGTTATATCAATTCAATTTCAATATTTCCAGCGGTTTCTCTTCGTATCGCCAGATGACTGCCATTAATGTTGAGGTACAACGGATCTTTAAATGGAGCCGTTTGCACCAAAGACACTTCATTGCCTGGCAGACAGCCCATCTCCAAAAGTTTTAAAGGAACAACATCTACCGAAAAATTCTTGATAATAGCACGCTGTCCCTTTTTTAATGAAGCGATTGTTAGAGTCATTTTTATTTAGATTGAATTTAAACAAGACAAAAGTAAGGGTTTTATTTCAGAATGAAGAAGGAAGATTTCGTATTTATTTCCGAAGCGATTTCACTAATATCTAGATTCAACTTTATAAGAAGCGAATCATAGACAATACAAGTTTTTAAATTACTATAAACCAGATGGATAAGAACACAACAGCAATAGCGCATAAAGGTTGCTTCTACTATTCACCGTATCAATTGCAATAACAGTTTATAAAATTAAAAGTTAAACGCTTAAAAAGCGGGGTTATTCTTCCTTTTCAAGCACTTCAATATCGTGAAGTAGCACTTCTATAGCTTCAGGATCGGTGCCGTCATAAAACCCGCGGATTCGTTTCTCTTTATCAATAAGTACAAAGTTTTCGGTATGGATAAGGTCAAACTCCTCATAAGGCACGTCTTTAGCTGCGAGGTACGATTTTCTTGCCAGGTCGTAGATTTCCTTTTTGTCTCCCGTAACCAAATTCCACTTGGCATCGTTTACTCCTTTTTCTATTGCATATTTTTTAAGTTGCGGCACACTGTCAATCTCTGGGGTTACGGTATGCGACAAGAGTAAAACATCATGGTCATCCTGCAATTTCTCCTGAATTTTCACCATGTGGTCGGTCATAATCGGACAAATGGTTTGACAGGTTGTAAAAAAGAAATCGGCGACGTAAATTTTATTCTTGTAATCTGCTTGGGTAACGGTTTCGCCATTTTGGTTTACCAAGCTAAAATCTGCAATAGTGTGGTATTTTTTCACGTATTGAAGCGTAGTATCAACGAGTTCGGTGGAAACATCGGCGGGTTGATATACTTTTAGTACTTCTTTGGGGATCATTACCCTATAGATAATTAGAACAATAATAAGCGAAAGCACAAAGAAAAAAATTCCGAAGAACTTATATTTCTTAAAAAAGTCAAGCATCGTGTTAAAATTTAAACTCTAAAAATATATTTCGGCACAAAAATAGGCCTGAATTAGGTCAAAATGAATACTTTTAACATCCTAATTTTTGTTGGGAATATTCGTTTCGATTTCTTCACCGCCCAAAAACCTGGAATCCACCTACGTGTCTCGGCAAATCAAGAATCTAAACACATACACAATGAAAAAAATTATACTTCCCTTTTTACTTTTTACCTGTTTTTTATCCTTTTCTCAAAATTTTAGAACCAATGACATTAGTGAAGCTGAAGCCAAAGCTGCCTCGGGACTCTTTACTACGTCACGGAACATGAACACGGGCAATTATGATATTAAATACGCCCGGCTAGAATTAGACATTGACCCTTCGCAAGCTTTTATCTCGGGGAAAGTAACTTCCCATTTTGAAGCCAAGGAAAACATGAACACGGTAACTTTTGAGCTCGTTAACAACATGACCGTTTCCGAAGTACTACAGCGCGGTGCATCACTTTCCTTTACTCAAAACAACGATGACGAAGTGGTGATTACCCTTCCGCAAACGCAAAACGAGGGCGTTTTAGATTCGCTTTCCATAAGTTATTCCGGCAACCCAATAAGTTCTGGGTTCGGTTCCTACGAAGTAGATACCCATAATGGCCGGCCGGTAATGTGGACGCTTTCTGAACCATTTGGCGCAAAAGCATGGTGGCCCTGCAAACAAGATTTGATAGATAAAATAGATTTAATAGATATTTACATAACCTCGCCTCGTTTTAACCAATACAATGAAGAGTATGTGGCCGTTGCAAACGGTGTAGAACAGAGTCAAAGCATAGACGGGAACACTAAAACCACGCATTTTCAACATGGATATCCTATTCCCGCCTACCTTGTGGCCGTAGCGGTGACCAACTACACCACTTATTCGCACACCGTGGCAAACAACGGAAATCCGTTTGAGATTATAAATTACGTATATCCTGAAGATTTAAGCTATGCCCAATCCCGCACTCCAGTTACGGTGGATATCATGAACCTTTTTGCCGATAAATTTGAACCCTATCCCTATGCCGATGAAAAATACGGCCATGCCCAATTTGGCTGGGGCGGCGGTATGGAGCATACTACAATTTCATTTATGGGTAGTCTTGGGCGTGGACTAATTGCCCATGAATTAGGTCATCAATGGTTTGGAAATAAAGTAACTTGTGGTAGTTGGCAAGATATATGGCTCAATGAAGGTTTTGCAACCTATATGGATGGAATGGTAGTGGAACATTTAGACGGCGAATCTGACTTTAGAAGTTGGAAAGCAGATAAAATATATTCTATAACCCAATATGCTGATGGCTCGGTTTATATTCCGGCTCAAGACACAACTTCCGTAGGTAGAATTTTCGATAGTAGGCTTTCTTATAACAAGGGCTCAATGGTCATCCATATGCTTCGGAAAAAATTAGGCGATACCGTTTTCTTTCAAGGATTAAAAGCGTATCTAAACGATCCGTTGCTTTCTTTTGGCTATGCAAAAACTCCGGACCTCATCAGAAATATGGAGACTGCTAGCGGCGAAGATCTTACGGAGTTCTTTGATGATTGGGTTTATGGCGAAGGCTACCCCAGGTTTACCATCACATGGCACCCCGGAGCATCTGGAGAGATTGATGTGGTAATATCGCAGACGCAAAGTTACCCATCTGTCTCGTATTTTGAAGCCCCCGTACCTTTACGGCTCAGCGGGACACAGGGCGAAACCTTAGATGTAGTTTTAGACAATACTTCCAATAATCAAAACTTTCAAGTTGCTGTGCCTTTTACCGTGCAATCGGTTCAATTTGACCCAGAAAACGATATTATTTCAAAAAACAATCAAGTTGTTTTAGGGACGCAAGATTTAACATTAGACAATCGTGTTCTTTTGTATCCAAACCCAACTTCAGACAAAATTAATTTTCAAAAACCACAGGATTTACAAGTAAACCAAGTACGTATTTATAACACCTTGGGGCAACTGCTTTATGCAGAAAAATATACGGATACTATAGATGTTTCTAAGTTTGCAAAGGGGATACTGTTTGTTCAAATGGAAACCTCAAAAGGCGTAATCAATAAAACACTGGTAAAAGAGTAGGATTTTTTTGGTTCGTTCCGATAGCTATCGGAATCATCAATGAAATCTAAGATTCACGAACTCCCATTTTATTATTTAAAAGAGTGAGTAAAAAAATGAACAAGTTAAATATTTAGAACAGGGTTGTGAAATAAATATTAAATAAGCGGCTACTGGGGTCGCTTATTTTTTTTGCACGTTCTAAAAGATTACTTTTGTGCGATTTTTCACTTATTTTTTGTCTTTTAACGGAAGCCTTTGTTGCGAATTTCCGAGACAAGCCGAAGAATCACCCTCGATTTTGGTAACAATTACCCTAAAAACGAGACTATTTTATTCAAATATCTATATTAACAACTATGAGTCCATTTGCTGTAAAAGCTATACAACTACTTTTAAGTTTATCCTTACTAATTGTCCTTCACGAAATGGGGCATTTTATTCCTGCCAAACTATTTAAAACAAGGGTTGAGAAATTCTATCTATTTTTTGATGTAAAGTTCTCGCTCTTTAAAAAGAAAATTGGCGAAACCGTTTACGGAATTGGCTGGCTTCCCTTGGGCGGTTATGTGAAAATTTCCGGCATGATTGACGAGAGCATGGACAAGGAACAAATGGCACAACCACCACAACCATGGGAGTTCCGAAGCAAACCAGCTTGGCAAAGACTAATTATTATGCTCGGTGGAGTTACGGTGAACATTATTGTTGGTTTTGTAATCTATATGAGCATTCTATATGTATATGGAAGAGAAATTACTACCGCCGACGATCTGCCACAAGGTTTTGCAGTAAGCGAACAATTTAAGGAATACGGGTTTCAAGACGGAGATCTTATTTTAAAAATCAATGGCGAACCACTGGACGATATGCTGGAAATAAACCGTCATATCTTCCTTCGAGATGTTTCTAATGTAGAAGTTAAACACGCCGATGGAAGTATAGCGACTATTCCAGTGCCGGAAGATGCTGGTTCAAAAATGTTTCAAAGTGGTCTAATGCGGGCCTTTGAACCAAGAACAAGCATTGTTTTAGATTCTATATGGGACGAATTTCCAGCCCAAAAGGCCGGTGTTATGGCAAAAGATAAAATTATTGCCATCAACGGGCAGCAGGTTCAATACTACGACGAGTTTAATAAAATAGCCGAAGCCAATAAAGACAAAGAAAACACACTGGTTATTGAACGAAACAACCAATTAGACACATTAAACATTACTCCTAACGAAAACGGCACCTTTGGTGTTACTTTTTCTAAAGAACAATTGCGATCTCAATTGGGCCAAACAAAAATAAACTACTCCTTAGGCGAAAGCATAGCCGGTGGTTTCAATTATGGCTATTATACACTTAGAGATTACGCAGCTCAATTTAAATATGTATTTACAAAAAAGGGAGCTACCCAAGTAGGCGGTTTTGGTGCTATTGGAAATATGTTTCCAGGGGTTTGGAACTGGCAGAACTTTTGGGCTACCACCGCTTTAATATCTATAATTCTGGCATTTATGAACATTTTGCCAATCCCTGCCTTAGACGGGGGCCACGTAGCATTTTTGTTATATGAAATCGTTAGTGGTCGTAAACCGGGCGACAAGTTTATGGAATACGCCCAAATGATAGGCTTTTTCATTTTAATCGCTTTGGTACTCTTTGCCAACGGAAACGATATCTATCGTTGGTTGTTTGAGTAAAGAAATAACAGGTTATTTTGTTTTAAAAATACTTCAGAAAGATTTCTGGAGTATTTTTTTTGATTTATTCTGATGACATCCCAAACCTCTTTCGATGAAAAAGTAAGAACGAGATCGGATTTATAGCCTAGCGACTAAAAAAAACGAAATTCAAGCTCCTTTAAACGAGTAAATTACGTCCTTTATCTAAGTTGTCTAAAAAACTTAAATCCAACAGAGATAAATTGTATCTTTCTATATTGTTTACGAAATAATGCTGAAAAACAACGATATAGAAGAAAATAATTCATCTTTTAACAAAACGACAGTGCTTATAAAGCAAAATGACGCTGATACGTTAAGGGAGTTATACGTAATTAACTTTATTAAAGTGAAGCATTATGTGCTTAAAAACAATGGCACGGAAGACCAGGCAAAAGATGTTTACCAAGAAGCCTTTATTGCAATGTGGAAAAACGTTAAGAACGATAGGTTTTCGGCAAAAAGCAAAACCGCCATCAACGGTTATATTTACCAGATAGCTAAAAATAAATGGATAGATTACCTACGGTCTTTAAGATATAAAAATACAACTTTTATAAATAGAGAAATTGAGTTTGACGAGTCGGAAAAAGAGGAAAAAGAGCTTCAAAACAAAAAATCGCAATTTGTTATGGAATCGATAACCCAGCTTAATGAACGCTGCCAGTTGTTGTTAAAACTGTTTTATTTTGAAAGAAAGCCTTTTAGAAGAATAGCTGAAATAATGAAAATTGATGAAGCATACGCTCGAACCGCAAAATACCGTTGTCAAAAACAATTAAAAAAACTTATGCAAAACCTCCCCAATGAACTCAAATAAAGATTCATACAACAATCAAGAAACCCATGAACTTATTGATAAATACCTTCTGGATGAACTTGACGACACTGCCTTAGAGAATTTTAACAAACGCCTAACCCACGATTTAGACTTTCAAAAAGCTGTTAAAGCTCAAAAAACCATTTTTACAGCCGCTGAAGAGCACAACCTAAGGAAATCACTAGATGATTATCATGCAAGTATTATAGAAAAGCCCAAGAGAAAATGGCTTACTCCCGGACTATTGGCTTTGGCAGCATCAATTCTTTTACTAATTAGCGTTAGTCTTTGGGCTGTTTTCTACACCGGAAGTTCTACCCAGCAAGTCTTTGCTGATAATTTTAGACCTGATCCCGGACTTCCTACAAAAATGGGGTCAGCGTCACAATACGAATTTTATTACGGTATGGTAAGCTACAAGCGCAAGGAGTATTCCGAAGCAATAGCCCGATGGGAACCTCTTTACGCCGCAAATCCAACGAATGACACCTTGGTCTATTTTTTAGGAGTGGCAAACTTGGCAAATGACAACGCGCGTCAAGCCGAAAACTATTTAAAGTTAGCCTACAAAAAAACCGAAAGTGCATTCTTTGAGGACATTCTATATTATCTAGCTTTAACCTACATCAAGGAAGACAAAATTACTGAGGCCAAGAAAGTCCTTTCCAAAGGCACAACCACTTCTGCAGCAACACTACAAGAGCAACTTAAAAAGCTTTAATCATGCTACTTTCTTTATGACTAAAATGAGCCGATGAAAGTAATTCACACAAATTTTTATTTTTTGTTTTGGCGGAATAAAAAATTACTTATATTTGCACCCGCCTACGCAATATACGAGATTGCTTTAGTGGACATCGGTCCGCAGAAAGGCAAAGATTGAAAATAACAGGAAAACACATATTCCTCTTTAGCTCTCCCGATAATTATCGGGATGGTTATAGCACCTGACTGTTAATCAGAGCCCCGATAGCTATCGGGATTGGTTCGAGCCAAGAGGAACAATAGATTGAAATACAGGAAAATACATCTTCCTCTTTAGCTCAGTTGGTTAGAGCATCTGACTGTTAATCAGAGGGTCCTTGGTTCGAGCCCAAGAAGAGGAGCAAAACAAACCAGTCTTTAATTAGGCTGGTTTTTTTGTTTTATAGGATTTCGGTTTTGAGCGAGAAGATTATGGATCAAGAACAATTGTTGTTAATCTATAGCGGAAGAATCCTACATTCTTAACTCCTCTGAATTGCGCTCTAAACGCTTTTATCTTTGCGTTAAACAATTATCGAATCAAGAACAGTTGGATAAAGTCCTGTTAATTATCAACTTCCAACTCAAGTGCTGTGATTAAAAAACTCACATAGCAACACGTCTTAATTTCTTTTCGATTGTTGATAACCATTTGACAACAAAATGAGGTTTCAACCAAAACGCATCGATAAATTTTTCATCTTTATACCTCGTTTATATTTCTAATTTTTAGTTAGCATTCCCATGGAGATTACCCAGGTTATAAAAAGAGATTTCACAACAAAACCCTTTCATTTACAAAAGATTACAGATGCAATTTTAAAAGCAATGACCGCTGCCAACCACGGTGGGGCGGAAGATGCAAAACGAATTTCAGATAAAGTTTACGAAGCATTATTAGAACGAAAAGCGCTGGACGGAAAATATATTCCTACCGTAGAAGAAGTTCAAGATTTTGTGGAAAACAAATTGATGGAAAGCGGTTTTTTTGATGTTGCAAAAGGTTATATTCTTTACAGAAACCAACAAACACAGAAACGAAAGCTCAATATATTTGAAAAACGTATAAACTTAAAACCATACGAATATCCAGCGCTTTATGAATACGTGCCGGCAATTCGCCATTCGTATTGGATACATACCGAGTTCAACTTTACAAGCGATATTCAGGATTTTAAAACACGACTTTCAGAAGTTGAGCGCAGTGCCATTAAAAACACTATGCTTGCTATTTCGCAAATTGAAGTAGCCGTAAAAAACTTCTGGGGCGATATCTATCACAGAATGCCAAAACCTGAAATTGGTTCTGTTGGCGCCACCTTTGCCGAAAGTGAAGTGCGCCATCACGATGCCTATTCGCATTTGCTTGAAATTTTAGGGCTGAACGAAGAGTTTAAAAACCTAAAGAAAAAACCGGTAATCATGAAGCGGGTCCATTATTTGGAAACCGCACTTAAAAACTCCAAAAGCGATGACAACAAGGAATATGCAGAGTCTGTTTTGCTGTTTTCGCTATTTATTGAACACGTTTCACTGTTTTCGCAGTTTTTAATCATCATGGCCTTTAACAAGCATAAAAATATGTTTAAAGGAATTTCAAATGTTGTGGAAGCTACTTCAAAAGAAGAACAAATTCATGGGGATTTTGGTATTGATGTAATTAAAATTATCAAAGAAGAAAACCCAGAATGGTTTGACGAAGGCTACCAAAGCATGATTCAAGAAATATGTAGAGAAGCCTTTACGGCCGAAAGCAGAATTGTAGATTGGATTTTTGAAGAAGGTGAACTAGACTTCCTTCCCAAGGATGTAGTAAATGAGTTTATAAAAAACCGCTTTAACAATTCGCTTGAAAGCATCGGAATAGAAAAAATATTTGAAATAGACGAAAGCCTTGTTGCCCAGACCGAATGGTTTGACGATGAAATTATCGGCACCAAGCACGGCGACTTCTTTGTAAAGCGCTCAATCAATTACAGTAAAAGAACCCAAAGTATAACCAGTGATGACCTTTTTTAAATGAACGAACAAAATCTAGACCTCGACACACAGACTTCAAAAATAAATTCTGATAATAACCCCCTCGTTAACGCCCGTAAAGAGGCGCTAAACCATACAGAAGAAAAGCAAGGCTTTGAATGGCTTACCGAACACAGCCGTAATTTTCTAGCTTCAGGATATCTATCGCCTGGCGTTTCTGCTGAGGAACGTATTCGCGAGGTGGCCGATAGAGCCGAGCAAATTTTGGGCATCCCAGGATATTCCGATAAGTTTTATGGCTATATGTCTGAAGGGTTTTACTCATTGGCATCTCCTGTTTGGTCTAACTTTGGAAAAGAACGCGGACTCCCAATTAGTTGTTTTGGATCGCACATAGACGACGATATGGGCAACATTTTATACACCCAGTCTGAAGTGGGAATGATGTCTAAATTAGGTGGGGGAACTTCTGGATACTTTGGAAAAATAAGACCTCGTGGTGCCGAAGTAAAAAATAACGGACAAGCATCTGGGGCTGTTCATATTATGCAACTGTTTGAATCTATGGTAGATGTTGTGAGCCAAGGCTCCGTTAGACGCGGTCGTTTTTCGCCATATTTACCCGTAGAACATCCAGATATTATGGAGTTTTTAGAAATTGGAACCGAAGGAAACCCCATTCAAGAGCTAACCCATGGCGTTACCGTAACCAACCAATGGATGCAGGAAATGATAGATGGCGATGATAAAAAGCGTTCCATTTGGGCAAAAGTTCTGCAGCGACGCGGTGAAATGGGATATCCATATATCTTTTTTAGTGACAATGCTAACAATTCGGCGGCAGATGTTTACAAAGATAAAAACCTTCCTATTTATGCCAGTAACCTATGTACCGAAATAATGCTGCCTTCAAACGACGACTGGTCTTTTGTATGTGTACTTTCATCAATTAATGCCCTGCATTATGACAAGTGGAAAGATACCGATGCAGTTGAAACAATGGTGTATTTCTTAGACGCCGTTATTACCGAATTTATTGAAAAACTAGAAGTATATCGTGATTCGGAAAGCCGAGAAGATAGACAAACCTTCCTATTTATGGAACGCGCATACAACTTTGCAAAAGAGAATCGCTCTTTAGGTCTTGGTGTGCTAGGCTGGCACTCGTTATTGCAATCGAAAATGCTTCCTTTAAATAGCGAAAAAGCGTATAACCTAAACAGCGAAATATTTAAGCTTATCAAAGAGAAATCGTATAAAGCTTCTGAAGAATTAGCCGAAAAATTCGGAGAGCCAAAACTGTTAGAAGGTTATGGAAGAAGAAATGCTACGCTAAACGCCATTGCTCCTACCACCTCTTCAGCTTTTATTCTTGGACAAGTTTCACAAGGTATTGAACCCATCTGGTCTAATATTTATGTGAAGGATATTGCCAAAATAAAAACCACAATAAAAAACTCATATTTAGAGCAGTTATTGGAAGAAAAAGGGATGAATACCACCGAAGTATGGCGCGATATTCGCAGCAACGACGGCTCGGTACAACATCTTGAGTTTTTAACAGAGCACGAAAAAGAAGTGTTTAAAACCTATTCAGAGATTGATCAGTTAGATCTTGTGTATCAAGCCGCCAACCGTCAAAACCACATTGACCAAGGGCAGTCGGTAAATATTATCGTACATCCTGAAATGCCGGTAAAAGAAATAAACAAGATTCACGTTACCGCATGGAAGTTAGGGTTAAAATCACTTTACTACCAACACAGTATGAATGCCGCACAAAAATTTGCACAGAAAAAAGACTGTGTTAGCTGCGAAGCATAAACAGTGGTAATCATCCTGCTGCTATAAATATTTCAGGAAAGAAGCAAAAGAACAGGTTCAAACTTAATTGAGCCTGTTTTTTTTTTATTTTAAGCTGATACGATCGTCCTTCAAAAAAAGCTTAAAAACATGGAAAATATTTAAATTTGTACCTTCAGAACAACGGCCCCATAGTTCAATGGATAGAATAGAAGTTTCCTAAACTTTAGATCCAAGTTCGATTCTTGGTGGGGCTACAAAAAGTTGGTAGTTGGCAGTATAAAGCAAGTAGTGGTTTCCGAATTTATTTTGAAATGCCAATAAACAACCATCAAAAGGATTTCGATTTCGAGTTAGAAAAAGTTCACGATCTCGGCCCAGCTCTAGTGAAAGACTTACGCAATATCGTTCTACCTCAGGCTCGGGTCACTTCTTTCTATTGGTAATCGTATTGTTTGTTAGCATCAAGCTTATTATAAAACCTACTGTCAATAAAATTGCGCCCACAAAATAGGTTCTAGGTCCAATCATTTCGGGATTATCTGCATAAAAATCTCTGATAAAAGCTGCCAATTGGGGGCCAACAATTCCACCAATAGACCAAGCAGTAAGAATTGCTCCATAAACCACGGGCATCAATTTAGAATTGAAAACGTCCAGCACATAAGAAGGCATTGCACCAAATCCGCCACCATAACACAATAATACATAACATACCAACGCACCAAAAAGCCAAGGATTGCTGGTTATCATCATCAATAGAAAAACCAAAATCTGAGACCCCAAAATTAGACGAAACACCTGTATTCTTCCCAGTTTATCGGAGAGTCCACCCCACAAAAACCGACCAAACCCATTAAATAAGGAGCTAACAGCAATAAGCGTTGCACCGGCAAGCGCGAGTGTTTCTGCACTAATAGTTGAATCTTTTAATAGCAGTAAATCCTGCATCATTGGCGATTGCAAGCTTATAAACATAATACCGGCCGCAATGTTCAGAAAAAAGATCAACCACATGGCTAAGAATTTTTTAGACAAAATGCTGTCTTTAATTCCAAGTCCGTCTTCTAATTTTGTATCCGCCGTATTATTTGTGGAAGGTACATATCCGTTTGGTACAAAGTCTGCTGGAGGATTCCGCATGGCGAGTCCAGCAGGAAGCGCAATTGCGGTAAGCACTACCGAAATACACAAAAAGACTTGTACTAGATTTCCGTTGGTTAATTCAAGCAATATTGGGGCAATAATTATAGACATTACAAAGGCGCCTAAGCCAAAACCCATAACAACCATTCCGGTGATAAAACCTTTTTTATCGGGAAACCACTTTGAAACCGTAGCTACCGGCGTTACATAGCCCAAACCCAGCCCGATACCTCCAACTGCGCCAAAACCAATATAAAAAAGCGGCAAACTCTCTATAAACATAGCACAGGCGCTTATTAAATATCCTAGTCCGTAAAGCAATGCGCCAAGGCTCGCCAGTTTTCTAGGGCCGTATTTAGGTAGAATTATCCCACCAATGGCAGCTGCTACACCAAGAAACAGAATTGACAAACTAAATATCCACATGGTTTCCACATTGGTCCATCCATACGCAATACGAATGGGTTTCTGAAAAAAGCTCCAAGCATATACGGTGCCCAACACTACCTGAAGCAGGGTTCCCATACTAGCAATAAACCATCTATTTGAAGTAGTTCTATCTGAATTAAGCATTTACTTTAGCCATAATTAAAAACTTCAATCTACGCATATTTGAAAAATAAATTTGATTTTCTACTGCGGAAATTTGATTTGTATAGCAGAATATCCTTCAGCTTGCAATTCAATAGCGTCCTAAACGTTCATAAGGTAACCATTGAAAGCCTTTGTTTAATGGGGCTTAGAGATAATATGAAGCTTAGGGGTCTGTAATTGAGAATTCCTGTTTTTTGGCCTATCGAAAATTTATCGTAAAATTTGAAGTGAAGTTCCCGTAAAATTTTAGGCTGTTTGAGCCAGCAAAGATAGTCATCAAAGCACTGGATTTAAAGGCGAGTTCCTAAAATTTAGGGGACGAACAAAAAATTTAGAGAAAATTTCGTAAGCCTAGATTTTTTTGGTTCGTTTTTTCATCAATGGAAAAAATGAACAGGTTAAATATTTAGGACAGGATTGCTTGCAGTTCAACTTTATCAAAATTTTAAGTGCTAAGCATAAATATTTCGTGTAAATTATTCGCAATTTAGTGCTAATTCCCTAAAAGCAATGTTTTATGGCAATGAACGAAAACAGAGTCGCCTTTTTTATAATAACCGGAGTCCTCGCCTTTGTGGGGATATTGTGGTGGGCTTTTGAAAATCCAGCCATAAATCCACGATTGGATGAGGAAACCTATACGATTATCCATAAATGGGACATGCCAAATGACCTAAACGAAATTTCGGGTATCAGTTGGATTTCTGAAGATAAAATAGCCTGTGTTCAAGACGAAGAAGGGATTATCTATATTTTTAATTTTGACACCGAATTGGTAGAAAAAAGAGTGAATTTTGCCAAGTCTGGCGACTATGAAGCATTAACCATTGTTGATAGCACTGCTTATGTAATGGAGAGTAACGGAAGTTTATTTGAAATATCCAATTACCTCAGCCCCAATTTTGAGACCAAAAAATACAAGACCCCTTTCTCGGGTAAAAACAACATGGAATCGTTAGTGGCAGACACCATAAACAACCGCCTTCTGTTTACGGTAAAAAACAACGATCCAAATAGTGATGATTACAAAGGTATTTACGCCTTTAATTTAGAAACCAAACAAACCGAAACCTTACCCATTTTAAAGATTCCGTTAAACGATCCTATATTTACAGGAAAAGATAAAGACGACGACGGAGACCAATACGAAAACTTCTATCCTTCAGAAATTGGAATCAACCCCATTAACGGGAACATTTATATTTTGGCTTCCAAGAAACAACCGCAGCTATTAATTATGAGCAATAAAGGCGAGCTATTAAAGCTTCATCAGCTTTATAAAAAATCATTTCGGCAGCCTGAGGGACTAACGTTTTCAAAAGACGGTACCATTTTTATATCTAATGAAGGTAAAAAAGGCACCGCCAATATTCTAGAGGTCGAATTTGAAGAATAACAAGTTAATCTTCATATTGATCTTTTAAATTGGTAAGCATAATCTCGGTCATTTCATCCATATCAATTTTACTCTCCCATCCCCAATCATTTCTAGCAGCACTATCGTCTATACTTTGTGGCCAGCTATCGGCAATAGGTTGTCTAAAGTCGGGTTCATAACTTATTTTAAATTCAGGGATATGCTTTTTGATACTTGCGGTAATTTCCTCAGGATCAAAGCTCATTCCAGAGAGGTTATAAGAGCTTCTTACCTTTATCGCTTCTTTCTCCGCTTCCATTATACCGACGGTAGCACGAATGGCATCGTCCATAAACATCATAGGCAAAGTAGTATCACCTTTTAAAAAACAAATGTAGTTTTTATGTTTTAACGCTTTGTGGTAAATATCAATGGCGTAATCTGTAGTACCGCCACCAGGTTGGGTTTTGTAACTAATAAGCCCAGGATAGCGAATACTGCGCACATCTACCCCATAGCGATTAAAATAGTACTCACACCAGCGCTCACCAGTTTGCTTGCTGATTCCATAGACCGTGCTCGGTTCCATTACCGTACGTTGGGGTGTATCTACTTTTGGGGTGGTAGGGCCAAAAACAGCAATACTGGAAGGCCAGAATATTTTTTCGATCTTTTTTTCCTTTGCGAGTTTTAAGACGTTAAAAAGTGAATCCATATTAAGGTTCCAACCTCGCATTGGGAATTTTTCGGCAGTTGCCGAAAGCATAGCCGCCATTAAATAAACATCGGTTATTTCATATTGAATAACAATCTCTTCCACGGCATCATAATCCATTGCATCAAGAATTTCAAATGGACCACTCTCCATTAAAGCCTCTTCGCCTTCGCGAATATCACTGGCTATAACTTTATGTGCGCCAAATTTTTCACGTAAATATAAGGTTAGCTCCGTCCCTATTTGTCCACAGGCACCAATAATCAAAATTCTCTTTCTCATCTGTATTTGCTATTTTAATTTTTCAGAAAATGAAGCGTAAAGATACGTATTCTGCGTTGTTTCATCACGTAGAAAAATAAATATGCCATTTGTTTAATAACCAGTATCTTTGTGAATCTTTTATTTTATGAAGTTTATATTTTCCTTTTTATCGTTGATGCTGATACTCCTATCTTGTGAAAATTCGCAGGAAAAACCGGAAGAAGCACCCAAAAATGATACATCTATTATCTTTGGTGATCAAAATTATGATTTTCCCAAGCTCTCAGCCCCAGCACAGGAGCAGGCCGTCCACTGGGGAATTCTTGAAGATTTTGTGAGCGAGGCAAAAAAAGCCAATGGTAGCAATTATCAAGAACTTCGAAACCGATCTGAACTTTTAAAAAAATACTCTGATTCACTTCTAAAGAAAATTCCTGACACCCTCAACACCAAGCCTATAACCAGCAGGTTGTTTGTGTTAAAAACACGTTCGGAGCTTTTATTTCAAACGGCGGGGCAATCGGCTATTGATTCCTTGGAACTTGAACGCTCCATTGAAGAAATGAATATTGCATTAAAAAACCTTTTGGTTCAGCTCAACGAAAAGTTTCAAAAAGATAAAATTGATTCCCAAAGAAAGAAAAACGAAGCAAAAGAGCTGAAGAAACAACAACGTTATAGAGACTCTATTATGAATTTAGAGCTTCAGGATAATAAGAACCGAAAAGTGTAACATTTCATTTAAAAGAACAACTAATTCATTTCAGAAACATTCAAAATACCTTTAAATAAAAACCATTCATGAAAACTAATTTTTTAAAACCCGTTCTGGCTTTTGCAGTTATTGCAGCTGCCGCGACCGCTTGTAAAGATAAAACCGATGTGGAAAAAACGGAAACCGAGCCACACGGGATTATCCTTGCAAACATGGATACTACCGTAAGCCCTAAAGTTGATTTTTACAACTATGTAAACGGAAACTGGATGAAAAACAACGAAATTCCGGACGATCAGACCAGTTGGGGCGGATTTACGATTCTTAGAAAAAAGACCGATGCCGATGTTTTAGACATTTTGGCAAAAGCCGAAGAAAGCGGAAAGTACGGTCCGGAAACCGACCAGGCAAAAGCCTTGATGATTTACGAATCTAAATTGGATACCGTAGCCCGGGACGCTGCGGGGATTGAACCTTTAAAACCAACGCTTGAAAAAATAGCGGCCATGAACAGCATGGAAGATTTTCAGAAATTGATGAGCGAAGATGCCGTTTCGGTCTCGCAACCTTTTCTTGGTCTTTCGGCTTTTTCAAACCCCAGCAACAGTGCTATGAACTCAGCGTATATTACGCCGGGCAGCTTGGGGCTTCCAGATCGTGACTTTTATACCAATACAGATCCTGCTTCAGAAAAAATACGCCAGCAATATGTAGATCATATTACTAGGATGCTTCAATTTTTGGGAGATTCCGAGGAAGATGCACGTAAACAAGGGGAGACTATTCTCGCTTTTGAAACAAAACTTGCAGAACCAAGGTTAGATAAGGTTGCCAGTCGTGATTTTAGAAACTTTAATAACCCTAGAAGCGTTGCTGAATTGCAAAATATGCTTCCGCAGCTAAAGTGGGAAGAAGCTTTTAAAGATATGGGCGTAACCAAAGAGCTGGATACGGTTATTGTAATGCAGCCAAAATACATGGAAACCTTAAAGCAAGTGTTTACTAATCCAGATTTTGATACCTGGAAAACCGTTATGCGCTGGTCCACCCTAAACAGTGCTGCAGGAATGTTGACCACCGAAATTGAAAAAGCAAACTTCGACTTTTACGCAACTACCTTAAAAGGGACCAAAAAACAAAAACCAGCAAACGAAAGAGCCCTTGCAACTGTTAATGGTAGCGTTGGCGAAGCTTTAGGCAAGCTGTATGTTGACGAAATGTTTCCTCCAGAAGCAAAGGCGAAAGCAGAAAAAATGATTGCCAACGTAATAGCTGCCTATAAAGACCGAATAAGTGCCCTAAGCTGGATGAGCGATAGCACCAAGGTAAAAGCGATTGAAAAGTTGGATAACTTTACCGTTAAGATCGGTTATCCTGATAAGTGGAAAGACTATTCCGCTATGGAAGTAAAGGAAGGCAATACGTTTTATGACAATATGGTTGCTGTACAGACCTGGAATTTTAAGGACAATCTGGATAAAATTGACGAACCTGTTGACCGTACCGAATGGGGCATGAGTCCACAGACCGTAAACGCTTACTTTAACCCGTTTAACAACGAAATTGTTTTCCCAGCGGCTATCCTTCAGCCTCCTTTCTATGATTATAAGGCAGATGAAGCCGTAAATTATGGTGGTATGGGCGCTGTGATTGGCCACGAGATCTCCCATGCTTTTGATGATAGTGGTTCGCGTTTTGATGCCAACGGAAACTTAGTAAACTGGTGGACCGATAAAGACCTTGAAAACTTTACTGAACGTGGCGACAAACTTGCAGAACAATACAGCAATGTTGAGGTTTTGGACAGCGTTCATATCAACGGAAAATTTACTTTGGGAGAAAACATTGGTGACCTTGGTGGTATTGTAGGTGCTTACGACGGCCTACAACGTTTTTATAAAGAAAACGGACGCCCGGATGATATTGACGGATTTACGCCAGAGCAGCGGTTCTTTATGAGCTGGGCTACGGTTTGGCGCACAAAATCGCGTGATGAGGCATTGCGCAACCAAGTAAAAACCGACCCGCACTCTCCAGGAAAAGTGCGTGCTACACAGCCTTTGGTAAACGTTGATGCTTTTTACGAAGCTTTTGATATTAAGGAAGGCGACCCTATGTACCTTGCCCCAGAAGATAGGGTACGTATTTGGTAGTTTTCATACCTGTCACTTTAATGACAGATAAAATATTTTAAATTATTGAAAAAAGGAGCTGTAAAAGGCTCCTTTTTTTGATTCCAATAGCCCGAATTTGTCTATAAATTAAAAATCCTTTAGATAGCTGTCTGCTAAAGCAGACGGCAATGTGCCAGAGAAGGTAGAATGTACATAGATAAATAGAATCTGTTCAAACTAAACAAATTGCCGGAGAATAAAACAGCAACAAACTGGCTTTAACCCCATTAAAGAAAGTTGTGGAATGTGGCTAAAGCCAAAAATCACTCTATCAGTTATCCGTCTGCTGAAGCAGGCGGCAATTGGCTGATTGCCCAGAAGATTGGGCTTTGGGAGCAACATCCTTGATAAAGAAAACAATTCTGCTATGCCTCGGCTCGTTTTTCTATCTAACGGCCCAAACCGTAAACACTACTTTTGCCATTTAGAATGATGATAATTATTGGTTAAATAATATTTATAACTCTTTTTTTCTTATATTTAAGGTCAAATCGTTAACAATTAAACCGCCCCAAGATGAAAAGCAACTTTTTTAATTTGATAAGACTGCCGCAATACGTCCTGCTCATTTTTATGGCCACGACCATCTCTTGCTGCAACAAGGACGATGACAACCCACCCCCGGAGCCCGTGGACCAACTGCCCCCCGCCACCCAAACGGGAGCGGGCACTTTTGGCTGTTTGCTGGATGGGGAGGTTTTTTTGCCTGGTAATAATACCCCTAACCCCCTCGATTGTGTTTACCAGTATGTAAATGGGGGGTATTATTTTGCTTTGCAAAGTAATAGGAGAATAAACGGGAGTGATTATCAAGCTCTCGGGATTGGAAGCAATTTATTCCAGATAGAGGAAGGGGGCACTTACGCCCTAAAAGAGAATGTACCAAATAATGTTTCTGGGCATTATCGCTTAAATTTGGATTCCAATTATACTTCTGAAATACATACAGGAGAACTAAAAATCACAAAATTGGATTATGATAACCATATTGTGGCAGGAACCTTTTGGTTTGACGTAAAGGATAGTAATAGCGTGGTGCACGAAATACGTAATGGCCGTTTTGATGTACGTTTTACAGAATGAAATTATAATTAATTTAATATTAACCCTAAATCCTTACCTATGAACCTACAATTAAAAAAGGCCGCAGCCTTATTGCTTCTATGTCTTGGCTCGTTCCTATACACAACGGCCCAGACCGTGAACACCACCTTTGCTACCCAGATCAATAACACTTTAAGCGGGTTGGACAAAAGCAAAGTACCCAATAAATTATTAAAAGACCAAGCCATGGAGTTTGCGGAGCTCGGTGCCTACAATGGCACCCTTACCGCAGACAATATTGTACACCGAGGGCCAAAGCCCAAAATCATTTCTTCTATCAGTAACCGGCTGCTGAAGCAGACGGCAATATGCCAGAGAAGATAGAATATGCCGATGTAAATAGAAAAGTGCAAACTAAACAAATTGCTGGTGGCTTTAGCCAACGGAAAATAAAACAATAACAAACTGGCTTTAACCCCATTAAAGAAAGTTGTGGAATGTGGCTAAAGCCAAAAATCACTCTATCAGATATCCGTCTGCTGAAGCAGACGGCAATATGCCAGAGAAGATAGAATGTACTGAGATAAATAGAATCTGTTCAAACTAAACAAATTGCCGTTGGCTTTAGCCAACGGCGAATAAAACAGCAACAAAATGGCTTTAGCCCCATTAAGGAAAGCTGCGGAATGTGGCTAAAGCTAAAAATCACTCTATCAGTTATCCGGCTGCTGAAGCAGACGGCAATTGGCCGAGGGTTCAGAAGATAGGGTTCGCTATTAATTCAATCCGCTTTTAAACCCATAAGCCAAAACCCCTTTCAAATTATCCGAATCCACTTGTTTAAATATTTCATCAGGATCGCTATCAACAAAACTTGGTGGTTCTAGTCCCATTTCAGTTGCTTTCTGAATGTAATAGTCAGACTTTTTAGGATGATCTGGATTAACCGCATTAAATACGTTACCAAAAGTATCCTGCTTTAAAATTTCAGCTAAAATATTTATACAATCATCGCGGTGGATTAGGTTTACGGGCGCTTCCCCTCCTCTTAAATTGCTGCGTCCGGCCAAGTACTTGGCAGGGTTTCTACTCCCGCCAAACAAGCCTCCAAAGCGAACAACGGTTGTTTTAAAGGCATCCGTATTGATAAACAGTTCCTCCACTTGGCGCAGTTGCTTTCCAGCGATAGTTTGAGGTTTCGGGTCGTCTTTTTCGGTTACGTTTCCTTGACTATCATCATAGACCGAGGTACTACTGACCAAAATAATTTTCTGCACAGCCGACATTTTTATCTCTTCAAGAAAATGGGTCATTTTAAGCACATAATCTGCACCCGTATTTCGCCTTAGACCTGGAGGAATCATTATAATAAGGCTCCCAACCCCGTTTAGCAAAGCCTTTACCTGGCCACGAACGCCTTCATCAGAAATTTCCATGGCATAGGCGTCAAAACCGTTTTTTTGCAGCATTTTGGCCTTTTCAACCGTAGTGACGGAACCTTTAAGGGTATAGCCTAAATTTGCAAGTTGAAATGCCAAGGCTTGCCCGAGCCAACCCAGGCCAGCGATTGCGATTGTTTTATTCATATATTAAAATTGTTTTTACGTCAAAATACAAATATAAATATTTCAATAACCACATGACTTTAGCTAGCAAGTAGAATATGATAGGTATAAATAGAAACTCCAAAATTGCAACGCGGCTTTAGTCCGTGGAATAGTAGTAAAATTAATAATTCGGCTTTAGCAAAAATCCCATGAATGGCTAATTGCGTTTTTTTGGCTAAAACCAAGTGTGCCGTGTCTGTTTTAACCCCCGAACTGAAGCACGGGATTATTGACGCTACATTTTGAATTAACTAAGGTGTCGGAAGTATTGCTTTGTTGAAAACCAATTAAAGTGAATCTATCCGCTTCATCTTTAAAGAATCTACCGAAAAAGTGCGTTTTACCAACACAGCATCCGTAATAACAAATGGCTTTGGCATGGTAAAATCCGGTCTTTCTGTTATGTTGAATTTTGGGTTGTCCATTAAGTCAAAGGAGTATTCCATTACTTTAAAGGAAACCGGGGTGTTTTTTTCAATGGAGAATTTCACTTTTAGTGAATCATTGGGAGAAACAAAATAATTGATCAATGCTCTATTTTTAGTACCCCTATAATTTTTCAGCGTATCTGACACGGAAGCTTTTTGTCCGTTGAATTCCAGATATTTAAAATCGATGTTTTCTATGGGGTACAATTCAATTTTATTGACCCTTCGTTTTGGGACAATACTGAGCTCAACATTCCGCAGGTTTGCAATCAAGGTGTCTTCTTCCAAAATAACTTCAAAATTTGGGATTTCTATTGCTGGAGCTTCGGCTGCAAAACTAAAATCGGTTCCATATTTACTATAGGAAACCTCATCTAAAATACCAGATGCACTTTTGGCAGACGTTCCAAAATAGTTTGCTGTCCACGTATCAATTTCGGTATCGTAGGTAAGCCAATATGTTTTTCCTGCATCGGCATCTTCAAAATAAACTAAACTGTTCGGTTTTCTTCGTTCTTCAGAAAAACCACTTTTTGAGTGTGCAACAACAAAGAAGGAAATAGCGAGTAGGAAACATACCGTAGCGAGTAGGTTTTTCCGTCTATAATATCCAAAAACAGGCCAAAGCAATCCAAAAAGCAAGACAGTAAAAACACAGCTAATTACCAGCATTTTTAATCCCAACCCAACTGGGAAAAACTGGATTAGCGGCGCAAAAATAAAAATTGCCGGAACAGCGAGAAACGTCATCGCTAATAAATTGGGACGCTCCTGCCGAAGCATTACAAAAAAGGACAGCAATCCAAAAAACACTGGAATAATAAAAAATGCCGCGCCTTTTAATATGATAAACACCGCTAGGTTTACCAACAACCAGAAAAATAACGGCGCCACATAAAAAGATGCCTCATTAAACTTTATGGCGAATTTTTTATAAAAAGTGAAGGTGATGGCCAAAGACAGAAAGACAAAAAACACGATATACCAATGACCGTTATAGGTAAAACCTTGTTGGATTTCTGTGTATTGCGGATATAGAGCCAAAAGTAACTTCCACCCAAAGAAACCGATAAGGCCACAGCTAATCAATGCCAACAAAAACGGAACAAACCCTCTGGCAATGGCCTTGCCAATAAGTTTCCCTTTCCTAATACCGTAAAATATCAAAGCCCAAAACACTAAGGTTGCAATTATAAGCATGGGTAAAATCCACGAAAACGGATAACTTATCATTTTTACCAGCGGAAAGTTTAGGTAAACATGGTCGGTATCAGATTTTAAATTTGAAAGATCGGCATCGGCAAAATAATGAATTAGCGGAAGCAGATAACTGCCTTGGTGCATTAGGCTGTTCCAATCCAGAAAGTACATATTGTCATTGGCCGTGTGATAGTTAAAATGACTATCAATAAAGGCGAAGAAAAAGCTGTCTATATCGCCATCTTTTCTAAAAATTGTAGAATCGGTATCGTTGGGCAGCATTTTATACACGCTGTACATCAATGAGGAAGCTACTGGAAAATCTGGATTTGCCGCAAGAAATTCCTTTACCAGTTTAGAATTGCCGCCATTGGTTTCTAAAATCATATTACTGGGGCCGCTGGTGCCACGCGCTTCAAAGTTGAGCACCAAGCCCACATTCTCTGCCCACGGATGCTCGTTTACAAAAAGTTTAGCACCGTCCAGCCCAATTTCTTCAGCATCGGTAAAGAGGATGATAATATCGTTTTGGGGTCGTTTCCCAGAAGCTAGATACGCGCGTACACTCTCTAAAATTGCAACAAGCCCAGTTCCTGCATCGGCGGCACCATAGGAAGGCACCAGCGCACTGTCATAATGTGAAAGTAACAAAAGCGATTTCCCGTCTTGCGAACCTTTTATGCGTGCTGCAATATTTATAGGTTTATTAAGGGTTTTCGATTCCGGATTTAAGCTAAAACCTTCCTGAATATGGGGTTCCATACCTAGCTTATACAATTCGCTTATCAAGAATTTACGAACATCTTCATGGCCTTTAGAGCCCAAGTAATGTGGTTGTTTTGCAATTTCCTCCAATGGGGTCAATGCCTTATCAACCGAGAATTCAGTTGGCGCAGGTGTTTTGCTTTCATCATAGCGCGGCATAAGACCATAAAAGCTGTAGTAAACCAATGCTGTAATTAAAAACAGGGATAAAATAGCATTGAAGGTTTTCATAATACGTAGTGGTTTTAAGTGTTAAAAATACAATTTTAATCGGAACGAATTTTTCTTCTGAAGAAACACTTTTCCATACTAAAATAAAAATGCCTATATTAGAAGTTCGCAAAAATTTGATAGTATGGCAATTAAAAGTTTTATGGGCAAAAGAGCAAAGCCCGAAAAAGGTTCTTCGGAAAGTATAAAGGTTTCCGATTTTATGACGCGTAATTTGATTACGTTTAAGCCTGAACAGTCTATTTTAGAGGTCATGGAAGTGCTTTTAAAGAAAAAAATATCCGGTGGCCCCGTTGTGAACAAAAACAACGAATTAGTCGGGATTATTTCTGAAGGAGATTGCTTAAAGGAACTGAGTGATGCCAGATATCACAACCACCCCATGGAAGACGTAAAGGTGGAACTGCACATGATTAAAAACGTTGACACCATTGATGGCGAGATGAATGTACTGGACGCGGCCAACAAGTTTTTGGAATCTAAACACCGTCGTTTCCCGATCTTGGAAAATGGCAAGTTAGTGGGCCAAATAAGCCAGAGTGACGTGTTGCGGGCGGCTATGGAACTCAAGGGCCAAACTTGGTAGATAAGACAGATAAAGCTATAATCGTTTCTTTTTTTCTATAATTAGCACTAACCGTTTGACTGGGATACAGTCATAATAAACCTTCCGAATTACTTCCGTCCAACAATGCTAAATCTAAAGGCCTTGATGCCTGTTATGTAGGGTAAGTATTACTGCGCTAAACGCTATTAATCTATTCTTTATAGCCAGATTTTTGGTACTATGTTGAATAGAGTGGGTAGATTAATTTTTATTAATAAAAATAGGTCTAACTGTTAAAATTGAACGGTCTTGTGTATGATTAGTGGCGTGTATAAGAAACTAATTTAGCAAATAAAAACCGAATAGAATATTCCGCAGGAATATTCGTAAGTAGGCGAGAACTAGCCATTAATTATACATGGTGTTCTACGAAGTTTTTATTCAGCTATTCTTTTTTTTAAATCCATTCTTTCGTGTAAGATCCTTGTTATTTCAACATAATCTTTACTTAATGTTCGATAAAATATTATATGTCGGTTTGCTTGAGTTCCGAGAAGTTGTTTTGAAATTCCCTCGTAGTTTTTTCCTAAATCTGGATTTTTAGCTATTTCCTCACAATTTGAAATTAATTCATCATAATATTTATCTGCTTGTTTTTCCGACCAAACCTCAAATGTATATTCCCAAATTTTTGATAAATCAGCAACAGCTTTGTTTGTCAGTTTATATTCAGACATTTGAGTGTTTTTTCGCTTTTAGTGATTCAAGATGCTTTTGGGGGTCAAAATCGTGAGCAATTCCGCTGTCAATTCCTTCTTGAATTGCATTTTTTAAAGCAATCACTTTGGTTTCTTCTTCTTCCAAAAGTCTTAATCCTGCTCGAATAACTTCGCTGGCATTTTTAAATCTTCCTTCTTTAATACTACTTTGAACGAATTGGTCAAAATAATTTCCGAGTGATATTGAGGTGTTTTTGTTCATTTTGAAACTAATTTAATTCAAATATACCAAAAATTGGTATAAATGCAAAAATTTTTCAAATTGCGTAGAACGTGTAAATATAATTGTTCATTTTATTTTATTACCAAAAAAACGTGTACCTCACTCGTCGTATGCAAGAAAAAGGCTAGGCTGAGCAAAACTTTATTAAAAATTTCCCTCCTTGCGGCGCAAACTAAAAGTTACTATTTTAATATCGCTAAGATTAAAATTAGCTGAGCGGCTAGCGCTATTTTGCTTAACCCTCCACTCTCCCGATAACTATCGCAGATCATTTTTTACGTAAACTTTTACTAGGTCAAAACAGCACTTATAAAATTTTGATCTTTGAAAAAAATCACCCACTTGAAATAACATAGAGCCAGACTTTTATACAAGTTGAACTTTCAGTTTCAACCAAAACCAATATGGCCTAAACTTTTAGCGTCAAGAATTACATTTTATCAAATTAATCGCTTGTTATTGAATTATTCATAATAAATCTGTCGATTAAAAATAAAATTCTGCCCTTTTAATCCCTCTAAACAGCGCTTTAACAAAATTTTAATACGAAAATAAAAACCAAGCTTCCTTTCTGCACGTAAGTTTTTTGATTAACATAAAAATAGACCGTTATGAAAAACAAAGTGAAAGTAAGCGAAGTAGGATCAACTAAAAATGGCAGACGCCGATTTTTGAAATTGGGCGGTGCCGCAATTGTAGGGTCGGGTATTTTAATGATGGCAGGATGTAGTGATGATGACGACACCCCTATGCCACCAAACGAAATTTTCGATTTAGGTACGGGCGATCTCGGCGTACTCAATTACGCATACGCCCTAGAACAATTGGAAGCCGATTTTTACACTAAAGTGGTCAATGATGCAAATTTTAGAACTGCCTTCAGTCAAAATGAGCAGGAAATCATGACCGATTTATACTACCACGAAGTTATTCACCGCGATTTCTTTAAAACGGCAATTAGTTTGGCCGTGAGTAATGACATGAGCAAGTTACTGCCAACCTTAGAGTTTGATTATGGCGGTTTAGATTTTTCAAGTCGAGATGCTGTTCTCGCAACTTCACAGGCTCTGGAAGACACGGGTGTAAGAGCTTATAACGGCGCTGGAAAGCTTCTTAGCGACCCCGGTTACCTTTTAGTAGCAGGAAAAATTGTTTCGGTAGAAGCACGACATGCCGCTGCAATTAGAAACATAATCGCTACAGGTACAATTGATGGTGGCGGGTCGGCCGCATTTGCCGGCGATGACGTCATAGACCCAGTAACAGGCCTGGGGCAGGCGCTTCCTCCAAAAGATATTATTGAAGCGGCAGGTGGTTTTATCACTACCCCTTTTACCTATAAGGAACAAGGCGTTGGGTAGGTCTTAACTTCAACTAAATAATTTTTCAACTTAAAAAAACACATTATGAATATTTTAAAAATTATGGATCATTTATCAGATGGCGATCTTTTAAACAAGAAAGCCTCAAGACGTGATTCTTTCGACCATTTAAAAACATTGGGTAAAAATGTTGCTTTAGCATCTATTCCTTTTGGGTTGGCGGCAACAAGCGCAAAGACCAAAGCGGCAACCATGGCAATGGGATCAGCTATGACGATGGCCTCACCTACTGAAATTTTAAACTTTGCACTCACTTTAGAATACCTGGAGCGTAATTTTTATCAAATGGGATTAGACACCAATGGCTTAATTCCAAGTGAAGACCGCGAGACCTTTGCACAAATATCCAAACACGAAACCTCCCACGTTGATTTCCTTTTGGCTGCATTGGGCGACCAAGCGGTAGCGGAACCTACTTTTGACTTTACGGGAGCTCCTGGAGGTTTAAATTTAGACACTTTTACCAACTACCAAACCTTTATGGCACTGGCGCAGGGATTTGAAGACACAGGTGTCCGCGCATACAAAGGTCAAGCTGGCGGATTAATAGATGATGATGCATTACTCACTTATGCACTTCAAATACATTCTGTGGAAGCACAGCACGCATCTCAGGTTAGAAGAATGCGCGGGGAAAAGGGATGGATTACAAAGTCTGAAAATACATTGCCTAGTGCATTTAACGCGATTTATCAAGGTTCCACCCCTGAAAGTAATTTGACTCAAGGAGGCGTAAACCTAAGTGGTATGTTCAACGACCTTGGTGGTGACAACGCAGTTTCAGAATCTTTTGACGAACCCTTAACTATGGGTGAAGTAAATACGATTGCAAGTTTATTTATTGTTTCATAAACAGGTTTTATTTATTGAAGTAATATCCCAGTTTCCTGGGATATTATTTTTGAAATATCAGGTTTTATATCAATAGCGTCCTAAACGTTCATAAGGTAACCATTGAAAGCCTTTGTTTAATGGGGCTTAGAGATAATATGAAGCTTAGGGGTCTGTAATTGAGAATTCCTGTTTTTTGGCCTATCGAAAATTTATCGTAAAATTTGAAGTGAAGTTCCCGTAAAATTTTAGGCTGTTTGAGCCAGCAAAGATAGTCATCAAAGCACTGGATTTAAAGGCGAGTTCCTAAAATTTAGGGGACGAACAAAAAATTTAGATAAAATTTCGTAAGCCTAGATTTTTTTGGTTCGTTTTTTCATAAATGGAAAAAATGAACAGGTTAAATATTTAGGACAAGATTGTTTTACCATACTAAAAGCGACCCAATTACGGGTCGCTTTTTTGCTTGCTATGTAGCATGAAGCTTTACATTCCGTATTGCTCCATTATTTCTTCGTTCATGTTCATGATTCCTTCCATGCCCAATGTTGAGAAAAGGTAAATGGTGTAAACAAGATAAATTACACTTAAGACTATTCCGATAATAGAAAGGATTTTTCCAGTCTTTACGTTTTGAAAACCAGTATAAAGTTCTGGGTCTTGCATGTAAATCTTGGTAGCGGTGCCGGCCATTACAATGGCAACAACCCCGAATATAAGCCCTAAACCATAGCAACAGCAGGTAACTATGGAGATAATTCCGAAGACCAAGATTAGAGTTGAATTGGGTAATTTTTGCTTTTCCATAAAATTTGAAGTTTTAGTTGAGGATTAAAAATACCAAAAATATTTAAGCTTGTTTCCTGGCTCAAGTAAAATGGCTCATTTTTATAAAATAACTAACTACCATAATAATGGCGTTAAGTATGATAAGTGCGATTTTAATTTGATAGTCGAACTTGAATTTTACAAAGAAGTTAAAGAAAACTACCGCCAATAATACAGAAATGGAATAAATAGCAGGATAAACCTTAAATGCAGCAGCAAACTCTCCAGATAAAAGGTGGACTGCGCCGCGTTGCATGCCGCAACCTAAACACTCCACCCCGAAGATTTTCTTGTTTACACAAGGAATCATGTATTTCTCGAAGTTTACCAGTATTGCGAAAAAACTCATTACTTATTGTGAACAATAGCTTTGTAATCTACAACAATATTGTCTTGCGTTGTAAGCTTTACCACATAAACACCGTCACTTAAATTGCCAGTGTAGAAGGTGTATTTTGTATCGTCGCCTAGGTTTCTATCGTTGATTATCAATTTACCTGACATATCATAAACCTCCGCAGATTTTAAGTTGAAGTTTTGCGGGTTGCGAATTTCCAATTGCTTTCCAGGGTTGTTTTGGAAGAAGTTTACATTCTTCTGAACCGCTTCCATAGCCAAAAGCTCATGATCTAGAATATCGCTTCGCAGGTTTGGATTGTGGAAAACAATAAAGAAACGATCTTCGTAAAGGCCTGCGGGCAAGTTCATGCCGGCAGATATGCTCCCTTTGTGTAAACGGGTGTAGGTGTTTTCCTGATTGTCAAAAAGATAAACGCGTTCATAAGGAGCGTTAATTTCTTCAACTGCGCGTACTTCTACGTGGCTGGCTTGATGTAATTTGAGGGTTAAGGGTATCTGTTTTTCCTCGTTATAGTTGGTGCCTTGGATTACATAGGGCAGTTTATCGCCTTCAGCATTACTAATGGGGAAGAACACATCCGATTTCATCCCACCCGGACTTAAACCGTCATATCCACGGTCGTAGCCATCGGAGGTTTCATCAGATAGAATAAGCAGCATATCGCGAGTAAGGGCGTTGTCAAAAATAGTGTATAAGCGTAATTTTGGCGTTCGCGTATCTACTGGCGGCGTATACGTAATTATTTCGTTTGGGTTGGTGTCGCTGGTGGCACTGCCTTTGTTTCCTTCATTCCCTGAGGGTGCTCTTTGGAATACAGATTGATTTGCGGCACCTTCCGGCATATAATAACGGTGGGTGTTTTTAATTGTAACATTAGTTTGATTGATGACTCCGGATTTGCCAACAAACATAAAACCTTGACCGATTGGAGCAAAGCGTTTGTAGTTATCTGTATTAGGAGAGCCAGTTCCTCCAGGGCCTTGATTACCAGCAGCATTCCAAATATTAAAGGTGGCAGCTGCATAGTCCCCGGGAAAAGCCAAAGGATCTGGAACACCTCCAGTATAAGGATCTTCAGTTTCTGGAACCCAAGTTCCGTAGCCAAAAGGTTTTTGGCTGTAATAGTGAGACATGATATCTCTATTCTCATCGTAGTAATAAATCTGCCCTAATGCGTCATTTCCGCTTTCAAAAAAAACCTTGTTCAAGTCTAATGCAGATGGATATGGGTTTCCCGTTAAAGTCATTCTTGGTTGGGTTGTTGGATTTCCTCCTGGAACGTTTGCCGGTTCCTGCACAGGAATATCAAAATCACCGCTATTCGGTCTTCCCCGGAATTCGTAAAGTTGGTCGTGATTTGTACCAGTTCCCGGTAATCCAGCATCGGTTCCTTGGTTTACACCTTTCATTGTAAATCCAAAGCCAGGAGGAGCTCCGTTTGACGCATTTATTCTATGGTAATTTCCTTCGGCTTCGGTTCCAGGTTCTTCGTGGATATACATCCAACGTCGTGAAATAGTTAAAGGATCTGAAAAACCATTTCTTCCAGGGATGCTTATACTAATTCTCGCTTTAGTTCCTATACCAGGCGTAGTGTTTTGATCTTCATAAATTGATTCTAATCCAAAGTTGGTATTTCCTGCGGCAAGAGCAGTGCCACCAATATCTCCTACAGCAACTGGATTACCAACTGGAGAAGCCCAGTAATAGTAGGCATAAGCATTTGTGGGGTCTGTATTTTGCTGAACAGAGAGATAACCGTTTCCACTATTATTCGAGTCTGTGCCTCCTTGAATTAATTGTCCATCCTCACGAAGATAAATGCTCGCTTCTTCATCACCTGGATTATTTTTTTTAAGGTCAATAGCGCCTTTCACATAAAGTACTTCGTCTTTTACATAGACATAAGAATCTGTAGCGCCATTGGGTTTTACGGTCAACTGCGCAACAGCACCAGTTGCGATTAAAAGGAAAGCTGAAAAGAGTAGTTGTTTTTTCATCGGTGTAAAATATTGATAATAAAAATGTTTCAACTGGCTTTTAATACAGATACGAAACGCTAATTATAATAATTTTCAGTACTTAAACGCTTAAAAATCAGTTGTACGTCTTTATAATCCTGAAATCAATTTATTGGCCAACTCGGTCAATAAACCGTTAAATTTAAAAATAATAATGATGTTATTGCTTACTTTGCCACAAAATACTTAAAAAAATCGTTTATAAACGGTTATGGCGGTTAAATTACCAGAGAAAGATTGGCTTTAGTCTGTAAAAATGATTTTTATACTGGATATCTTGTTAAGGTAAAAGCTGCAGTTAGAGGTTTAGTAAGAGGTAAGAAGTATATTTCTTGGAAAAAACCGTGTTTTGTTATAAAATTGCAAATATTTAAAACAAATGGAAGTAGGAGATAAAGTTTCGGTTTTAGACGATGATATTTCAGGTATTGTCACAGCGGTTAATGGAAGTACAATAACCATTACTACCGATGATGATTTTGAATTGGATTTTGACAAAAAAGAGCTTATTGTTTTGGACGATTCGTTAAATAAAAGCGACTTGTCTAGAATGGAAGATCTTTCGGCAATCCTTTCAGAAAAACAATATAAAAAACCGAGTAAAAGTAAGCGTGTAAAACCCAAGGAGCGCAACCTGCCACCAATGGAAGTAGATTTACATATTAATCAGCTGGTGCCTAGTACACGTGGTCTGGATAAGTATGATATGTTCAATATTCAGCTAGAAACCGCAAAACGGCAGTTGGATTTTGCTATTTCAAAAAGAATTCAAAAAATTGTGTTTATCCACGGCGTAGGAACGGGTGTACTTCGCACAGAGCTTGAATATCTCTTTAACCGGTATGAGAATTTAAAATATTACGACGCCGATTACAAAAAATACGGACGTGGCGCTACTGAGGTTTATATTTTTCAGAATAATAGTTGAATAGCGGTAAGGCGCGAGTTCACATATTCGGTCAGTTGCCATTCGTCTTAATTCCTCTTAAAGCTCCGGTGTAACTTCCTTATTGATCACTTCTACGCTTTCAATGGTGCCCATATCCAGAGATTCAATGATTATCTGTTCATCGCCACTAATAAGCACCAAATCTTTAACCGTAATCTGTACGTTTTTTTTGATGGTATATTCATGTAAGCGATATTGGTTTACTTCGTAGGTGTCTGAAATGGCACTGTTTAAATAATCTGCTCCAACGGTGGGTTCAGTTTTATCGTCCGTGGGGTCTAGATTCATGTTTTTATCTTCTTTTCGGGTTAAAACACCATCATCGTCATCGTCATTATCTAGAAAGTCTGGGATGCCATCGCCATCGGTATCTTTTGGGTTTGTAGTGGGGTCGTCGTCATCGTCTTCGTTGTTTAACTCGCGAATGGTAGGTACATTATCGCCATCGTCATCAGCGTCATAAATATCTGGAATGCCATCGCCATCAGTATCGCCATCTGCTTCAAATTCTTCCGGAACACCGTCGTTATCGTCATAAATAAAAGTGGTGGTAACAAATACATCGCCAGATTGGGCTAGATAATCTACTGTAACCGCTGGGGTAGTTGGCGGAATGCTGCTGCAGAAATAATCGGTTCCTAAAGGAGCGTCGTAGTTTCGGTAATTCATAAAAAAAGAAGTGCCGTTTAGGGCGTATTCCGCTATTCCTTCTTCTTTATATAAACTGTCCGTAACAGCCAGTTTTAACGACAAACTTTCCTTTGCATCGGGGTTTAATTTATAGAAAACATAGTTTCCAACTGTACCACATTCTTTTAGTGGAGCATCGTCAAAATTAAACGTAGTTACTATAATATCGCCGTCGTCACAACTTTGAAAAAAGAGTGTAGCGAATAAAAAGAGGGCAAGAAATCTTTTCATATTTGTTTTTGTTATTCGGATAGCGAGTTTTATCACCAAGTTGATTCTGGCAATATTTTCACCAGTACAAAGTAACGCATTTCTTTTTAACTGAAAGATGGGCAAAACTGTTTTAATATGTATTTTTGCGAATGCATTAAAAAGCGGAAAAACACTGAAATTAAGTACCTAAACGCCCAATTACAATATTAAAACCTACACATGAAAAAAGTATATTTTGACAATGCGGCCACCACGCAGCTACGCAATGAAGTAGTACACTGTATAACCGAAGTGTTAAAAACTGAATACGGAAACCCTTCATCTACACATTCTTACGGTAGATCATCTAAATCATTGCTTGAAAACTCAAGAAAGGAAATTGCTAAATTCCTAAACGTATCAGCAAGTGAAATAATATTTACTTCGGGCGGAACGGAAGCGGATAATTTAATTCTTGTAAGTGCGGTTCGGGATCTTGGTGTAAAACGTATTATTTCTAGCAAGATAGAACATCATGCCGTTTTGCATACGGTAGAATGGCTTCAAAAAGAATACGATATTCAATTGGATTTTGTAGGGCTAGACCACTGCGGACATATAGATTATGACCACTTGGAAGAACTATTGGCAGATAAATCGCAAAAAACCTTGGTGAGTTTGATGCATGTAAATAATGAAGTTGGAAATGTTCTAGACTTAAAACGAACGGCAGACTTGTGTAAGGCAAACGATGCACTTTTCCATAGTGATACGGTACAATCTGTAGGGCATTATGAGTTGGATTTTGCAGAAATTCCGATAGATTTTGCGGCAGCGGCAGCTCATAAGTTTCACGGCCCAAAAGGGGCTGGCTTTGCATTTATAAGAAAAAACCATCCCTTAAAGCCTTTGATTCAAGGCGGGGAGCAGGAGCGAGGCATGCGCGCCGGAACTGAAGCGGTTTATGCAATTGCAGGAATGGCGGAAGCCTTAAAAATTTCCTATCAAAAACTGGAAAAAGAACGAGAATATATAGTTGAATTAAAAAATTACTTTAAAGAACAACTTTTAGAAAATATTCCAGGGGTAAAATTCAATGGTAGTTGTGATGATAACGAAAAAAGCACCTATACTTTATTGAATGTATGCCTGCCGATTTCAGCCGAAAAAGCTATGTTGCTTTTGTTTCAATTAGATTTAAAAGGGATAGCCTGTTCCAAAGGTAGTGCTTGCCAAAGTGGGAGCGAAGGCGGATCGCATGTTCTCAACGCCATACTTTCTGAGGAAGACCTTAAAAAGCCGTCTATTCGGTTTAGCTTTTCTACGTTTAACAAGAAATCGGATATCGATTACGTGATTGATGTTTTAAAGGAATTTATTGAGAGTTAGATGAAATGAAAACGAAATCTTTGGTTATTTATTGACTGTATTTTTTAAACCTTAAACCTCGAATCCCGAATCACGAATCCCGAATCCCGAATCACTAATTCCGAATCACTAATTCCCATTCCCGTTTTTGTCATTTGGGGAATTAGGGTAGTAGGATGATTTTTCCAGTAGTTTTGCGCTCCTTGCTTAGTATTTGAGCCTCTTTTGCTTCGGAAAGTGGGAGTACCTTTTCTACATTGGTGACAACTTTTCCAGCCTCTATAAGTTCAGTAATCTCCTCCAGCTGTTTGGGGTCTGGGTGGGAAGCCATTACTTTGGCCTGGACTTTATATTTTTCCATCAGCTCCTCAGAGCCTCCTTGCACTAATGAGACGAGAAATCCACCTTCTTTTAGCACTTGGTATGAATTTTTATGGGTGTCGCCGCCAATAGGGTCAAAAACTACATCCATATTCCTGACCACTTTTTTAAAATCTGTAGTGGTGTAATCTATAAATTCATCGGCTCCCATTTCTTTTACAAAGGCCTCATTGGTACCAGACGCCGAACCGATAACGTAGGCGCCTTTTGCTTTTGCCAACTGTACCGCCATAGAGCCAACGCTACCAGATGCCCCGTGTATAAGGATTTTTTGTCCGTTCTTTAATCCGGCAGTGTCAAAAATTGCTTGCCAGGCCGTTAGCGCCCCCATGGGGACAGAAGCAGCTTCTTTAAAGTTGAGGTTTTTGGGTTTTCTGCCCAACTCATTTTCCTTTACAATTACATACTCGGCATAGCAGTCTGTTAGGATCTTGCCGTAAATGGCATCTTCTTCTTTAATTTTTTTAATGTCTTTTCCCGTTTCTTCCACTGTACCCGCAAAATCTGCTCCCAGAATCAAGGGTAGTTTCATACCGAACTTTTTTCCTTTTCCATCACGGATCTTCCAATCTACTGGGTTTACGGCCGCCGCAAGTACTTTTACCAAAATTTCATCGGGTTTAGGTTCGGGGCGTGCAACATCGGTGTAGTTTAAAACGTTTTCATCGCCGTAGGTATCAATCTGTATTGCTTTCATTTTCATGGTGTTGTTTTTTATTCTGTTAGAATTATTGTTGAAATTGGCTTTTAATTGCTAAAAGAACTTTGTTGATTTTCAAGATACAGAAATATTTTGATCCAAATTTAAAAGAAACGTTAAGGGGGAGGGGTAGTAATCGTGGAGTCCGGTTCTTTTAATCTTGACCCCAGGAGTCTTAACCCTTTCCGTCAACTGTCACCTTCCCTTGAAGGAAGATTCGTTTTTTTGTTTAGACATTGATATATAGGGAAGGAGTGTGTGGGGGGTTGAAACCGAAATCGAAACTGAAATCGAAATCGATTCCATTCGGAATGAAAATGAAAACGATTCCGATAGCTATCGGAACGAAATCGAGGGTTGTTTATTGACTGTGTATTTTGGAAATTGGTTTTTATTTTTAGCTCTAGTTTATTCTAGTGTAGATTTCAATATTTTATTTTAGTCGTGTCTGATTAAAATAATTAAAAAACCACTTGTTTCAACAATAGTAAGCTTTTAGAGTATTATTAAAAAATAACCCCTTGCTTTTGAGATTCTAATCAAGGATAAACATTTTAAAATATGTATAATGAAATTAACCTAATTATCAAGCTCTTACAATTATAGTCGTATGTCGTTAGTCATCGAGTGAAGCGGTCGTACATCTTTGTCGGACACTAATGATTTTATTTAAAAACACAAGGCTTCAAGCTGGTCTAAATGGAGAAAATCCGATTATTCCCTTATGGGTCAGGGAAAAGATAATCGGATTTTCTGTATTTTGTTTTTACCGCTCTCTCTAAAGCCCTAAGCTTGAAATTAAAATTTAGCAGTAACGCGTACATTAAACACTCTTGGTGTTAGGTAGTTGGGGATGGCGTATTGCACTTTGGTGTAAACGTCTCTTACAAACGTATTGGTAATTGAGTTTTGTACATCAAAAATGTTGAAAATCTCTGCGCCAATGCTCAATTCTTTAAAAGGTTTTAGCCAGCCACTATCCCTTAGTTTGGTGTCATCTACAATTACATAACTCATCCCAATATCGGCTCGCTTGTAATCTGGAAGCCGCGTTTGGTACTTATAAGGATCGGCATAACTAGGTGATCCGCCGGGAAGTCCGGTGTTATAGGTTAGGTTTAGATACATTTTCATAGAGGGGATTACTTTTATATAATCCTGGAATAACATCCCGAACTTTAAGCGTTGGTCTGTAGGGCGAAAAATATAGCCTCTGTCATTGATGTTTTCCTCAGTCTTTAAATAGCCGAAGCTCAACCAGCTTTCCGTGCCGGGAACAAACTCACCAGCTAAGCGTAAATCCAGGCCGTAAGCGTAGGCAACGGCATTGTTGTTTGCGCGGTAACGAATGCGAACGTTTTCTAACGTGTATGGATTTACGTTGGTAAGGTGCTTGTAATAGAGTTCTGAGTTCAGTCTAAAGGCGCGATCCCACATTTTAAAGCTGTAATCGTTTCCGAATACGATATGAACGGAACTCTGTGCTTTTACACTAGGGCGAACGGTTCCGGTTGAATCTCGTAACTCTCTATAAAAAGGCGGTTGGTGATAAATACCTCCTGAAAGACGAAAGAGCATATCCATTTCCCAGTCGGGTTTTAAAGCTACTTGCGCACGCGGACTAAAAACGGTTTGCGTATAAGTCTTTGTGTTTTTTCCGCTTACGGTCCAATTATGGCCACGTACTCCCGCGTTTAGCCAAAGTTCACTGTTGCCAAGGTTTGTTTTTCTGCTCCATTGTGCGTAACCCGAAAAACGGTTTATTTGAGTGTCGTTTTGTGCACGAACATCGGTGTAGGGCTCTATTGGTGATGTGTTGGGTTGATACGGCTGGCCGTTCGGTGGGAATATGGGCGGACGGATGGAAAACCCAGCCGAGTCAATTATTTCATACTCCTGCACGCGGTCTCTAATATCTTCCCGAGTGTATTTTATCCCGTACTCAAAGTTATTTTCTTCAATGGAAAGATTTCCTTTGTGTTCTATGTTAAGAATCAATGCGTCCAAATCGTTTCTGGCGTGGGTGAGTTGGCCTCCAATGCCGCGGGTATATTCAACTTCACCTAGATCTTCACCTCCAATTTCAGTATTTACTTCGCCTAAACGGTACTCAGCGAGAATGTCGTAATATTCTTGCTCCGTAGTATGATAAAGAGAACCGATAAGTTTAGCGGTGTAATTGTCTGAAACTACCCAAGTAGATTTAAGAGCGCCAAAATAGGTGTTGTATTTATCTTCTTCCTGCCCTTCATAAAAAACCAGTAAGGCCATAGGGTCGGTGATGGTACCAAAGTTTGTTTGCCTAATTAAGGGTTTATATTTGTAGTCGTTTATTGAGATATTTCCTAAGAAACTAAGTTCAAATTCATTGCTAAATTTATAGGTTAGGTAGGTTTGCACATCCCCAAACTTAGGCTCGTAATTGGTTTCTGTCTGTTTGGCATCTACTAAAAGACTGTTGTCTCGGTAACGAATTCCTAAAATGCCGGAAAAGCGTCCGTTTTTTGAAACGCCTTCTACAGAGCCACTCGCCCCTAAGAGGCTTGCATCTATTGTTGCGCCAAAATTTACCGGACGGCGGTAGGTAATATCCAAGACCGACGAAAGTTTGTCGCCATATTTTGCTTGAAACCCTCCAGCCGAAAAATCTACATTGCTGGTAAGGTCGCTATTTACAAAGCTAAGCCCTTCTTGTTGCCCACTTCGCACAAGAAATGGACGATAGACTTCAATTTCGTTAACATACACCAGGTTTTCATCGTAGTTTCCACCTCTAACTGCGTATTGGGTGCTCAATTCGTCGTTTCCGCTAACTCCGGGAAGCGATTTTAGCAGGTTTTCAACCCCGGCATTTGCACCTACCATTTTCCGAATCACTTCGGGGGCAATTGTGGTAACGCCTTCTACCCGTTTGTTTTCACGCCCCGAGATCACCACTTCGCTTATTTGCTCAATAGTAGTATTCATAACGGGGTTTAACTCATAATCTTCGTTTGGCGAAAGGTTTACGGTAACTTGCACTTTTTTATGGCTAACATGCGAAAATGTTATGGTAACATCTTGGTCTGAAGGAATTTCCAGTAGGTAAAAACCGTTAAAGTCGGAAATTGTTCCAGCGTTATTGTACAATACGTTTGCCCCTGCAACAGGGATGTCGTTTTCGTCAAGTATGATTCCCTTTATAACAGATTTTTGAGCAAACACAACGGTTGCGAAAAGAAATAAAAGGAGCGTAAGCGATAGTTTAGTTGTTTTCAAAAGCAAGACTTAGGTATGTTTTCTGAAAAATTTTGCTTCAAATGTAGTACTATTTCCAACATTATCCGTAACAATAACTTTCAAATTATTTTCAGAATCCAAATTGACATTATCATTAAAATTATAAGTTAGAACGTCTTTTTTGTAATCATATTCCATCAGAATGAATTTTCCGTTTATCGTCGCCCTGTAAGCACTTATTCCGCTAAGGTCATCGGTTATCTTTAATTTGAGGTAGTTTTCGTTGCTAATCCATTTTCCTTCTGAAAAATTAATGGGTTTAATTTCTGGCGGAATTGTATCTGAAGCAATGACATAAGTGCCAAAAGTTCTTGTTTTGGTTGTTAGCTTGTCGCCAACCCGTCTTGTAGTGCTGTAATAGGGGAGCCCTTTGTAGTTTAACCTTCCTAAGTACAGTTTGTCTCTATCTACTTCACTATATGCCGAAACATCGGCGGTAATGGTAATATTCGTGTGAATTGGGATTATATCTTCATGAAAAATCAAGGTGTCGCCTTCGTTTTTAATGTCTAGATAGGTGTTTTCATAAAGGCTATTTGTTGGAATAAAGATGCTAAACTTGCCTTTGGTTATTGAATTGGAGTGGTCTGCATAAATAAAATCTTCTGTTTTCTGTATATTTCTAGGAGTTAGAATTTCCGATTTTGAACCTTCAATTGGTATGGAAATAAACCTTCTGTTGCCTTTAAAATCTGAAACGGCTATGGAATATATTGAATGTAAACTATCTTTTATGGTTACATATCCGTTATCATCCGTTTTTGTGATAACGCTCAACGGATTATTTTGCTCTCTAAATAGTTTTTGGACCCTGCTTTTATTGGTTTCCCAGTATTCATAATCTAAATAACGGTTTAAGTATCGGGTTTCAGAAAAAGAGAATTTATTAAACTGCACTTCAAATTTTTCCGAACCGTTAAACCGGGTTTCAATTTTATAACTACCGTTTTTATTTGAAGCACCATCCCACTGGTCATAGGTTGTTACTCCAAAGCCAATTTTGCCATACGCTTTTATATCTTCAGTTTTGTAATTGCCGTCTCGTTGCTTTATAAGGCGTAGTTTAATTCGGTTTTGATCTTGGTTTACATGGGCATCTTCCCCAATAGGGTATGCAAATACAGCGCTGACAATAGGTGTTTTGGAGTCTGGCACGTCTATTCCAAACAAAAGTGGGTTCATGGGCCGCTGTGCTGCATCGCGAATTTCATAATGTAAATGGGGTCCACCGCTGCCGCCTGAGTTTCCGGAATACGCAATTAGGTCGCCTTTTTTAATAGGAAGGTGTGTTTTTTCGGGGAAAAGTTTTATTTCGTAGGTCTCTTTTTGATACTGACGGTCTTTTACGTATTTTTCAATATCGCCGGCATAGCTTCGCAAATGGCCGTAAACAGTGGTGTATCCGTTTGGGTGTAAAATGTAAAGTGCTTTTCCGTAGCCAAAATGCCCAACGTTTATTCGGCTTACATAGCCATCGGCAGGGGCAAATATGGGTTGACCTACCCGTTGTTTTGTTTTAATATCCAGGCCGCTGTGGAAGTGATTTGATCGCAGCTCTCCAAAACTTCCAGACAATATTAAGTCAATTTCCATTGGGTTTGAAAAATAATCTGTGGGAAGATCGTCTTGACTATACGCGAGCCCACTTATAAACAGGAGTATGGATACAAATTTCTTCATTTCGCAAAATTAAGAATACGTTCCAATTAAAGGGGAGGAACCGCAAATTTATTGTGCTATTTTTTATTACTTCAAAAAATATTGAAAAACTGTTGGTGTATTAGGGTTGGTATGCTAACTTTGTGTTGTAAGTATTGAACACAGATTTTAATGAGTAATCTTTCTGAAATAGTTGATTCTCTTGAAAATAGAATTGGCGAACTGCTGAAGAGGCATGAGAAATTGAAAATGACCAATGCAGCATTGGAAGAAGAAGTGGCCGTTTTAAACCGAAAGCAGTCAAAACTAGACCACGAAATTAAAGCTTGGTCTGATAAATGTGAATCATTAAAGCTGGCAAATTCAATACTTGGCAGCAACCAACATAAACGAGAAACTAAACTCAAGATAAATGCGCTCATTCGGGAGATTGATCATTGTATAACCAATCTTTCCGAATAGATACTAACAATGGCCGAACCATTAAAAATAAAAATATCGATAGCAGACAGGGTTTATCCCTTGACCATAAACCCTTCGCAGGAAGAAGGACTACGGTTAGCGTCTAAGAAGATAGAAGAAATGATTAAAAAGTTCGAGCAAAGTTACGCCGTCCGCGACAAACAAGATGTACTGGCTATGAGTGCCCTTCAGTTTGCCGCTCAGGTAGAGCAAAAACAAATAGATACCTCTAGCAATACGCAGGAAACGGAGGAAAAGCTTAAGGCTTTAGACCGTTTATTGCAGGAAGAGTTATCGTAACGTTCTTTAAATTAAATAAGGTTACTGCCTACATTAATATTAATTTTTTGGTAAACTCAACACGAATTCTTTAAAAAGGGTGAGTTGAAGCTGTTAAAGCGGGCCGTACTCGATACTAATCGAGATGACGGATTCTTGACCAGCTTGTTAGCCCTAAACTTTATTTTTAAGGAGTTTACGCAAAACAAATATATTGGTGTAGGCTTTTTTTTTATACATAATTCAACGAAAAAAATGGACATTATAATACCTATTGTAGTTAGTGCCATCGTTGGTATTGCCATTGGCTTTTTTATTGCAAGAATTATGGAGCGCAACAATGCATCCAAAATGATAGCAAGAGCAAAAAAAAGTGCAGCGTCAATACTGAAAGAGGCCAAAACTGAAGCTGAAACCATTAAAAAAGATAAGATACTTCAGGCCAAGGAAAAGTTTTTAGAGCTGAAAGCCGAGCATGAAAAAGTAATACTTAATCGTGACAAAAAGATTTCTGATGCTGAAAAAAGAACCCGCGATAAAGAGTCTAAGGTATCCAGCGAATTGGCAAAAACAAAGCGACTTTCTGCCGAATTGGAGTCTAAACAAACAGATTTTGATGAAAGATTGGGCATGCTAGACAAAAAGCAAACTGAAGTTGAAAAACTGCATCGTAGCCAAGTTGAGCAACTGGAGGTAATAAGCAGTCTGTCTGCCGAAGATGCCAAGTCGCAACTTATAGAAAGCCTTAAAGATGAAGCTAAAACGCAGGCAATGGCCTTTGTACAACATTCGGTTGAAGAGGCCAAAATGACGGCCCAGCAAGAGGCTAAAAAGATTATTATCAATACCATTCAACGTATTGGTACCGAAGAAGCGGTGGAAAATTGCGTCTCAGTTTTTAACCTTGAAAGCGATGACGTAAAAGGACGGATTATTGGTCGTGAAGGGCGAAATATCCGGGCTATTGAAGCTGCAACCGGCGTTGAAATTATTGTTGACGACACTCCAGAGGCAATTATTCTTTCCTGTTTTGATTCCGTTAGGCGTGAAATTGCACGTTTGTCGCTGCATAAACTAGTAACCGACGGACGAATTCACCCCGCGCGAATTGAAGAAGTTGTACAAAAAACCAGCAAGCAAATAGAGGAAGAAATTATTGAAGTTGGTAAAAGAACCGTTATTGATTTGGGGATTCATGGATTACATCCAGAGCTAATTAAAGCTGTGGGACGTATGAAGTATCGTTCTTCTTACGGCCAAAACCTGTTGCATCATTCACGCGAAGTTGCAAGACTATGCGGGGTAATGGCTGCGGAACTCGGGTTAAATGCTAAACTGGCTAAACGTGCAGGATTGCTTCACGATATTGGGAAGGTACCTGAAACTGAAACCGAAATGCCTCACGCGCTTTTAGGAATGCAATGGGCAGAGAAATATGGCGAAAAACCAGAAGTGTGTAATGCAATTGGTGCTCACCACGACGAAATTGAAATGACAAATTTACTTGCGCCAATCGTTCAGGTTTGTGATGCTATTAGCGGAGCAAGACCTGGAGCAAGACGTCAAGTGTTAGACTCATACATTCAGCGTTTGAAGGACTTAGAGGCTATTGCCTTTGGGTTTAATGGCGTTAATAAGGCCTATGCAATTCAAGCGGGGCGTGAACTACGGGTAATGGTTGAAAGTGAAAAAGTGAATGATGAAAAGGCAGCTCAGCTTTCTTTTGAAATTTCGCAAAAAATTCAAACAGATATGACTTATCCGGGGCAAGTAAAAGTTACCGTAATCCGTGAAACAAGAGCGGTTAATATTGCGAAGTAAACTGCCTAACCTACCACGAGAGAACGAAAATGTTTCAAATTAAAAAAGCTCCAATCTGGAGCTTTTTTAATGGTTTATAGTGAAACTTCGCCAAATAGAAGCTTATTCATCATAAAGGTTCTTATATCCTTTAGAGGGCTCTTCAAAGAACTTGCCGTTTATGTATCTAAAGTGACGATCAAGTGTGGCTATCTTTTTCATATCGTCGTCCGTCAAGGTTACATCTGCCGCTTTAAAGTTTGCGATAATGTGATCTTTGGTGGTAGATTTTGGTATGGCGGCGCAGCCTCTATGATTGTGCCATGCAATAAGCACTTGCGGAACAATGGCACTTCTGTCTCTTGCAATCTCTTTTAAAACATCAATTTCAAACATATTAGGTTCGTCTTCGGCTTTCATAGCTTTGATCCTATCACCAGACCCCAAGGGAGAATATGCTGTTACGAGAATATCTTCACTTTTGCAATAGGCTATTAAATCGTCTTGTTGCAATAAGGGGTGAAGTTCAATCTGGTTCATCTCAGGTTTAGAACTAGCTTTTGAGATTAGATCTTCTAATTTCTTTTTACTAAAATTAGAAACCCCAATATGTCTGGTTAAGCCATCGGTTTTGGCTTTTTCCATTTGCTTCCAAGTATCGATTATCGGTGCTTCATCAGGAGTTAAATAGTCGTCTGGTTTTTTTGGAAAATCAATTCCATTTCTAAACGCAACTGGCCAATGAATAAGATAAAGGTCTAAATAATCGAGCTTCAACTTCTTTAATGAATCTTGTAGCGCTGGGATTACTTGACCCTCGGCGTGGGCGTCATTCCAAAGTTTGGAGGTTATAAAGAGATCTTCCCTAAAAAGTTCGCCTTCTGCAAAAATTTCAGCCAGGGCTTCGCCGATAACTTCTTCATTTCCGTAGTTTTTTGCGGTATCAATATGGCGGTATCCTGCATAAATGGCGTCTTTTACAGCCTTTTTTAATTCGTTTCCAGAAGCTTTCCAAGTACCTAAGCCTATGGAGTGCATTGTATCTCCGTTTTGGAATTTTAATGTTTTCATTATATCGTATTTTAGTTTATATATTTCTAATTTGAAATTACAAAACAGTAGGACTAGATTAAAGCATTTAGTAAAGTTTAGGTTTTATTTAACCAAGGAAGCGGGGTTTTAGGTTTGGATGAATCGCTGCCTAGATGGATGATTCTTTCTCGAGAATGTCAGCAAATTTTATTTTCTTGGATGGTACCGATTTATGACTTCGGTTAAATGTTTTCTGTCTAAATGAGTATAAATTTCGGTGGTGGTAATACTTTCATGCCCAAGCATTTGTTGAATGGCACGTAGATCGGCTCCGTTTTCCAGAAGATGTGTGGCAAAGGAGTGCCTAAAGGTGTGCGGACTGATATTCTTTTGGATTCCAGCGCTTTTTGCCAGTCGTTTAACAATAGTAAAAATCATGGCTCGGGTAAGCGGTTTTCCGCGGCGGTTTAGAAAAAGCGTGTCTTTTGCCTGCGGATCTATTTTTTGATGTATGCGAACTTCATTTCTATAAATTGTAATGTACTTTTCGGTAATGGGCCCAATGGGAACCAGACGTTGCTTGTCTCCCTTCCCCGTAACCTTGATAAAGCCTTCGTCAAAATAAAGATCTGAAATTCTAAGCGCTGTTAGCTCTGAAACTCGTAGGCCACAGCCATAAAGCGTTTCAAGAATAGCACGGTTGCGTTCGCCTTGTTGCGAGCTAAGGTCGATAGCCGCAATAAGTTTATCAATTTCTTTAACGGCGAGTGTATCTGGTAATTTCCGACCTGTTTTTGGAGCTTCAATTAATTCTAAGGGGTTTGTTTTTCGGTAGTCTTCAAAAACTAGATAATTAAAAAAGCCTTTAAGCCCCGAAATCAGGCGGCTTTGGGTGCGTGGATTTACATTATGTGATACATCATAAATAAATTGCTGTAAGCTTTCCTCAGAAATTGCAATGGGCGTGGTCTTTATATTGTTGGTTGCTAACCATTTTGTCAGTTTTTTTATATCTAGGGAGTAATTGATAATAGAATTTTCTGAAAGGCCACGTTCCAAACGTAGATAATTTTGATAGTCTTTTAAGCTTTGCTTCCAATTCATAGTGCTATAATACCACTTTGTTTGTAGAACAGTCAAATTTATAATGAAAAGTTTAATCGGCATAACACAATAGTTAACAAAAAACTAAATCTTATCTAAGGCGTAACAATTGCGGTATCTTTGCGTTTAATTGATAAACAAGAAATATTATTATGAAAAAATTAATCGTAGCGATAGTCGCAATCTTTATGGGAACAACTGCTTTTTCACAGGGTATTGATCTTGGAGTAAAAGCTGGAGCCAACTTTGCGAATATTTCAGATGCAAGTAACCTTTCGAATAAAACAGGGTTTCAAGCTGGTCTTTTCGCAGGAATAAAGTTTACAGATAAGGTAGGTGTACAAGCAGATTTACTGTATTCACAACAAGGAGCTGATTTTAAACTTGGAGATTTTGATCTTACCTATATAAATGTACCTGTAGTACTTAAATATTATCTTTTTAAAGGATTGAATATTCAGGCTGGACCTCAATTCGGATTTATTGTTGACGACAAAATATCTGTTGATCTAGGCGATGTTTACACTGATGCAAAGGCGGAAGAGTTTGATCTTTCTGGAGTTGTTGGTGCTGGGTATGATTTTCCTTTTGGTATTCGTCTGGATGCCCGCTATAATTTTGGATTGACAGACGTTTCAAAGGTTGATGGCGTAGATGGAAAGAACAGCGTATTCTCGCTGGCATTAGGATATTCCTTTTTATAAGTTCCCATTCTAAAGAAAATTATAGAAAAGCCGCTCATTTTGAGTGGCTTTTTTAATGCCAAAAATTGAGTTTTGCTCGGTATTTCTCTAAATTTACTGCAATTAAGCAAGGAAATAAAAAGTAAGTCCATTTTAAAATTTAGATTAACTTATATTTGCGGCTAAACTAAAACCGAAAACCCAACTGTTATGAAAAAATTGATTCTTGCAGTATTTATTATGTTTATAGGAACCACATCTTTTTCACAAGGATTAAATATTGATCTTGGTGTTAAGGGAGGTATTAACTTTTCTAACATAAGAAATTTGCCGTCATTAAACCTAAAGTATAAAAAGGGGCTCCAGGCAGGCGTTTTCGCGGGAATAACTTTTTCAGACAAGTTTGGAGTTCAAGCAGATATACTGTTTTCTGAGCTGGGAGCTGAAATAAATAGGGCAGGAGCAAATTTTGACCTTAACTATATAACCGTTCCGGTGGTTTTTAAGTATTACTTAGTGGCTGAAGAAGGTTTCAATATTCAAATAGGTCCGCAGTATGGGTATTTGCTAGATTCTGAACTTAAAGCGACTATAGGCGATGAGGATATATCGACTGAGGCTACCCAATCGGACCTTTCAGGGGTATTTGGTGTGGGCTATGACTTGCCGTATGGTATTCGTCTAGATGCTCGCTACCATTTGGGTTTTACCGATGTTACTGGCGATTTAAAAGCGAATGGACGCCTTAAATATGTAACCATAACTGCAGGATTTTCATTTTTGTAAGAAGGCTTTTACATATAAAAATAGTCGAAGCCGCCTTCCTTAGGTGGCTTTTTTAATGAAATATATTTCAGGAATACCTTTCTGTTTTGCTAAATAGCGGTTCTTTTTCCTTAAAATAAAAAAAGGTCTATATCGTTTAAGTTATATGTAGTTCTATTGGATGCTTAACAAAAAAGATATTTCTATGAAATAGCCGTAGGTGCTTCCTAACCTTAATGATGTTGATGGATCTGATTTAAATAATCATAATAATGTATTTCAATTATCAGCTGGGTACTCCTTTTAATATAGTGTCTTGCTTAATACTACCTTGATATAAAAGCCGTTCTGTTAGGATGGCTTTTGCAATTAACACAATAATTTAAATGCAATTTTATGTAGGAAGGAGCTTAGAATAGTTGTTTATTTGGTGTTTAATTAACCAAAGAATTTATAACTATGAAAAAATTATTACTTTTTGCTGTGGGGTTTACATTTGCCATTTCAACGGCTCAATCTCAAGAAGTGCGTATTGGCGCTAAAGCTGGTGTTAACTTTGCTTCCATTGGAGGTGACGATACTGGTGATTATGATATGCTCACGGGGTTTCATCTAGGTGCCGTGGTAGAAATACCTATAAATGAAAAATTTGCCGTACAACCAGAAATTATGTATTCCTCACAAGGTGCAAGCGAAGATTACAACGATATTCCGTACGGGGGATTTGGAACCAAATATGAATCTACACTCACACTCAATTATATAAATGTTCCAATTATGGCGAAATATTATTTAATTGATGGTTTAAGTATTGAAGCTGGGCCTCAGTTTGGTGTTTTGGTTTCGGCAAAGGCAAAAGGGGAGGCTATTGAATTGGGTGGCCCTGGAGAAGGAGAAGCGGTATCTTTTGAAAATGACGCCAAGGAATTTTATAAAACTTTGGATGTTGGTTTCGGTATTGGAGCTGGTTATCGGTTAAATAATGGTGTCTTTTTTAGTGCGCGATATATTCTTGGCCTTACTGATATATCAGAAGATATTGAATATATTGGGAGTTCTCAGGTTGATTCGTTTTCACAAAAAAATAATGTAATCCAGCTTTCTGCAGGATATTCTTTTTAAAGTAATACTACTATCTTTTATTAGTATTTTTCAACTAGGGTGTAAGATAATTTGGCAAGCGCAGCAACCGGCACTGGGCTGAAAGATGCAAGACTTGTTTCCTGATAGCTTGATTAAGTTTAGCGCTTTAAAATTGATCCAAGTACTTATTGTGAATGGAATTGTAATGATTTTTAAATCTGATTGGCAGGGTGTTTCTCTGCCATTTCTATTTCCATCTTTTTTACCTAACTCGGTTTTAGGGAAGCGGGAAACATAAAAGAGAATTTATCAGTTATAATTCATTGCCAAATTCTAAACCAAAGCTGCTGAATACTAATTATGGGTTGTTTGTTCCTGCATAGGTAAATATGTTTGTATTAAAATATAGACAAGAGGTCAATTAAAAAAAACGATAATTGTCAGAGTTCAATTTTATAATAAAAAGAGATAAAACTTAATATTGTAAAATTTTTAGTATTTTTAAAATGACTATATTGTCAATTAACTTAAATTTTTCAGCATTATGAAGAAATTATTACTTTTTATTGCAGTAGCAACGCTTACATTTACCACTTCACAATCTCAAGAAATTCGTTTAGGTGCCAAGTTGGGGCTTAACGTCGCTTCACTTGGAGGTGACAGTTATGGAGTTGGATCTTTGGGCTCCAGAACTAGTTTTCATATTGGTGGTTTAGCCGAAATTCCCTTGTCTGGAAATTTTGCGCTACAACCAGAAATACTATACTCTTCTGAAGGATCTGATTGGAGTTTAGGCACACTGGGTAACGCAGATTTAAAATTAGATTATATCCGTGTTCCTGTTTTAGCAAAATATTATATCATTGAAGGTTTAAGTGCAGAATTAGGGCCATCTTTTGGGGTTCTGGTTAGTGCGAAATCAGATGATGAAGATATTAAAGAGGCATTTAAAAGTTTTGACGCTGCTATTGCGGTAGGGGCCACTTATAGATTGAATATGGGGGTTTTCTTTAGTCTTCGATATAATAAAGGTTTGTTAGATGTAAATGATGATAATGAATCTAATTTCAGCAATCAAAGTAACGTATTCCAGGTTTCGGCCGGGTATTCGTTCTAACTATTTTTTTTAATTATTGATTATTTTAGCAGGGGCAATTCGCTCCTGCTTTTTGTTTGAACTAGAATAGCTTGGGGATTTTTCGAATTAGCTTCAATATATTTGTGAGATTTAGAAAAACAGATGAGCCGCACATCCTTTTTAATGTTAGTCATTCGTGACTTAGGTGGCTTATTAAAAATGTACTAATTCTGGAATTCTATTGAAAGCGAAGTTTTGCTGCAATTAATTTCTATCTTTATAAAATGAAAATAATTATCATCAACGGCCCCAACCTTAACCTACTCGGTAACCGCGAAAATAATATCTACGGAAACGAAACTTTCAACGCTTTTTTTGAAAAACTGCAAAAAAAGTATCCAGCTGTGGAATTGGACCAGTTTCAATCTAATATTGAAGGTGAACTAATAGACAAGATTCAAGAGGCCGGAAACGCCTATGAAGCAATAATACTTAACGCAGCGGCCTATACACATACTTCTGTTGGTATTGCTGATGCCGTAAAAGCAATAGCTACACCGGTAATAGAAGTGCATATTTCAAATACATTTTCTAGGGAAGATTTTAGGCATAAAAGTTATATCTCACCCAATGCAAAAGGCGTAATTATAGGTTTCGGTTTGCAGAGCTATGAATTGGCATTGCAGAGCTTAGTCCCTTAATCCTTAAAGCGAGATAGAAGCTAAAACCTATCCATAAAAAAAGCCGCAATTGTTGCGGCTTTTTTTATTTTTCTCACATCTCACATCTCACATCTCACATCTCACATCTCACATCTATAAATGTATCACTTCGCCATAAGCATCTGCAACGGCTTCCATCACGGCCTCACTCATAGTAGGGTGGGGGTGGATAGCTTTAAGCACTTCGTGGCCTGTGGTTTCAAGTTTTCTTCCCAAGACGGCTTCGGCAATCATATCGGTAACTCCAGCACCAATCATATGGCAACCTAACCATTCGCCGTATTTGGCATCGAAAATCACTTTTACAAAACCATCTTTTTCGCCAGATGCGCTCGCCTTTCCACTTGCAGAAAAAGGGAATTTCCCAACTTTCAGCTCGTAACCGGCTTCCTTGGCTTGTTTTTCGGTCATACCAACACTTGCAATCTCTGGGCTAGCATAAGTACACCCTGGAATGTTTCCATAATCAATGGGCTCTGCGTTAAGACCAGCAATTTTTTCTACACAGGTAATCCCTTCTGCAGAAGCAACGTGGGCTAGGGCAGGACCAGGAACAACATCACCAATGGCATAGTATCCTGGAATATTGGTTTGATAAAAATCATTTACCATTATTTTTCCTTTATCGGTAACAATACCAACATCTTCTAAACCAATGTTTTCAAGATTGGAAGTAATGCCAACGGCAGAAAGAACAATTTCAGCTTCTAGTGTTTCCTCTCCCTTCTTGGTTTTTACGGTAGCTTTAACCAATTTCCCTGAAGTATCCAGTTTTTCAACTGAGGAGTTGGTCATCACTTTAATTCCTGATTTTTTAAGAGACCGCTCAAATTGTTTTGATACGTCTTCGTCTTCCACCGGAACAAGGTTTGGCAAAAACTCCACAATAGTAACCTCAGTTCCCATGGCATTATAGAAATGGGCAAACTCAGAGCCAATAGCACCACTACCAACAATAATCATGCTTTTAGGCTGCTTTTTTAAGGTCATTGCTTCGCGATAACCAATCACTTTTTTGCCATCCTGTTTTAGGTTTGGCAATTCGCGAGATCGTGCGCCGGTAGCAATAACTATGTGGTCTGCTGAATATTCCTTTCCGTCAACATCAACTTTTTTGCCGGTTTTCAATTTTCCGAAGCCATTGATTACGTCAATTTTATTCTTCTTCATTAAAAACTGAACACCTTTACTCATGCCTTCCGCAACACCACGGCTTCGCTCAACTACTTTTCCAAAGTCCTTGTCAAATTCTTTTATGGTAAGGCCGTAACTGTCTGCATGTTTTAGATAGTTAAAGACTTGCGCGCTTTTTAAAAGTGCTTTTGTGGGAATGCACCCCCAGTTTAAACAAACTCCTCCAAGGTTCTCTTTTTCAACAATGGCGGTTTTTAAACCTAACTGCGAAGCTCTAATGGCAGTAACATATCCACCCGGTCCGCTTCCTAAAACTATAACGTCGTATTTGCTCATTACTTAAATTTATGTGTATTTCATTTCAAGCAACGAATTTACGAAATACTAAAGGAAATTGCGATAGCTATCTGGATCAAATTCCAAATATCAACTTTCAATTTAAAAAGGAAATGTTTTCTGAAAGAGTAAAATAAAAAACCACGTTCTAAAGGGATGTCCTTTTAAGTGTAATTTTTTATTTGCTACTGGGATTCGGATTTTGGAGATACCTATTTGCACAACGACAGTATAACGCAACGGGCAGGATTTTACTGGGTATATTTCCTTCCAAACCAAAAAGTAGCGCGACAATACAGTATAACCAAAATTATGTGTTCAACCAACTTGCAAAAATCAATAAATTCAGAAACCGGATCGCCCACCATGAACCGATCTGCTTCAAACCTTCCGAATCGAAAAAAGATTCAACCTACGCAAGGCAGCACTATGTAACGATACTTCAACTTTTTCAGTGGATGAACATTAACGAATCTGAGCTTTTATACGGAATCGACCATATAAACAAAGTTTGCAGCAAACTCGACAACCTGTGAACGGGCCAGATGCCAACACTGGTAACCGTTGCACAAGCCCATAATTTTTAAAACTGATTTTAGCGTAGTCTTTTAAAAATTGTAGCAATCGTTTGTTGGTTTTGGAGGGGCGTAGTTTAATAAAAGCGTTTGGTATTTTTGAAGTAGAATGCTTATATTCTTACATGTGGTACGGCAGTTAAGAAAAACCGTATTATAACTGAACACAAATATTAATAAAGTTGTTAAACTAAAAAATCTTTTAAAATGGAAAAAGTGACAAAACCTAATGTAAAATTGCTTACTTCGGGTACCAACTTGGTTGCTAAACAAATGCAAGCGAGTGCAGGCGACTTATTGCCTAAACACCTTGCAAATATGGAGTCAATACTATTTATACAAGAAGGAGAGTGCATCTTGAAAATACATGGGGAAGACAAACTTCTAAAAGAAGGTGATGCCTTTGTTGTACCACCAGCGGTAGAACATCAAATTAAAGCAAAAACTAAATTTATAGGGATACATTTTATGCCCAAGAAGATTGAATTCCAATTTTTCAAATAATAACTTTGGTGAACAATATTTCCAATGTCGCCTAATTATTTGATTTGTTTTATGATGGAAAAGTTATCATCTTTTTGCTTAGGACTTATTATATACGTAACAGGTTGACACCAATTTAAAAAATAATGCCGCTATTATTATATTCAGCCTTACTTCTATTTGTAATCTTATTGATTAAGTATTTTGTAGAAAAAGAATGCAATTGCGGTTTCAAAGTACTCGTAATTGCAGGAATTTTAATTGGTCTTTTGGTTCTTGGATTAAATAGCCTGTTTGATAATGCATTTGGAGCGTCCACTCCAGTTAATGTTCGGACTGAAAATTTAACGGAAAAAAACTTAAAAATTTATACAATCACCTTTTGGGATAACGAATGGAGCGGAAAAGGAAACTTTGTGCATTATGACACCGAACTTAAACCAAATGAAACATCAGATTTTTGGTTTGATAATGATCATTCTATATTTTGGATAGTAGCAAAAAACGAGAATAACGAAATTGAATACCTAAATATTGTTACGGAAAAGGAAAGTGATTTTGACTTTACAATTACCGGAAACGAAATCGTTATATCAGAAAATGTAGAAATCGCAAAAAAACTGACAAACGAAACTGACAAAAATGAAGGAATAAAAAAGTTTGCAATTTGGGCAAATATTATACTAATCGGGCTTTTAATTATGAGTCTAATAAGGAGGAAAACTGACGGTCATATCTTCTAAGGCAGACAAGTACGCAACCCCCATACCTTTTTGTAAAATTGAGCTTAGCGAAAACAATTTAAAAACTGTAAAATAAAATTGTTAGCTTTGGGAGCATAGATTAATAATGTGTGGTATTTATCTGGAATTTGCTTTTTAAATTAGTAGTGTCCGATTAAAATAATTAAAAAACCACTTGTTTCAACAATAGTAAGCTTTTAGAATAATATTAAAATATAACACCTTGCTATTGAGATTCCAATAAAGGATAAACATTTTAAAAATATGTATAACGAAATTAACTTAATTATCAAGACTTTACAGTTCTAGTCGTACGTCGTTAGTTATTTAGCGAAGCGGTCGTACATCTTTGTCGGACACTAATGTTTTTAAATACATGCTTTGCAACACCTAAAAAAATCGAGAAAGACAATAAAGAAACAGCAACACAAGTCATAGAAACACAAATCAAATTAAAGAAACATGGACAACAAAAAACCAAAACTTACAAGACAAACAGGAGCCCCAGTGGGGGATAACCAAAACGTACAAACCGCAGGACCACGTGGGCCTATGTTGATGCATGACGCTTGGTTTTTAGAGAAAATGGCAAACTTTGATCGAGAAGTAATTCCCGAAAGACGAATGCACGCCAAAGGTTCAGGTGCGTTTGGAACCTTTACAGTTACGCATGACATTTCAAAATACACCAAAGCAAAGATTTTTAGTGAAGTTGGTAAGAAAACAGAAATGTTTAGCCGGTTTTCTACCGTTGCTGGAGAACGAGGTGCAGCAGATGCTGAAAGAGATATTAGAGGCTTCGCATTAAAATTTTATACTGAAGAAGGTATCTGGGACTTGGTAGGGAATAATACACCAGTATTTTTCTTTCGCGACCCAATGAAGTTTCCAGACTTAAATCGCGCTGTAAAACGAGATCCAAAAACCAATTTACGAAGTGCCAATAACAACTGGGATTTTTGGACCTTATTGCCAGAATCCTTACATCAAGTTACAATAACTATGAGTGATAGGGGTATTCCGAAAGGATACAGGCACATGCACGGTTTTGGAAGTCATACCTATAGTTTTATCAATAACGATAATGTAAGGCATTGGGTAAAGTTCCATTTTATTACCCAACAAGGCATTGAAAACTTAACAGATGAAGAAGCTATGAAAATAGTTGGAATGGACAGAGAGTCATCGCAAAGAGATTTATTTGATGCCATTGACAATAAAGATTTTCCGAAGTGGAAGATGTTTGTTCAGGTAATGACCGAAGAGGAAGCAAAAACATACCGCTTCCATCCTTTCGATTTAACAAAAGTGTGGTCTAAAAAAGACTTTCCTTTAATTCCTGTTGGCGAATTTGAATTAAACAGAAACCCAGAAAACTATTTTCAAGATGTAGAACAAGCCGCTTTCAACCCAACGAATGTTGTTCCTGGAATAGGCTTTTCACCAGATAAAATGCTACAAGGGCGCTTGTTTTCGTATGGTGATGCCCAACGTTATCGCTTAGGTGTAAATCATTATCAAATTCCGGTAAATAAACCGACCTGCCCTTATCATTCAAACCATAGAGATGGCACTATGCGTGTAGATGGCAACCATGGAGGTACTTTACATTATGAACCAAACAGTTATGGCGAATGGCAAGAGCAACCAGATGCAAAGGAACCATCTTTAGCATTAAGTGGTGACGCATATGCACACAATTTTAGAGACGATGATACGGATTATTACACCCAACCAGGCAATTTGTTCCGCATTATTAAAGCAGATGGAAAAGATCAATTGTTGTTTGACAATACAGCAGCTCAAGTTGGTGGAGCAGAAAAATTTATTCAAATTCGCCATATTAGAAACTGCTTTAAAGCCGATCCAGAATATGGTGAAGGTGTGGCAAAAGCACTAGGTTTATCCATGGATGAAGTTGATAATTTTGATATGACCCCTTTTAATAAATGGGCACCAAAACCCGATGGGAACCCAATATCTAAATGTCCGAGATAAATAGGTTGTAAATCATCCGGCCTTAAAAAGTTTGTGATGCTTGGGTCTATCGGAACCGACGATCCTTCGCAAGGCGGTGATCTCACAGACTATCTGAAGGCGAAGCAAAATGCCGATGCCTATTTACAGTCCAGCGGAATAGATTATTCTATCGTACACCCTGGTGCACTGACCAATGCAGAAGCAACCGGAAAAATTCAAACTGGCGGAATAGCAGAGCTGAGTAAAAGCGGTAATATCTCAAGAGCCGATGTTGCCCAAACTTTGGTAGAAGTTTTACCAGATGCGATAAAACCTCAGGAAACCTTTGAAATTATGAGTGGTGACACGCCTATAAAGCAAGCTGTGAAGTAAACAGCATAAAAATTAATCCCGGATATCTGAGTTTTGATGTCCGGGATTTCTTTATTGTTCGGTTAATCCCGGAACTCTGTTTTTAATCAATTTATAGCATCAAATAACTTATCGGCTATTCCTTAAAATAGATAGTAAAAAACATTAATAAAACTTTATGTAACTGGTTACTTTATTATTTCTATATTTGCGTAACCAATTACATTGTTTGCTATGAGAAATGATTTTTTAATAGAAATGGGGTTCCCAGGGTTGACCGGAAGGCTTAAAAGGCTCAACGATTTATTTGTGTATCAAACCAAAGAATTCTACAAAGAAAGAGGTTTGGAGATAGAGCCGAATTGGCATATGGTTTTTTCTCTTTTGCAAAAGCACGAAAGTTTAACAAACACAGAGATTTCCGAAATGCTTCAGCTCTCCCATCCTGCTATTGTTAAGTTGGTGAATAAGATGAAAAAGAAAGGCTATTTAAAATCAATTCAAGATCCAGAGGACAACAGAAAGTACCAAATCAGTCTTTCACAAAAAGCAAAAAAAGAATTACCCGAAATGGAAAAATTATGGGAATTAGGAAGCCAAGCCATAGAAGAATTATTAGGAGAAGACAATGTGCTATTGGAAAAACTTGAGATTCTGGAATTGAATATGGAAGAATTAAGTTTTAAAGAACGAATGGAAAATAAATTACAAGAAGAGAGTTAAAAGCAAATTTATTGTCAAATTAAAAATATATAGCGATGAAAATTTTAATTATTGGAGGAAATGGAACAATCGGTAAAAAAGTTGTATCCCATTTTGAAAAAGAAAACGAAGTATTAATTGCAAGCCGCAATAGCGGAGATGTTCAGGTAGATATTGCGGATAGTGATTCTATTCAAAAAATGTTTGAAAAAACCGGAAAACTTGACGCCATTATTTGCATTGCGGGAGAAGCAAAGTGGGCCGCTTTTGACGAGCTAACGGAGGAAGACTATTACATTGGCTTAAGAAGCAAATTAATGGGGCAAGTGAACCTGGTGAGAATAGGAAAAGAATACCTAAACCCAAAAGGCTCAATTACGCTTACCACAGGAATTTTAGCAACCGAACCAGTGGCGATGACTACCAGCGCTGCCATGGTAAATGGAGGAATTCACAGTTTTGTTAAAGCAGCCGTTTTAGAGATTGACAATGGGTTGCGAGTAAATGTCGTTTCGTCTGATATGGTGGAAGACGCTTATGAAAAATACAAAGATGTGTTTCCAGGAAACAACCCTGTGCCAATGAACAAAGTGGTTAATGGATATGTAAAAAGCGTCAAGGGTAAGATAAACGGAGAAATCATCCAAATAAGAGGATAATCTACTTCTTTTAGTCTATCAAATAGCCAAGAAAATATTCTTCATAACTTAAAATAAACTGAATTGAAACTAGCTAATTATCACTCTTAGTTAGTTTCAGTTCTTTTAAAACTACCTGACAAAACACAGTAAAACCCTAAAATTTCGAGTTAGCACTTCAAACTACGTAAACAGTTACGTAAAATAAATAAAATGCTAAATCATTTTAAAATTAAATCCTGATGCTATGATTATCGAGAAAAACAACACCGACAAACTGGAGTTTAAAGACTTAAATTCCGCAATGATTAATGGGATAACCAGCGAGTTTCTACAAGCTGCAGAAGTTACTACCACCAGGACGATGCAAGATTTATCTAATGTTCTGAAGCTTTTAAATATTGAGTTTAATTCAAACGCTACTTTTTCTAACAATCACTATATACTCTTGCTTAAAAACAAGGAAATGATTGGCTATGCAATGTTGAGCGATATCGTACAAAGCAAAAAAGCCCGCATTAGAATTCAGCTTATTGATGATTATAGCAGTGATAAAGAAATACAGCACAGCCTTAAAGAAACGATAGATCTAATTTTTGATAGGTTTAAGCTGGACCGACTTAGCTTTCAGATTCATAAAAGCACAAAACAAAAACAGCCAGAAGCCATGATTTTAAAAATGTACCAAGCATTTCCTATCGGATTTTTACACGCCGATGACAACATTGCTGAGTTTGTTATTAGAAACAAGAGATTCAGCCCAAAAGAAGATTTTTACAGTTTGTAATTGTATAAAAGACACAGAAAATACCGTTTTATATGCAATTATTATTTCAATATGCGCAGCAGCTTAAAAGACGAAAGAACATAAAAAGCATTTCCTGGAAATTAGATGCCAAAACCCTGCTATTATTTATAGGGGTTATTTTTGTAGCTTCAAATTTAAGAGCGCCACTCACTTCTGTTGGTCCTGTGGTAGATCAAATAAGCAAGGCCTTTTCACTGTCCAATACGGCTGCGGGGCTAATCACGACTATTCCTTTAATTGCATTTTCGCTCTTATCTGGTGTAGTTCCTAAATTTTCAAAGAAGTATGGAATGGAACTCGTGCTACTCTGTTCGCTTATATTATTAAGTATCGGACTCGTTTTTCGTTCATTGGGAAGCATCGTCACCTTGTTTCTGGGCGCTGGTTTAGTCGGAATGGCAATCACTGTGGGCAACGTGCTTATGCCCGCTTTTATAAAAAATAAATTTCCCAATCAAGTTGGTGCTATGATGGGTATTTATTCCGTAGTAATGAATTTAACCGCTGCATTGGCTGCAGGATTCAGTATTTCTCTGGGACAAATTACTGGCTTGGGTTGGAAAGGATCTATTGGCGTATGGCTTATCCTGGCGCTTATAAGTATTCCTATCTGGTTGCCACAAGTGAAAAGTAAAAAGAAAGCCACAAAACTTAAAGCAATGGAAGGAGGCTTTGACACCCATCTTTACAAATCTGGCTTAGCCTGGGCGATTACAGTTTTTATGGGAGTACAATCCTTAATGTATTATTGTCTTGCTGCTTGGTTGCCAAAAATTATGCAAACCTGGGGTATGTCTGAAGGAGATTCGGGTTGGGTGCTATCCTATGTTCATTTTGCTCAACTCCCTATGGCACTTTTGGGCGCTATTATAGCCGACAAGATGAAGAATCAAAAGCTGCTCGTAGGTTTAATTGGTGTATTCTATTCTATAGGAATTTTGGGAATTCTGGTTTTTAAAACAGAGTATATTATGCTCTGGTGTATATTAATTGGCTTGGCAAGTGGTTTAGCTTATAGCTTGTCGATGTTGTTTTTAGTTTTACGAACCAAAAACACAACACAGGCTACCGAAATGTCTGGGATGGCACAAGGTTTTGGATATTTTATCGCCGCTTGCGGGCCACCTATTTTTGGTGCTTCATATGATATTTCACAATCCTGGATATTTTCGCTAATCTTATTATTGGTAATGGGTTTTGTCTTGATTTTTACCGGGATAATAGCAGGGAAAGCAAGACAGATTGAATAGTTTTTTATGCATTAGGAGTCGCTTGACGCTACCGGTTCAATCAAATCCCAAAGATTACCATATAAGTCTTTGAAGATGGCTACTTTTCCATATGGCTGAGCTTTTGGTTCTTGGATAAATTCGATTCCTTGCTTTTTGTACTGATTAAAATCTCGATCCAAATTATCGGTGTGCATTATTATAAATACTTTGCCTCCAGACTGATTGCCAATCGCATTTTTTTCTTCTTCAGTTGATGCTTTTGATAGTAGCAGACTAAATTTTGAAGCGTCATTTGGAGCGATAAGCACCCATCTTTGATGTTCGGAAATGGGGGTGTCTTCAATTACATTAAAATTGAGTTTTTGTGTGAAAAATTCAATCGCTTCATCATACTCTGCGACTATTAATGGGATGTGTTTTATTTGGATATTCATTTGATGTATTTATTATTCCAAACGTTCACCTGTGTTAGATATTTTAATTTGTTTACGTTTTACTATTGAATTCGCGGTTTGACTTATTCTTGTTCGGTATAAAAGCAATATATCCGGGGGAATATGGTCTATTAATTCTATATTTATGAGGCAATTTTCGGACTTGATCCCTAACAAAAAAGCAACTATTGGTAAAAAGTAGCTGCTTGCTCTATAAACATCCCTCAAAATCGACCGGGAAACAAGTGGGGTTGATTCATAAAAACCGCCTCAATTTCAGTGCCTCCTAAATAGCCCTTTGCAACATGCGTTTGGGGAGAGAAAATTCTTGAAAATAGCTGTTCAGATTCGTATAAATGAATACAAGCTGTGTTGTGTGGGATGAGTTTACTAAGGTTCGATCTTTCCACTTTCATACGGTAAAGCTTAAAATGGTTATTCTGCCAAATAAAATATTTAGTATTATAATGGTAAATATCTATTAAAAAGCGTACATTTAACCATTATATTGGTTAATATGTTTGAGGTGACGACGATAAAAGATGTGAAAGTCAAGATTGGCGAGGCGTGTAAGGCACTTCGCAAATCAAATGGGCTCTCTAGAGATGAACTCGCTAAAGTACTTGACGTCTCGAGCACAACCATTCAAAATATTGAAAATGGTAAAAATGCTACACTCGACAATATTTTAAAAGTAGCAAATCATTTTGGGAAGTTACAATCTATAGTTAAGGAAATAGATAAAGTTATTGTTGAACAAAACGACATTTCACTGTATTAATAGATGGCTAGAGATAAGATTATTGATGTAATTGTTTTTGGCCAAGAGATTGGTAAACTAGGCTATGATATAGATAAGGGAAAATCATTTTTTCAATATAATCCTGAATTCTTAGAGTCTGGTCAATATTCAAAACTATTTCCGTTTATATTCAAACGGACAAAGCCAGTACAAGTTTTTGCGGAATACCATCAAGACACTTTTCAAGGTTTACCGCCTATGATTGCAGATTCGTTACCAGATACTTTTGGTAATATCATTTTTCAAGAATGGTTAACAGCGAGAGGTATTCAGAAAGTAACCCCTTTAGAGCAGCTCGCTTACGTGGCTGACCGTGGTATGGGAGCTTTGGAATACAAACCTGTGAAAGAATTGCCAAATACTACTTCTATCAACATTGATGACATTGTTAGCATTTTAGAAAAGGTTTTAAACCTAAAGGACGATACATCTGGAGCTTCCCTTGATGAATTATCATTACTAAACGTTTTTAAAATAGGAAGCTCTGCCGGTGGTGCAAGACCTAAAATCTTAATCTCAGAGCATAAAGAAACAGGTAGAATCATAGCGGGAGATAGAGAAACAAGCGCCCACTATAATCACTATTTAGTCAAGCTACACCTTGACGATAGCGATGGCTACAACAGAGAAAAAGTAGAATACGCCTATTATTTGCTAGCGCAAGAAGCAGGGATCGATATGATGCCATCCAAGCTAATTGAAGACAAGCATTTCGCCACACTTAGATATGACAGACAAAACGGAGAAAAACAGCATGTATTAACCGTAACGGGTTTAACGGGTTGGGACTTTAAAAGTCAACCAGAAAATTCCTCTTATGAGAATGTTTTTAAAGTAGGATTAGGGCTGGAAGTGCCACATAAAGACTTACAGCAGTTGTTTAAGCGTATGGTATTTAATGTTGTTTTTAGAAACGTAGATGACCATCTAAAAAACCACAGTTTTATCTATAATAAGGAAGCTAATAGTTGGAACTTAGGTCCTGCTTACGATTTAACCTATGTGCTCAATCCCTTTTTTGCATATAAAACCACTTCGAGAGCTTTGTCTATTAATGGAAAGCGTACTGAGATAGCCTTAAAAGATTTGCTCAACATTGCTGAGGAATTTGCGATTAAAAACCCAAAAGGTATTATTGAAGAGGTGCAAGAATTACGGTCTAGGTGGCCAGAAGTTGCTACAGGAATAGAGATTCCAGAACATATTATTGACAAAATTGAAAAAGACTTTACTACAATAAAGTAGATATTTACACGGAATACTTGTAATGAATGTAGTAGAAATTGAAGAAGCTGTATCGGAACTAGCCAGTCAGCCATTTGATCTGGGGGAATTTGTATTTTCTTTTTTAGGTTTTGTAAAATGCTCAGTCTTAAATAATATTATTCTTTTTCAACCAATTGTATCCATCGATGGACTTAAAGAACAGTTCTCTTTTGTATGCTTCAGATTTAGTTGAAAACTCTTCCATATAATGGATACCCCAAGGCCGCTTGTTTTTAGTAGAGCGTACATAACCACCATTATGTCTTTTAAGCCTATTATGAATATCAGCACTGTGACCGTAATAGTAACTTCCTGTTTTTTCGCTTTTAAGAATATAAGTGGTGTACATAAACAAAAAAATCCGCAGATTACCTGGGGATTTTAGCGGAAGAAGAGGGATTAACTTCGTTGATCCCAAGAAGGTATCTTAAACAAGCATGGAAACCAACGCATCGTCAGAAAAAGACGCTGCTTGGTTTTTTACTTGGCTCCACTTCTTTTAAGCCGGAATGGCTTGAGTCGTTGCGCCAAATAAAAAACCCACGATTGAAAAAATCGTGGGTTTCCTTTTGCGGAAGAAGAGGGATTATCTGTGATGATCCCATTTAGGGGGTCCTGAGCAAGCATGGAAACCAACGCATCGTCAGAAAAAGACGCTGCTTGGTTTTTTTACTTGGCTCCACTTCTTTCAAGCCGGAATGGCTTGAGTCGTTGCACCAAATAAAAAACCCACGATTGAAAAAATCGTGGGTTTCCTTTTGCGGAAGAAGAGGGATTATCTGTGATGATCCCATTTAGGGTGTCCTGAGCAAGCATGGAAACCAACGCATCGTCAGAAAAAGACGCTGCTTGGTTTTTTACTTAGCTCCACTTCTTTCAAGCCGAAATGGCTTGAGTCGTTGTACCAAATAAAAAACCCACGATTAAAACAATCGTGGGTTTCCTTTTGCGGAAGAAGAGGGATTCGAACCCCCGGAGGTGTGACCCTCAACGGTTTTCAAGACCGCCGCATTCGACCACTCTGCCATTCTTCCTTGGTCAATTAATATTTTTATTATTTCTATAATCCGTCTTCCGGAACTGTTACCCTCAAGGGTTTTACTTAAGAGACTGCAAATATAAAAAGCTTTTTCGATTTTACGAATCTTTTTTCACTTTTTACCATATTTTTTTCTGATTGCTATTTCATTAAAAGAGATCCATCAAATGCTATTTCATATATTTCGTTGTGCATCTAAATTTATTGTATTGAAAACCGGGTACTTACTCAATTTTTAGACTGAGGGTTTTATCGCTATTTTTGCATATAATACTAATTCATTTTTTCTAAATGACTTCTACTATAATTGAAAAATTGCAATGGCGTTATGCCACAAAAAAGTTTGATCCCTCAAAAAAACTTTCCGAAGAGAAACTCAATATTCTTAAGGAGAGCTTTAACCTTACGGCTACTTCCTTCGGATTGCAGCCTTTAAAGTTGGTAGTGGTTAGTAATGCTGAAACTAAGCAGCAATTAATGCCATTTACCTATAACCAACCCCAAGTGCGCGATGCTTCGCAAGTTTTAATTTTATGTATTGAAGAGCGTATTGATGAAAATTTTATCGTTGATCATTTTAAAAGAGTTGAAGGTACCCGAAAAACACCCCGCGAAGTGCTCGAGCCCTTTGAAAAAAACATGATAGATTCCTTTACTGAAAAAGATAGCTCAGAAATAAAAGATTGGATGATAAATCAATTGTACTTAACCCTTGGCGCCCTGCTTACGGTATGCGCTGTTGAAAAAATAGACGCTTGCCCCATGGAAGGATTTCAGCCTGAAAAATACGATGATTTTCTCGGCTTGGATAAAATGGGACTAAAGTCTGTAATTGTCCTACCCGTTGGTTATCGCGACGAATCTGATTTCTTTAAGAAACTAAAGAAAGTGCGTCGTGGCGTAGATGAATTAACGCTTGAATTTAAGTGATTAGTTAAAATATATTAGATTTATTTTTTAGAATAAGAAACAAGAAAACAACTATTTATGCCCGGATTTGAAATTTTTGGCGCCGAAGAGCGCAAACAAGTAAACGAAGTATTAGAAACAGGCGTTTTAATGCGCTACGGTTTTGACGGAATGCGTAACAACCACTGGAAAGCCAAAGAATTTGAGACTGCTTTTGCTAAACGTATGGATGCAGAATACTGCCAGTTGGTTTCTAGCGGAACAGCTGCATTGACTGTTGCACTTGCATCGGCCGGGATAGGAGCAGGAGATGAGGTTATTATGCCAACCTTCACTTTTGTGGCCAGTTTTGAATCTATTTTGGCCTTGGGAGCAGTTCCTGTTTTGGTTGATATTGACGACACGCTTACGCTTGATCCGAAAGCTGTGGAAGCGGCTATCACAGATAAAACCAGATGTGTAATGCCTGTACACATGTGTGGCTCTATGGCCGATTTAAAAGCGCTTAAAGCAATTTGTAAAAAACATAATTTGATTCTCTTAGAAGATGCCTGCCAAGCAATTGGTGGCACCTACGATGGTAAACCCCTGGGGAGTTATGGCGACTTAGGTTGTTTCTCCTTCGATTATGTAAAAACAATAACTTGTGGCGAAGGTGGCGCAGTATTGACCAATAATAAAAAATACGCCCTACATGCAGACCATTACCAAGATCACGGTCACGACCACATAGGTAATGACCGCGGCGCTGAAACGCATCCGTTTTTGGGCTATAATTTTAGAATTTCAGAATTGAACGCCGCAGTTGGGTTGGCACAGTTAGATAAATTAGACGAAATTTTAAAAACCCAAAAGGAAAACTATACCATTCTTCGCAATGCCTTAGAAGATATTGAAGGCGTTACCTTTAGAAATGTTCCAGAAGGAGGGGAGGAGAATTATTCGTTTTTAAGTTTCTTTCTTCCAACTGAAGAATTGACCAAGAAAGCACATAAGGCTTTATCTGAAGCTGGTGTTGATGCTTGTTTTTATTGGTATAGCAACAATTGGCACTACATAAATGGTTGGGAACATTTAAGAAACTTAAAATCGCTAGGAAACCTTTCTTCCGAAGTGAAAAACCAAATTCAGGATTTAAACAATACCGATTTTTCAAAAAGTGATGCTGTAATGGGCAGAACGCTTTCCTCATTGATAAAAATAGGCTGGACCGAAAATCAAGTGAAAGAAAGAGCTGCGAAAATGGCTGAAACCATAAAGCGCATACTAAACGAATAATTAAATTAGTGATGGATTCTAAAATGCCCAAAGGCTATTTCAATATAAAAAAATAGCTGTTATAGTATTTTGATAAAAATATTAATATCCTACATATTCTATAATCTCCAAACCATAGCCTATCATCCCAACACGTTTGGTCTGTTCGCTATTGGAGATTAATCGTAGTTTGTGAATACCCAAATCGTGTAATATCTGGGCGCCAATACCAAAATCTTTATTGTCCATTGCAATCCGGGGGGCTTTGGCAATTTTATCAGGTGTTTGGTTTTCTTTTAAATCTTTTAGGCGATTTAAAAGATTGAGCGATTGGCTCTGTTGGTTTATAAACACAATAGCGCCTTTTTCCGCTTGATTGATTACCTTAAACATATCATCAAGCTTCTTTTCGGCATTATTGGTAAGTGTACCTAAGATATCGCTATTTACTAAAGTGGCGTTCACTCGTACTAAAACGGGTTCGTTTTCAGCCCAAGTGCCTTTGGTAAGCGCCAGATGAATTTGGTCGTTGGTGGTTTGTTTATATGCTCGTAGCCTAAAATCGCCAAAATTAGTTTTGATATTAAAATCCTCTTTCTTTTCAATCAAGGAATCGTGCTCCATGCGGTATTTTACTAAATCTTCAATGGAGATCAGTTTTAAGTCGAATTTTTTAGCAACTTCAATCAATTGCGGAAGTCGTGCCATGGTGCCATCTTCATTAAGAATCTCTACCAGAATACCTGCTGGTTCAAGCCCTGCCAAGCGTGCTAGATCTATGGCTGCCTCGGTATGTCCGGTTCGGCGTAAAACCCCACCTTCTTTAGCGCGTAACGGAAAAATATGCCCCGGTCTTCCTAGGTCGGAAGCTTTTGTGTTTCCATCTACTAAAGATTTGATAGTCTTGGAACGATCGTGGACTGATATTCCCGTTGTACAGCCATGGCCTATCAAATCTACCGAAACGGTGAATTGTGTATGGTGTAAAACCGTGTTGTTTTCTACCATCATGTTTAGCTCCAGATCGTTGCAGCGGTCTTCAGTCAACGGTGCGCATATAAGCCCGCGGCCGTGGGTTGCCATAAAATTTATCATTTCGGGAGTAACCATTTCTGCAGCGGCAATGAAGTCGCCTTCATTTTCTCTGTTTTCATCATCTACTACAATTACCATCTTCCCATTACGGATGTCTTCAATGGCGTCTTCTATTGTATTCAATTGAACGGAATTTTCTCTCGGTGTAGAAATCATAGCTTTTTTTAATGTGATGCAAAGATAAAGGAAACGCTTATAATTAACCATGTAACAAAGGCTTTCTTTATTGAGGTTATTAAGTGATGTTTGTTTCAGGTTAAGTAGTGGTTTTAACGTGCGGTGTTGTAAAAAAATAACCACAACGGTATGGAGAACATAGAGAAAAGATGCGCTCTTGTGTACTTTGTGGATAAAAACCCTAGGCTAGCATTATTTTTCCTTCAATCCTGTCCTAAATATTTAACCTGTTCATTTTTTCCATTGATGAAAAAACGAACCAAAAAAATCTAGGCTTACGAAATTTTCTCTAAATTTTTTGTTCGTCCCCTAAATTTTAGGAACTCGCCTTTAAATCCAGTGCT